>JAAFKA010000001.1 GCA_013299115.1 Cytophagales bacterium
AAGAACAGCTATAAGAAAAGATATAAATTTTAAACCACTCCAACAAATCAACAGGGTCGCAAAGGTATAACTAATTTTTAAAATATCCAAATCCTAAAACACTTTTTTTAATAAAAAATCCATAAGCACAAAGAAAAAAATACAAAAGAGAAATTAAAAGCCTTTGTAACAAAAATTAACATAATTAAGAATGTATTAAAGAAAAACCTATAAAAGCAAAAAAAAACTAAGTACAAAAAAAGACTTAAATTTAGTCATGCATCCCTAAGTCAAGGTTCTTTGTTTTTAGCATATTTGACAGCAAAGAATACTGAAAATAGTTTAAAAATTTGTAACAATTCGTAATTTTGTAAGAAACCCTTGCAGATTTTCTTACTATTTTCTGTGCTATGTTAGGCAAATCCCCGATTCAAACCATGCCAATAGACTTTTTTCGCCCTTTGTTGGCATCTTTTATAAACCTTCATCACGAGTTGATTCACTTGGGCAATCAACTTGGCAAGCAGCGACTTGAAAGCCATTTTGTCTATTGTATTCCTGCATGGGCACTCTTTCTAAACTATTCGACTGATAGGCAAGTCAGAAAGCAAAAAACGGAAATTTATGTAGAGGGGTGTTGCCATAGAACCGAAGATAAGCTATTTAAAGAAAGATTTTCGGATGCAGATTTTGTATTTGAAAGTGGTTGTAGGTTATGTTAAAGAATAATCTTGCATAAAATTTGTTTAACACAAAAGCAGTGTGTATTTTTAAAACCTATAACAGCCTATTGCCATTTAATGCCATGAACATTCTACTTATTCCTTTTATTTTGGCTTTTTTGCTTTATTTATTACCAACTTATTGTGCCTTAGCACAAACAGAGGAGGACAATAATAGCAATAGCCCCAAATTTAAGATGACTAAATGGTCTAAACCTGTTGATTGTCAGCAGAAAGGGAGTAAGTTCGAAACAGGTTATGTGGACATATCCCAAAGCAACAGCAATGTAGAAGTTGCCATTTTTTTCCAAAAAACCGATGGTACTTGGGTCAAAAAAACTTTTCAACGCACAGGCTCAGGCTATATTCAAATCAATGTAACCGACTGCGATTTTACAGGCAACCACTATGGCTATGTGTGCGAAAGTGGCGAGGCTTGTAAATTTCCAACTGAATCGGAGGTGTCAGCCATGCACGCAAAAAGTCCCCAACTCCCCCGTTTTAAGGTTACGAAACGTAGCAAAAAAGACGACTGCAATGGCGTGAATTTCGAGGATGGCTATGTCTACTCGCCATCGGGCAAAACCGTAGAGGTTTCTATCTATATGGAAAAGAAAGACGGCACTTGGCGAAAAAAACACTATCTTTACTATGGCACAGGCAATATTTCTCTTGGCATAGCAGATTGCGACCTCACAGGTAATTATAAAGCTACCGTACAATATATAGAGCAGTAAAAATATTGGTGGGAAAATTGAATAAAAGGTTCAGCCTAAAAAATAACCTATGACAAATGAACTACGTAAACAAATAGAAAAAGACCTTACTATTTTTAATAGGCAAAAAGAAAAATTATTACAACATATAGAAGAAACTAAAGCCTATATTGAGGAATTGACAACGCAAATAGAACAATATCCAAATGATATTGAGTTGTCTAAAGTTTTGTCATCTGCCAATCATATTTTAGCTGCCAAATATCAAGAGTTGGCAACAATCAACAGTAAAATAGAAGGGGCAAACTATATGTTAGAAGACTAAATATCATCTCCAAATAACCTACTGTTATGAAAAATAAAAGCCAAATGCCCCCAGAGGCAAAAGAAAATGTACGCAAAATCATGGAAAAAATCTATGAATTAGACCAAATAATGAATGAGGAAATAGCACAACTTCATCAAGGATTAGACCAACTGAAAGAAAATATTATTTTGGCACTTGCTCAAGAAATACAAGAGAAACGCAATAAAACCACGAAATAATTGGTTAGTCAATTTTCCTCAATCTCCCTCCCTGCACAATTCCATCATTGATTTTTCCGTTCATGTTTTGATTTTGGTCTATGTACTGCATGGTAAATTGGTGAGTGCCAGCTTCCAAAAACAAAATAATTGGATTGGTATAACCCATACTACTCCAATCATTTTCGCCTCGTTGAGGAAAAATAACGGGTGCTATGGGTTCTTCGTTTTTAAACAAAGTGCGGATTCCACATTTATTGTCTGTGTTTATGGGACCTCTGCCGTTGGAGTACAACAACTCAAAAACATACCTGCCTGTTTTGCGGACTGCTGCGGTCATTATCATACGTTGTTCTTTGGTGGGGTACAACGTGAGTTCTGGAAATGTATCGTCTGGAAACATACTGACAATGGACAAAGGCACGTCTTCGGGTGAAACAATCAGCGGTTGAGTCAAAAAAGACTCGTTGCCTTGTGCATCTGTACTTTTGATTTGATATTCCCCATATTTTTTCTCTTTTTCGGGCAAGTTAAACGTGGCTTCGGTTACGGTTTGCAACAAAACTCCATTCCTAAAAATTTGGTAGTTGATTGCATTGGCTACTGATTTCCAAACTAATTGCTTGCCTATTTGCGTAATTTGGGGCATTTCGGGTGCAGTTTCGTTGTCTTTGAGATTAATAGTTTGCGGGTGTATAGGCTCGTTGTCTAATTCTATGACCAAACTATGTTCGCCAATCAAACCACCCACAATAATTGCCGTTTTTATTTCCTTGCCGTTGAGTGTAACTTTTTTGATACTTTTACCATAACCTTTCACTGTAATATCCAAAACTGCATGGCGGTAACGGAAATTTTTTAGTCTTTTGACCCCTTCAAAGGCTTTGGGAACAAAAGGGGCAAAAATCAATTTGTCTTCTCTAAAATCCATACCAAAAAATATACGATAAACAGTTGCCAAATTGCCCGCCACCGACCAAAGTTGTCTATCGGAATTGATAGCTGTTCCTTCAAAATTACCGTTTTCAACTACCAAGTTTTCTTTGTTTGTGAGGAACAAAGCCGACTGCCTATACAAAGCCGAAATGCCGTATGTAACAGCAGTTTCGTTTTGAGCTTTGGCTGCTGCCCAGTTCCAATAGGCTTGCACAAAAGCCCAGCTTGCGTTGTTGTGGTAGGGTTTGATGGTTGGAATTTGCGGGAAAAAGCAAGGCACACCATAAGGCAACACAGGCGTATTGGCAATGACTTGCTCCTTTTTTTCGTCTGCAATATCGAACAAAACAGCAAGAGCCTCGCCCAAAGTTTCAGATTTTGGCGAAACTGAAGGGTAAGCCTGTCCGTAGAGGTATTGTCCGTAATATTTTTTGCTTTCGACCCACAAAAAACGATTGATACCAAACTTAATTTGCTCGGCTATGTCTGTGTATTCGCTGGTTTCTTCGCCCAATACATTTGCCATTTTTTCCAAAATCTTATACGTTTGGTAGTGTACAGCATTTGTACCCAAACAAATAGATTGGTAAATATCTTTTGGCTCCATCCAAGCGGGGTAGCTTTGCTCTCGCCAATCCAAAAACGAAGATTCGCCATAAAACAAATTGGTACGGCTATCTCTCGCCAATAAAAGGTCTTTTTGGGTCGACTGTTGAATGATTTGGTAAGACTTTTTGAGCCACTGAATGTCGCCTGTTACAACATAGACCTCCCAAGCAGCCAATGCCCACGTCATTCTATCGGTAGAAACAGGGTAAGAGCCACCAGTGCCTGTGTCTTGAATGATGATGCCATTTTGCACTTTTTTCATCAGGCTTATTTTGGCGTTTTCGGGGTGGGTAATTGCCAATGCCAATAAAATGCTGTAACTTATATCTCTTGTCCAGACTCCTTCCCATTCTTTGCCCGCCATAAAAGCCGAGTCGGGGCGTATGTTTTTGATAGTCTCCTCCAAAGAAAGATTGTAAAGGGCATTTGCCAGCACCATGTCCGACTCGAAATGCGGAAAAGCAGCCAAATCTGCGGTTTGTTTCCAAGTTCGCAAGCTGGGTGGCGTGTTTTTTTGCTGTTCAGAAATGCTTTGATAATCCGAAGTCATTTCGTTGGCAGCCAAAGCAGTGGCAGTAGCCTTGCCCTCTTTTACGGCATTGGAGGAAACAGCAAAGGCTTTGTTTTGGTAAATAACAGATTGACCCATAACCCACAAAGGTTGTAAACAGCCTAAGCCTGCGAGGAGAAAAGATAAAAAGTAGGTTTTCATGGTTGTTTTATCAGCAAATTACATCTGTGGCACTATCCAAATTGCATAGTTATTTTTTGCAAAGGTATAAAATTTTATTAGATTTGTCGAAAATTTTTATTAAATTAGGTTTTGTTACTCACTTTAATTATTTTGTGAATAGCTTGAACTCCTAAAACTATTGGAGGATTTACAACAGAATAAAGGTTATACTAAATTCAAAATTTACAACGACCCAACTTGTTTATTGCTCGGATTTTTGTTTTTCTGCTTTGCCTTAGCTGGACTTTGACAGGTTTTGCTCAACAAACTTTGCAAACCGCCAAAGCCGACAGCCTTTTGGCGTTGCTCAAAAATGCTGGGGCTGATACTGTAAAAGTAAAATTACTCAATGAATTGGCTGCTGAATACAGATTTTCGCAACCTCTTTTGCACTATGATTATGCAACGCAGGCTTTTCAGTTGGCAGCGGAAATTGGCGATGTCAAAGGGCAAACGGCAGCGAATATGAATTTGTATTACTATCACTTTCATCGGGGCAATTATACCAAAGCCTTAGATTATTTGCAAAATAACCTTAGTGTGCAACAAAATACGCGGCACGACAAGGATTTATTGGCTGCCATTTATACCAACATGGCTGCGGTCTATTCTAAGGGTTTTAAGCAATATAAAAATAGTTTGACCTACCAATACAAGGCGTTGGCAATGTATAAAAGCCTGAATGACAAGCAAAATACGGCTCAACTCTACAACAACATTGCCGACAATTATATGAAACTCAAAGAGAATTTAGACTCGGCTATGTTGATGATAGACCAAGCCATTCTCATAGTCAAAGAAAGCCAAAACAACAGGGCATTGGCGGGTTTTTTGGCTACCAAAGGCGAAATTTACGACCAACAAGGTAATTACGCCCAAGCACTTGCCACTATGCAGCAAGCCATTGAGTACAAAACCAAGTTCAGACCCGTAGGCGTAACGTATAGCCTCAACGTGATTGGAAATATTTACCTCAAACAAAAACAAGCTGCACAAGCCTTGCCTTATTTCGAGCAGGCTTTGAAACGGAGTTTTGTCTATGATACCAAAGAATTTAGGTTGCGGAGTTATGAAGGATTGGCGGCGGCTTACAAACAGTTGGCAAATTATCAAAATTCTTTGCTTTATTACCAAAATTACGTAGCCCTGCGAGATTCGCTGACCGACAAGGAATCTGCCCAACGTATGGCTGTGATGGAGTCGCAACATGAGTTAGAAGACCAAAAAAGCAAAATTGCTATGCTCGAAAAAGACCAAGCTCTGCAAAACGAAACAGCAAATCGCCAACGGCTGTTTTTGGTGGTTTTGGTGGTGGTTGTCATTGCGGTTGGTTTTTCTTTGTTTGTGGTGATGCAAAGCAACAAAAAGCAAAAAGCAACCAATTTTTTGCTACACCAACAACGAACAGAGCAAGAAGTGCTAAACGAGGAGTTGCGACAAGTAAATGAGGAATTGGCTACGACTGTACAGTTTGTGAATGACCAGAAAAATGAAATTCAACGCCAAAGTGAAGACATTACCAGCTCTATCAAATATGCCAAAAGAATACAAACGGCTTTGCTGCCTTTTGAGGAGGAATTTACGCAGTTGGTAGGGGCTGCCAATTATTTTGTACTGTTTAAGCCAAGAGATATTGTAAGTGGAGATTTTTATTGGTTGCACGAGGTAAAAGACAAAGAAGTTATAGATAGTCAAGCTGGTGATAATCAAATAATTACAAAATTTATAGTAGCCGTAGCCGACTGCACAGGGCATGGCGTACCTGGTGCTTTAATGTCTATGATTGGGCATCAGTTGTTATTAGAAATTGTGGAAGTTCGCAATATTACTACGCCCAATTTGATTTTGTCGGAACTGCACAAACAAATTATGCGTACCCTCAAACAGCAAAGTGAGCAAGACAATACGAGGGACGGTATGGATATTTCCCTTTGTTTGGTGGACAAAACAACGCAAACCATCACTTTTGCAGGGGCTATGAATCCTGTTTATTTAGTTAATCACACGGCTGCACAGCCCACTTTGGTAGAATTGAAGGCAGACAAAAAACCTATTGGTGGTTTTGTTTTTGAAAATGAAACCAACCAAAACCGAACTTTTGAGCAGCAAATTTATAGTTACAATGAACCAATTACCTTGTACTTATTCACAGACGGCTACAAAGACCAATTTGGTGGGGCAGGAAAGAAAAAATATAAGTCCAGCACTTTCAAAAATGATTTGCTCACACTTTGCAAACAACCCATGCAAGCACAAGGCGAAAAATTAGGCGAGCAAATAGAACACTGGCGACTGCAAGCCTACGAAGTCCAAGTAGATGATATTACGGTGGTGGGCGTAAAATTGGAGTTATAAAAGTGATAATTGCAAATTCAACTTTCTATTCTCAATTAAATTTCCTACCTTTGCCTTTTGTCAATTTGGTATGAAAGATTTTAGACGATATACGATTACGGCTGCTCTGCCTTACGCCAATGGTCCTTTGCATATTGGGCATTTGGCGGGTGCTTATTTGCCTGCTGATATTTATGTGCGTTATTTGCGTGCAAAAAACAAAGACGTGGCTTTTATCTGTGGCTCAGACGAACACGGTGCAGCCATTACTTTGCGTGCAAAAAAAGAGGGTATCACGCCGCAACAGATTATAGACAAGTACCACGCCCAAATGAAAGGTACTTTCGAAAATTTTGGAATTGCTTTTGATATTTACCACCGCACTTCTTCGGCTTTGCACCACCAAACAGCCCAAGATTTCTTTTTGCAACTCAACAAGACAAATAAATTTCAACTCATAGAATCTGAACAGTTTTTTGACGAAACAGCCAAGCAGTTTCTTGCAGACCGTTACATCATAGGCACTTGCCCCAAATGTGGGCATGATTCGGCTTATGGCGACCAGTGCGAAAAATGTGGCTCTACGTTAAGCCCCACCGAATTGATTAACCCAAAATCTACGTTGAGTGGTAGCACACCAGTCTTAAAAAATACAACGCATTGGTATTTGCCCCTCAATGAATACGAAACATGGCTGCGTGAATGGTTGCTCGAAGGCAAAAAAGACGTGCTAAAAGCTAATGTTTTTGGGCAATGCAAATCTTGGCTCGACCAAGGGCTGCAAGCAAGGGCAATGACTCGTGATTTGGATTGGGGCGTAAAAGTGCCTGTGGCGGGTGCAGAGGGCAAGGTGCTGTATGTGTGGCTCGATGCACCGATTGGCTATATTTCTGCCACCAAAGCATGGGCAGAAGCAAACGGCAAAAATTGGGAGGATTATTGGAAATCAACAGACACCAAATTGGTACATTTTATTGGCAAAGACAATATTGTGTTTCATTGCATCATTTTCCCCATTATGCTCAAAGCTCATGGCGACTTTACGCTGCCCGATAACATACCTGCCAATGAATTTTTGAACTTAGAAGGAGATAAAATTTCAACTTCCCGCAACTGGGCTGTTTGGTTGCACGAATATTTGCAAGATTTTCCGAACAGACAAGACACCTTGCGTTATGTACTCACGTCTATTGCACCCGAAACCAAAGACTCCGAATTTACTTGGAAAGACTTCCAAACTCGCCACAACAGCGAATTGGCAGATATTTTGGGCAATTTTGTAAACAGAACACTCAAACTGATTCAGGTTAATTTTGGTGGTGCTGTGCCAGCCAGAGCCGAATTGACTTTGTACGACCAACAAGTGCTGTCGGATTTAAAAGATTTTCCTCAAAAAATTGATACCTTGCTCGAAAACTACAAATTCAGAGATGCACAAGTAGAATTGATGAATTTGGCACGTTTGGGCAACAAATACCTCACAAGTACAGAGCCTTGGAAGTTGATAAAACAAGACAGAGAAGGTGCAGGCACTGTGCTAAACATCGCCTTGCAAATAACGGCTTCGTTGGCTATTTTGGCTGTACCTTTTTTGCCTTTTGCAGCCGAAAAATTGCAAATCATGTTGGGCAAAGGCAAAAATAGTCCGTTAATACCCGAAAATTTAAGAAATGAAACCAATCCTTTTGTTTGGGAAAATGCGGGCAAGGCAGACCTTATGTTGCCTTATCACCAAATAAATGAGCAGATAGAAGTCTTGTTTTCTAAGATAGAAGATGCCGACATAGACAAGCAATTAGCCAAATTGGAAACAAGCAAAACAGCTAACAAAAAACCTGAACCGTTGAAAGAAAACATCAGTTTCGAAACTTTTGCTACCTTAGACCTACGCATTGCCACCATTACGGCAGCAGAAAAGGTAGCCAAAACTAAAAAATTGTTGAAACTAACCTTAGATACAGGTTTAGATACCCGTACTGTGGTGAGTGGCATAGCCGAATATTACGAACCCGAAAAAGTGATAGGGCAACAGGTCATGTTGCTTGCCAATCTTGCCCCACGTGAGATGAAGGGCATTGTTTCGCAAGGTATGATACTGATGGCTGCCGACAAAGATGGCACGTTGCGTTTTATGCAGCCCAATGAAAAAACTGCCAATGGTGTGGTGGTGGCGTAGGGAGTTTTTAGTTGGTAAGTTTTTTTAGCAGTCTTCATGGGTAGGTAACTTATTGGCAAGGAAAAGATAATAAGAAGTATTTTTATGTTGCGAATCTGAATTTATTTTTTACCTTTGGTAAAGAGTTTTTTAATCTTTAGGGCTTATGTTTATTCTTCACCAAACAACATCGGTAGCCAATCATTTTTTGGCAGACTTGCGTGATGTTCATGTACAAAAAGACAGTATGCGTTTTCGCAAAAATTTAGAGAGAATAGGCGAAATATTGGCTTATGAAATTTCCAAACAGATGGATTATGTGAACAGGCAAACTACAACGCCTTTGGGAATAGCCGAAACCAAACTTTTGCGGCAACAGCCTGTATTAGTTTGTATTTTGCGAGCAGGTTTGCCGTTTTATCAAGGTTTTCTAAACTTTTTTGACGAAGCTGAAAATGCTTTTATTGGAGCATATAGAGGTAAACCTGATGAAAATTATCAATTTGAGATAGAAATGCACTATACAGCTACTCCAAATTTGGAAGGTAAAACTCTTATTTTAATAGACCCTATGCTGGCTTCAGGTAAGTCATTAGCTAAAACTTATCATTCGCTAACTCAATTTGGTACACCCGCCAAACTTCACGTGGCATGTGTGATAGCAAGCCAAACTGGTGTAAATTTCCTCAAAGAGCAACTGCCAACCCATCAACTTTGGCTCGGTGACTTAGACAAAGACCTCAACAGCCATTCTTACATAGTACCGGGATTGGGTGATGCAGGAGATTTGGCATTTGGTAACAAATTGTAGCATTCAAGCACTGTTGAAATTAGATTATCCAAATAAATCTCTTGAAAATTTTTGCTCTTTGCCTACCAATCTTTACGAATTGCCTTTATTTTGCGACAAAAAAGACCACAAAAAACCATGACTGTTGATATTATTTTTCAATATTTTACTGACCTTACGCCCCAACAACGCCAACAATTTGCAGCCTTGCAGCCTTTGTATGTAGATTGGAATAGCAAAATCAATGTGATTTCTCGCAAAGACATGGAACAGTTTTATGTTCACCACGTCTTGCATTCGTTGAGCATAGCCAAAATCATAGACTTCAAACCGCAAACCAAAATCTTGGACATAGGCACAGGCGGCGGTTTCCCTGGTATTCCATTGGCTATTTTGTTTCCTGAAGTGCAGTTTCATTTGATAGATTCGATTGGCAAAAAAATAAAAGTGGTGGAAGACGTAGCAACCCAATTAGGTCTTCCTAATGTGAAGGCACAGCAAATCAGAGTTGAGGACTTAGAGGGCAAATACGATTTTATTTTGAGCCGAGCTGTAACCGAAGTGAAAAATTTGTATTTTTGGGGCAAGAAGAAAATAGCAAAAACTTCATTTAACGACTTGACCAATGGGCTGTTGCTGCTAAAAGGCGGAGATTTAAAGGCCGAGTTTGAGGATTTTAACTACCACCACCGATTTACAGAGGTTAAAACTTTGTTTGCGGAAGAGTATTTTGAAACTAAAAAAATAGTCTATGTAAAAATGTAACAAAAAGGCAGCACAACTTTTTATTTAATCAAAAAATATAGTACATTTCGCACCAAAACAAAAACTTCATATAGACATGAGTACTACCAAAGGAATGAATTTGACGCTGAAAGTTTGGCGACAAAAAAATAAAGATTCGGAAGGTAAAATGGTTGATTACAAAGTAAGCAATATTTCACCAGATATGTCTTTCCTCGAGATGTTTGATGTCTTAAACGAGGAGTTGTTACTAAAAGGAGAAGACCCTATTGCTTTCGACCATGATTGCAGAGAAGGTATTTGCGGTATGTGCAGTATGTACATCAACGGCAAACCTCACGGACCTTGGAAGGGAACTACCACTTGCCAACTCCACATGCGGGCATTTAAAGACGGCGACACTATTTTTGTGGAGCCGTGGCGTGCAAAACCTTTTCCTGTTCTGAAAGATTTGGTAGTTGATAGAACCTCATTCGATAGAATCATACAAGCAGGTGGTTATGTATCTGTGAACACAGGCGTAACGGTAGATGCCAACGAAATTCCGATTGCAAAACCCATTGCAGATGAAGCTTTTAACTCTGCTACTTGCATTGGTTGCGGAGCTTGTGTAGCCACTTGCAAAAATGCTTCGGCTATGCTTTTTGTGTCTGCTAAAATCACTCAACTTGCTTTGTTGCCACAAGGACAACCTGAAAGAGCAAAAAGGGCTCAAAAAATGGTGGAACAAATGGACGCAGAAGGTTTTGGTGCTTGTACCAATACAGGTTCTTGTTCGGCTGTTTGCCCAAAAGAAATTTCTTTGTTCAATATTGCCAAAATGAACAGAGAATATTTAACTGCCAAAGTTACAGCAGAGGAAGAAAAACAATATGCTGCGGGAGTATAAGTTAGGTCGTAATTTTGATAAGATACAACCCTATAAAATCTTAAATTTTATAGGGTTGTATTTTATCAAAGTTACACTATACTTCATACCTCATGTTCTATTTATTTGTTTGACTAATTTTTCAATTTCCTCTGTTGTATTGTAGGTATGCAAACAAATTCTAATTCGTTCTTCACCCGCAGCCACTGTGGGTGATAGAATAGCACGTACTTCAAAACCTTGTGTTTGTAAGTCGGCTGCTTTTTGTTTGCAAGCCTCGTTGCCTTTTATTTTCACGACTTGAATAGGGCTGTGATTCAACGAACAAGCTAATTGATTTTGTAGAGGTGCAAAAAAACGGCAATAATCCTCAATTCTTTGCTCCAATTCACTGATGAGGTGTGGGTGGGCAAGCAAATAATCCAAAGCACAAGTTAGGCTGGTAAGTTGGTGGGGGGGCATGGCGGTTGTGTAGATAAATCCTTTGGCAAAGTTTACCAAATACTCAATCAAAACTTGCGACCCCACGACGCAAGCCCCTTGCACACCCATTGCCTTGCCAAAAGTGTAAACCCTTGCAAAACAATTTTTCTCTACATTTTCTGCACAAGCCAAGCCTCTCCCCTGCCCTACCCAACCTGTGCTGTGGGCTTCGTCTATGATAAAATACGTATTTGAATAGGGTTTGCAACAAGCCATTAGTGTTTGCAAAAGGCATTGGTCGCCGTCCATAGAATAAATTGATTCTACCACTACAAAGATTTTTCCGTTTGGGTTGGCTGTTTTTTCAGCAGCTAAACGCAATTTTTTTTGGAAGTCGTCCAAATCATTGTGTCGAAAAGCCCAAGACCTAGCCAAACTAAGCCGACAACCTTCGTGCAGGCTGGCGTGTAGGAGAGAATCGCAGAGAATGATGTCGTGTTTGGTGGTAACAGTAGCCAACAAAGCAGAATTGGCAACAAAGCCCGAATTGAACAACAGGGCAGCTTCGCCACCAAAAAAGTTTGCTAATTGCTGTTCGGTTTGCTGTGCCAAGTGGTTATTGCCCGAAAGCAGTCGAGAACCCGTAGCCCCATTACCCATAAAGCCTTGATTTTCATATCGTTGGGCTATTTGCTCTGCCAATGCTTGATTGCGAGCCAAACCCAAATAATCGTTAGAAAAGAAATCTATGGGCTGCAAAGGCAGGTGGAGTTTTCTTAGGTTGCCTTGTGCTTGACGCTGGGCTAATTGGGCTGCATAACTACTTAAATTCATTGTTATTTTTATTTCTTTTTGCGAAAAAAATACAAATTGTTTGATTTTACGATTTTTAATCTATTTATTTGCAAGAGTTTTTTAACCACAATTAATTCTGAAACACAATGTCAGACGTAGCAAACAGAGTAAAAAGAATTATCGTTGATAAGTTAGGCGTAGAAGAAGCAGAAGTTACGCCGGAGGCAAGCTTCACAAACGACTTAGGTGCAGATTCATTAGACACCGTCGAGCTTATCATGGAATTTGAAAAAGAGTTTAATATTTCTATTCCTGATGACCAAGCAGAAAATATTGCAACAGTGGGTCATGCCGTTGCTTATTTGGAAAAACATATTAACAAATAAGCCCGCAGCCACCAAAGGCAAAAAATTAAGCAACCAACTATTAGCAACCAAAGTTACACCTATTTAAGTGTGGCTTTGGTTTTTATTTTTGATAAATGCTGTTCTGTAATTACAAACTACGAAATAATTATGAGTTACGAAATTGCCTCTACTGTTTCACAAATAGTTAAAAATTGTATGATATTTGCAAATGTGATTGAGGTTGCTCACAACCGAAATTATTTAGACAAAAAAACGCAAAAAATATGTATTCTATTCGTTATTCAATTTTTCTGTTGTGGCTTGCCTTACTTGGCACTTTCCAACTACAAGCCCAGTCGGAAGTTTCCAATATGCGGGCTATTATCAATGCAGGTGTAACTTATACCAAAGTCCGTACTGTTTCGTTGCGTGTGGAGGCAGTGGGGGCAGTTTCTATGCTCGTGGGTAACGACAGCACATTTAGAGGGGCTACTTGGCAAAAATACTCTCCTATTATACCACAATGGATTTTGCTCGAAGGAGAAGGAGACAAACTTGTTTACCTCAAATGCAAAGATGCAAAAGGCAAAGAAAGTACCGTTTTTACAGACAAAATAATTTTGGACAAAACTCCACCTGAAAATTCTTCCATAGAAATAGACGTACCCGAAGGTATTGTAAAAGATGCAACCAAATTGGTAAAGCTCAAAATAAAATCGGAAGGGGCAGCATATATGATGATTGCCAACCAAAAAGATTTTAAAACCAGCAAATGGGAGGTTTATAAAACCGAAATGAATTGGAAACTCGATGCTGAAAATGATGGAATTAAAGACGGATTGAAACAAGTTTTTATTAAATTCAGGGACAAAGGAGGCAATGTATCTGAGGTTTCTTTTGCTACGATTATGGTGGATACACAACTGCCCGTAGATGAAAAAATAACTATCAACAACGGCAAAGCTGTTACGACCATTGCGAATGTGCCTTTGATTTTGTTTGTGAGAGGGGCAATAGAAATGCAAATTAGCGAAACTCCAGACTTTGCGGGGGTGAAGTGGCAACCTTATGAACCTTCGCAAAAATGGGTTTTGACTAAGCAAGGCAAAACCAAACTCTATGCAAGATTTAGAGATGATGCCAACAACGAGTCGGCTGTAACCTCTGCCGAAATTTTGTTTGACAATTTGCCACCAACAGATTGCCTCGTAGAAATAGATGGCGGGGCAGAAAAAAATGCTCACCCTGACCGTCTGGTTAAGCTAAAGATAGCTGCCAAAGATGCACACCAAATGATAGTAGCCAATAGCCTTGACTTTTTTGGGTCTAATTGGTTACCTTACAATGAAATTATGATGTGGAAATTGGCTACAGGGGCAAATGGAGAAAGATTGGTATATATCCGTTTTAGAGATGCCTATGGCAACGAAACGGCTGTTTTTAGTGACAAAATTATGTATGAAGGAGGAAGATAAAATTGTTGCTATTTTTCATTAGGCTTCTTGTAACAACATAGAACGGTAAACTTTCCAAGTCTTTAAGACTTGGAAAGTTTATCTAAAAATGACTTTTGCAAAAAGCCTATTTTAATGTCTTGCGTAACTTCTCTATTTCTTTTACCGTCAGACCTGTCAATTCAGCAATACTTTCATTGTCAAAGCCTTTGGAAATAGCTTTGCTTGCTATTTCAATTTTTCCTTCAATTTTGCCTTCAATTTTCCCTTTCAATTCTCCTTCTGCTAAACCCTCAATTTTACCCTCTTCTTTTGCCTTGCTCACTGCCTTGTCTAACCTCGCCCTTTCGTCTTCCTCTCTGATGTAAATGGCATCATAAGCATCGAGTTCTTCCTTCGACCATGTGTATTGGTTGGCATTTTCGTAGGCAGATTTTAGTCCTTCGTCCTGCACATCATCAGGTATGAAGGTCATGTTTTCTGCATTTTTGATAAAATACACCCACTTCTCAAACAAATTTTGCAATTTATTGAGTTTTTTCTTGAATTTGGGCAATTCTATCAGCGTAAATTCTACATCTTTGAAAGTTTGTTCCCCTGTTTCTACATCTACTACTTGGCTGCGACTAATGTAGCTTTTACCTTGCGTATAGTCAAAATTCAGAATACCAATAAAATAGACAGGTTTCAGTTTACGGTACTGGTCGCCGCGTTTGATTTGGTTGCTATATGCTTTGGCAAAATAATACAAAACTCTTTTGCCAAACCCATCTTTGTCTGCCACCTGCATCTCCACAATATATGACCTGCCCGACTGGTCGGTTGCCTTTACGTCCACAATGGTAGCCTTGCCACTTTTCAACTTCGGGAGTTGATACGGATTTACAATAGCCACTTCTTTTATTCTTTGTTCTCCTTCAAACTGCAAGGTCGCATTGAGAAAAGAAATCAGGCTTTCTTTGCGGTCTTCGCTGCCAAAAATCTTGTGGAAAGCAACGTCATTTTTTATGTCGGCAAATTTCATGGGGTATCATTTCTGTTTTTTGCGTAATTGCTCAATTTCTTTCACTCCCAAACCTGTTAGTTCTGCAATACTTTCATTGTCAAAGCCTTTGGAAATAGCTTTGCTTGCTATTTCTATTTTGCCTTTTAATTCTCCCTCTGCCAAACCCTCAATTTTGCCTTCAATTTTGCCTTTTAATTCTCCCTCTGCTAAGCCTTCTATTTTGCCTTCTATTTTGCCCTTTGCCTCCCCCTCTTCCATTGCTTTGCTCACTGCCTTGTCTAACCTCGCCCTTTCATCTTCCTCTCTGATGTAAATGGCATCATACGCATCGAGTTCTTCCTTCGACCATGTGTACTGATTGGCATTTTCGTAGGCAGATTTCAAACCTTCGTCCTGCACATCATCAGGTATGAAGGTCATGTTTTCGGCATTTTTGATAAAATAAACCCACTTCTCAAACAAGTTTTGTAGTTTGTTGAGTTTTTTCTTGAATTTGGGCAACTCTATCAGCGTAAATTCTACATCTTTGAAAGTCTGCTCCCCTGTTTCTACATCGAGTATTTGGCTGCGACTGATGTAGTTTCTGCCTTGTGTATAGTCAAAGTTCAAAATGCCAATGAAATATACAGGTTTCAGTTTACGGTACTGGTCGCCGCGTTTGATTTGGTTGCTATATGCTTTGGCAAAATAATACAAAACTCTTTTGCCAAACCCATCTTTGTCTGCCACCTGCATTTCCACGATGTACGACCTGCCCGACTGGTCGGTTGCCTTTACGTCCACAATGGTAGCCTTGCCACTTTTCAACTTCGGGAGTTGATACGGATTTACAATAGCCACTTCTTTAATTCGTTGCTCTCCTTCGAATTGCAAAGTCGCATTGAGAAAAGAAATCAGGCTTTCTTTGCGGTCTTCGCTGCCAAAAATCTTGTGGAAAGCAACGTCATTTTTGATGTCTGCAAATTTCATAGGGTTACTATTTCTACAAAAATACGAAAAGCAAATCACAAATGGAATTTGCTTTTCGTAAAATTTTATCAAAATAATTTCAGCAACTTACCTCATTAACACCTCATACAATTCTTTGGACTGCCCCAAAACTTCTACCCAATACGTTTGATAACTCCCTCCAAAATATCTTGAACCATATCTATAACTTTCTTTAAACTTTTTCAAATTACTAATATGTTCAATGTAATTTGCTGCCTCCAAATGCTGATAATCAGATGAAGCAATGCCCACACTCCAATAGGCTTTATACAATTTGCCTGTTTCCAAATAAGCCAAACCCAAATAAAAATGTTCATTGCCGTCTGAAGACAAACCTAATGACAGAGATTTTTGGAGGTAGCTAATAGCTTTGTCAAACTCTTTTTGCAAAACACAAATTTTGCCCAAATTGCTGTAAGGTTCTTGCAACTGTTTGTCATGTTGCAAGGCAGTGTGATAACAAGTTATGGCTTGCTCAAAATCTAATAACCCAGCATAACAATTTCCTTTATTGTTCCAAACAGCAGCCAAATGTTGGGTATATTTTTTGAGAATTTTGTCAAAATAATAGAGAGCAGTTGCAAAATCATTGGTTTGCAAATAGCTAACTCCACTTTCAAACAGCTTTTCAAAATTCTCTTTGTTTGCTTGCGTGGGAAACAAATTAGCTAAAAATTTATTGGCTACTGTTATCCTATTTCGGTCTAATAAAATGATTTTGGGTTTTCCTTTTTCTCCTGTGATGTAATAATTTTTGGCAATGGTTGGGGTAAAATGAGTTTGAAAAACCTCCTTAATACGGCTACATTTTTCGTTGAAAGAATTTTTTAGCGGATTAGTCAAGTCGGCTATGCTTTGCTGCATTTCTTGGTAACTTTCTTTGTAGGCAAGGTGCTTGTAAATTTCCAACAATTCCTGCCTATAATCAGGCAAGTTTTTGGCTACAATTCCTTCGGGATAAAGTAGAAACAAAAAATACAGGGCTTTGTGAATAGGCGTAAGAACAATTTCGGTTGCAATTTCGCCATTTTCCACAAAAATTTTGAAATCACCAGTTATCAACAAATCTTTTATTGCTGTAAAAACTTCGTTTTGATTGTTGGCTATGGTTTGTGCTATTGGATTATCAACGCCCAACAAATCAACCAGCAAAGGTGCTAAACCTTTGTTTTGCAGTTGTTTAATGTTTGCCAAAACATTTTCTAATGCCCGAAAATCTTGGTAAGTGCTGTTAGCTAATTTGGAATTTTGCTTTGCAATTGGCTTTGTATTTTCGCCTGTTTGTGCAATAACTTTATCAAATTCTAAGTCAATGGCATAGCTAATTTTGTAGTCCGTAAAATGTGTTTTTTGGTAAGCTAATTGGTGAAAAAACTGCAACAAAGTAAAATCAGTTTTTTTGAGAGCATACAAAGACAATTTTTGAATAAGTAGGCTCATTGTAATATCTTCCTTGAAAAAATAGAACAAATAAGGATTGTCATTTTCGCTAAAACTTATTGCGGTATCAGGCAAAGTAAAAGCCTCCAATAAATTTGGAATGTCTGCGGTTGTATAGTGTGTAGGAAAGGAATTGACAAAAAGCAAAAGTTCTGTTGCTGCGTTTAGCCAACTCAATGTTTCTTTGGAAATAAAAATAAACTCCTGCCCCTGTGCGTGAAAAATATCTTTCACTTTTTGCAAATTCTTTGCAAAAAAATCTAACAAAACAGCCCTTTCTGCATCAACTACGCTGTTTTTGTAATCAATATCTGCATAAATTAGTAGCTTAGTATATGAATTTGAGCTGTTTTCAGGCGTGGATTTCCAAAGGTTCATAATTTGTTGGTTTTAGTAGTTGGGCAAAGATTTAGTTGAAGATGACATCTTGCGAGTTGTCGCACCATTAAAAGATGTTAGCTTCAACTAAATCTTTGGGTTTTAACAAAAATACAAAACAGTTTTTATTTTTTCGTATAGTTTTTTATCTACAAGGTTGCAGCACGCTGCCCTGCGTTTGGTTTGTATTTACCTTTGTGTTATTAACAACGTAAAACTACAAAATATGGCACACAACTGTATAGAAATTTGCTCACGTATTCAGCGAATTAGGGAGCAGCAACGCATAAAGCAAGAGGAAATAGCAGACTTTTTGGGCATCACTGCCTCTGCATACAGCAAAATAGAAAATGGACATTCTACCCTCACAATGGTTACTGCCTGCAAAATTGCCAACTTTTTGGGAATAGAATTGGCAGAGTTGGTGCAAGAGGAAAAAGAAATAGAGAGAATTGAAACCAAAACAGAGGACAAAGAAACTGAATTTTATGAGGAGGGCATCGCATTTTTCAAAGAAGCCCTCAAGTGGTTGAAAAAGTGAGTTTACCCATCAAGTGGCTGCATTTGTCTGACACCTCATAGGTGGCAGACAAATTTTTTCTACAAATAACTTTTGATAATATGATGCCATACGCCAAGAATTTCGGGTAAATTTGTATAAATTTTGTTATCTATATAAAAAACATTGTTCTCAAAACGCAAAAATTGCCACTGCACACTATCCGTAGCACAACCATAGAGAATAGGAAAGTTTTTGCCTTCACTTTCGTTAAACAATTTTGCTCCATAAAGCTGGGCTGCACATTGGGCAATGCCATAATCCATATCCTCATTTTTTGCCTCTACTAATGAAATAATAGGACATTCTATATAAGGTTTGCGCGGGGCAAGGACAAAGAAAAAATCACACTCACCTGACAAATCTCTATCACTATCAATAGGTAACTCTTCGCCTGAAAACAAGGTTATGCTATCCACGTATGCCTCTGCCACTTCTACCAAAATAGGCGAAACAATCCTTTCTAACTTTGTTTTTTCATTATTCAAAGGCACTAATTTAGCTTTGCTAAGTGTCATTTTTAGCCAATTACTAGATTTAATAGGCTTGATAGCCTGAAATAAATCAACTTTCTCGGCATTAAGCCCAAAAGTTTTTGTAACCTCTTTCAACTTTTTAAATTTGCTATATCCCACCGTTTTGTCGTTTTGATTGCACAAAGATACAAAATAAAATAGTAGTTTTAAAAAGATATTTGTACAAAAAAACCTTATAAGGTTTTACCTTACTACAAAACCAAAAGAGAATCCGAATAAGACTGTAACATCTTATTGGGTTCTCTTAATTGATTGTTGTATTTGATTAGACTATCTACTTTATTAATTACTACAAACCTATTGTAATCTACTATTACTCTTTCAACAGGTTCAATAGAATAATAAAATATAGTACAAATAGTTAAGGAAAACATTACGAAGTTTTCTCTTATAGTATTTAATAAAGTATAGAACATGGTTTTGTTATTTTTTGTAGTGTGTAATTGCCATTGGAATTAAAGTATTTAATCCTGCTAAAGTCCTTTTTTTATCATACTGTTTTTCAGTTATTTCGTTATCATTTAGTTCATAAAGAAGCGTATAATCTGTGTAGCTTCCATTTAAATATTTTATCCATTTATTTGGTGCTACACTATCTGCTTTAGATTCCAAATTAACACCAAGAAACACATTTTCCTGTTTATTTCCAACAACTGGTAAAACACAGTAATAACCTACGTTATTGTTACCATAATTAGAGTGAAATTCAGTGTATAGTGTGTTTTTGTAGATAACTAAACCACTTGCACATCTATTTTCAAATATGTATATAAATTGTTTTGTTCTTTCATCATAATAAGTAGCATACTTATAAAAAATATAAGGATTTACTACTACTCTTTGAGAACTAATATTCTCTTTACTGCAACTGAATAAAGCACTAACGAATAATGCTATAATTATTAAATTTTTCATTGTTGTTTTTGTTTAAATTGTGAAAATTGAAAATGTGTTTTACTTCACAAAGTTCGGCAACTCCTCACATTTTCCGATTTCCTAATTGGAAAACGAAAATGCCTAACAGGAAATTTTATTTCCTGTTAGGCATTTTCGTTTGTTGCACACAAATTTTATGTTTATAAATTTAGTTCTACTCTTAATTGCTCTATTTGTTCTACTGTTAAACCTGTATGTTTTGCAACGTCCTGATGAGATAATGTAGTTTGTAACAAACTTTTAGCAATCTCCATAGCTTTTTTCTGCTCCACCAACTTCTTTTCTGCCCTTTCGTCCATTTCACGTAGCTGTGCATAGTGATAAGCCTCCAAATCCTCTTTTTTCCAACTATGCTGGTTGGCTTCATTGTAGGCTGTTTTTAGCCCTTCGTCATCTAAACCTTCGGGAATTACCTCAAGGTTTTCAGCATTTTTAATAAAAAAAACCCATTTTTCTATTAAACTTTGTAGTTGCTTTTGTTCAAGATTAAATTTTGGTAATTCTATAAAATTAAAATCTAAATCTTTTAATTTATGCTCATAAGTATTAGCATCTAAAATTAAATGCCTTGATAAATAATGCTCACTTTCCAAAAAAGTGAAGTTCAGAATACCAATAAAAATAGTAGATTTTAATTTAGCAAAGTCTTCGCCCACCGAAAGTTGTGCCGAATAACTTTTGGCGGTGTAATAAACCACTCTTTTATCAAAACCTATTTTGTCTGTTACCTGCATTTCCACAATGTATTCGTTACCAATTTGGTCTTTTGCCTTTACATCCAAAATAGTAGATTTTGCACCCAATACAATAGGCACTTGATAGGGATTGAGAATTTGCACCCAAACAATCTTTTTCTTACCTTCCAATTTTAGGACAGCATTCAAAAAAGAAATCAAAATTTCTGTTTTGTTTTCATTGCCAAATATCTTACGGAAGGCAATATCATTTTTGATGTCTGCAAATTTCATGGCATTAGTCTTTTCACAAAAATACGAAAAGCAAATCAAAAAATGTAATTTGCTTTTCGTAAAATTTTTTACCGAAGTAATTTTTTCAATAATCCACCGACATCACCCAGCATTTCCTCTGCAAAATCATCTGCTGCTCTACGCACTACTTTTATAGTCCGTTTAAAAAAATCGTCTAAATCAGGGCTACTATCAATAAATTGTTCTGCAAAAGTCCAAATGTGATTATTATCCATAATCATTACTTTGCCAACTTTAACAGTCCTATTTATTTTATTAGCCACTCTTACTATCTACTATGCGACCAGCAATAAGAACTGTATTGTTGGCAGCAGTTTTTGCAACGGTAGCCATCGTCTTTTATTTTTACGCATTGTCCATACTGGCAATCTACGTTCTCTGTTTTTGGCTCTGCCTTTGGAGCATAGACACTAAAAGCCGTTGCAGTCGTAAACACAACCGTAGCAAGGATTAACATTATTTTTTTCATAATTGTATCAATTAGCTTGTTTTCCCTACTCTGTTTAATAGGCTTTTCGGGTGTCGCCTTTACGTTATTTTTGGTTTTGAGAAACCAAAAACACCTTGTGCTTTCGGTTTCTCAAAACCGAAAGTGCAGGGTTTCTAAAAACCCTAAAAACTTATCCCTGTCCGTACGCCTACAAAATGCAGTAAAGTACCAGCCTCGACAGAACTATAATAATCTCTATAATAACGTTGCACATATACACGTGCCTCGTAGCCCAAATTGATATGCCAAGCCACATTTTGGGCAACAAATACCTTCACGCCAAAGCCACTGCCCGCCATAGCCGTACTTGCCCCACCTGTGAGTGATACACAATACCCACCGTTGAACATCCAGAAAGGTGTAACATTTCCTTTGCTAAAATTTGCTCGCATATCCAAGAAAAGTGGTGTTTCTATGCTGCCTCCACTGCCAAAATTTACGCCTGTACCCAAACCAATAGAAAATGTTTTGCTCGTTTGCAAGGCATTCACATACCGAAACCCATACAAACTGCCACCACCACTGCCTACATAAAACAAATAATTGCCTTCTGCAATCCCTGTATATTTTGAAGTTTTCGTGTTTAGAGAACCTGCTCGGCTGACGTTGTTATTCACTTCCTTAGTCATTTTTTCTATTTCCTCAAACGTATAGACAAACACACTGCCGTCGGCTGTTTGGACTTTGATACTCTTGTTTGGCACTTGTTCTATGATAGTGCCTTTGATAATACTACCATTTTTTAGGTGTATTACATCTTGCATAGCTTGTTGTGCGTAGCCCACAAAACCGAAGGCAAACAGCACCAACAAAAAAATTAGTTTTCTCATTTTATACTTTTTAGGAGTTTGGAGTTTTTACCTTGCAAAGTTCGGCAACTCCTCGCATTTTCCGCTTTCCTAATTGGAAAGTCATTATGCGAATTAGGAATGTTTATTTCCTTTTAAGAAAGTGGGTTGTCTTTGTTTGTTGGTTTCTATTTTTTTGCTTAGCTTTGTGAAAAGCAAAACAATAATAAAACAATGGCATACAACAAATTTAAGAAATTGGAACAGTTGCGACCTTTGGGAATTGTGGATTATAAGGCAGAGTGGCTACCCAAAGACTTAACGACCAAACACATTAGCAATGCCTTGTTAGAAGCCTTGACAGAAGCCAAAACAGAGTTTTTAGGCACAGAAAAAGCAAAATCTGAATATGTGATTGTGCCTGTCATTAAAGAACTCAAACGAAATAATATAGATAAATTTAGCACTTTTTCGGGCTATGAGTTCAATATAGACAGCAAGCAAGGACTAACAGGTTATTGTGATTTTATTTTCTCCTCAGCCACCAATAGAGGCGAAATGACAGCACCTATTTTTTGTTTGGTAGAAGCCAAAAACGACAATGTAGAAAAAGGAATAGCCCAGTGTTGTGCCGAAATGTATGCAGCAAAGCTGTATAACGAAAAAGAAGGCAATGCCAAAAATATCATGTATGGTTGCGTTACAACGGCTTTTTCTTGGTGTTTTCTCAAATTAGAGCAAAAAAATCTTTATATAGACCCCAATCATATTCCTCTCACTTTCTCCGAACCACACCAAGTGTTGGCAGTTTTGCAGTGGATTTTAGATGCTTCGCTGGCACAAAAGTAAAAATCTACCTATCGGGTGGCTCTCGCAGCCACCCGATAGGTAGAAAGAAGTTAATTTTATTCTCAAATCCTGTTTCTTATGCTTATTTATTTTTGTGTTTATCTGTTTATTTGTTTGGTTTTGCTATTACGTTATTTGCCATTAGTTGATACTATCAAAAGAGGTTACACAGACGCAAAAAAAGAATTAGCAGAGATTTATAAAGAGAAATCTATCTTTTTCTTTCTTGCTCTAATCATATTAGGGGGCTTGCTTATTCTTTTAGCACTAATCTTTGTAGTGGTAGCAGCACCAATAATTATACTCCTTAAATACAAAAACCTACGTACCAAATCCCCTACAAAACCATTAACAGAAACTACAAAAATGAAAGACGAAGCCAAAGAACCATATGTACAAATCATTAGAGCTACAAACTTGATACGCTATTACAAAATACAGATATTTTTTATGTTGAAGGTAAGCATAATAATTTTCTGAACACTTATTTTGAAAATAACTATGAATTAGTTAGCGATATTTTTTCATCATCAAACGACGAGTTTAAAGCTAATACTTTTAATTTTATCTATGTACCCAAACTTACTTCAACTTGGTCAGATATTTTCCCCAATTTCAAAGAAATACTTGCCTATCGTTTCCCCAATTATACGAAGGAGGAAATAACACATATAATTTCAAGATTAGACAAAGTAACAACCGTAGAGTTTACCCAAATCTTGCTTAATTCTATTGGTTACAAGGGTGAAATTTATGAAGGTTTGTTACGAGCAAAAAATAATGATACAACTTACTATCCAGATATCGAGTATAGCTATGTAAAATTAGAAAGTGATAATGAGGAAGAACTAACAGAAATATTACGAAGATATGTAGCTAATGTAGCACATAGACGAGGAAAGATATTTTACCAAAAAATATCTACCGAAGAATTCTTAGCCCGCCTAAAAGCCGAAGGCAGAGAAAATGAAATAGCCGATGTCTTATTTGACAGCCATGCCTTAGCAATAGCAGAAGAAATCAGGCAAAAAATAGCCTCTTTACAAGTCAGTGGTTATAATCAGTTGTTACTGAATTTGGTAGCCCAGCAGTTGGCAAATCCTGAACTTTTGGCAGCACCAAAAAATGTTTCCTTAACTGCTGCACCATTAAAATTGAGCAGGTTGGTAATTACCCAAGATTTCAAAATATTTTTGCCCGATTTCAATAACCTTGAAATTGTGATGACACCACTGCCCAAAGCTATATTTTTGCTGTTTTTGCAGCATCATGAGGGTATATTGTTGAAGCATTTGCCTGATTATCGAAGGCAATTATTTGGTATTTATATGCAAATTTCATACAGAGAAACTCCCGAAGAAATACTTACAAGTATCAAAGATGTTACAGACCCAACCAAAAACTCAATAAACGAAAAATGCAGCCGCATTAAAGAGGCTTTTGTCCGCCATTTTGACGATTCTATTGCCAAACATTATTACATTACAGGCGAAAGAGGAAAGCAAAAACAAATAACTTTGGATAGGAAATTGGTGGAGTGGCACTGAAAATACATGACAATAGCAAACTATACTTTCTGTTTTTTTCGTAACTTTTCTATTTCTTTCACAGCCAATCCTGTTAGTTCTGCAATACTTTCATTGTCAAAACCTTTGGAAATAGCTTTGCTTGCAATTTCTATTTTGCCTTTTAATTCGCCCTCTGCTAAACCCTCTATCTTGCCTTCAATTTTGCCTTCAATTTTGCCTTCAATTTTGCCTTTTGCCTCCCCCTCTGCCATTGCCTTGCTTACTGCCTTGTCTAACCTTGCCCTTTCGTCTTCCTCTCTGATGTAAATGGCATCATACGCATCAAGTTCTTCCTTCGACCAAGTGTATTGATTGGCATTTTCGTAGGCAGATTTCAGCCCTTCGTCCTGCACATCATCAGGTATGAAGGTCATGTTTTCGGCATTTTTGATAAAATACACCCACTTCTCAAACAAGTTTTGTAGTTTGTTGAGCTTTTTCTTGAATTTGGGCAATTCTATCAAGGTAAATTCTACATCTTTGAAAGTTTGTTCTCCTGTTTCTACATCAAGGATTTGGCTGCGACTGATGTAGCTTTTACCTTGTGTATAGTCAAAGTTCAAAATGCCAATGAAATATACAGGTTTCAGTTTGCGGTATTGGTCGCCACGTTTAATTTGGTTGCTGTAAGCCTTTGCAAAATAATACAAGACTCTTTTGCCAAAACCGTCTTTGTCTGCCACCTGCATCTCCACAATATATGACCTGCCCGACTGGTCGGTAGCTTTCACGTCCACAATGATTGCCTTGCCACTTTTCAACTTCGGTAGTTGATAAGGGTTTACAATAGCCACCTCTTTAATCCGTTGCTCTCCTTCAAATTGTAAGGTGGCATTGAGGAAAGAAATCAGGCTTTCTTTTCTATCTTCACTGCCAAAGATTTTGTGGAAAGCAACGTCATTTTTGATGTCTGCAAATTTCATGGGCTTAGTATTTCCACAAAAATACGAAAAGCAAATCACAAAATGTAAAAATTAAGAGAATTGGTTTTATATTTTTGCCTATCTTTGCAAATTACTATGCTGACCACACAAAACTTTGTAGCTTATATCGATGAAAATCAACTGTTTCAGCCTACGGACAGCCTGTTGGTGGCTGTGAGTGGTGGCATTGATTCGGTTGCTCTTACGCATTTGCTGCATACGGCAGGTTACAGGTTTTCTATGGTGCATTGTAATTTTGGGCTGCGTGGCGAAGAGTCGGAGGCAGATGAGGTATTTGTGCAGCAGTTGGCAGCTAAGTATGGCGTTGCCCTGTTTCATAAATACCTAAATGTGAGTTACATAGCCCAAAAAGAACAGCAATCAATTCAGTTAGCAGCCCGAACTATGCGGTATCATTGGTTTGATTTGTTGCTCAAACAATACCACTACCAATATGTTTTGACTGCCCACCACCAAAACGACACCCTCGAAACCGTATTGTATAACCTCACCAAAGGCACAGGCATAGCAGGCTTGCACGGAATTAAACCGCAACAGGGCAATTTGGTAAGACCTTTGCTATTTGCTACCAAACAAGAAATACAAGATTATGTAAAACAACACCAACTTACTTGGCGTGAGGACAGTTCCAACCAATCCAGCAAATACAGTCGCAATCTCATTCGCAATGAAGTTGTGCCTTTGCTCAAACGGATTAATCCGAATTTGGAGCAAACGATGCAAAACACCATAGAAAGAATAGCTGCGGTGGAAAGAATTTTTGAGGCTGAAATCCAAAAACTTCGGTTGCGGGTGCTGCGTGGTGGCGAAAATCCGCAAACTCCTGTTTACATAGACCTTAGTTTGCTCAAAACTGAAAATGAACTGGTGGTAAAACTCTATGAATTGCTAAAATCGTATCATTTTAATTATGTGCAAACGCAGCAACTCATCGACACGTTATACAAACCTGCGGGGCGAAGTTTTGAAAGTTCCACGCATTGGTTGGTAAAAGACAGGAATCAGTTGGTAATTACGCCAAAAATAGAAAGGGACACCACTGTTTTGCAACTTTCAGAAGACACCCAATATGCAGTTAATCCTTATTTTGCTCTGCACACCAAACAGTTTGCCTACAATCCCGCAGAAGAACTGAACAAACAGGCTGCGGTGGCGTGGTTGGACAAAAGCAAATTGACTTTTCCCTTAGTTGCCCGACTCTGGCAGGAAGGAGATAAATTTCAACCTTTGGGTATGCGAGGAATGAAAAAAATTAGTGATTTTTTGACCGACAAAAAAATTCCCCTCAACCTCAAATCCACAATTTGGGTGCTTTGCAGTGGCGAGCAAATTGTGTGGGTCATTGGACATAGGATAGATGACAGGTGTAAGGTTACTGAAAAAACACAAACTATTTACCAAGTGGCGTTGAAAGTGGTGTAAGGTTGGTGCTTTTTATTTATATTTGCAAAAACTTATAACGACCTTTTGTTAATTTACTCATGCAACAATTCATTTTAACTGCCGAACAAGATTTTCAAAATCTGTTACAAAGACCAACTTTTGATACCGAACATCTGACCGAAACAGTCCGCCAAGTGCTGGCTGCTATTCGTCAAGAAGGAGATAAGGCAGTTTTGCATTACACCCAGCAATTTGACAAGGTGCAACTCGACCAGTTTGTAGTTTCGCCAGAGGAAATTTCGCAAGCCATAAAAGAATGTTCTGATGAGCTAAAAACAGCCTTGCAACAGGCAAAAGACAATATTTACCGTTTTCACGCAGCCCAGCAAGAACCTTTGCTTACAGTGGAAACCATGCAAGGAATCACCTGCCAACGCAAAGCCGTAGCCATAGACAAAATAGGTTTGTATATTCCGGGGGGGTCTGCCCCTTTGTTTAGCACTATTTTAATGCTTGGTGTACCAGCCCAATTAGCAGGCTGCAAAACCATTATTTTGTGTACGCCACCCAACCAAGAGGGCAAAGTTCACCCTGCTATTTTGTATGCTGCCCATTTGGTAGGCATCACGCAAATTTTTAAAATAGGCGGCGTGCAAGCCATAGGGGCTATGGCTTACGGCACAGCCACTGTACCCAAAATATATAAAATTTTCGGACCAGGCAACCAATACGTAACTTGTGCCAAACAATTGGTGCAGCAGCAAGGCACAGCCATAGATATGCCCGCAGGTCCTTCTGAATTGGCAGTTTGGGCAGACGAAAGTTGCTTACCTCGTTATGTAGCAGCCGATTTGCTTTCGCAAGCAGAGCATGGAGCAGATAGTCAAGTGATTTTGGTTACAACTTCGGCAACAGTGTTGGAAACTGTACGCCAAGAGGTAGCAACGCAAGTACAAGCCTTGCCCCGCAAAGAAATAGCCCTGAAAGCCCTGAATAACAGCAAGTTAATTTTGGTGGCAAACCAAACCCAAGCAGTCCAACTACTGAATGACTATGCTCCTGAACATTTGATTATTGCCTGCAAAGATTATGAACAGTTGGCAGACCAAATTACCAATGCAGGGTCGGTGTTTTTGGGCAACTATGCACCCGAAAGTGTGGGAGATTATGCTTCGGGAACTAATCATACCTTGCCTACGAATGGCTATGCACGTACATATAGCGGTGTTTCGTTAGATAGTTTTGTGAAAAAAATTACCTTCCAACACCTCACCCCACAAGGTTTGCAAGCAATAGGCAAAACGGTGGAAATAATGGCTGCTCACGAACAACTTTTTGCTCATCAAAATGCTGTTACCTTGCGTTTGAAAGATTTGGAGAGTGGAGTTATGTAGAAGTTACCGATTGTCAATGTCTTCGACCATTGCCAACGAGCCAGTACGTTGACAATGGTCGAAGACATTGACAATCGGTATAAATTTATCTCAAATTTAAAAACTCTACCAACTGTTGCAAAGCTAAAGCTCGATGGCTGATTTTGTTTTTTTCTTCTGCTGTCATTTCGGCAAAGGTTTGGGTGTAGCCATCAGGCATGAAAAGAGGGTCATAACCAAAACCATTTGTGCCTTTGATGGTGTGTAACAACTGCCCTTTCACAATTCCGTTGAACTGAAACACCTCACCATTGAGTAAAAGTGTGATACAAGTTCTAAATTGAGCTATTCTATTGGTTTGGGTTGCCATGTTTTGGAGGAGCAAAGTATTATTGGCTGCATAATTTTTTTCTTTGCCTGCATAAAAAGCTGAATTTACACCAGGTTCTCCGTTTAAGGTTTGCACTTCCAAGCCACTGTCGTCTGCAAAACAGTTTACTTGATAGGTTTCCCAAACAAAACGTGCCTTTTGCAAAGAATTAGCCTCAAAAGTGTTGCCATCTTCTGCTAATTCTGCCGTATGTCCTAAGTCTGCCAAGCCTATCAGGTCAAATTGTTTGCCCAGAATAGCCTGAATTTCTTTAATTTTATTTTGGTTTTGGGTTGCAAAACAGAGTTTCATGGTTTTGTAGGTGTGAAGTTTAAATTTTTTCAACTGTTTAGATATGTGATTTCAGTTTCTTAAAACAGCAATGGCGGCCGACCCTAACTTTCGGTTTTGAGAAACCGAAAGCACCCAACTAAATAGTTATTTTTTACTGCAAATAACGCAACGCAGCCTGATAATATGCCTCTGCCACTTGTTGCACACGCAAAGCTGGTTTTTCTAAACTATTGTCGTGTAGCACTTTTAGTTCTGATAGACAATCTTGATACATACTTTCGCCATAGGCTATGGGGCTGTTGATAAGCCGACAAAGCCCCAAATTTCGAGCATATACGCCTTGATTGACATAAATACTTGCCCTGTTGAGGTATGCCAATTTGTTGAGTTCGGGAATGGCAGGCACTGCCAATCTTGCCTCAAATTCTTGCTGCACAATGGTAGCCAAATTGATAGACCTTTCGAGATTGCCCAATAAAAGTAGTTTCAAAAACGCCATTCTATCTTCGGGTTTTTGCAATTCGTTTTTGAGAAAAGCTCCTGGCACAAAGGTCATGCTGTAATTTCGGTTGGTGGATTTGTTCCATATTTTTTTCTCTGCATCGGCGTTGTAGTGAATGACAAAGCTAATATCGGGGTTAAATTCATTGATTTTTCTCATTCTATCCCTAAAATCTTCATACAAAAAATAAGTTTCATAGATTTCTCTTGCCTGTGGTTTTGCTAAGAGTTGATTTGCTTTTTCTCTGGTCAAAGTTTTTTCTTTTACATACCTGTCTAATACTTTTGGCAATTCCTCAGCCAGCCATTTTTTGTAACTTTTGCCCGAAGCTGTTTGGTTGGGTGCTTGGCGGGTGAGGACAACCTCCGCCCCTGCTGCCTCCAATTTCTTCTTGAGCAAAATAGCCGTAGTCAAGGTCAAATCTCCCTCGAAAAACGAATAGGTTTTGTTACCCTCTTTGATTTCTATAAACCGACTTTCCAATTTGGCAGTTTCCAAATCTCCTGCAATGTGTCCAGGGTCTATTGCAACTTTTTTACCCAACAAAGGCTTATTGGCAACGGCTTTTGGCATTTTGCTACCCTGATACGCCATGAGCAACAACTTTTTGTGTTGGTCTGAAAACTTTTTTGCACCTTTTTCCAAATACAATTTGAGTTGCGTATCTGTATCTGCGTGCATGATGAGGTTGCGAAAGTCGTTGATTTCGTCCCAAAAAACAAAACATTCGGCTTTGTTGTTTTTCTTGTCCTTCTCGTTAGCAAAAGTTGCTACTCCTTTTAGCGAAATATCATAATAAACCGCCAAAGAAGGGTCTTTTATCAGGTATTTTTTGGCATGGAGTATATATTTTTTCTGCAAGTCAGCAGGAGTTTGTCCCTTTGTTGCAAATACATATAAGCTACACAACAAAATAAATCCGCAAAAACGGCAAAAGGAAAATAAGGAGGTCGCAAGCATATTTTTAGGTTAAATTGCTACAAAAATAATAATTTTTGTAATTTACGACAGGACAAAGTTAGATAAACTAGGAATTACTTTTAATTACCTTACTCACTCCCAACGCCACTACAAACAACACACCTGCCATGGTGGACATTGCCCCTGCAATGGAACCGTCTATCCAGACTGCCAAATAATAGCCACTGATAGCCAAAAAAACGCCAAAACAAGTTGCCAAGCCCAACATGACAGGCAACCTCGAACTGAGGAGATAAGCCGTAGCTGCAGGACAAATCAGCAAAGCAACAACCAAAATAGCCCCTACGGACTCGAAAGCTGCTACTGTGGTCATTGAAACTGCACCTACTAACAGATAATGCCAAAGCATAGTCCGCAAACCAATAGCCGAAGCAAAAGCCGAGTCGAAGGAGGTCAAAAGTAGTTCTTTGTAGCCCAAATAGATAAAAAGCAAGACCATAAGTAGCAAAATGGTCATAGTCCAAACAGCTTTGGGTCCCATATTGGTAGTGCCACCCAACAACCAAACATCGAGAGGTGTATAGGCAATTTCGCCATATAGCACACAATCGGTATCCAAATCTATCTGTTCGGCAAAGGCACTAACCAAAATTACGCCCAAAGCAAACAAGGCGGTGAACGTAACGCCAATGGCTGCGTCTGATTGCAAATTGCCTTTGCGGTGCAAAAACTCGATGATAATGGTGGTGAGAAGCCCCAAAAAACCTGCCCCTATGAGCATAGCCGTACTATCTCGTGAGCCTGTAATAAAAAAAGCAACCAAAATACCGGGCAAAATACTATGCGAAATAGCATCGCTGACCATTGCCATTTTTCGCAACACCAAATAACAACCCAATAAGGCACAAGTAACGGCAGTAAGGCTGGCAACCAAAATAGTCCAAAAGGCAAACATAGGTAGTAGTTAGAATTTAGTAGGTAGTAGGTAGTAGGTAATTGCAAGACTAACTACTAACTACTATTAACTCAAATTATTTTGGCAAACTATCTTTCAACTGTTGGTAGGTATTGGCACGTCTGACAGTCTGCGATTTGCACTGTCTGCGTGCAGCATCTGCCCTGATGGTAGCCACTCGGTTGGCGGGTGCGGGGTGCGTACTCAAAAAAGCTGGTGTACCACTGCCTTGTCCTTGTTTGAGTAATTTTTCAAAAAATCCTGCTGCCCCATCAGATTGGTAAATGGTGGCACAAAGATAATTAACAGAGGCTTTGTCGGCACTGGTTTCGTCATCTCTACTAAATTTGAGAGAAAGTAAGTTTTTGGCAATGTTGGCAATGGCGTTTTGGTTTTTACCCAATACCATTTCAGATAACATTTGTACGCCTTGACTTTCCAGCATTTGTTTGGTGCTGTGGCGTTGGTCGGCGTGGGCTATTTCGTGTCCCATGACTCCTGCCAAATGGTCTTCTGAATCCAAATATTTTATCAAGCCTGTGTAAACATAGATAAAACCGCCAGGGGTGCAAAAAGCATTGAGAGTTTTGTCGTCATGAATAATTTTGACCTCCCAAGGAAAGTTTTTTGCGTTTTTTACTTGCCCACTTTCCAAAATATTTTTGGTAATGTTTCGCAAATATTCGTAAGCCTTTGGATAATCTTTTTCGCTAAGAATTTTAATAGACGGGTCTTTTTCTACTTGGCTGCTCACTTGTCTGCCCAAAGCTACATCATGCGACAAGGGAACTAAGGCTGATAAAATATCTTGTGCTGCCAAAGGCAAACTCAAATAAAAGGACAAAAGTCCAATCAAATAAATGGTTTTCATATTTTTGCTGTATTTTAGTACAAAGATGTACGGACAAAGGTAGGAAAAGTTGTTAGTTATTGGTAAACAGTTATTATTTTCCTGATTTACGCTGTGAGTTCTCGGATTGTGATTGCTTTGAAGGTTATTTTCATTGTTTTTTATTAAAATTTTGCAAACGACAAATAAAAATTGTATTTTTGTAGTTGAAAGGAAACCAAACCGTTTTGGACGTTGCAATGGACGACTTTTCTATGAAAAGGGACATACCATGTTGGTCGAATTTCTAAGGTCTTTTGTTAAAGCAAAAGACCTTATTTTTTTATATAAATGGTACTAACAACCAAACGGTTTTTCTTTCCCTTTTTCTTTACTATTCTAATTTCTAAAACCACAAAATGTGTATGCTGAAATTGTTTTTGAAATCTTAGTAATGGCTTTCCAGTAGCCCAAGAAACACCTATACTTTCTATTTTATCAGCATCTGTAATCACTTCAATTATTTTTGTAAAATCTATTTTGGTAATACCAACTTGTTGTAAATTCTTTTCTGTATAATCAGAATGTTTATTGACTGCGTGAATAATGCCATAACTATCCAATGAAATAAGAAAATCTATGAGTTCAAAACCTGTTGCTTTTTGTATTTTTTCTGCCAATGGGTTATCAACAACACCAATATCTATACTCCTAAATTCATTTGTGCCACTAAAAGCAAAATCGAATAAATTTTCTATTTCTTTAAAAATATCCATTTAGTTTTTTTACAAAGAAAATTAAAATTATTTGAAGATATTGGTTTTAGATTACTAATTGTTTGGAAAAATGAATACACCTCGCACACAACACGCACAACTTCTTGTGTTTGCTTTGTTGAGGTTGGTGTTAAGAGATTTTTTGGGCATGAGGGAGAATTCTGTTTAGTCTTTTTGATATTTTTTCATAATTTCCAATAAACCAACAAAATACTCTTTATCCTCAGCACAAGTTTTTTTGCTTGTCAAAAATTGACTAAAGTCAAATGCTATTAAGCTAAGGAAAAAACACTGTGCTGGGGGTTGCTACAACCCCAACGCACTTTCGGTTGTAGCACAGTGGCGAACTGCCGACCCAAAGCACCTTAGCCTATAGCATAGACTTTAGTCCAATGCTACAGTGATTATTCATAAACTCTAAAGTTAGCAGTTATTTTTTTACTGTTCCCTGCTAACTATTTACTGAAAAATTATTTATACAGCACCGCCTTAATTGCCTGCATAGTCCGTTTTACGTTTGGCAGAATAACGTCTATCAACGTAGGGGCATAAGGTAGAGGCAAATCTAAGGAATTGATGCGGTGTATGGGGGCATCTAAGTAATCGAAGGCGTATTTTTGCACGTGGTAAGTAATTTCAGAAGAAATGGCAGCAAGGGGCCAAGCCTCTTCTACAATCACGAGTCGGTTGGTTTTTTTGACCGAAGCCACTACGGTTGCATAGTCTATTGGGCGTACAGTCCGCAAATCTATTACCTCTACCGAAATACCTTCTTTGGCTGCTTCTTCGGCAGCTTGCAAAGCCACTTTCATTATTTTGCCAAAACTTACAATCGTAACATCTGTGCCTTGTCTTTTGACATCTGCCACACCCAACGGCACAATGTATTCACTATCAGGCACTTGTCCTTTGTCGCCATACATTAATTCAGACTCCATAAAAATAACAGGGTCGTCATCGCGGATAGAGGCTTTGAGTAGTCCTTTGGCATCATAAGGCGTATAAGGCACGACCACCTTCAAACCAGGGCAGTTTGCATACCAACTTTCGAAGTTTTGGGAGTGTTGCGAACTAAGCATACCTGCATTGCCTGTGGGTCCCCTGAACACAATGGGTACACTGTATTGCCCACCCGACATGGACATCATTTTGGCTGCGGAGTTAATCACTTGGTCTATGGCAACCAACGAAAAGTTGAAGGTCATAAACTCTATGATAGGTCGCAAACCATTCATAGCTGCCCCTACGCCTATGCCCGCAAAACCTAATTCGGCTATGGGAGTGTCTATTACTCGTTTAGCACCAAACTCGTCAAGCATACCTTGACTTACTTTATAAGCTCCGTTGTATTCGGCTACTTCTTCGCCCATCAGAAAAATACGGTCATCTCTCCGCATTTCCTCAGACATAGCCTCGCGCAAGGCTTCTCTAAATGCTATTTCTCTCATTTTCAAATACAGATGTTGTGTAATTGGTAGCAATAAAATAAATTTTTTGGAAAAATCATTAGAGTTTAGGAATAAATTTTGAAAGATGTCATGTTATACTATTTCCTCAGAGAATTTACAAACAAATTCTACAAAACAAAAAACACCTGACTTTTATAAGCCAAGTGTTTTTATTATTGGTTTTTGTGAACCTGCCGGGATTCGAACCCGGGACCCCAACATTAAAAGTGTTGTGCTCTACCAGCTGAGCTACAGATTCAAAATTTTTGGTATGGTAAGCACACGCTAAAGCGTATGTTACATTCTTTTTCACAGGCTAAAGCCTATGTTACATTTTCAATGATACTGTTTGTGCGCACGAGAAGATTCGAACTTCCACAGACTTGCGCCCACCACCCCCTCAAGATGGCGTGTCTACCAATTTCACCACGTGCGCATCATTGGTAAGGTTTTCATTGTTACTTTTTGTGAACCTGCCGGGATTCGAACCCGGGACCCCAACATTAAAAGTGTTGTGCTCTACCAGCTGAGCTACAGATTCTTGCAAAGTATTCAGTACTTAACTTAAAAAAACAGTACTCATAAAAACTAACTTTCTTTGGAATGGTTGTTAGTAGTTATCAATATTGGTTGCTTTTATCAAAAGTATTTATTTTATTTGCGGTGCAAAGGTACAACCTATTTTTAGAAATGCAAAAGATTTTACAAAAAATATTATTACTTATTTTAAGCTTTATTTGTTGGCAGCCTAATGGCTATGGACAGAACGAGGACAAGTTGCAAAAAGCTGATACAGACTTCAAAGAAAAGAATTATGAATTAGCTTTTAAAGGCTACGAATCTATCTTGCATGGGGCAAAGCAATATAGCGAAAGTATGTTGCTTAAAATGGCTTTTATCAAAGAAAAACAAGACGATATTCCTTCGGCTTTGTATTATTTGGCACTGCACTATACCAAAAAGCCCGACGAAAACGTATTGCAAAAAATTACAAATTTGGCAGAAGTGCATAAACTCAAAGGGCATAAACCTACCGATATTGAATATCTGTTTTATCTGTTTCACTATTACCAACTTTGGATTGTGGCGGGTTTTATCTTGGTAATGGTAGCAGGTGGCATTTTGTTGTTTAAGCAAAGTCAAAAAGGAAATGAAATTTTATTTCCTTATATTCTTTTTGCTTTGTTGGGAGGTACTTTTTTTTATGTCTATAACTTTGGGCAACCAGCCCTGCGTGCCATAGTCAAAACCAATAATGCAATGGCTATGCAAGCACCTTCGGCGGGGGCAGAACAAGTGGAGGTAATAGGCAAAGGAACTTGTGTGCAAGTTTTGGACAAGAAAGATATTTGGTATTTGGTAAGGTGGGACGACAAAAAAGCCTACATTCGCGAAACCAATATTTGGTTAGTAAAGTAAGTTTTTTACAAAAAACTTGTTTGGTTGCTTGCCAAAAGAAGTTTTTTGTATAAAAAAGCATAGCTTTTTGTACGATTGTCAAAGTCTTGATGGGCTACCTAAGCCATTGACAACCTACCAACACCGTTGTCAATGGCTTAGGCAGCCCATCAAGACTTTGACAATCGGTAAGTTTTTAGAAACAACTAAAAAAGTCCAAAGTAATCTCTATTTGATAAGCAGAATCAGGACAAAAGACAACATCTTTTTGAAAGATGTCATCTTTTGCAATGAGTTTTTAGAACTATTTTCTACCCATTTTTCATCACAATTCCCTCGTGTGCCAATTCCAAAGTCTCGACAGCCACCTCGTTTCCGTCTGATTTGAGGTCGGTGCTGGTGATTTTGGTAGGCCATGCATTGGTCAGAGTCCATGACATGGTAGGGGCGTCGGTTTCGTCGAGCAACTGAATGGTGATTTCCTGCCGTTTTATGGTATTCAGCTTAATTTCGTTGTACCAATCAAACAGTTTGTTATCACCCTTAAAAATACCTTTTTTCATGGTAATGTTGCTAAACTTCTTGATACCAGGCATCTTGATAGTCGAAAAGACTTTGCTATTGCCATGACGGTACTCAATAATTTGTGTTTCGGTATCCAAACCAGAAACTTCTTGAAAAGCTATTTCGCCTTTGTCGCCAAGTGTAACTTTGAAGTAAAACTTGGGCAAAGGCCAGTTCATGTCTTGTGCTTCGCCTGCCATAATATTTTTGATTTTTGATTTATGAATTGTGTTAGGGGTTGCTACAACCCCAACGCACTTGCAGTTGTGAGCAACCGCAAGCACGAACAAACTACGGACTAAAGTCCGTAGCTACAGATTAGGACTCTTGCATTTTTTGTTGGAAAGTTATCACAATAAACTCAGCAGGTCTTGATACAGCTACTTTTATGGTGATGTTCATTTTGCCATCTAAAATGTCGGTTGGCGTCATGGTAGCCCCCAAACCTATCAAGACTTCAAAGGCTTCTTTTGGTGAGCCACCTACCAAGCCTCCTTGTTTCCAAACATTGAGCAAAAAACCCTCGATAGTGCCTTGCACGTTGAGCCAGGTACTTGCCGTATTTGGCTCGAAAACAAAGGCTTTGGCTGCAATTTTGATAGACTGTTCTATATACATCAGGGTACGTCTTACGTTTACATACCGCCAATCTTGGCTGTTGCCGTCTAAGGTTCTTGCCCCCCAAACCACAGTACCTTCGCCTACAAAAGAACGGATAGCATTGACAGATTTACCTGTTAGGGTTACGTTGAGGTCTGCTTGGTCGTCGTGGGTCAAATTGACCGTAGGAGAAACTACGGCAGTCATGCTCACGTTGGCGGGTGCTTTCCACACGCCGCGTTGGGTGTCCACCATAGTATAAATACCCGCCATAGCTGCTGCGGGAGGCATCATATTGAGTTTGTTTCGCAAAGTTTGCAAAATCATTTTATAGGTAGGAAACAAAGCTACCAAAGTTTGCGACAATTTAGTTGGGTCTATTTTGTTTGCTACGTAGGTTGTAATTTTGTCTATCTCTGCATCTAAAGCTTCTTTCTTTTTAGTTTTCTTTGCTTTCTCATCCACTACATTTTGAGGGTCTGCTGTATTTGCGGTTATATCACCAATAGAAGCTGCTACTTCTGCTTTGAGTATTGTTACTAACTCAGCTTTATCTGCATCGAGAAAATTGGTAAAATCAACATCATTGTTAGAGAAAATGCTGGTATTTAGCCAAGGATAATAAGCTGCCCCATAACTCAAAAAGTTATTGCCTACATTGCCCCTAAAAGTTTCAATCACATTAGTTTTGGTAGGTTTGTAACCATTATAGACATCGAACAAAGCAATTCTGCTCATCATTTTTCCACAATGGGCAAGCATTGTTTGGCAAACTTCCTGAAAACCTGCATTATCGAGCAAAACTGCTTCGGGAATGAGCAACATGGTAGGCACAGTTTCGCCAATCAAAGGCTCTAACCCACCCAACAAATCTGCTTTGTTTACATCTATTTTTCCTTGTTTATCGCCACCATAAGTACCCACAGAAACAATGTAGCAAGTGCCTCCGCCATTGCTATAAAACAGGCGTATAGCTTGTGCCAAAAAACAACGAGTTTTCTGGGCATCTGCACCTTCTTGCGTTAGTTTGTAATTATTGACCCCAGAAACAAATTCTGTTTCGGAGGAATTGGTGGCTGGTGCTATCTCAAATAGTGCTTTGATAGAACCACCAAAGGTTTCGGCAAATTCTGCCAATGATGAAATACGGATAGGTTTGTTTAGCACTGATTTTCCGCCTTGATTGGCTTTTTCTGTATAGCCAATGAATGCAGGCACAGCTGTAGGCACACCTACCACCGAACGGGGGAATGCGTCTTTCTCCTCGATATAAACTCCCGGAGTTCGCAAGTCTAATACTGCCATAATGAAACTGTTTTTGGGTTAAACTATTCGATTAAATATAAACATAGATGACTGCTTTGTCGGCTTGCAACTGTTGCAAACTTGCCACAGGCATTCTTTCTATCACTGTTTTGCTTGCTTTTGCCCTATCTCTGCCATACTTTTTTAGCTGAAAATGATAAGGCGAAACTTCGGCTACTATCAAAGGTTGCAAGGAATTGATTTGAAAAACCTCGCCCAACTGCTCATGCTGCACCCGCACAGGGTCGGCAAATAAAGGTGGTGTAGCACTTTCTACACCCAACTGCAAATCTGTTCCTTTGCTATACTTGGGTACAACTATGTATTGCCAATAGGCAACTTTTGCCTGAAAATGAATGTGGTAAGATGAAAAATTTTGAGAAGTTGGTATAGCTACTAATTGGTTGAGAAACAACTGAACAAAACTTGTTCCTAAACGATAGAATTTTAAGTTTTGGAGAAAATATTTTTCGTCTGTTGTCAAAACCTCTTTGTCAAGTAATTGATAGTCAATTAATTGGGCAGTTTGCAAATTGGTTTCAAAAGGCAAGGTTTCAGTGGCAACGGTAGCCGAAGCATAATTTTCGTTTGGGGCTTGGTTAGCAAAATAGCAAAAAGTTTGTTGCTCTTTGTCTAAGGGGTTAGCTGCAAGAGTAGGGGCTGCGGTCATAGCCAACCAATAGGGATTGGTAGGTTGCAGCGCAAAAGACAATACGATATTTTCTTTTGTTAGCTTTTTCTGCCAATAGGCAATGAGTGCTGTATCTGCCACAAGCCAACAGCCATTGTCAAAAAATTTGGGAAACAGCCCCGTTTTATGTATAAACTCTTGAGTAGTAGGCATAGGCACAATTTCCATCTTGCGGAGTTTCAGGTCTGCATAGTAAGTATGGAAAAATTGCAAGTGGCACAAAGCTCGGTAAGACGACATAGCAAATACTTTATGTAGAATATAGCAAGAATGTTACCATTTCAAGAAATAAAATACTGAAAACTCTATAGATTTTTTAAAATTAGGAAAAAAGTTATTTAATGTAATTGTTTGGGGTTATGGTTTTTTCAATGGCGAATCAGGTTCTTTTGCCATTGCGTTGAACACCATTTTATCCATAAAAATAGGAAACCATTTGTTCAGAAATACAGTCAATTTGCCTTGTGTGGTAAGAGTCAAAAGAGGTTTACGTTTCACTATGGCGTTGTAAATATGGGTGGCACATTCTTCAGCAGACATCATTTTTTGCTCATCTCTAGGAGATTCGCCTTGTGCGGTGCCGTCTTTCGACAAGGCTTTTTGGCGAATGGCAGAAGCCGTAAAACCAGGGCAGGCTATCAATACGTGAACTCCTTTGTAAAGCATTTCTGTTCGCAAGGTTTCTAAAAAGCCCTGCAAAGCAAACTTGGATGCAGAATAACCTGCTCTACCCGCCAATCCTCTGTAACCTGCAATAGACGAAATGCCAACTACCGAGCCTTTGGTGGCAAGGAGATGGGGCAGACAGGCTTTGGTAGCATAAACAGCCCCATAAAAGTTGATGTCCATCACTTTGCGAATAACCTCTGTATCTAAATCCTCAAACAAAGCCCGCATAGAAATTCCTGCGTTGTTTATCAGCACATCTATTCTCCCAAATTGTTTGACTACTTCGGTAGCCATACGGAGATTGTCGGCTTCTTTGCTTACATCAGCTTGCAGCGTAAATATTTTAATGTTTTGGGCTTTAAGTTCCTTTTCTGTGGCTGCTAAGGCTTGGGCATCTCTACCTGTAATGACGACTTGCGACCCCGCAGCACCAAAAACTGCGGCTAAGGCTTTGCCTATGCCTGAACTTCCCCCTGTGATAATAACGACCTTGTCTTTCATATTAACTTTGTTTAAAAAAATTAACTCTGCTTATTTTTTTAACTCACTTCCCAAATTGTTTCAGCAAAATTTTCTGTATTTCGTTCATGGCTATGATAGTTTTTGGGTCTGCACTGTTGGCAAGCATAGCAAAGCCCAAATTTTTGTCTTTAAACAGCACCGCCCTTGCATAAAAAGTACCCAACGACCCTTCGTGAGTCGACACGTGATTGTCGCCTTTTACTATATTTCGCCAGCCCAAGGCATATTCATTTAGCCCAAAGTGCATAAAATTGTAAGTTTCTGCTTTCAAATAAGTGTCCCTGCCTTGCAAACCCAATAAATGATGTCGCAGCCATTTGGTATATTCCTGAATAGAAATATTGAGGTCTTCGGCAGGGGCAAAAATTGACAAAGGTTTTTGATGGTCGTCTGGTGGCGTAGGCACAGTTTTGAGGGCATCTATGCTGCGGTGTCCCCAAGGGTGCTTGCGATTGAGCCTATTTGGAAAACCAAAATCTATACTTAGTTTCATCTCTAAGTTAAACAGTTCAACGGCTTGTTCTTCCCAAGCCTTATCTGTTTTTTGTTCGAGCATTGCCGTTGCCAACACATAACCCGCATTAGAATAAGAATAAAAAGAGCCTTGTGGTATTTTTACAGGTTCTTGTTGCAAAGCATATTCTGCAAATAAAACTCGTTGTTCTCTAACAGAGCCTGCAAAAGTAGGAATTTTGACTATATCTTTTTCAGAGCCAAAAGGCTGAATACCAGCTCGATGTGATAATAAATCTGCCAAAGTAATGTCCTTGTAAGCAGAGTTTGCTTTTGCCTCTAAATTTGGAAAGACCTCAAAAAATTTGGTTTTCCAATCCAATTTACCTTGCTCGACTGCTTTTGCCACCAAAAAAGAGGTAAAGGCTTTGGTATTAGAACCTAAATGAAACCTGTCCGCCACCTGCACCGCATTGTTTTCTCCAAGTACTCTTGTACCCCAAACGGCTGAGGTCAATTCTTTTTCACCACTGCAAACAGAATAGCCAAAGCCTATCACTTTGTTGGCTTTGAGTACTGAGTCTATCTGATGTTTATAGTCTGTTTGAGCAGTGGCTTTACACACACACAAGCACGTGAGTAGGGCAAAAAATGCGAAAGATTGGATTAGTTTTTTTGTCATTTTTTTATGGTTTTTCTAAAAAGAGTATTTCACTTAAACACTTTTCCCATTGGCACTTTCAAATCAGGAAACAAAGGTTGTTTGACGAAAGAATTTCTATAGTCAAATCAAGGGCTCCATTGCAGCCTTTGATGTAACGTACACTTTAGCGTGTGATTTTTTTGCAAGCACCACGCTAAAGCGTATGTTACACTCATATTACCAATATTCATTTTTTACCAAATAATTCTGCACGTATTCTTTCACGCCTTCCTCCAACGAAGTAAAAGGAGCATCATAACCTACACTACGCAATTTGCTCATGTCTGCCTCCGTAAAATATTGGTATTTGTCCCTAATGTCTAAGGGTGTATCTACAAAATTTATTTTTTCGGGAATTTCTAAGGCAGCAAAAACAGCCTTTGTCAAGTCTAAAAACGACCTTGCTTTGCCTGTACCTAAATTATATAAGCCTGATTTTGGCTGTTTGTGAAACAAAAACAAACAAACGGCTGCCAAATCTTTCACATAAATAAAATCTCGCAACTGTTCGCCATCTTTGAAATCAGGGCGGTGAGAACGAAACAATTTGACTTCGTTATGGGCTTTGATTTGGTTGAACGAATGAAAAATAACCGAAGCCATGCGTCCTTTGTGGTATTCATTGGCACCATAGACATTAAAAAATTTTAGTCCTGCCCAAAATGGTGGTGTTTGGTGTTGGTGAATTACCCATTTGTCAAACTCATTTTTAGAAACCCCATAAGGATTGAGAGGTTGCAACTGTGGTGCTAAGGATTCCTCGTCTTTGTAGCCAAATTCTCCACCACCGTAGGTTGCTGCTGACGAGGCGTAAATCAAGGGAACTTGGTGTATCGTGCAAAATTCCCACATTTTTTTGGAATATTCCACGTTCAACTCCTCAAAAATAGCATAATTAAATTCTGTGGTGTCTGTCCTTGCTCCTAAGTGAAATACGCACTCTACAAAACTGCCACTTTCTGCAAACCATTTAAAAAATTCTTTGCGGTCTATTTTTTGTCGCCATAGTTTTCCGCCACCTAAATTTTTGTTTTTTTGGGGATTAGAAAAATCATCAACCAATATTAAATCTGTGTAGCCATGTTCATTCAAACTGCGGACTAAGCCACTTGCTATAAAACCTGCTGCACCCGTTACAACGATTGCCATGTTTGTTTCGAGATTATAAAAATAAATTTTTGCCAATATTAGTTATTTCTTTCGATTTTAGCTAATTCGACCTACTAAAAAAATTAGGATTTAGACAACTTATAAACTTGTCAATAGGCTATTTCGTTTGTATATTTGCAAAATATCATGACTTAGGTAGGTTGGTAATTGCTTTTTATAACCTGACAATCTTATAAAAGTTGCCACTGCCAATTAAACTTGAATTCCTTATGCTCATTGCCAATCCCATTTATGATGTCGTTTTCAAACGACTAATGGACAACGAAAAAGTTGCTAAGTTTTTCATTGGCACTTTTCTGGAACAAGATGTCGACTTATTAGACTTGCAACCGCAAGAATACACCTACGAAGGGCTGTTGGACATTAAAGACGAAGTAGAACTCGAACAAAAAAAGGAAATGATAGCCCAACGGCTCGGTATTCGAATTTTTAGAATGGATTTTGTGGCAACAGTTAGAACCAAAGCAGGCGACCGCAAAAAAATCTTGATAGAAGTACAAAAAGCCCAAGAGATAGAAGATGTCATGCGGTTTAGGCGTTATTTGGCAGAACACTACAAAGGTACAGAGCCAGAAGAAAGAAAGAAAATAGCAGATGAGGAGGAGGCTTGGCGTACTATCAGTGCCTATATGGAGGATTTGAAACGCAAGGCGGTGAAGTTAGAAAAAGAGTTGGCTATCAAAGAAAAAGTGTTGGAGGAAAAAGACAAGGTGTTGGAGGAAAAAGACAAGGTGTTGGAGGAAAACGCAAAAGTGTTGCAGGAAAACGCAAAAGTGTTGCAGGAAAATGCAAAGGCTTTGAGTGAAAAAGATAAGTTGATACAAGAATTGTTGGACAAATTGAATAAGCAAACTTAAAAATTTGCAATTCATTGTGAAAAAAACAACTTAGGTTTAGTTTTATCTTGATGCTAAGTAAGCTACAAATTGTTTTTTGCCCGCACTTTCGGCATATTCCTTTGCATTTTCTCCATTACTGAACTTTTGCGTGAGGTCTGCTCCGTTGTTTACCAAAAGTTTGAAAGTATCGAAATCATCTCTTTTTATGGCTATTTCTAAGGGACAGCCAAAAAAACCGCAACTGTTTACATTTTTTTTGTGCTTACTATAAACTTGTACCAATTTGTAATTGGCTACCTTATCAACGGAGAAATTTAATTGGTAGCTCAATAAATCTTCGGCAGGAGTTACGCCCAAACCAAACAAAAAATCTAAGGAGGCTGCGGAGGCACTGCTTAGGTCGGAATTTCCCGACAAAAAAGTGAGGTCAGGCTTGTATTTTTGTACGACTAACTTCAATTTGGCTTCACTGTCCAACAAAGCTACCAACATAGCATTCGATGGTTTGAAACCTGCTGCTGCCAATAAATCTAAACTGCGGAGAGAAATCTCCGAAAAATTGCTTTTTTGTTGCAATAAAGCCAAGTTTGGTTGGTATTTTTTGAGTACAATTTCCAAAATATCGGGTTTTTCGAGTAGGCAACTTACGTCTATATTTTCGTTAGGGAAACCTTTTGCAACCAAATAATCCAAAATGGCTATGTTGTCCGTGCAAATTGGTCGTTTGACTGTAAAAATCCCCTTGTCTGCCAACAACTTGACTACACTCAATTTATTGTTTTCGATGGCTGCTTGCATAGGGCAAGTAAAAAAGCCACAGGCAGACAAATCTGCACCATATTGGTCGAAAATTGGTGCATAGTTTTCCATATTTCTTGCCGAGAAGTTAAAATAGAAGTCTATCAATTCGGTATCAGGTTTTACGCCGCACTGAAAAACTAAGGCTAAGGTTTTGGGCGAAAGACTTTTCCAATGACTCGTATTTGCATAAGAAGCAGCAGCCAAATTAGGTTTGTATTTTTCCAAAGTAGCTTGTAAAACAGCCTCGTTGTTGCTCATACAAACCCAATCTGTTTTTTCTATTTTGCCACCAACCGACAACAACCAATCAAAGGTTGGCAAAGAGTTGGTACAAATTTTTATATTTTCAGCCGAAGCCCCCAAACTATGCAACCATTGGGCAGTTTCTAATTGGTTGCTTGCAACGACCTCCTCCAAAAGATAGGTTTTTTGTAGAGTTTGCAAATTAAGATTTGCCCCATATTTTTTCACTACATACTCCACTAAGGCTTTCTTGTCTGCCAATGTCCACAGATGCACAGGCGTATAATATTCTTTTTGGGTATAAGTTTCGCCCCTATGGTCTTGGTGCTTTCGTTGCAAGAAAAAAGAGGTAAAAGCATTTTTTATGCCATTAGCTAATACACGCAGCCCATTGGTATAAGTTTTGGTTAGTTCACAATTACAATTTATGTTAGCCCCTGCCAAGACAAAAGAGTCTATCGCCAATTTAGCAGAGTCCAAGTTATTGTTCTTTGCTCGGCTAATCCAATCGCAAAGGTTTTGGTCGGCTTGCGTTGTATTTTGCCCTTGACAAATAAAAGTAGTTGCAAAGGCAACAAAAAATGAGAAAAATAAAAATGGGTTTTTCATAAAAGTAAATATCACTTTCTTACTCGCAGGATAATGAGCAGAAAGCAAATTTATGTTGTTTCGTCTTTGCTGTCCTTCAAGTTTCCTGCCAAATTATGAAGACAGTATTTTTTAGTAGCAGGTTGCAAAGAAGTTATAATAAGTAGTTTGCATTAAACAATAAATTTTTGATAAGTCCTAAAGATTTATTTGATGTTTTTATATTTGTAAAAACGAATAAGCAAATAATGTACTTTTTATGGTTTTACTAATTACTTGCAATTAAATTTTAAACACCTAAAAACCAATAAAAATACTATGTTAATTTTTGTTAAGTAATTGACAATCAAATTTATTTGTTTTAACAAATACAAATATTTTAATATAAAAACCAAAATAACTACAAACAACATTTTAAAGCCTATAAATTGTATTTTTTATTTTGTTGTATTTTTTATGGTTTTTTTAAAAAATATTTTCAAAAAAATTTGGAAATTCACTCAAACAGCTATTACCTTTGCATTGTCAAAAACGAAAAGGCAACAAAGTAAAAAATACCAAATTGTTTTTCCTTTTTTAGACATATCAACCTATATATAGTTTCACCTACTTCTTTTGCACAGGTTAAAACCTATGCTACAACAACAAAAAGCAACAACAACAATTTTACATTTAACCTATTTAAAACAATGTTCAAGAAAATTTTTACAACAGCACTTTTTACAGCAGCTACAGTATTTGCAGCTTCTGCACAAGACAAAAAAGAAGAATTCAATGGTGGCGGTGGTAGAACCGAACACAATCATGGCAGAAGCTGCGGCTCGCCAACAGTAGAACAAATGTTGCAAGCAGACCCACAAGCATGGGAAAAAATCCAAAAATTGGAGCAACATACTCAAAACTTCTCTAAAACTTTCTTTACAGACAGCAAAGGCGTAAAACAACAAAAAGCCGTTGTGATTATCCCTGTTGTAGTCCACGTAGTTTATAATACAGCAGCACAAAATATTTCTGACGCACAAATTCAATCACAAATCGATGTATTGAATGCCGATTTCAGAAAAACCAATGCAGACAGAACAAACGTACCAGCAGCATTTCAAGGCGTTGCAGCAGATATGGAAATTCAATTCCAAATGGCTACAAGAGACCCAAATGGTGCAGCAACCAATGGTATCACAAGAACACAAACAACAAGAAGTTTCTTTGAATATGGTGGTTCTGACGTAAACGGCGTGTTTGTAAAACAGGCTTCACAAGGTGGAAAAGACGCATGGAATCCAAGCCAATACCTTAATATGTGGGTGTGTAACTTCGGTGGTGCAAGTTCAGATTTATTAGGTTATGCAACTTTCCCAACCGACGCAGGTACTTTCAAAGACGGCGTGGTAATGGGTTACAAATTCTTTGGTGTTAATCCTTCTTTGGGCGGTGTGTTCGGTTATGGCAGAACAGCAACTCACGAAGTTGGTCACTGGTTAAACCTTCGCCACATTTGGGGTGATGCAAATTGCGGAAACGACCAAGTGGCTGATACACCTACACAACAAACTTCTAACGGTGGTTGCCCTACTTTTCCAAAAAGAACTTGCGGTAACACAACCAATGGCGATATGTTCATGAACTACATGGATTATGTAAACGACCAATGTATGAATATGTTTACAACAGGTCAAAAAGCAAGGGCACAGGCTTTATTTGCTGCGGGTGGTGCAAGAGTTAGCTTATTGACTTCTCCAGCTTTGGGCGGTGGCACTACAACCTGTGGCACACCAGCAGGTTTGACAAGTTCTGCAATCACTTCTACTTCTGCAACTGTTTCTTGGACTGCTGTTTCGAGTGCAACTTCATACACAGCACAATTCAAAACAAGTGCAGCAACTACTTGGACAAATGCAACAGTAGCTGGTACTTCGGCTAACATCACAGGTTTGGCAGCAGGTACAGTTTATAACTTCCAAGTTAGTGCAACTTGTGCAAGTGGTACAAGTGCTTTTGCAACCACTAACTTTACCACTTCTGGCGGAACTACTACACCTACTTATTGTGCATCAAAAGGCAACAGCGTAGCAGATGAGTGGATACAAACAGTAGCTTTGGCAAGAGGAACTACAAGCATCTTTAACAACAATTCAGGCAAAAATGCAGGTTACGGCAACTTTACAGCCACAGCTTACAATGTAGCAAGAGGAAATACTTTAACAGTTACAATCACACCAGGCTGGACAAGCACAAGATACAGCGAAGCACAAAGTGTTTGGATTGACTACAACAGAGATGGTGATTTCTTAGACGCTGGCGAGCAAGTATTTTCAAGAGCAGCTTCTACAACAAGTCCTGTAAGTGGTTCATTCACAGTACCTTCTACCGCAACTTTGGGAACAGTGAGAATGAGAGTATCACAAAAATACAATGCTGCACCAACTTCTTGCGAAACATTTAGCTATGGTGAAGTAGAAGACTACACCTTGAATATCTTAGCAACTGGTGGAGCAAGAGAAGACGAAGAAAGTTTTGGTTTGGGTGCAAACGTATATCCAAATCCTACGGCAGCAGACGCAACTTTGAGTTTCTACTTCAATGAAAACGCAGAAGACGCTAAAATATCTGTTTTCAACTTGCAAGGTCAAGAGTTTTATACAGAAACAGTAAAAAATCAAACAGGTTTGGTTGAACGTCAATTAAACACTTCAAACTTGGCAGCAGGTCTTTACATTGTAGCCATTCAACAAGGCGACAAAAGAGAAGTAAAAAAATTGATGGTTACAAAGTAAGCAGATAATAAAATCACAAATAAAGCACAGACTTAAGTCTATGCTACAGAATAATAAACCCCTTACAAGGAAACTTGTGAGGGGCTTTTTGTTGTGTATTGTAAGAAACTGAAAAATAGAAACTGCATTTTTGCAAATAACCCTAAAAATTCTACCTATTTTTATAATTAATAGCCTCCTTCACAAACCTTACAAACAAGGGGTGAGGATTGGCAACGGTGCTTTTCAGTTCGGGGTGAAACTGTACGCCTACAAAATAGCGGTGATTTTTCAACTCTATAATCTCCACCAAACCTGTGTCTGGATTCATGCCAGAGGCTATCATACCAGCTTTTTTAAACTGTTCGAGGTAGTCGTTATTAAATTCGTAGCGGTGGCGGTGTCTTTCGCTAATAATTTTTTGGTTATTATAGGCAGCAAAAGCAAAAGTTTCTTTTTTCAATTCACATTTGTAAGCACCCAAACGCATGGTGCCTCCTTTGGTGGTGATGTTTTTTTGGTCTTCCATCATCGTGATAACGGGATGGGGCGTAGCAGGGTTTGCTTCTGTGGTGTGAGCATCTGCCAAGCCCAGCACGTGGCGAGCAAAATCTATGACTGCACATTGCATACCCAAACAAATACCGAAAAAAGGAATATTGTTTTCTCTTGCAAATCTTACAGCTTTTATTTTGCCTTCCAAACCTCTTTCGCCAAAACCAGGGGCTACCAAAATACCATCATACTTTGCTAATTGCTGTTCGGCATCGGGTTCTGCTATGAGTTCGGCTTTTATCCACGAGAGGTTTACCTTACATTCGTTTGCAGCACTTGCGTGTATAAATCCCTCATTGATAGACTTATAGGCATCAGGCAGTTCTACATATTTGCCAATCAAGGCGATGTTTACTTCGCCTGTTGGGTTTTTGAGTTTTCCTAAAAATACTTTCCAATCGTCTAAATTTGGCTTGATTTCTCTTGGCAAACCCAACTTAGTCAATACTGTTTCGTCTAATTTTTCTTTTCGCATCAGCAAAGGCACGTCATAGATAGAAGGGGCATCGAGAGCCTCAATTACAGCATTGGTTGGCACGTTGCAAAATTGCGAAAGTTTTTTACGCATCTCCGTGGTGAGAGGATATTCTGTTCGGCAGACCAAAATATTGGGTTGAATCCCCGCCTCCAACAGCATTTTAACGGAGTGTTGTGTCGGTTTGGTTTTCAATTCGCCTGCTGCTTTGAGGTAAGGCAACAGCGTAAGGTGAATGACCAGCATATTTTCATCGCCCAAATCCCAGCGTACTTGGCGGACAGCCTCTATGAAAGGTAGGGCTTCTATGTCGCCCACGCAACCGCCAATTTCTGTAATCACAATGTCGTATTGGTTGTTTTCGGCTAAGGCGTAGAAATTTCGTTTGATTTCGTCTGTGATGTGCGGAATAACCTGCACCGTTTTACCCAAATAATCTCCTCTTCGTTCTTTGGTAATGACGTTGTTATAAATTCGACCTGTGGTGATGTTGTTTGCACGCGAAGTAGGCACATTCAAAAATCTTTCGTAATGCCCTAAATCTAAGTCGGTTTCTGCCCCGTCGTCTGTTACATAACATTCGCCATGCTCATACGGATTGAGTGTGCCTGGGTCTATGTTGATATAGGGGTCAAATTTTTGAATTGTAACCGAAAAGCCTCTTGCTTGCAGGAGTTTTGCTAAGGAGGCAGCAATAATGCCCTTGCCTAAAGACGAAGTTACACCACCTGTAACGAAAATATACTTTGCCATTGGAGTTTGTGAGATACAGCCCTTTTTATTTTGCTGATGTTTTGCCTCGCAAGGTACAATAAATTTGGAAGTAAACAAAAAGTAAGGCACTTCTTGCAAATGAAAGCAATTTGCACTTATTTGAATAATGTTTTTGTTTGTAAGAAAAAGTAAATCAAAGGCTATTCGGCAGAGGTGGTTAGCAAAGACCAATAGAGTGCTAAAAAAATAGAGTGCTAAAAAAACTGTAGAGTTTTGTTTTATAGACAAAAAAATGAAACAAAACTTCTTATCTTTGTGTAATTAATTTTTAACTTGTTATAATTTAAACATTCAAAAATTAAATGAAACCCAAAATTTTACTTGTAGAAGATAACCCTATCAATTTGGTAGTAGTCAAAAAATTTGTCGAGTCTCTTTACGAAGTAGATTCTACCACTTCGGGCAAAAAAGTAGAGGCAATGTTGCAACAGCGAAACTACCAATTAGTGCTGACCGACATCAACTTGGGCGATGAGGAAATATCAGGCGTGGAGGTGATGCAACACATTCGCCAAAACTATCCGCAGTTGCCTGTGGTGGCTATTACAGGTTATAGTATGGCAGCTGATATAGACAGATTTAAGGAGCAAGGTTTTACTGATTTTGTCCCTAAACCCATAAACAAAGAGCAACTGCTGGCAACCATAGCCAAACATATTTAACTGTAACCGTTTAGGTACGTTGGCAATGGTGCTTTTGCACCTTGACAATCGTACCGTACCATACCTACTTTCATACGATTGTCAAGGTGCGAAAAGCACCATTGCCAACGTATGAAAGTAGATAGCTAAGTAATTAGATTTAACCTAAAAAACAGCCTATGATAGAAAATTTAGCACCGCATTTGGCAGAACAGCTTAAAAATTTGCCCACTGTGGCAGGAGTTTATCGTTATTATGACCAAGAAGGCACTATTTTGTATGTGGGCAAGGCAAAAAACTTGCGTAGTCGCGTAGGTAGCTATTTTCAAAAAGACTTGCCCAATTTTAAAACTTACCGTTTAGTCAAGCAAATTGCCAAGATAGAATATACGGTTGTCGACTCTGAATTTGATGCTTTGTTGTTGGAAAACAACCTTATCAAAGAATTTCAACCGAAGTACAATATTTTGCTCAAAGACGACAAAACCTATCCTTATATTTGTGTTACCAATGAGGCTTTTCCGCGTATTTTTCCCATTAGGCGAATAGACAAAAAATTGGGTCGTTATTTTGGTCCTTTTAGCAGCGTAAAAACTATGCACACTGTTTTGGAATTGGTAAAAAAACTTTACACTGTCCGCAGTTGCTCCTTGCCTCTCCGCCCTGAAAGCATAGCCCAAAATAAATTTAAACTTTGTTTGGAGTATCACATCAAAAACTGCCAAGCACCCTGCGAAGGGCTGCAAAAACAAGCCGACTATGTGGCTGATATAGAGCAAGTTACGCATATCTTGAAAGGAAATTTGGCTATACCCAAACAACACCTGAAAGAAAAAATGGCAGAGGCAGCCAGTCGTTTGGCTTTTGAGGAGGCTCAACATTACAAAGAAAAATTAGATAGTTTAGACAATTTTCAAAGCAAGTCGTTGGTGTCTAATCCCACCATTTCGGATATTGACGTATGCACCATAGCGTTTGAGGGCGAAGAAGAAGCCTATATCAACTTCCTGCACATAGACCATGGGAGTATTACGCAAGCCCAAACCTTGCGGGTGAAACGAAAATTAGACGAAACGCCAGCCGAAATTTTGTTAGTGGTCTTGTTCGAAATTAGGCAACAGGTGGAAAGCAAAGCCCCAAAAGTGGTGAGCAACGTGGAGATAGAAATGGAATTGAAAGGCGTGGAGTTTACAGTACCCAAAATTGGTGATTATAAAAAGTTGGTGGACTTGTCGCTAAAAAATATTTTGTACTACAAAAAAGAAAGGTTAGACAACAAAAAAGAGAAAGTTACTCACGCCACAAGGATTCTTACGCAGTTGCAACAGGATTTGCGACTAAAAAAATTACCTGAACATATAGAATGTTTTGACAATTCCAACATACAAGGCACTAATCCTGTGTCGTCTATGGTTTGTTTTCGAGATGCAAAACCTTCTAAGAAAGATTACCGCCATTTTAAGGTGGAAACTGTGGTAGGGGCAAACGACTTTGCGACCATGTATGAAGTGGTTACACGCCGTTACAAAAGATTGGTGGCAGAAAACCAACCTCTGCCCGACTTGATAATCATAGACGGGGGCAAAGGGCAGTTGAGTTTTGCCTCCCAAGCCCTGAAAGACCTCGACCTCTATGGCAAAATTCCTATTATCAGCATAGCCAAAAAATTGGAGGAGATTTATTATCCCGAAGACGAAATTCCGATTCACCTCAGCCGAAAATCGGAGTCTTTGAAGTTGATACAACAATTAAGAGATGAAGCCCACCGTTTTGGTATTACTTTTCACCGCCAACTGCGGAGTAAAAATAGTTTGCAATCTGCCTTAGACCACATAGAAGGCGTAGGCGAAGTAAGCAAAGAAAAATTGCTGGCTACTTACAAAACATTAAGCAAAATCAAGGCTGCAACAGACGAGGAATTGGCTGTTTTGATAGGCAAGCAACGTGTGGCTGCTTTGCGAGAGGCTTTGCAAAAAAAGTGATAAGATTAGCACAAAAAAGTTTATGAATAATTTTTTGTTAAGGGGCTTGGCAAAAGATGTAATGTTTCAAAAAAATAACATCTTTGGATAATTATTCATAAACTCTAAAAAAGATTTCTTATTTTTAATTAAAAATTTATCAAAATACAAAAATGCTTTTAGAACTTGCTTTATACCTCCACATTGCTGCTGGTTTTACTGCCTTAGTTGTAGGTGCTGTGGCTTTACTAACCAAAAAAGGGGCAAAAAACCACCTCTTGGCAGGCAAAATTTTCTATTGGGCTATGACTTGCATTGCCTTATCAGCTGTTGTGTTAGCAATAGCAAAAAGTATTACATTCTTGTTCTTAATTGCTATTTTCAGCTATTATATGAACTTTACAGGCACACGCACCTTGCAACTCAAAAATGTAGGCAACGGACAAAGCCCAGCCTTGATTGATTGGGTAGCTTTTGGCATAGCTGCGGTGGGTAGTGCTACGATGATAGGCTCTGCCTTGTTGAAATATGTACCACTTCCACAGGCTGTTGGCTTGTTTGGGCTAATTCTTTTACTCTTTTCTTTGGAAGATTTCTTCTTTCTTATCGGCAAGTTTAAAAATAAAAAAAATTGGCTACTTCGCCACATCAGGCGTATGTGTGGGGCTTACATAGCCACTTTTACGGCTTTTTTGGTCGTCAATGTGCGGACAGACCCTGCTTATATTGCGTGGATTTTGCCAACAGTGATAGGTACGCCTATTATTTTGTATTATGCAAGAAGTTATAGCAAAAGTTAGAAAGTAAAAAACTATGAAAACAAAACAAAAACTAAATATTTTTGCAAAGATGTACCATACAGCTCATTATAAAATTTCCATTGCAAGCCTTAGACAGGCTATGCACCACAGATTGGCAGTTTTCTTATATTTTTTAGGTTGCTTTGTTGTTCCCCATCTCACTTTTGCCCAAACCCCTACGGACAGTTTGGTCAATCGTATGAATAAATTGGGAGTACCTGAAATTATCACAGGCAAAGCCTTGACCGAAGAAAAAATTATCGGGGCAAGCAGGTCAGTCCGCAAATTAGAGGATTTGCCTATTACGGTTTATGTAATCAATCAGGAAGACATTTTTCGCAACGGCTACACTTCTTTGACAGATGTGCTAAAAATGGTGCCTGGCATCAGAGTTTCGCAACCGGGCAATGGTTTTAGTGGCGAAACTTTTTTAGTTCGAGGGTTGGAAGGCAACAGCTACACCAAAATTTTGCTCAATAACCTACCTATACAACCTGCGGTGAGTGGCACGTTGAGCATAGCCGAACAGTTGCCCATAGCCCAAGTAGAAAAAATAGAAATTATTTATGGCTCTGCTTCTGCGGTCTATGGGGCAGACGCCATGGCAGGCGTAGTCAATATCATTACCAAAGGCTCACAAAATTCGAGTTTTGCCCAAGTGAATGCCATAACAGGCAATTATGGATACAGGCACGTCAATTTTATGGTAGGTGGCAAAATTGGAAAAAACAAAGACATTATCCAATACAGCTTATATGGCAACCAAGGCGTAAGAGAGCAACTTAACATTATCAATGGCAACAACCGCAAAGTGTTTAGCCCCTTGCGTTTTGCTCTGTTTGATAGTTTGCTGCCTTCCTCCTATACAGACTCAGACGAGCAAATTAGTCAGTTCATCCGCAACACTCCCGATGTAGTGAGAAGTTTAGGTGTTTTACGAGGATTTCCTTTTTATAAAGGTAGTTATCTTCAAGCACCACTGAGCAATATGCCCCAAGAAAGTTATTTATTGGCAGGTACACTCAAATACAGAAACTTCCAATTAAGTTTTCACGAAATGTACCGCACAAGCCATTCTTCTTTGGGACGCCAACCACTATATTTTGGCTACCAAGATGCCAGCAACCAAATCAAAGAAAAGCAGCAAATTACGGCACTCAACTATACCAAAGGGTGGCAAAAATTGACTGTTTCTGCCAACTTAATGTATCTCCGCCACCGCTACGACCCGCAGTCTTCTTTGGCTACAAACTACGACAATTTGGGCAAAAGCTATATTTACCAAGCCTCTGACGATTTTTTTGGCGAAGCTGTTATCAACTATAATTTAACCAAAAAGTGGGAATTAACAAGCGGCGTATCTTACAAAGTGGCAAGTGCTTTGCCTACGACCAGAGATTTGTTAGAACCTTTTAATCCTGATGATTACAAACCTTTTACCAACAATAGACCTAAACCAGATAGTATTTTAGGTAATTTTGGCTACAATCCTACCATAGTCAATAACTTTGGAGTTTTTGCTCAAGCCTATTTTAGCAGCAAAAGATGGAATATCGTTATTGGTTGGCGTTATGACAAACCTTCAAACTACGCAGAACAATCTTACCAACGATTGGCTGCCCTCTACAAATTAACTCCTAAAACTTCTTTGCGTTTGTCGGGTGGTTATGCTTTCAAAGCCCCCGCCTTGACTACTGCTTACCAATCCGTAGCCGTAGCCGACAGAGAAATAAACCCCGCAACAGGACAGTTTGAACCCACAGGCAGGGTTATTTACCAAGTAGTTCCCAATCCCAATTTAAAGCCTGAAGAAAGTGGAGGCATAGAATTAGGCTTGCGTTATGCCGTCAATTCTAATACTTATTTAGACGTTATAGCCTTTGGTACTTCTGTTCAGCAACTTATCATAGCCACTCCTGATACCATACGGGCTGGCGACCCTCGTTACCCACGTGCTGCGACCAATGATAGGGTACGTACTTATAGAAATGGATTAGATACAAGGTCTTTTTTAGTTGGTTTGCAAGTAGTGGGCAGAGCAAAAAACATTATTCCTGCCATTCAGTTACAAACCAATTTTGCTTATAGTTTGCAGTTAGGCACAGAAGTTTTTGGCAATGATTTTAAGCTAAAAAGCATCAGTCAACACCGCCAAGTACCTGTTCACACCTTGCAGTGGTCTATTGCTGCCAATCCTTATAAAAAATTGTATCTAAATTTTGACCACGTACTCATGTCGGGTTGGTACAGGCGGTATGTACCTTCTGATGTCAGCCTATCCTCGTTGCCCAAACAATTTATCAAAGGCTACTATACCTTAGATTTTGTTGGTCGATATTATTTTACCAAAAATATGAGTAGCTATATCAAAGTTATCAATGTCTTTGATGCCGAATATGGCGGTTTGTCGGCAACAGGCTTAGACGTAGATATGTATTATATGCCCCAGTTTGGTAGGAATGTGCAGGTGGGTGTGTCGTTTCAGTTGGAGTAAAAACAAACCACCTAGCAAACCTTATAAGGTCTTTAAGACCTTATAAGGTTTAGGAAACCATTGCAGTTCAATGTCTTTTGTAACTTCTATATTGAATACTATTATAGTGTGCGTGTTTGCTGGCTGCGTGTTTTTTATTGGCATGGCAGGCAGATTTCATACAGGCACTAAACAAAAGAGCCGAAACAAAACAAAATGTAGCAACTAAAAGAAACTTCTTCATGGCTTTGAAAAGTGAAATAAAATTCAATATAGTGATTAAAATAGTTATTGCAAAAAATACAATAACATATTTTAAACAAATACGTTAATTGTTTATTGTAGTTGCAAGTTAATAATTTCTTTTTGATAACTACCAAAAATAAATAAACACTCGATGAAAACAGCAAAAAAATATTTCTCTTTGCTCTTATTTTTGCCTTTATTTGCAGCAAGTTGCAATGATACAGCCAGCACAACCCCCAATCCTACCAACAGCGTGGGGGCAACAGGGGTCAATGAAACCAAAATTTTGCAATTAGTCAATGATTTACGCCGCCAAGGTTGTAATTGTGGGGCTACGGCTATGCCACCAGTGGCTACTGTAACATGGAATAATTTGTTGGCTAATGCAGCCTTCGACCATAGCAAAGATATGGAGCAAAAAAGCTATTTTTCGCACACTTCGCAAGACGGTAGAAATCCAGGGCAGCGTATCACAGCCAAAGGCTACCAATGGAGTACGTATGGCGAAAACATAGCCAAAGGTTATGCTAACGAGGAGGCTGTTGTGCAAGGTTGGCAACGCAGCGAAGGGCATTGCAGAAACATCATGAACGGAAATTTTACGGAGATGGGCGTAGGCAAAAGTGGCGACTATTGGACACAAGTTTTTGGAAAAAGATAATTGTATATTCGCCTTTAGGCGAATGAAAAGAAAATTTATAAAAATTAGCAACCATGAGAAGTAAAATAGAGAGTTACGATACAATTGCAAAGCAATTAAAAAAAGACTATCCAAAATTGTCAGATTTTGAGATATTATCTCTTTCCATTCAAATAGAAAGAAACCAAATTTTGGAGAATGGCTTGGCTGTAAGTACATCAGATAGCTGCCCTGTTGGATTAGAGGCAATTGCAAATGCATTAGGGCATGGAGATACACCATTTCAGGTTAGTGTAGCAGAATCTCTCAAACAAATTGTAGATAAAAAGTAATTTCATATACATTTGTAAGATAGGATTTAGCCTAATACTATTAAACGAGTAAATTGGAAATTACTATTTTAATTGTTTGTTAATTAAGTAGTTAGCAACATAGTTGCGACTCCGTTGGTAGCTAATAAGAGTTACGTTTTCCTTTCAAGCACCATAGGTGCGTACCTTTGTATGCAGGTACGCCTCTATGAGGCTTAAAAAAAATAAAAACTTACTTGTGTGCTACCAACGGGTCGCAACTACGTTGCTTGAAAAATACTTTTCTTAGCTTAATGGCACATCTTAAAATCTTGCTACAAAAAAATCATAAAACACCACCAAAACCATGAGAAAAAAAATTATTGCAGGTAATTGGAAAATGAATCTCAAACAACAAGAAGGAACTATTTTGATTTCCGAAGTTGTGAATATGGTAAAAGACGAAGTTACAAACAACGCCTTAGTTGTTTTGTGTCCGCCTTTTCCTCATCTTGGCTATGCAAAAAAACTTTTTCAAAGTCAAGCCAATATCTTTTTAGGCTCACAAAATTGTGCCGACAAAGCTTCAGGGGCTTATACAGGCGAAGTGTCGGCTGCCATTCTCCAATCTTTTGAGGTGGATTATGTCATTATCGGACACAGCGAAAGACGTGAATATTATAAGGAAACAGACCAAACTTTGGCTGCAAAAGTGAATTTGACCCTCGAAAATGGCTTACTCCCTATTTTCTGTTGTGGCGAAACTTTGCAACAACGCCAAGCAGGACAACACTTTCAACTGATACAAGACCAACTAACCAACGGCTTGTTTCACCTTTCTGCCGAGCAGTTTAGCAAAGTAGTCATTGCCTACGAACCTATTTGGGCTATTGGCACAGGCGTAACAGCCTCTAACGACCAAGCCCAAGAAATGCACGCACTTATTCGCAAGCACCTTGCCAGCAAATACGGACAGGCAGCAGCCCACCAAACGACTATTTTGTACGGTGGCAGCGTAAAAGCCGACAATGCAGCCGAATTATTTGCCTGCCCCGATGTGGACGGCGGCTTAGTAGGCGGTGCCTCTCTCAAATCAAGGGAGTTTGTCAATATTGTAAAAGCAATGAAGTAACAACGGTAAAAAGTGAAACCTTGGCAGTGGTCGATAGACCCTGCCAATGGTTGAACGGAGGGCAGCAAGTCGTTTGTGAGGACACAAACAACGGCAGCAGTAACAACGGTAAAAAGTGAACCCTTGGCAGTGGTCGATAGACCCTGCCAATGGTTGAACGGAGGGCAGCAAGTCGTTTGTGAGGACACAAACAACGGCAGGAGGACACAAACAACGGCAACGGCAGGAAAATTTACAACGTACAATCAAAAACTTACAACTAACGATATGACAACCAATTTTTTGACTATTCTCTTACAAATAGTGGAAGAACCACAAGTGCAAGTACAATCTTTAAACTTGTTCGACTTGATAGTAAAAGGAGGTATTATTATGTTGCCCATTTTTTTGCTGTCTTTTTTGAGCATTTATATTATGGTAGAAAGGTACTTTTTTATCAGCAAAGCAGGCAAAATAGACAAATCTTTTATGCAAAACATTAAGCAAGCCCTACACAACGGCAACCGCCAAGAGGCTTTGGCTCTTTGCAAAAAAGTAGATTCGCCTATTGCCCACGTGATAGAAAAAGGTATTCACCGCATAGGCTTGCCTATCAAAGATATTCAAGACGAAATTCAGACCATTGGCAGTATAGAAATGTCTAAAATGGAAAACAAATTGTCGTATTTGGGTTTGGTGGCAGGCACAGCCCCCATGTTGGGCTTTATTGGTACAATTATGGGCATTATCAAGATTTTTTACAACATTTCCCTCTCCGATAACATCAGCATTGGCATCATAGCTGGTGGTTTGTACGAAAAAATGATAACAAGTTGTGCAGGTTTGATTGTAGGCGTGGTGGCTTACACAGGCTATCATTACCTGAACATGATGATAGACAAATTTGCTTTGCAGGTAGAAATCACAGCTTCTGAGTTTATAGATTTGTTGCGTGAACCTATAAAAAAATAAGGTAGTGCTATGAAATTGATGTTTAGAAGTAACATTTTTCAAAAAAATGTTACTTCTATTGTAGTTTAAGTACTATTGGGCAAGGCATTACCAAAAAAATAATGCAAGGGCTGTTGAAAAACAGAGAAATTATTATAATTTTGGGCAAAAATAAACTGTACACAGAATATGAAATTTTGGGAACAAGAAGACCAAGACGTTGCGGTGATGGACAATCCCACCGTTAAAAAAGAAACGCAAGAAGAACGTAAATTGGTGGTTTACAATGACGACCACAATACGTTTGAATTTGTAATAGAAACTTTGATGGAGGTTTGCGGACACAGCGAGGAGCAAGCCGAGCAATGTACCTTTATCATTCACTACAAAGGCAAATGCACAGTGAAAGAAGGCAGTTTTTCAAGACTCAAAGCCATGTGTGCAGCTATTTGCGACAGAGGTTTGCAAGCAGAAATTTTTTAAATGTAGTCATTGAAAATAACCTGCCTGATGACGGATAATGAGCAACGGAATACGGTTATTTTCTTCTATCAACTGTTTTGTAAAACTTTGGTCAAAAAAACGAGTGATAAAACTACGTCCTTTTGCCCCGACTACTATTAAAGATGCCTCTATGTCTTTGGCATTTTCATAAGTCCGCAAAAAGTCTTCGTCCTCGTTGCCAGGTGCCAGCAAAGGCGTAATAGCAAGAGTTTTGGTGTCGATTTCCAGTATAAATTTTTCGTATTGGATTTCAGCCTCTCTGCGTGCATCAGCTAAACTTTCTTTGTAATCCTGTTCGTCAAGCCAACTGGCTGGCACATCAAAAATAGATTGACAATAGAGAGAGGCATAAGGTACTTTCTCTACTAAATCAACAGCTGTTTCCATTGCTTTGCGAGAATAAACTGAAAAATCACTATTGACAAGCACAGTATCTAAGTTTTTCTCTACTATTTCAGGCACTAACAAAACCGAGCAAGGCGAATGAAAGGCAAATTGTTGGGGCATCATGCCACTGCCTTGCAAAGTCAATTTTCGACCTATAACTATCAAATCTGTTTCTTTGACCACAGCCCAATGCAACATTTCATCATGCGGCTCACCTTCTCCCACTATATATTCTATTCGTTTTTGTAGGGTTGCCGAAAAATATTGACCTGTTATTCCTTGCATTTTGCCTTTCAGGTATTCGTCTACGGGCAGGTTGGTGTCCCAAACTTTTTGCTTTTCTTCCCTATTTTCTGTCAGGGAATCTGTTACATAGAGGCAATAAATGACTTCAGGTTGCCAATAATTGCCAATAAAAGCCAGATAACCTGCCAAAACGTCGTCCATTTCGGTCAAATCAAAACCTATAATAATTCGTTTCATATTATGTTAGAAATACCTCTTTGGCAAGTTACCAACTATTTTTTATTTTTGCAAACGCAAACCACTAAATAAAACTAATCCCCATCGCCACTGTTAAACGTAATGGCAATGCCGAGCAAAGAGGACATATCACTTTTGAAAAAACGAGTTTGTTTTTGCATTTCTACTGCCAATTTTTCTACTACAGCAAGGTTGGTGTTTATGGTAGCAGACAAGGGAGTTTCAGGCAAAGCATTGGCAGCTTGCTGCACAGCCGTAAATTGCGTTTTGGAGTTGCTGACCAATACACTGCCACCAACTACGGAGTTGAGATACTCCTCAAAACCCAAGCCGTCCTGCCCATTCATGGCTCTGCCCGCCCAGATGTTGTCTATGGCTTTGAGTTGCTCTTTCAAAAATTTAACCGATTTGCCCGAATAGTAGCCTTCTACTCTCGTAGGTTCGGGCATGGTCTGCCCTACTCTTTTACCTGCGGGCAAACTCACTTTAAAGTTTTTTGCATTTTCATAACTTGCTATGAAATTGTTGTAAAGTTGCGAAGTGGAACTGCCTACGTCTGTTCCGTTGTTGGCTATAAATTCTTTGGTAAATTTGTCTGTCCAGCCCGCCACTGCTATATCCACCTTGCTTTTAATATCTGCCGACACATTTTGCAAATATTGTTTTCTTGCTGCTACATTGGTGGCGTTTGTAGCATATTTTGGCAACACAGCCGTATTGCCGTTGAGGTCAAACAGCAAATAATCTATTGCCAAAAAACCTCGTTGTTTGAACTCAAAGTTGTCCATCGATACTTGATTGCTACTAATTTTGCTCTCAATGGCTGGCACTTCGGCAGGAAAAGTAGCAACGACCTTGCTTAATTCTCCAAATACATCTAAGTCTGCGGGACCAAAATTAAAGGCGTTGCAGTGTTGCCAAGCCGTATAAGCCTCCTCCCATGCGGTTTGGGCTGCTGCAAGATTGGCGGCGTTGCTTTCCGTAGCAAACAGCCGAATGGCTGCGTCCATGCCATCGGTTTTGGTTTTGAGATTAGCAAAATTGGGTTTTATCAGGTTGTTCGCCATATTTTCCAACAGTTTGCTGCGGTCAAACGAAGAGGAAGGCGTGGTATTGCCATTGCCACAACCCCACAAAAAGAGGGCAAATAAAACCAAAAAGGTTAAATTAAAAGATTTCATGCTGTTGAATCAAATTATAAATGAGTGAATTGCGAATTACAAAAGTATTGCAAATTTATTTTAATTTAGACTAATTCCAAATAAAATAATTTAAAAAATAGACAAATTACAATTTTTTGCCTTTTAAGTAGGAGAACTAAAAAGGTATTGTTTACTTTGTAATACAAACTTACTAATTTCCTCATGCACACTCCTCTTGCCAATATAGGCGAATTTGGTTTTATAGATAGAATAAAAAAACAGGCAACTCGCAAAAATTCCTCTACTATCAAAGGAATTGGCGACGATGCAGCCGTTTTGGGCTATGAGCCTAACGAAAAAGTGTTAGTTTCTACTGATATGTTGGTGGAAAAAATCCACTTCGACCTTAGCTATATGCCCCTCAAACATTTGGGTTACAAAGCCGTTGCGGTAAATGTATCGGATATTGCGGCGATGAACGGAATACCGCAACAAATCACTGTAAGTTTGGCAATTAGCAACAGGTTTTCGGTAGAAGCTTTAGACGAATTGTATGCAGGAATTTTTGCTGCTTGTGAGGCGTATCAAGTGGATTTGGTGGGTGGCGACACGACTTCTTCGGCTGCGGGTTTGGTTATTTCTATTACGGTCATAGGCAAAGCTGCTTTGGACAAAATTGTGTATAGGCATATGGCACAGCCAACGGACATTTTGTGCGTAACAGGAGATTTAGGCGGGGCTTATTTGGGCTTGACTTTGTTGGAAAGAGAAAAACGTGAATTTTTGGAAAACCCCGATATGCAGCCCGACATAGATAGGTTTGCTTCCCTTATTCGCCGCCAACTGAAACCCGAAGCTCGTTTGGATATTATTCACGAATTGGCAGAATTGGGCATCATACCAACGGCGATGATAGATATTTCAGATGGTTTAGCCTCCGAAGTGCTGCATCTTTGCAAAGAATCGGGGTTAGGGGCTGTTTTGTTTGAGGACAAACTGCCGATAGACAAAGAAACGTACAATGTGGCAATAGAGGAGTTTAAAATTTCGCCAACTACTTGTGCCTTAAATGGTGGCGAGGATTACGAACTGCTGTTTACTATCAAACAAGCTGATTTTGAGAAGATTAAAAATCACGAGGATATTTCGACCATTGGTTATATGCAAAAAGATACAGCCATTAATTTGGTCAGTCGCAATAATCAAGTCTTGCCCTTAACAGCACAGGGCTGGAAACACTTTTAATATTGTAATAGGTACTTTCACCCTCAATTTGACAAATAAATAGAGTTTTCAGAAGAAGATGCAAAAAGTTTGTTTATATACAAATTGTTGTTATTTTTACATACTAATCATTCAGTATAATGCCAACTCAAAAAACAACTCCAGAAAAAATTATCAAACAAAGTATCCAAGTTTTTCGCACTAATGGATATTACAGAACCACGATGAATGATTTGGCAAAGGCAACAGGGCTGACCAAAGGTATTTTTTATCATCATTTTGAAAACAAGGAGGAGGTAATGAAAAAATCGTTACAAGCCACTTCCTTATGGTTTGAAAAAAAAATATTTAGCCTTGCCTACAACGAAACTTTGCCTAAAAAAGAAAGGCTGATACAAATGGCAGAAACTCTTTTTGCAGCTTTTACAGAAAATGCAGGTGGTTGTTTTTTTGCAAATACTATTTTGGAAACAGCCCATGTGGAGGATACTTTTTTAGAAGAAATAAATCATTTTTTTGAACTTTGGGAAAATGCACTCCTACACATTTATAAGGAGAAATATAATGAAAAAGAACTAAAAGAAGTTGTACAGCAAACTATTGCAGATATTGAAGGGACAATTATTGTGATGCAATTAAAAAAGCAGCCTTTGTTATTAAAAAACGCATTGAATAGGGCTATAGAAAAATTATAATTTTTTTTATTATAAAACTTACTGAATGTTCAGTATAATATTTTTCAAAAACAAACTAAAAAAGATGACAAAAAATTCAATGAACAACAAAATCAATATTGAAAAATTTGAAACCATTTGTGATGATGGCGTGGTGCTGAGAGGTATGCTGCTAATACCTGAAAATCCGAAGGCTGTCATTCAATTTAATGGGGGAACAGCTACCAAAAAGGAGTTTTATCTGCCTTTTGTGGAGTACCTCGCCCAACACAACTACATTTGTTGCCTGTGGGATTATAGAGGAAGTGGCGAATCTGCCCCTGACAAGTTGGCTACTTGTGCCTATAGTTTTAAAGAGTACGGTATAAAAGATATGCCTACTATCAAAAATTTTTTGACCCAAAAATATCCCAATAAACCCTTTCTATTTTTTGCTCATAGTGTAGGTGGGCAACAAATTGGCTTGATGAACAATTTAGAAGGTGTAAAAGGCATGGTAGGTTTTGCTATTTCTACAGGTTATTCGCCTAATATGCCCTTGCGTTATAGGCTGCTTTCTTATTACTTTTTTTATCTTTTTACGCCCCTAAGTATTTTTTTAACAGGTTATTTGCAAGCAAAAAAATTTGGCTATATGGAAGATTTACCCCAAAATGTGGTTAGAGATTGGCGAGATTGGTGTTCAAAAAAAGATTATTTTTTTGATGAAAAATTTTACGGAAAAACAATTCCGAAAGGTAATTTCAAGAATTTAGGCTTCCCTATTCATATTTTTTGGACACCAGACGATGATATTTCTAACGAAGCAAATACCAAAAATTTTTGGAAACACATCAAAAGTAGCAAAGAAATCAGTTTTACGAAGTTGATTCCTTCTCAATTCGCCTTGCAAACTATCAACCACTTTGGTTTTTTTAAAAAAGGGAACAAAGAAAAATTTTGGCATCAAGCCTTAGAAAAATTAGATGCTTTCTTAACAACTGAATGAAAAATTAAACAACGCAAAAAACCTAATCATTTTTGCGTTGTTTTTTTGTATCTTTGCAGCTAAAAGAACAAAAACCAGTTTTTTATTGTATTCATTGTAATACTTACCAAATCACAAGAAATTAAAATGCAATCCATCAAATTAGATACGATAGAGGAAGCTATTGAGGACATCAAAAACGGCAAACTCATTATTGTGGTAGATGACGAAGACCGTGAAAACGAAGGAGATTTTATCTGTGCTGCCGATTGGATTAGCCCCGAAATTATCAATTTCATGAGCAAAGAAGGCAGAGGACTCATCTGCACCGCCCTGACCGAAAGCCGATGCGAGGAATTAGGATTGGGCATGATGGTCGGCAATAACTCGGCGGTCTATGAAACGCCGTTTACCATTTCTGTAGACCTCATTGGGCATGGTTGCACGACGGGAATTTCGGCAAGTGATAGGGCAAAAACTATCAAAGCCTTAGTTTCTCCGCACACCACACCCGAAGATTTGGGCAGACCAGGGCATATTTTCCCCCTCAAAGCCCGAAAAGAAGGGGTTTTACGCAGAGCAGGACATACGGAGGCAAGCGTGGACTTTGCAAGGTTGGCAGGACTTACACCCGCAGGTGTATTGGTAGAAATTTTGAAGGAAGATGGCGAAATGGCAAGGCTGCCCGACTTGCGAATAATTGCCGACAAATTTGGGTTTAAATTGGTTACAATCAAAGATTTGATTGCGTATAGAATGGAACAGGAAAGATTGATAAGCAAAGAGGAAACAGTGCAGATGCCTACGGCTTACGGAGATTTTATGCTCACTGCCTACAAACAAAAGGATACAGGTGATGTGCACCTGGCACTGGTCAAAGGAACTTGGGAGGAAAATGAGCCTATTTTAGTGCGTGTCCATTCGTCTTGTGTTACAGGTGATATTTTTGGCTCCTGCCGTTGCGACTGCGGCGAACAACTCCACGCAGCTATGCAAAAAGTGGAACAAGCTGGCAAAGGTGTGGTGCTTTATATGAACCAAGAAGGGCGAGGAATTGGCTTAGTCAATAAACTAAAAGCCTACAAATTGCAAGAAGAAGGGCTGGATACGGTAGATGCCAATTTGAAATTAGGTTTCAAAATGGACGCAAGGGAATATGGCGTGGGGGCGCAGATACTGCACGAATTGGGTGTACGCAAAATCAAACTCATGTCTAACAATCCGAAAAAGAGAGTAGGCTTAATCAGCTACGGATTGGAAATAGTGGAAAATGTGGCTTTGGAGATTGCACCCAACCAACACAACGAAAAATATTTGCAAACCAAACGTGATAAAATGGGACACGCCATTCTAAATAAAAACTAAAAATTCAAAATTAAACATTCTTTATGGCTTACAAAAAATATAATTCGCTGTTGATAAACAACCAATTAGGCTTACAAGTCAAAAAGAGCAAATTGTTTGAAAACATAATTATTCAACCTGTTATGGCAGGTCAGCGGCTGTTGCTTGCCTTAGAATTGGCAGAAAAAATGGCTGTTACCACCGAAAAAGCTGTTTGTGAATATATTGTTTCTCCGATTTTATCTGAAATTGCGTTAGCAAATGCACAAATTGTTTTGTTTTCTGGTGAGCAACTGAATGTAGATAGATTAAAAAACTTAAATGGAGAAGTTGATTTTTTGTTTACCAAAACAGCAAATCATTTGGAGGTACAAACACCAATATTTTGTGTGGTTGAGGCAAAAATTGGTTTTATAGACAAAGGAATACCACAAGCAGCAGCCCAGATGTATGCAGCAAGGTTGAAAAATGAGCAAGAGGGCAAACCTATAGACATTATTCACGGGGCTGTAACAGATGGCAAAACTTGGCGGTTTTTGCGTTTGGAAGAGCAAATTTTATACACAGATTTAACTATTTTATACCTCGATAATTTGCCTTTGTTGCTTGGAACTTTGCAATGGGTCATTGATTTTTATGACAAGTACGACTAAGATTTTATCATTAGTTTTTGTTTTTCAACATAAATAGCTTCAATGCGAGCATGGTTTCTTTGATTTCTTTGTCTATATTGTTTCTCAGAAAGTTCCAAACCTGCAAATAGCCTTCTGTTAGATATTCATCTGCTTTAAAAGGCTGTGCCTCTCCCAAATCTGTCCCCAACAAATCAGGCAGAGCATTAGAAGCATATTGAATTTCATTAATAAGGCATTTATACTTTGTGTCTTTGCAGTGAATGGACAAGATGTAAGTAAAATGCCCTATTTTGGTGTCTTTCCCTTTAAAACGGTAACGATATTTTTCGGTATTTAACTTTACTACAATTACCCACTCCGTTTGGTTTTTGATTTTGGTAGCTTTGCCCACCGAACTATACTCATTTGCCAACCATGCCATTGCTTTATCAAATAAAATTTCTTTGGAGGTGCTATCTACAAAAACCAAATTTACATATTCCGCTTGTTGTTTAATATTTTTTGGTATATCTTGACCATGCAAGGTTGTAAATCCCCACCCAACCCAAAAATAAAAAAAAAGAAAGAGTTTTTTCATGTCTGCTTACAAATTTTAAAACTATTTGCAATAGTTATACCATTGGTAGCAAAAATAATAATTTGATGCAATCTCGCAATGAATTGAAGTCATAGTGGAGTTGTATCATAACTAAATTGCCTAATCTTCTTTCAAAACATAGCCCATGCCTACTACAGTGTGCAACAATTTGGGTGTAAAATCTTTATCTATCTTCTTGCGTAAATAGTTAATATACACCTCTATCACGTTTGTCCCTGTATCAAAGTCTATGTCCCATACTTTTTCTGAAATATCTATCTTAGATAAAACTTTGCCTTTGTTGAGTAGCAAATACTCGAGCAGAGTATATTCGCGGTGCGTCAAATCTATTTTTTTGCCATTTCTGGTAACTATTTTGGCATCTCTGTCCATTTCCAAATCTGCAATCTTCAATATATCTATCTTGGCTACATGTTGAAAATGTTGTATTCTTTTGGTCAAAGACCTCACCCGCATGAGTAGTTCTTTAAACTCAAAAGGTTTTACCAAATAGTCGTCTGCCCCACTATCAAAACCTGATGTTTTATCGTCTATGCTGTCTAAGGCAGTAAGCATCATTATAGGCACATCAGGTTGTTTTTTGCGAATTAATGTACACAACTCAAAGCCATTGATGTGGGGTAGATTAACATCAAGAATAATAACTTCGTATTTGTGCATATAGGCAAGTCGTTTGCCCTCTAATCCATCAGCTGCCACTTCCACGTCCATACCCTCTTGTTGGAACCCTTTTTTAATAAACTGAGCTAATTTTGGCTCGTCTTCTACCAAAAGCACTTTTATCATAGCTGTCGAAGTATATGGTTGAAAAGCAAACAATGTAGAACTTTTGACGGTAGCATACAAATTTTGAGATTAAAATTCTGTTAAACCTTTTAACCAATAAGAAATATTTAAACGATAGCTGTCAAGTTTTGTGAGAAATACAAAACTTGACAGCTATCGTTTAGCTTGCAAAAGTACCTTTATGAAAAAAGCAACAAACTATTACACCTCATCATACGCCCAACCAATCCCTGTTTTCATATCTTTGACCACTATTCCCAAAGACTTCATACTTGTCCGCAATTTATCTACTTGTTCGTAGTTTTTGTTGTGTTTAGCCTCTTGATACAATCCCAACAAAACATTCAGTACCGCAGCCAAGTCTGTTAATCCTTCCTCGCGTAAGCCCAGCACGTCCTCCACAAAACTAATGTAGGTTGCAAGCAAAGTATCAAAACTTTCTTTGTCCCACGTCGCAATGGTTTGCTGTTGCGTGTGCAACGTATTAATCTTTTTCAACAAATTAAACAAGCCAGCTATTGCCATTGCTGTATTAAAATCGTCATCCATTCCCTCATAAACCGCAGCAATCAATTCTTGTACCTCTGTTTTCAGTTTGTCATCACTCGTAGCAAATGTAAAAGTTGCTTGATTGGCTTGCAATTCTTTGGCATTTTTCAAGCCATTCATCATTTTCAGATAGCCTTTTTGTGCAGCTTTCAACGCATCATTGGTAATATCCATTGTGCCACGATAATGCGTTTGCAACATAAAAAACCGCAAAGTCATCGGACTATAAGGTTGTTCCAATAAGGCATGATTGCCTGTAAACAACTCGGCAGGTAAAATAGAATTACCAACCGACTTACCCATCCGTTGCCCATTCACAGTGAGCATATTCGTGTGCAGCCAATACTTGACAGCCTCTGTTCCGTATGCCCCTACTGATTGTGCCACCTCGCACTCGTGATGCGGAAACTTCAAATCCATTCCTCCTCCATGAATATCAAACCTTTCGCCCAGATATTTCATACTCATTACCGAACATTCTAAATGCCAACCGGGAAAACCATCACCCCAAGGAGATTTCCAACGCATCAGGTGTGTAGGCAAAGCATTTTTCCACAAAGCAAAATCCTCCTTGTTTCGTTTTTCCTCTTGTCCATCAAGTTCTCTCTGCCCCGCCAATAGTTCGTCAAGCACCCTGCCCGATAGTTTGCCGTATTCATATTTTTCAGCATATTTTTTTACATCGAAATAGACTGAACCATTTGCCACATAACCATAACCATTGTTTATAATTTGTTGGGTCATTTCCAACTGCTCGACTATGTGCCCTGTTGCTGTAGGTTCTATACTTGGTGGTGTATTATTAAGTTGTTGCATCACAAAATGAAAACCATTTGTATAGCGTTGCACAATTTCCATTGGTTCTAAATTTTCCAATTTGGCTTTTTTACCTATCTTGTCCTCGCCTTCATCTGCGTCACCTACCAAATGCCCCACATCTGTAATGTTACGCACATAACGTACCTTGTAACCCAAGTGCGTCAAATACCTATACACTATATCAAAACTTGTGAATGTTCTGCAATTCCCCAAATGCACATCACTATACACCGTAGGACCACAGACATACATACCCACATAAGGAGGTTTTAGTGGCTCAAATAATTCTTTTGCTCTTGTTAAAGTGTTGTATAATTTTAATTGGTGCTTTTTCATTCAGATAGAGGTTAGCATATAAAAATCAAAAGTTCGTAAATATGAAAATATTTACGAACTTTTGCAAGTATTAAAATAAGTTTACTTAATTTTCACTCACACCAGAAGAAGGAGGAATATCGTCAGTTAACCTCACAAAACGCATTTCTTTCAATCCTGTTTTTACCCAAAGTTCTTCGGGAGTCAAATACTGAATAGACCACGTACCGGGAAACTCTATCGTAGCATCTCTAAAATCTACACTCACATAACCTCCATCTTTGCTCAACTTCCATGTGCCATGATACATTACTCCTTTGCGACGAGCCACTGCTGTAAAGTCTTCATAAAACCATATTGCAGCATCAGCTATAGGTTTATGGTCTTTGGGTGCAGATGGCGAGTCTATATAATACAACTGCCATGCACCAACAAGGTCTGAACCTTTTGCCTCCACCGAAGAAACAGGTAACACTTCATCGCCTTGCTCAAAACAAGAAGAGAGAGTTATCATCAATACTAATACTAATAGACTAAAAATTCGTAAGTTTTTCATAACTTAAAACAGATTAAGGTGAAACAAGTTTGATACTACAATTAACAATGTAAAATTTGATATTACAAGTTTTTTAACAAAAAAATATAAAAAAAAAGCAACGAATAAAGTATTATTCGTTGCTTCAAAACTATACAAATAGCTTTTATTATTGTGGTACTAAAACATAAGTGTATTTGGTAGCAGGCTTACCTGTTTCAGTTGCAGTATATTCCAAAGTTAAACTATTTGGAGATAAAAAACGACTTACCTCTTTTACTTTCCATATTCTCAAATCATTGCTAAACGTGATGCCCTGCTCGTTGCTAGTTTCTACCCATGTACCAGCAGGAGGAGAATTTAATCCCAAGAACACAGCATTATCTGGGTTAATTACACCAAATTGTTTATCTGTAAAAGTAATACGAAGATTATCGTAATAATTTGGCGGAGGTACTTCTGTTCCATGTGTAGCAGATTGTATTCTCCAAGTTTTTCCACCCAAAAGAATACCTGTAATGGTAAGTCTTACCGCAGGTGCTTCTTTACAAGCCGATAAAGTTGCAATAAAAGCAACAAAGAATAAGATGATGTATTTTTTCATAATTTTTTTTAGAAGTAAAAATAACACAAGATTTAAAGAGTTGCACAAGGCAACTCTTTAAATATTACATTTATCGGATAACTTGAAGACGTTTCTGATAAGAACCATTTTCAGTTTCTACACGAACTACATACACGCCAGAAGCTACACCATTTAATTTAATAGTTTCGTTTCCACTAAACTCATTGAATTTCTGTGCATAAACAGTCTGACCTGTTACATTGACCACCTCTATTGACAATGGTTTGTTAGTTTGTGTAAACTTCAAGGTAAATTCACTTGCTGTTGGATTTGGATATACTTCAAATACTTCAGCAGTCAAGTTATCTTCTGCACCCAAAACGATAGAAGGTCTTAACTCCACTCTATTAGAATAATCACTGTATAAACCAGCAGTATTTACAGCTCTAACTCTAAACCAATGCGTAACGCCATTTTCTAAGCCTGTAATAACAGTCTGATTAGTCGTTACTGTGACAGCTAAGGTATTAATTCTGTTTTCAGAGAAATACCATACTTCATACCTTACGCCAGGTATAGGTGTAGCAGTCCAATTCAAATTAGCAGAAGCATTGCCAGCAGTTCCCGTCAAATTCAAAGGTACTGGAGGTGCACCTAAACGAGTTGTTGCATTAACTACATTTGAAGGCAATGATGAAACAGTATTTCTTATTGCTCTCACACGATAGTAATAAATTACATTGTTTGCAAGATTCAGATTAGTAAATGTGGTAACATTTGCTCCTACATTACCAACTGCTTCAAAAGCAATAGCTACGTTATTCTCTGTTCTTGTAGTTCTTTCAATGATAAAACCTGTTTCATCTGACGTATTATCAACCCATTCCAAACCAATACGGTCTGTACCAGCAAAAGTAACACTTAATATTGGTGCAGGGAATATAGTAGTAGCATTAGCAGGATTACTAAAGAAAGAAAACTCTCCTATTAATCTGTCACGATAAGCTCTTACTTGATAGAAATAAGGCGTATTTACAACAGCCGTTGGATCTACATAAGTTGTACCATTTACGCGAGGAACCCTGTCTATTAAAACAAAAGGACCCGTTACAGCCAAACTACGATAGACTTCTACACCCAAATCAGTAGTAGAATTATCTACCCAACTCAATCTAATTTCCGTAGAAGAAATAGGTGTTGCATTTAAGTTAGTTGGTGCAGCAGGAAAAGTTGTTGCAGAAGTTTCATTAGAAAATGCAGGTATCTCCCCTAACAAACCAACAGGCATCACACGATAAAACAATCTTACATCAGGATTCAAACCAGCATGAACAAAAGAAGTGCTATTAGCAGGAGCAAAACCAGCAGAGTAGAAACCTACACCACCACCTACTGCTGATGCCTCTATTCTATAACCAGATTCTGCGTTTGAATTATCTCTCCAACGAATAATATTTGCATTAGGAGAGAAACCTGCAGCCGTTGCATCAGAAGGAGCTGTTAAACCAGTAACTCCGCTTCCTGTATTGGTATATGCAGACAAGAAGTTATTGGTAATAGCTGCCACTCTATAAAAATAACGAGTATTTTCAGCAGTGGTTGTAAAATCAAGATGTGAAGTTGAGTTTGCAGGCAAAGTAGCAATTGCTGCAAAACCAGTTGCAAGGCTTAAGCTACGCTCAACTACATAACCACCTTCATTATTCGCATTATCAGTCCAAGTTAAGGTAAAACCAAAAGGATTTGCACCACTCGGTGTTACTACCAAGTTGGTAGGAGCAGCTACAGTAGTAACAGAAGCCACATTAGAATAGTCTGTTAAAAGAGTAGGGTTTATTCTAGCTCTAACTCTATACCAATTCACTGCACCAGCTACCAAACCATTAGTATGTGTAAAGGTTGTAGCATTCGCAGCAGCAGTACCTACTACTGTAAAACCTGTAGATGCAGAAGTTGTACTCCTTTCTATCTCATAACCTGTTTCACCAGTCGTATTATCTGTCCACGCTAAATTTGCATCAGCACCAGCAGCCGTAGCAGTTAAATTTATAGGACCCGTTATTACATTAAACACTGCCACATTATCAATAGCAACTCCTATAGAGAAATTTCCTGTCCAACGGAAACGAATACGACCAGTAAGACTATTAGCTATCTCAGGTAAAGGTATATTTAAGTTGAAAGCATTGTTACCCGTTGCAACACTACTGAACTTATTAGTCCAGTTAGTGCCGTTGTCATTGGATACATCTACTCTGATACGTCCGCCAAAAGATCCATTAAATACCATGTTACAAGTAAAGAATACATTATTCATACCTGTTGTATTGATGGTAGGAGATACTAATGAAACATCTTCCGCTAAATTATTATCACTAGCATCACTATCAAAGAAAGCATAACAACCACTAAAAGCTGGGTTAACTGTAAATACAGGTATTGCAGCAAAGGCAGTCAAAGTTGGTGAGTTACCAAATTGCCATGTATCACCAGCTGCTACCGCATCTACATTTGTCCATCCAGCAGGCATCGCACAACCAGTAAATGGCTCAGAAACTAAAGAACCACCAGGAGGCACAGCACCTGCATTTGTAGTTGCTCTTGCAATCAAAGCAAATGCTTCTGTACCTGCAACAGGTGCAGCAATAGGTAAGTTACTAACAGCAGCACTTGAAACTTCTGCACCATTTAAAGCAAATAAACGATAAGTATAAGCTGTACCATTAGCCAAACCACCGTCAATGAATGAACTTGTATTAGGAGGCAAAATAGCTATTGTTGTGTAAGATGCTGCCAGACCAGGCGTAGTAGTTCTTTGTAACAACAACCCAGTTTCACTTGGTGAGTTATCTGCCCAAGTAAGACGCATTGTTGTTCCTGAAATAGGATCTGCTACAAAAGGAGCAGTCGTAGCATTTCCAAATACATTTACTGCACCTGGTGGTATCACGTTAGTAACATTGATGTCATCAACAAAAACATTATTTCCATTATCACTAATACCAACAAAACGCACTCTCACACCATCACGACCCGCAGCTGTTGGCAAGGGTACTACCTCACGTCTCCATTGGTTAGCATTTTGTGGTCTAAATTCAGTGCCTGTAACACCAGGTACAGTTGCTAAGCTCAAATTAGGGTCAGCATTTACACTTTGTTTGTCATAAACAGTAGTCCATGTAGCACCACAATCAGTAGAAACCTGTACTTGTAATCTATCCTGAAAAGCTGTCAAAGAACCACCTGCTTGGTGTGCCAAATTAAACACTAAGTTTGGAGTATTCATGGCAGTCATGTTAATTGGCGGAGAAATAAACTCAGCACGAGCTCCAACAGGAAAATTACCTCCAAAAAATGCCAAAAATGCAATAGCTCTTTGCGTTTCTGCAAAACCACCACCTCTTGCCAATACAGGCGTACCTGATTGGGTCAACCATGTATTCCCCGTTGCTGGATTAGTAGTCCAACCTGGTGGATTGCCTGGTATAGGAAAAGTTTCTGTAAAAGGCGCAGGCGTTGAACTTAATACACTAATCAGATTAGCTTTTGTAACAACTGTATTGCCACCAGGACCTACTAAAGTCAAAGTAACAGTTTTAGCACCTGGTGTAGTATAAGTAGCTGTTACAGGCTGAATAGAAGTAGTTGAAGCTGTTTGTGGCACAGCACCCACACCAAAATCCCAGCGAAATTCATTGACTGTACTCAAGGGAACCACACTTGGCGTAAAAGTAAAATTATTGCCCACACAACCAGAAGTTGTATTAACAGTAAAATCTCCATCTGGTCTATCATCAGCTCTGTAGCAGACTGACCAACCTGCAGCCATAGGGCTATTAGGTGCTGTGATAAAACGGAAAGTCATTGCACCTGTGGCAACAGCTAAATTAGTACCAGGATTAGTGCTTGTAAATCTTCTGATGGGAATACCCGTACCAGCAGAGTTGTCATAAACCTCTAATACATCTCCCGCAGCCAAAGCAAAAGAAGAGAAACTTGCTGAAATACGAGTAGTATTTGGAATAGCAATCGTATATAAACAGTTTTGATTTCTTCTGTAATTATCAGAGAAACTTCCATCGTCAAAAGAACTTACAGGAGCAGAATAGAATTGCTGCACACAAACAGGGTTATTTACTCTGGATGCAGCTTGACGGCAAGCTTCATAAGCATCAACAATGCCATAGCCTAACTGTTGTCCCCAACCACCATTAGGTTCTGCACCGCAGACATAAGGGCCACCGCCAGCTACTTTACGACCTGTGCCTTCTATAAATGCTCTAACTTCTGTTCTTGTCAAGTTTGGACCTATGCCAAGCACTAATGCAGCAACACCTGCAGTATTTGGACAGGAGAATGAAGTACCATCTATCAAACAATATTCTCCAGATGTCCAACCTTGAAACGGTGCTACGTCTCTGCGGTCAGTTGTCAAAATTTGGTTACCTGGGGCTGCAATATCTGCACCTCCGCCAAATTGACTAAAACCAGCACGAGTTGCACCTGCATTAGAAGCAATAGAAGAGATGATACCAGGAATACGACCAGGGTAACCTGAAATAGGCACGTTTGCATTACCAGCAGAAGCTATAATAACTTGTCCTTTACCACCTCTGCCTTGTGCCAAAGCTCTATTGAAAGCAGCTGTAACAATGGGAATGTCAAAATTAGGATTATTATTCGCAGCAGGAAAGCCATACGAGTTTGAAGATACATCAGCATCAGCAACTTGCCAAGACCAATCAACTGCCTGCGCCAAACCAGCATTATTAGTAGTAAAAATTTGAATAGGAACAATGGTTGCTCTATGTGCCACACCAGCAATACCAACACCATTATTAGCCATAGCAGCAGTAACCCCTGCACAAGTAGTGCCATGGTCACCTGCTACTGTACCTACTGCGTCTCCCAAGTTTGTAGGATTTGCAGGGTCAAAGCCAAGTGGCGATATATTAGCTATTAAATCTGGGTGGTTTCTATCAACGCCATTATCAATTATGGCTACTTTAATACCTTGACCAGCTGTAGTTGCAATATCCCATGCTTCATCTACACGCATAGAAGCATCTGTGTTCCACGGCATATCAGAGGCTATAGGACCTGGGGCACCAGGGAATGCAGCACGAGAATCTCTTACAGATGCAGGATACTGACCACCAGGAATACCAGTAGCAGCTATTCTATGCGAGTACTGCCAAGGCCACAAAGGGTCATTTACTGTAGCTTGTACACCTCTTACACCTTTTATGTCTTTCAATTTTACAGGCGTAGGATTAAAGCCATCGAAAGTAGGACGCAAGTGGAAATCTACAGCTGCATATTCAAATTTTGTAGATTCAAAAAACAAATTAGCCATTTCTAAGGAATTACCTCTGGCTGTTTTATCAGCAATCAAGATATAAGTACCAGCATCATAAGGATACTGATTTTTTATTCTTGTGTTAGAAACAGCAACCAAAGCCCTTAGTTCATCTAAGGTTGTGTTGGCTTTGAGTTTTACATAAAACTCGTCTGTGATGCCCATTTGGTTTGCATCTCCTTTTCTCTCGCCACTCCAAACAATGAAAGGATTGGCAGCTACTACTTTACTGTTTGCCTCCAATTTGGTTAAAACCGTTTTGATAGCCGCAGGTGTAGTAATGCCTGCAATAGAAGGTCTTACATAACCATCAGTGTTCACAGCACGATTGAGGGTGTATTCCCCGTCTTCTACTTTTAGACCAGCCCCTCTCAAAATAGATGCAATTTCTGCATCTGTTGTGTTAGGCTGAAATCTAACGAAAATATTGGAATAAGACAAACGATAAGGTGTTTTCTGCCTCCCAATAGATGAATAATCGTAAAGCTCACCAGTAATGTTTCGCTGTGCTAATGTTGGAAACGCAGCCAACAAGAACAGCAAAAAAGCTGATAGTTTTACGTGAAGAAAATTAATTTTCATAAATGTTAGAATAATAAAGTTAAAAACATTACAAAATTAAGTTGTATAAATAAACATAATAGATAAGAGCAGTTTATGAAATACTTTTTGCTCTTTCTATTATTGAATAGCTGCCAACTAATACGATAACTGCTTACTGTCTTTGCACAGTATTTTTACTTTCAATAAAAGCATCAAGCTTTTCAGCTTGTTGAGGGGTAATGGTAGATTTCAAGGCTTTCTTGATTTCTACTAAGGCTTTGGTAGTTTTTACCTCGCCTTTCCGCATACGTTCTAAAATAGGTTGTAGAGTTTGCATTTGCGCGTCTGTCAACCCTAACTCTGCTTTTATATTTGCATTAAACTTGTTTCTCTCTCCTTCGCGAGTTGCTTCATTTATCACAGGCACATCAGCATTTGTGAATGTGCTTGCACTTTGTTTAGGGGCAACCTGAGCAGAAGCAATAAAAGAACTCAGGGCAAGAAATACTGTTAAAAATGCCAGTTTTTTCATAAAGTTAGTTCTTAGGTTTATTTAGGTTTCTAATGAATGTAAAGCTATGATTACCAAAATCTTAAAAATAGCAATCTAAGTTATTGATTTTCAAGACTTTAAGTAATGATACACCTTTTGAATGTTGCAAATTAGATAATAATTCGATATTAAAAAAAAATATTGCAAGAAATTTAGCTAAAAGTACAAAAACTAAAAAAATGCTTATTGACAAAACTTTGTTACTTTTGCAGCATTAGCTTACAATAAAAGTTTTAGAGGGGCAGAAGTCTATACTACAAACCATAATTTATCAGCCTTATGCAATTAATCAGAACATTAGGAACACCTATTTGGAATCGTCAAGAATTGCTCGATACCTTGCCCGATTTTGCTGTTTTGTATGAACAAAAATTTGCACAAGCAACAAATAGACAAAATCAAGCAAAGCACTATCCTATTGCTACTTTATTTATGCTTTGGTTTACTACCAAAAAATTGCAACCTAAACACCTCATTATAAGTACCGCTATTGAGAAAATAGCTATTGAGCCCTTGATTGATTTGTTCAAAGAAGCTTCGCCTGCAATTAGTTTTATTTTAACGAATACAACGAGCAAGTCAATAGCACAACTACCAAACTTGGTAGCTTATAAAAAAGATTTTGCCAAACTCAATAAAGCTACATGGAAAGATTTAGATAAAAAGCAAACCTTGATAGTATTTGACGACCACCAAAACGGATTGAAAAGATTGCAGTTATGCAAAAAGTTAGGTTTTAAGTATTTGGTATTTCCAACCAACTATCCTGCTGCACGTGGGGATTATTATTCACTTAAAAAGGTGTTCATGCATACAGGATTTACAGGCACTGCCCCCTCTCCTATTGGTTGGTGGGAAAAATTAAAGGCAATGATTAGCCCACCCAAAGCCGAAATCATACCTCCCAATGCTGATGATGCCACTTATTTGAAGGAAGTTTGCAAAGTATATGACGAATTTCCACCAATTTTTAGGGCAAACAACACGCAATGGGGAGATGCTTGGATAGATTTTAACTACCCCTCTCCCCTACCCTTGCTAACTTCGGTTGCAGCCCCCTACCAACAACTGTTTAAAGATACTGCTGAATGGTATGATTGGGCTTGTTATGTGGAATTGAAATGAAAGTAAGCAATACAATTTCCTCATAAAACTTACCCTTGTTTAGCTATTTGTTTTTTGTTTTCGGCTCTTTTTCTCATCTGAATATTGAGCAACTCTACAGCAAAGGAAAACGCCATAGAAAAGTATACGTAGCCCTTCGGCACTGCCTTGTGAAAACCCTCTAACAAAAGCAAAAAACCAATCATAATTAAGAAAGACAATGCTAACATTTTTACTGTTGGGTGTTTGTTCACAAAAGCATTGACTTTGTGAATAAAAAGCAACATCACAATCAAGGACAAAATAACAGACACCATCATAATAGGTACGTTATTGGTAAGTCCGATGGCGGTGAGGATAGAGTCAAATGAAAAGACAATATTGATAAACACAATTTGTACGATAATCCAACTCAGTAGCTGTTGGGCAGCTTTGGCTTTGTCGGCAGCATTGAGTTCGGCTTCGTCGTGTCCTTCTATTTTTTCGTGAATTTCGGAGGTGCTTTTGCCTATGAGAAACAAACCGCCAATGATTAGAATAATTTGTTTGCCACTGAAACCTTGCCCAAATACAGTAAAGAGAGGCTTGTCTAAGCCTATAATCCAACCAATGACAAAAAGCAAAGCTATGCGAATGACTGTGGCTGCTGCTAAACCTACATTGGTGGCAAATTGTTGCTTGTGGACAGGCAACCGTCCTGCAATGATGGAAACAAAAATGATATTGTCTATGCCCAAAACAACCTCTAAGGCTGTGAGAGTTATCAAACTAATAATACCTTCTTGGGTAAGTAATGCGTCAAACATAAGTATTTTGATATGATACTAAGGTAAAGCTGTTTGCAAAATCAAAAAATCTTACAATGTTAATCAATTTTTCAAAAACCTTACCATTTTGAATAAAAAAAATAAGTTTTATTTTTTTATTCTTGTCAGGTATAGTTATTTCAAGCAATGAATTTGATTAAAACTTGGTAGCAATATTAGTCATATTACCATTTATTTACAACCTAAGCCCTATTTTTTACGAAACAGCGAAATTTTATGTTTCAAAACCTATTGGCACTTTACTTTTGGAGTTTTTCCAATAAAATAATTTGATTCAAATTGCGTAGTTTCAATTTTTTTTTTACCTTTGCAGCCTAAAAAGCAATTTAGTCATGGCAAAGATAAAAGAAAACGAAGAAGTTGTAAAACCACAAACACCAGAAAGCATTGAAAATGAGGCAAATGTATTGGAAGATGCAGACCTCTTGCAAGATAAATTAGCCCAAACCGAAGACTTTGCTAAAAACAACGGCAAATTGTTGTTAGGTGCAGCAGCCGTTTTGGTGCTTATCGTAGGTGGATTTGTATTTTTTCAGTGGAACAAACAAAAAGACAACGAAAAAGCTCAAGTAGAGTTGTTTCCCACACAATTTTACATAGAAAAAGACAGTTTGGTAAACAAAGCCTTGCAAGGAGATAACAATAACTCCACGATAGGTATGTTGGCTATTGCAGACAAATACAGTGGCACAAAAGCAGCCGACTTGTCTAATCTTTATATTGGCGTTGCCAAATTAAAAGAAGGCAAATATGACGAAGCCATCAGTGCCTTAGAAAACTTCAAGGCAGATGATTATTTGCTCCAAGCACGTGCTTTTTCTCTCATTGGCGATGCGTACAGCGAAAAGAAAGAATACAGCACAGCAGCCAAACACTACGAAAAAGCAGCAAATTTTTACCCTAACGAGCAATTTACGCCTATTTACTTGCTAAAATTAGGACAAGTACAAGAAGCTAACAACAATCCAGCAGAGGCAATCAAAGCATACGACCAAATTATAGAAAAATTTGAGTTGGCAGCCGAAAAACCATTAGCCGAAAAATTGAAAGTGAAGGCAATGACTGCAATGGAAACTAAAAAATAATCAGCGTAAAAATGTAGAACAGACTTTAGTCCAATGCTGTTAAGCTAAGAAGTTCCAAAACAACCTCGAAGAGCAATTCCATTGTGGGTTAAACAAGAATAGCCCTGCGTGCAACGCAGGGTAAAAGATAAGAGAGTATCCCAACCTCGATAGAGGTTGAACATTCTTGCACCTACCCTGTGTCATTGTTCAACCTCTTCGAGGTTGGATTGAAAAACTGCTTTGTTTCTCCTACGTTTCACGTAGGGCTATTGACGTTCAACCTCTTCGAGGTTGTAAATATAGTTTCTTAGCTTAATAGCATTGGACTCAAGTCTATGCTACATTTAATTTTGTCTTGTTGCTTACCAACGAAAAGAAAAACGTACTTCCTTTGCCTTCTGTACTTTTTACCCAAATTGTCCCCCCATTTTTTTCTATAAAGTCTTTGCAAAGCAACAAGCCAAAACCACTGCCTTTTTCTTGGGCTGTACCACTTGACGAATAATGCTCTAAACCAAACAGCCTTTCTATATTTTTTTCGCTAATTCCTTTGCCAAAATCTCGAACAGCTATCATTACTTGCTGCTCATTATCAGGCATTTGAGTAGAAAAAACAATAATTTTGTTATTCTCAAAGGAATATTTGTTGGCGTTGTGTAGCAAGTTTCTGAACACAATGGTTAGCATTTCTTTGTCTGCCTCCACCCACAAAGATTCTTGTATTTGATTGATTAATTGAATTTGTTTTTTGCTTGCTTGGGGCTGCAAAAGGTCAAAAGTATTTTTTATAATCTCCTGAAAATCAAATACTTCTTTCTTTATTACATTGTCTTTCATTTGTCGTAAAGACCAATGCAGTAGATTATCTAACAAGTTAGCCGTTTGGTCTAATTCGTTTTTGAGGGCTACTACGGCTATTTCTCTGTCCTCTTTGCCAAAATCATCACTTTCAAAAATAATCAAAGAACCATACAAAGAAATTAAAGGATTTTTAAAATCGTGAGAAATAATAGAAAACAACTTGTTTTGTACCTGCGTAAGTTGTTTGAGTTCTTGGTTTGTCCTTTCCACCTGCAAATTTCGTTGGCTTAATTCCTCATTGAGCATTGTAAGGCTAAAATTGGTTTCTTGCACTTGTTTAGCTTGCGATTCTAATTTCATTGTGATTCTTTTTTTGTCCTTTGCATTGCGAAACATCAAGAAAATGGCAAAGCCCAAACTAACCAACACCACTAAGAGCAAAGCTACTATAATTTGTTGTTGTTTATTGGCAGATTCCAATTTATCAATGAGTATCGCATCTTTTTCTTTACTATATTTTTGTTGCAATTCGGCAAATTGTTGGCTTTTTTGTTGATTGAATAAACTATCTCCGTAAATAAAAAACTTTACTTGGTAGGTATAAGCATTTTCGAAGTCCTTTTGTTGAGCATAAATAGTGGCTAATTGTTGATAACATTGCTTGATAAACTCCAAATTGCCCGACTTTTCAGAAAATTCTAAGGCTTTGTGCGTATGTGTGAGGGCTTCGGTTAGTTTATTTTGTGCCAAATAGTTTTCTGCCAATCGGTAATAAGCCAAAGCTGCCCCTCTATAATCTTGTGCTTGTTCAAATTCTTTTTCAGCTTTTCCTAAAAAAACAATAGCCTGCCCGTATTCTTTCTGTTTGTAAGCCACTTCTCCCAAATTAGAATGACAAGCTGCCATACCTGCCAAATCTTTCAGTTCTTCTCTGATTTTCAACGACTTATTAAAAAAATCCGTAGCTGCATAGTATTCTTTTTTGTTGTTGTGTATCAATCCTAATGAAAAAAAACAATAAGCAATTCCTCTCTTGTCTTTAATTTGCCTAAATACGCCCAATGCTCTTTGCACATAAATTTGTGCTACATTATGCTGTTTTTGGCGGTTGTTAATATCGCCAATACTTTGCAGGGCATAAGCCACCTGCTCGAAATTGCCAACCTCCTGAGCTTTTTTTTCGGTTTCAATAAAGTAGGTCAATGCTTCCTGATAACTACCTCTGTTGCGATAAGATACACCCAAAAAATTCAGTAGTTTAGGTTGTAAAGTATCAAATTTGTTGTTGTTTGCCAATGCCAACCCTCGCAAACCAAAACTTATGGATTTATCGACATCTTTGTTGCGATAGAGCCAAGTCAATTCGGTTAAAAGCAAAACTTTTTTTCTCTCATTTTTTTCAGTTTCCAATAGACGCAACAAACTGTCTTCTTTATTTTGGGCTGCACAAGGTTGCACCAGAGCCAAAATAAGAAACAAGAGGAAAAATTTATAAATAGTTTGTGTCTGCATCTTTTTGAAATGAATACCCTTTGCAGTATAACAAAAAAATCCTATTTCTTTTACAGAAATAGGATTTTTTTAGTAGCGGAGACGGGATTTGAACCCGTGACCTCAGGGTTATGAATCCTGTGCTCTAACCAACTGAGCTACCCCGCCGAGTAAAACTTTGAAAACTATGTATTCAACAAGCACATACAGACTTGTGCTTTAATACACTGCATACAATCAATTATTGTGCAAAGGTAATTTGTTTTTTTGAAACTACAAAACAAATTGGCAAAAAAGTTTTTTTTTTCAATCAAAATCTTAAATTGCAAGCAGCTAAGTAGTTGTAAGTTTTGGCTTACAAAATGTTAAGTTTAGCTACTAATTTGGCACTACTACTTGTGAGCATACATTAGCCTTTGCAATTTGTATAGGCAAATAATATTACCATAAACAACTACTACCATGAAAAACAAGAGAAAAAAATATAAATACATAGCCGAATATGAAATCAATGCTTCGATAAAAATGCTGTTTCCTTACTTTGCTACTCCGCAGGGCTTGACCCAATGGTTTGCCGAAGATGTGCATACAGTCGTGCAGGGGCAAGAAAGGCTATACGACATTGTGTGGGACGGCACAAGCCACTTGGCACAGTTGGCACATATCCGCAGCAACAGCTACGTAAAATATGTGTTTATAGATGCAGAGGAAACAGACGAGCATAACCTTTCTTTCATTGAGTTTAAACTCACGCACAGCGACATGACCGACACCACTTTCCTGAAAATAGCAGACTACTCCGAAATGAACAATGCTGCCGACCTCAAAGAACTCTGGGATAGTTTGGTGGCACACCTCAAAGAAAATGTAGGTGACCACCGTTAATGTTGAATGTCTAATGTTTAATCTGCGAAATTAAACATTCAATAGTAAGTTTTTCAAATGCAAAGTCGTTTTGTAATTGCGTGTCGTAGCCACCACTTTTAGTTTTTTTTCTATAAAATTGTTGCTCATTACGGCTTTTCCGTAGTCGGCAGGGCTGTAAAAATAAGCAACTTTTTCTATGCAGTGCAGTTCTTCGGGTGCATAATTGTTTGCGAGCAAAGCTGTAACTAAATCTGGGGCAGGAATAGCAGCCAAAAAAGTAAAATAAGTTCTTTCTGTTTTGCTACTATCCGCAGCAAAAGGATTTTGGTTTATGGCTTTTTCCAATTCCACCAAAGTCAAGACCACCACCTCCACCTGAAAGGCGTAAACTTCGGCAATTTTGGCACTGATTTGAGTAGCCAATAGTTGCTGGTCGGTTTGGGTTGTCTTAAACAGCACATTGCCCGACTGAATATAGGTGCTGACCTCCGCAAGACCTAAGTTTTCGTAGAGTTTTTTAAGGTCTTGCATCTTAATAAGTTTTTGCCCACTCACGTTGATGCCCCGCAAGAGAGAAAGATAAGAGATTTGCATAGATTTAAAATTTTATCGATAAAATAGCACACTTTGTCGGCAAATTGGTGCTGTTCGTCTGAAAAAGTCTTTGCACACAAGAAAGTAAATTTAATTTGTATTTGTAAGTAAAATAAGATAAACTTGAATAGTTTTTGCAAGTTTCATAAAAATTCGTACATTTTACTTACATTTGCCGTAGTGCCACACAAATAGTGCTGTAGCCTCGTTAGAATTAGCATTTCTCAAAGAAATGTTAGTTCTGTGCATTATCAAATTTGCTTTTGTCTTTATTCGAACTATGTTTTTACGATTTCTGATACTATGTTGTCTAAGTTTGCTGGGAAGTAGGCAGTTGTTAGCCCAATTCAATGCCTTAAACCCCGACAAGCCTATTGGCAAATACATTTTAGACCACTGGACTACCGAACAAGGCTTGCCCGCCAATGCCCTTATCGATATTGTGCAGACTTCTGACGGTTATATTTGGATTTCGAGTTACAACGGCTTGATTAGGTTTGACGGCGTGAGTTTTATGTTGTTCAACAAGGCTAATGTGCCTGCGTTTAAGGCTAATCCTGTGGCTTTTATTTGCGAAACTACACAAAAAGAACTTTTAATTAGTGCAGAAAATAGTGGCATAGTTCGTTTTTATAAAAACCGTTTTGATGTTTTGTTGTCCAATAATCAAATCAATGCTCCTGTGCAGGCTATTTTGGAAGGACAAAACCAAAAACTTTGGTTAGGCACGCAAGGCAAAGGTTTGTGGCTCTTTGACCGCAAAACAAATTCCTTGCAAGCCATAGAAGGACATAAACTATTGAGCAAAGCAAGCATTACTGCCTTAACCTTTGACAACGAGGGCGGCGTGTGGATTGGAACAGAAAAAGGATTGCTACTCCACAAAAACGGGGCTACCATAGATTTCCCACCCGACTCGCACAAAGGTTTGTTTAGTGATGTCATTCAATCGTTGTTTCGCAGCCAAGACGGTCGAGTATGGATAGGCACTTCCAATGGATTGAGTTATTGGAATGGTAAGGAGTTCAACAAGGTGGCGGAAACCGAAAATATCCCTGTGCGTGATTTGGTGCAAGACAAAACAGGAAGTTTGTGGATTTCGACCCAAAAAGGCATTTTTCGTTACCACGAGGGCTACCAAAAAATAGAATATTTTACTGACAAAGACGGATTGCCCCACCCCGATATGCGAAACTTGCTGGTCGACCACGAGCAAAGCCTTTGGCTGACCTCTTACCGAATGGGCTTAATTCGTTTTAAAAACGGCAAATTTACCAACTACACCAAACACGACGGACTGGCTACTGTGGTGGCAAACCATATTTGTGAGTGGCAACCTAATAAATTGTTGGTAGGTACAGATTTAGGCACTGTTCATTGGATAGATAGTGGCAAAGTCAAGCCTTTTCCTATCCAAACACCGCTGGTGGGAGATAAAAGAGTGAAACATCTCTACAAAGACTCCCAAAACAACTTATGGGTGAGTACCTACGTGGGCGTACTCAAAATAGCACCCGATGGCAAAGAAGAACTCCTCAAACCTTTGACTGCCCAATATATTCGTTTGGTATTTGAGTCCAGAGATGGCACAATTTGGATTGGCACAAGGGGCAACGGCTTGATTAGTTATCGCAGTGGCGTTTTCAAAGCCTATAACAAACGCAATGGTTTTCCTTCGGATTTTATTATGTCGATAACCGAAGACCAAGAGGGCAACATTTGGGCAGGAACAAACGAAGCGGGGCTGCTCTGCATAGACAAAAATGCAAACGTCAAACAACGCTATACGCTGGCAGATGGTTTGGGTAGCAATTTGGTGTTTAACACCTATATAGACTCGCAAAAAATGGTCTGGATTGCCTCCAACAATGGTTTTTCGGTCATAGACCTCAACGCCAAAAAAATAAAGGCTTTTTCCCTGAAACAAGGGTTACCAGACGAAAACATTTTTGATATTTTAGAAGACAATTCGGGCAATTTTTGGTTTGCTTCGGGCAAAGGCATATTGAAAATAGACAAAAAATCCTTGCTACAATACGACACTGCCAAACACCAAGAACTCAATTTTGTACTCTACGACAAGCACGATGGTATGGCACAATCTGAATGTACTGGTGCTACTGCCTCATTAAAAACTTCAAACGGCGACCTCTATTTTCCTACGTTGGGCGGCGTGGTGATGATAAATCCTCAAGAAATACCGACCAATACCATAAAACCTCCTGTTTATACGGAGGATATTGTGATAGATTACGAAACTTTTAATATGCCCGACTCTGTTTTGGCTATTCCTGCGGGCAAGCAACGGTTTGTTATCGAATATACGGCTTTGAGTTACATTGCCCCTCGCAAAATAAAGTTCAAGTACAAATTAGAAAAATTCGACCAGCAATGGGTCGATGCCCATGGCGAAAGGAAGGCTGTTTACACCAACATAGCCCCTGGTACGTATCAGTTTAAGGTCATAGCCAGCAATAACGATGGAGTCTGGAACGAAGAAGGTGCTACCCTAACCATTCGGGTCTTGCCTTACTTTTGGCAAACCACTTGGTTTAGACTCTTGGCAGTTTCAGGATTTTTGTTAGTCTTGGCAGGACTTATTTATTGGCAGTTGGGCAAAGTGCAAAGCAAAAATGCCGAGTTAGAAAAAATGGTAGCAGCCCGAACTGTTGAGATTCAACGGAAAAGTGATGAGATTTTGCTCAAAAATTCGGCTTTGGAACAAAAGCAAGAGGAAATATTGACCCAACAGGAGATAGTGGCAGAAAGTACCCAAAAGTTGAAAGTAGCTTTTGACGAAATCCAAAACAAAAACCTCAACATTGCAGCCAGTATTCAGTATGCCAAAAGAATACAAGATGCCATGTTGCCCGTAGAAAGTTATATCAACCAATATTTGCCCGAAAGTTTTGTGCTTTTTGAGCCAAGAGATGTGGTAAGTGGAGATTTTTATTGGTTTGCAGCCATTCAAAATGAAGCCACGCAAACCGCAGACAAGTTGATAGTGGCTGCTGCCGACTGCACAGGGCATGGCGTGCCTGGGGCTTTTATGGCTATGGCGGGCAATGCTTTTTTAAACCAAATTGTGAATATTCAAAACATCACAGAAACAGGCAATATTCTCCGCATCTTGCATTTGAGTATTCGCAATGCCCTCAAACAAGGAGATTCGGATAATAGAGATGGTATGGACATTGCCATTTGCAGCATAGATTTGCAAGAAAGAGTTTTGCAATTTTCAGGAGCCCAAAATCCACTGTTGTATGTGCAGTTGCCCGAAAACCAGACTGAAACCCCTACAAACATAGAAATTCAGGAAATCAAAGGTAATAAATTCCCGATTGGGGGTAATTGGGGCAAAAACAACGAGGAAAGGAATTTTGAAACCCACACCATTAACTTAGGCAAGCAAAGGACTATTTGCTACTTGTTTTCAGACGGCTATCAAGACCAATTTGGTGGGGCAGAAGACAAAAAATTCAGCAAAAAAAGGTTATTGGCTCTCTTCAATGAGATTTGTACCTTGCCCCTACCAGTCCAAAGAGGAAAATTGCTTGCTACGCTACACTATTGGAAGGGCAACCAACAACAACTTGACGATATTTTGATAGTGGGGTTTGCGATATAACCCAACTGAAATTGTTTGTGTCCTCACATTCCTCTAAAGCTATTTTAACCGCAAAATACACAAAGTTCGCAGCGTATTTTCTCTGCAAACTTTACGTGTTTTCTTTGCGATAAAAAAGTTTTGGTTTTAAGAAACCAAAACCACATGGTACCTAAATAATCTTGTTTTTTTGGTTTTGCCCCAAAGTTTTCAGTACATTTGCAAAGTTATTTTGTATGCTTATTTCGTATAGTCGTTTTGTATTATGGATTTTGCCGATATTATTCACCAACACCCCGTTTTGCCTCTCTTAGCACAGGCTGCCAAAGAAAAAAATTACAAAAGCTACGTCATTGGTGGTTTTGTACGTGATTTGTTGCTCAAAAGACCTTCCAAAGACATAGACGTGGTTTGTTTGGGCAGTGGCATTGCGTTGGCAGAACACGTAGCCAAATTGGTGGGCAAGGCAGGCGAAGTTACCACTTTCAAAAATTTCGGTACGGCTATGCTCAAAATTGGCGACTGGGAAGTAGAGTTTGTCGGGGCAAGGAAAGAGTCGTACAGGCAAGAATCTCGCAAGCCTATTGTGGAAGATGGCACATTGGAAGACGACCAAAACCGTAGAGATTTTACGATTAATGCTTTGGCTATCAGCCTCAATGCCAATGATTTAGGCACATTGATAGACCCTTTTGGTGGTTTGCAACACCTGAAAAAGAAAACTATCAAAACGCCGCTCAATCCTGACATCACTTTTTCTGACGACCCTCTGCGAATGATGCGGGCTATTCGGTTTGCTACGCAACTCAATTTTGATATAGAACCCGATACCTTTGAGGCTATTCTCCGCAACAAAGAAAGGCTGCAAATTGTGTCGCAAGAGAGAATAACAGACGAACTAAACAAAATTATTATGGCAAAAACTCCTTCTTATGGCTTTAAAATGCTGTTTACTTCGGGGTTGTTGCATTTATTTTTCCCAGAAATGTGCAATTTGTATGGCGTGGACACCATCGATGGCAAGTCGCACAAAGATAATTTTTACCACACCCTCAAAGTTTTAGACAACCTAACGGCTTACAGCGACGACCTTTGGCTGCGTTGGGGAGCTATTTTGCACGACATAGCCAAACCTGCCACTAAAAAATTTCACCCCAAATTTGGCTGGACTTTTCATGGGCATGAGGACAGAGGCGAAAAAATGGTTGCCCCTATTTTCAGGCGGTTGAAGTTGCCGATGAACGAAAAAATGAAGTTCGTAGAGAAAATGGTCAAGTTGCACCTTCGCCCCATTGCCCTTATCAAAGAAACCGTAACCGACTCGGCACTTCGCCGTCTGCTTTTCGACACAGGTGATGACATAGATGCGTTGATGAAATTGGTACGTGCAGATATAACTTCCAAAGACGACATCAAAGTAAAAAAATACCTCGAAAATTACACTCGTGTAGAGGCAAAACTGAAAGAGGTGGAGGAAAGAGACCACATTCGCAACTTTCAGCCCATTATCACAGGCGAATTGATTATGGAAACCTTTGGGCTTGCACCCACACGCGAAGTTGGTGTGATTAAGTTGCAAGTTCGTGAGGCTATTTTAGACGGTATCATTCGCAATGAACTACCCGAAGCCTACGATTATATGCTGGAAAAAGGCAAGGAATTGGGGTTGCAGGTGGTGGAAAAGAGCAACAAATAAACATAATTTTGCTCTAATAAAACTTTGGAGAGTACAAAATATTAGCTAAATTTGGCAAAAAACTTATGCTATGACTTATCCTGAATATAAAACAGCAGCAGAAAGGCATTTGGAAACTTGTTGGCAGTTGCTTTTCGTTCTCGAAGAGTACAAAAGAAAACAGCAAGCTAATACTCTTCTCCCACATGAAATAAAGAGTAGGAACAAGATTTTGGGAGATTTGTATTATTTGGCAGGGTATATTATAGAGTGTAGTTACTCTTGTTCCATATTTCATAAAATCGGATTTCCTAACGATATTGATGTTAGAGAATTAGAGCCTGCAAAGTGGAGTTTGTACAGTATTAGCTATGATGTAACTTACAGGAAGACTTCTGGTGGCGGAACAAGCAATACTTTTGTTATAGCAAATAGTACTCATACATTAAGTGGGAGAATGGACTTTTTTATAAGCAAAATGGGATTTACGCCTCCTATTGTGTTACTTAATGGTTATAATTTACTTGATAGCAACAACAATATTAGACCTGCAAGCATATTGTTTGATAATTGGAATGCAGAAATCCGTTACACCATTGATAGTGCATTGAATTTGAACTATGACAATGTTTCTGATTTTTTTTATTTAGCAACCGAAGTCTATGAAGGACTTGTAACAAACTCAATGATATGAATAGTAGCATCTTAGCCATAGAAAAAATTAATAGCATAGATAAGTTTCTTTCAACTATAGAAAATATACTTAACTATAAAATTGTACTTCAATTAGCCATGCGAATTGAGGTTATTCTACTTGTAAAAACTCCCAATGGTAAAAATTGGTATTTTTCACAAGAGGTATTCAAAGGATTGGAAAAAGATATATTGATACGAGAAATAGAGTTTGAAGAGGATGAGGATAGCAAAAAGGAATATAATTTAATTTTTACTACCAAAATTGATTTAAGACTTCGCCGCCGTTTGTCTAACTTAATAGAGCCTACCAAACAAAACATAGCCAAACCTTGCCCCATTCTTACTTTTTATAGTTACAAAGGCGGCGTGGGCAGAACCACCACCTTAGCTTTTTTTGCAAGTTGGTTGGCACAAAAATATGAGAAAAATGTAGTCATTTTAGATTGTGATTTTGAAGCCCCAGGTTTTAGCAGTGGAAACTATTTTACTGCCGAACAACCAACCAATCAGGTCAGAAAAGCTACCAATGGCGTGATAGAATATTTGCTCAACAAAGAATATGCGGTATTGGCAAACCAAACCTTAGACATAGCCAATGATTATGCGTACAGGGCAGACAAAGAATTTGAGGGAAATGGCAAAATCTATGTGATACCTGCGGGCAATTTGAGTGTAGAAAGCACCGAAGATGGGCAGTTGGGGTATAATCACCGCAAAGATTATTTGGAGGGTCTGGCACGCATAGACATCACAGGCACGCATCATATTACCAAACAATTTGAAACTTTTTTTGCAGATTTAGCAGCCCAATTAGCCGATTTTAGCTACGAAAATAGTGTTATTCTCATAGACTCACGCACAGGTTTCAATGACACCTTTGCAGCCTTAGCCACTTTGTCTGATGCTATGGTGGGCATTTTTGGCGATAATGAGCAAAACAAAGTAGGTTTGTATGAATTTATAGACAGTTTTGGAGTTTTGGGCAGCGAAAAAGATATTCTAATTGCCAATACTTATTCTGTTCTCCAAGCACGTGAAACTTTTGAGAATTTCAAAAAAATTGTGCATGAGCATATCAATAACAACAAAGAAAAATTTGAAGACGAGCAAATGGGCATGAAAGCCTTTGTCAATACGATTTGCAAATTAGAATATTCTCCTTATTTGGCTAATTGGGGAACAAACCGCCAAGAAATGGACAGAATTATCCGCCTGATTGGAAATCCTTACTCTTTATTTGACACCGAAATTTTGTTAGAAAAACTATTTGACCTTTTAGACAAAAGAGTGAAGGAGTACCAAATTCGGGAAGACGAAAAAAAAAAAGATAACCTAACCAACGAAGTAACACCACAAAACCCAGTGGAGGACAATGAAAACCTTGCAATTTTTTTGGAAAACAGCAAAGACAAGGTAAGCCCTGTTGCAGCAAGAGAACAGTTGTTAAAAAAACTATCTAATAACTTGCCGACTAATTATGCTTTGGAAATTCCCGAAATTGGAGATTTCTTTTTTAGGGATTGTATGAAAGATTTGTTTAAAAAAGATAAATTTTTGTTGGTTGGATACAAAGGCACAGGCAAAACTTTGTTATACCTTGCCTTTCAAAATCCAGCCATTACCCAAAAAATTTGCGAATATTATCAAGAGAGAAAAGATAAATACCTGTTTGTCAATGTAGTGCCTGTTCATAACCAAGAACAAAGAAACTTGTATTTTACGATTGAAACTAATTTTTCGCAAACCATTGTGAATAATTTGGGCAAAGAATATTTTTATAAAAGTTTTTGGTTATTGTATAGTTGGAATGCTATTTTTTCTCACCCTGAAATCAAAAATTTGGCAACGACTAAACCCATAATAGAAACCTTTGCTTTTGATATTCACAACGCCCAAAAGATAGCCAACTTGATAGCTGACAATAACAAAATTTTTGAAATACAGGAAAACTTAAATTTGTTGGATAAAGAAATAGCCAAAAAAGGCAAAATAATAATCTTGTCTTACGACCAAATAGATTTTATCACAGCCCCTCACCATTGGAAAGAAACAGTTTCACCCTTGATAAACTATTGGCGTATCAATCCTTTTGCAGCCATTTATCCAAAAATATTTTTACGAACAGATATTTATGAGCAAGGCATTGGCAATATTACCAACAGCAAGGAATTAGCCAATTATGAACTTAATTTGGCGTGGTCAAGAGAAGAATTATTTTCTTATTGGTTTAAATTTGTTTTCAAAACAGATAAAAAAACATTTATGATGTTGTGTTACCAATACAGTGAGTATTTAGAAAGTGCAAAGCAACGTCTATTAAGCATAGATAAAATGTTAGAAAAAGACAACCAGCTACCTGTTTCCAAAGAGGCGGAAATTAAATTTTTGGTTGAAAACTTTTTTGGCAAATACGCAAATAAATTTAATACAGGAGAAAACTATGGTACAAGTTATGAATGGTTTAACAACAACTTGACAGACGGCAAAGGCATGATAAGCATCAGACCTTTTAGGGATTTAATGCTAAAAAGTATGGAAATAGCCTTGCAAGAAACTAACTTGCAAAATGAAATTCGTCATTATCATTCTTCAAAACAAGTGCTTTCTGCTTTTTTTTATGCCCACAAAGAAGCTACTACTTTCTATTCTGAAGCTTATTACAATGATTTGGCAGGTGGTGATAATAACAATTCCTCTTTGTTTGTGTTCTATGACTATGTAACAAGAGTAGCCAAAAGGTATGAACAGGTCTATGAATTTACCGATTCTGAATTTGATAATTTATTGAAGCAAGTGATAAACAAAAATATCCAAGACAGCCGTTTAACTGTAAAAACTGTTGATGGACTTAAAGTATTATTAACAAGCAACGGCATTTTTAAGGTAGAGAAAAACAAGGGCAAACAGAAATTTATCATGCCTTTTCTCTACCGCAATTATTTTAAAGTGGGTAAACCAGAAATGAGTGTAGTAATATGATGAATAGATTTTATACATAGCAAACTACACCAATTTCTTACTTTTTACCTGTATCATCAGCACCAAACCTACCAAAAAAAACAAGGACAAAGCCACTAAACTATTTCGCATACCGCCTAAATATTGGGTGATTAAGCCGTAGCAAAGTGTGCCGAAAAAGGTAGAAAATTTGTCTAACACATCATACAAACTGAAATAGGAGGCTGTTTCGGTAGTATTTTCAGGAAATAACTTGCAATAGGTGGCTCTGGACAAAGATTGTATGCCACCCATCACAATGCCCACACCCGCAGCTAAGGCGTAAAAATGATATTCGTTTTGCACAAAGTAGCCACAAACGCAGTCTATAATCCAAACGCAAAGGATAAAAATAATGGCAAATTGGTTGCCTTTTTTCTCCGAAACTTTGGCAAAAATTGTAGCACCCACAATGGCAACCAACTGCAAAATTAAAATCGTAACAATCAATTTGGCTTGGGGCAGATGCAATTCTTCGGAGGCAAATAGAGATGCTAAGTAGATAATGGTTTGCACGCCTGCATTGTAAAAGAAAAAAGCAGCCAAAAACTTTTTGGTAGCTGGTTGTTGGCTGATTTGTGCCAAAACTTCTTTTAACTGCACAAAACCTTTGGACAATACGCTGAAATTAATAGCTTTTGTCTGCACAGGTTTGGGCAAATAATAAAATGTGATTTGCGAAAAACCTATCCACCACAAGCCCACCAAAATAAAAGAAACTCGAATATTTAGGGCAGAGTCCACTGCTTCTGCACCAAAACCGAAGGTAGCAGGGGTTAAAGCCATTGCCAAATTGAGCAAGAGCAACAGCACACTACCAATGTAACCGAAGGCAAAACCCTTCGCACTAACGGCATCATACTGGTCGGGGCTGGCTATTTCGGGTAAATAGGCATTGTAAAACACAATACTGCCCCCAAAACCTATGCTGGCAAGTACCGAACAAACTATACCCCACTCCACATTTGCCCCTGAAAAACTAAACAAGCCCATGCAAGCCAAAGCCCCCAAAATGGTGAAAAACTGCATAAAAGGTTTTTTACGCCCACTGTAATCTGCTATGCCCGACAAAACGGGCAACAAAAAACTCAAAACTAAAAATGAAAACGACAAGGAATAACTATACAAAACCGTATTATTGAACGCAAACCCAAAAAATTTAATTTCATTGCCACCAAAAGCCTTAGCCGTCATGCTTTGGTAAAAGGCGGGGAAAACGGCAACAGTTATCACTAAGGAATAAACCGAATTTGCCCAGTCGAACAAACACCAAGCATTGATTATTTTTTTGTTGTTCATAATAGTCTAAAATTGAATTGGTTTCGTAAATTTACAACTTATTGTTATTTAAGTGCTTGTGGTTTCTCAAAACCGCAAGCCTTTCGGTTGTAAGCAACCGAAAGCACGTTTTGTTATTTTTACCTTTAAACTTATGCTAAATTGATGAAACTTTGTAATTATTTATCGTTTTGTTATGTTTTTTTATTGTTAAGTTGTCAAAAAAGTATTGATTTGCAAGGATTTGATAACCAAGCGTGGAAACAAGATGCCAAAGGTTGCCAAAATAAAAGATTGGCACTGTTTGCTGAGTTTGAGCAAAAAATAAAACCTCAGCTCAAAGGATTAACTGAAAAAGAATTGATAGATTTGCTCGGCAGGGCAGACAAGCAAGAACTGTTTAAACGCAGCCAAAAATTTTATTCTTATTACATAGAGGCAGGCAATCAATGTGGGCAGGCAGCACAAGCCAACACAGCACGCCGTTTGCAAATTCGGATTGATGCCATTAATCAAGTGAGTGAAATTGTATTATTGACACAGTAAACAACTTTTTACATGGAAAAATTGACAGGACTTTTAGGTATTACCCTTATTTTGGGTATTGCATTTTTACTTTCTAACAACAAAAAGCACATCAACCTTCGGTTGGTGCTTACAGGATTGGGCTTACAAGTTTTGCTGGCTATTTTTATCCTAAAAACCGAACTTGGCAAAACTATTTTTGGTACAGTAGGCGAGTTTATTACTCATATTTTAGATTATGCCAATCAAGGGGGAGATTTTGTGTTTGGGGTCTTGGTACGTCAAGATGTATTGGCACAGCATTTAGGCGGTGCTAACAGCTTTATTTTTATGTTTAAGTTGATACCCACCATTATTTTTGTGGCTGTTTTAGTTAATATAGCCTATCATATTGGCATTATGCAAAGAGTAATTTCGGGCATAGCTTGGGCAGTTTACAAACTGATGCGGGTAAGTGGCAGCGAGGCTTTGTCTAATGTGGCAAGTGCCTTTGTGGGGCAAGTAGAAGCACAAATTATGATAAAACCTTACATTAACTCGATGACAAAATCTGAACTGTTGGCTTCTATGACAGGCAGCATGGCGTGCATTGCAGGTGGCGTGATGGCGGTATATATAGGTATGGGTGTGCAGGCAGAGTATTTGATAGCTGCAAGTCTGATGGCTGCGCCGGGTGCTTTGGTTATTTCCAAAATTGTTTATCCTGAAACCGAAGTATCTGCTACACAAGGCACTATCAAATTGGAAGTGAAAAAAAGCTACACCAACCTACTCGATGCCATTTCGCATGGGGCAAGTGATGGGTTAAAAATTTCTCTCAACGTGATAGCTATGTTGATTGGTTTTATTGCCCTCATTGCCTTAGTCGATGGGCTGTTAGGTTGGGTGGGTTCAAGTTTGGCACAAATGGGAATGTCTTTGGATTTTGTAGGTATCAACCTCGCCAAACTAAGTATGAAAGAAATTTTGGGTGCTGTGTTCTCCATTTTTGCTTGGACTATGGGTGTGCCAGCCGATGAAACCTTAAAAGTTGGCGGTTTGTTGGGTACAAAAATTGTGATTAATGAATTTATGGCGTACAACGACTTAACGGCTTTGGTAAAAGCAAATGCCCTAAGCCCCAAAGCAACGGCTATTGTTACCTTTGCCCTTTGCGGTTTTGCCAATTTGAGTTCTATTGCCATTCAAGTCGGAGGCATTGGCGAACTTGCCCCCCAAAGACGTGCAGACTTGGCTACATTGGGCATAAGGGCTTTGATTTGTGGTACCTTAGCCTCTTACCTGTCGGCTACTATTGCGGGGATAATGTTTTAGTTTTTAGGCTTTTTTCCACTCTACTGTTGCCACTATTGCCACAAAAAAACAAGCTACTAACAAATTCAATTTGCCAAAGAGCAACAAATGCGGGACTACGAAAAACTCAATTACATTCATTATCAGCACTAAGGCTATTTGTGTAACCATACACCAGCGTCTAAAAAGTCCACTCAATACCCAAATAGACAGCCCAACTTCCCCCCAACCTATCAGCATAGTAAGTGGGGCTGCGTAGGTCTTGCCCAAAATAGTGGCTACTATTTCGGCATGGCGTGGTACACCATTTAACACTTTGCAATACAGACCGTTGATTAACCAAACAGTTGCCAACAGAATAATATAAAATTGATAAACCAGACGCAACATATCGAATAGAAAATTATTTGAGGAATAAATCGTAGTACGACTGAAAGCCGTACTACGATTTTCAATTACAACACCACATTCACAATTTTGCCCACCACCACAATCATTTTTTTAGGTTGCTTACCTTCCAGCCATTTCTGCACAATTTCCTCCGCCAGCACCTGTTTTTCTATATCAGCCACAGGCATATCGAGGGCAAAAGTCATTTTGTGTCGCATTTTGCCGTTGATAGAAATTGGATACTCATAACTACTTTCAGTCAAATAAGTTTCGTTGAATATTGGAAAAGCCTGATTAACAACACTTTGTGTAGGTTGCCAATTTTCGATATTGAGTTGCGGATAGTTTAATTTAAACCACAATTCTTCGGCTATGTGCGGAGCAAAAGGCGACAAAATAATGAGCAAATCCTTGATAATTGCCAATTTATTGCATTTCAAATCTGTCAATTCATTCACACAAATCATAAACGTACTCACAGGCGTATTGAAAGCATGGTTTTCAATATCCTCTTGCACTTTTTTGATAGTTTTGTGCAAAGTTTTGTACTCCTCTTTTGTTGGTTCTCCCTCCACCAATCTCGAATTTCCCTTGTCGTCTATACACAAACGCCAAAGTTTTTTCAAAAACTTGTGTGTGCCGTCAATTCCTTGCGTATTCCAAGGCTTAAACTGTTCCAATGGTCCCAAAAACATTTCGTACAACCGCAAGGTATCTGCACTGTACCTGTCCACCACATCATCAGGATTGACTACGTTGTACCACCGTTTCGACATTTTTTCGACTTGCGACCCACAATCAAATCTGCCTTCGTTCAACACAAATTCTGAGTCTGCAAACTCCGGTCGCCATTGTTTAAATGCCTGAATATCAAGCACATCATTCTCCACAATGTTTACATCAACGTGCAATTCTACCAACTCTTGCGCAGTGTACTGGTCTTTTAAAGAAGTTGCAACAAACTTATTTTGGTCTTTCAACTTGTAAATCAGGCTCGACCTACCTTGTATCATACCTTGATTTATCAGTTTTTTGAAAGGCTCAACAGCCGAAACATAGCCCAAATCATACAAAAATTTATTCCAAAAACGACTATACAACAAGTGTCCTGTGGCGTGTTCTGACCCACCAATGTATAAATCTACTTGTTTCCAATATTGCTCTGCCGTTTTGCTCACAAATTCGTTGGTATTTTGGTTGTCCATATATCGCAACCAATACCAAGACGACCCCGCCCAACCGGGCATGGTGCTGAGTTCGTAAAGCCCCCCAGACGTAAGCCCCCCACCCCCCAAAGGGGGAGTTTGACGTACTTCTGACTCCCCCTTTGGGGGCTGGGGGGCTGTCCCCCCTTTGGGGGTTAGGGGGTTGTACTTCCAATCTTTTGCCCTGCCCAATGGCGGCTCCCCTGTTTCAGTAGGTTTGTATTGGTCTATTTCAGGCAAAAGTAAAGGCAAAGTGTCTGTTGGCAGCAAGTGCGGAATTTCTTGCTCGTCATAATAAATAGGTACAGGCTCACCCCAATAGCGTTGTCTTGCAAACACAGCATCACGCAATTTGTAGTTGATTTTTGCTTTGCCAAAACCACCTTTTTCTGCAAATTCAACAGCTTTTTTGATTGCCTCCTCCGTTTCCAAACCATTCAGAAAACCCGAATTAATCATTTTGCCTTTTTTAATTTCGGTTGGGTTTTCCAATTCCTCCGTACCAGCTATGACGTTGATAATAGGCAAATTATAATGTGTAGCAAAACGAAAATCTCTATCATCAGAACTTGGCACAGCCATCACCACGCCTGTACCATAACCCGCCAGCACGTAGTCTGCAATCCACAAAGGCACTTTTTCACCTGTAAACGGATTGACCACATAGCTACCTGTAAACACACCCGAAACAGTTTTGACATCACTCATTCTATCTCTTTCGCTGCGGTTTTTTGCCTTCTCCACATATTCCTCTACAGCTTGTTTTTGGTCTGCAGTCGTTAGTTGGGGTATCAATTCGTGTTCAGGGGCAATGGAAAGATAAGTAACGCCAAAAATTGTGTCGATGCGGGTCGTGAAAACGGTAAGGGAAAGCCCACTAAAAGCCCCCCCGCCCCCAAAGGGGGAGTTTGACGTTATTTCGTCAGTTCCCCCTTTGGGGGTTAGGGGGCTTGTGCTTACTTCAAACGTAAGTTCTGCCCCCAAACTTTTGCCTATCCAATTTCGCTGCATTTCTTTGATAGACTCCGACCAATCCAAACTTTCTATGTCATGCAGCAACCTCTCGGCATAAGCCGTAATTCGCATCATCCATTGACGCATTTTTTTTCTTTCCACAGGATGCCCACCTCTTTCCGAAACGCCGTCTTTCACCTCGTCATTTGCCAATGCCATGCCCAAAGCAGGACACCAATTTACATAGGCATCAGCCAAATAAGTCAGCCTATAATTGAGTAAAATATCAGCTTGTTGTTTTGGAGAAAAGGCCAACCATTCGGCAGCCGAAAACTGCGGAGTTTCTTCATCACAAGTTGCATCGACTTGCAAGTTGCCATTTTTTGCAAATTCGGCAAGTAAAGTAGCAATTTTTTCAGCTTTTTTGGTTTTATTGTTGTACCAAGACTCAAACAATTCGCCAAAAATCCACTGCGTCCATCGGTAGTAATCGGGGCTTGAAGTCCGCACCTCTCTGCTCCAATCATAGCAAAAACCAATTTTGTTTAGCTGCCTTTTAAAAGTTGCAATATTTTTTTCAGTCGTAATTTTTGGGTGCTGCCCAGTATCTATGGCGTATTGTTCAGCAGGCAAGCCAAAAGAATCGAAACCCATTGGGTGCAGCACATTAAAACCTTTCAGTCTTTTGTAACGAGCCACAATATCGGAGGCTATGTAGCCCAGCGGATGCCCCACGTGCAGCCCCGCCCCCGAAGGGTAAGGAAACATATCGAGGACATAATATTTTGGCTTAGTCGATTGATTTTCAACCTTATATAATTGGTGTTGTTCCCAAATTTGTTGCCATTTGGGTTCTATATTTTTGGGTAGATATTCCATTCCTTAGATTTTTTAGTGGGCAAAAATAGCAAATTTGCTATAAATTACAAATAAAAAATTAGTAATGCCACAGACGTAACACTTAGGACTAACATTTCTTTGAGAAATGTTAGTCCTAAGTGTTACGTCTGTGGCATTACCAAAAATTTTATACTGTTACCCTATCTTTTCAATTCTGTGTATAATTTGTAGTAAAATTCTGTAAAACTTGCTTCGGTGGGAGCTTCAATGGGCAACGGAATAGCATTGTTTTTTGCGGGGTCAAAATGGTCATCAGTTACGGCATCATTTGCCTTGATAACTGTATCGGAAAATCTTGCACCAGTGCGTATAAAACCAGAATAATCTCCTGTTTGTAAGTTTGACATGGCATCATCATCTACATCGAGCATCCGCACTTTGCCCAGCATCATACTGGTATCGAATTTGTGTGAAAAATAGCTATCATAAACAGTAAATACGGTTTTGGTATCTTTAAAAACGGGGTCGTTTTTGTAGGTGGTTTTTAAGTACATAGGGATAAGGCTTGTCATCCAGTCGTTGCAATGCACAATGTCGGGAGCCCAGCCCAATTTTTTTACAGTTTCTATTACACCTTTACAGAAAAATATGGCTCTTTCGTCATTGTCTTCGTGAAAACGGTCTTCCTTGTCTGTAAACACCGACTTTCGTTGAAAATAATCGTCATTGTCTATAAAATAAACTTGCAAACGAGCATTAGGCACCGAAGCCACTTTAATTTGGAGGGGTTTTTCTTCTTCTCCTACCGAAATATTGATGCCCGACAGACGCACAACCTCATGTAAACGGTTTTTTCTTTCGTTGATTAGCCCAAAACGAGGAACTAAAATTCTGATTTCCATACCCATTTCTTGCATAGCCTGTGGCAATTTGAGTACGTAGTTTGCAACATCAGACGTTTTGAGAAATGGATTGATTTCACTTGCAACGTAGAGAATTTTCAATTTCGACATAATGAATTAAAAATTAGAAGGTGTGGAGGAAACTATTGAAAAGAACTTTGGTAATTTTTTACAAAAATAGATAAAAAAAAATTAAAAAACAATGCTTTTCTAAAAAAAAGACTATTATTGCATTTAAATTTGGGCGGATTCTATGCCTTCTACTGTGATATAAGTAGTTGAACCTAATTATCCGACACCTTTGAGGTATCGGATAATTCTGATAATCAGATACTTAGTACTTGAAATATTATCGATTATTTAAGTCTAACTACTTAGGCTTTAGTCCAATGCTGTTAAGCTAAGAAATTGTTTTTAAGTGGGGCTGCCTAAGTGCCGTTAGGCACGAAATATTTATAGCAAGTCATATTCCTACACTTCAAAGTGCCGTAGGCACGATATATTTTGCCCGCAGTGGAACTGCTACGACACTTAGGGGAGTAGAGTCGCACTTTTTCTATAAATATTGCAGTCCTACGGACTTAAAAAGAAATTTAATTGATTGATAACCAATTAATTAAAACTTTACTTGTTTTACTTTCTTAGCTTAATAGCATTGGGCTTTAGTCTGTGTGTTTTGGTTTTTGAGAAATCAAAGTACTTGGGTTTTGAGAAACCCTAAGCACTTTGATTTAGTACTTGGGGTTTTGAGAAACCCTAAGCACTTTGGTTTAGTACTTGGGGTTTTGAGAAGCCCCAAGTACTTCGTTTAAAAGTCCATTATATCAAACACTAAGTTATATATTACATTACAAAGTTAAGCACTAAAAAAACTAACAACTACCATGTTACTTTTTACCCAACCCGCTGAACTTAAACAATACTTTCGCCAGCTACCTCCTACGGCTACCATTGGTTTTGTGCCTACAATGGGTGCTTTGCACGAAGGGCATTTGACCTTAGTTCGTTTGGCGAAACAGCAATGTACGGTGGTGATATGCAGCATTTTTGTCAATCCTACACAGTTTAATAATCCAGAAGATTTGGCAAAATACCCTCGTACCATAGAGGCAGACAGCCAAATGCTGGAAAGTGTGGGTTGTGATGTGCTGTTTTTGCCCGAAGTAACTACTATGTACCCAACGCCAGTGCGAACTACCTTAGATTTTGGGGACTTGGAGAAAGTTTTGGAGGGCAAATTTAGGGCAGGACATTTCAATGGTGTAGGTTTGGTCGTATCCAAATTGTTTCACTTAGTCAAGCCTGATGTTGCATTTTTTGGACAAAAAGATTTGCAACAGTGCCTGATAATCAAACAGTTAGTTAGAGATTATTCTTTTGACTTAAAGTTGGTCATTGTGCCTACCATGAGAGAAACCGATGGCTTGGCTATGTCATCGCGAAACCGCAGATTAACCAAAGCCCAACGCCAATTAGCCCCGCAACTCTACAAAGCCTTACAAACAGCCCAAACGGAACTGCAAAATGGACAAGCTGTTCAAACTGTGCAGGAAAATTTTACAACTTATTTGCACCAGTGGGCAGCTTTTCGGGTGGAGTATTTTGAAGTAGCCAATACTCTTGATTTACAGTCTGTTATGCACTGCACACATGGGCAGGAAATAGCCTTAGTAACAGCTGTTTTCTTAGGAGAAATCCGTTTGATAGATAATTTGGTGTTTACTTTTTAAAAAATGACCTATAAAAAAATTCTCTATGTTCTTTTTGTGGAACAGTTTTCTCGCAACCTATGGCATTTCCACGAACACGAAATTCTACACTCAATAAGAGTTGTATAAATAATTAAACCTATAAGGTTTTGTAAGTCTTATAGGTTTTCTGACTCTACAAGAAAGACGCAGAAGTTTTGCAAAAACTAAGCAGCCAATCTATTTACAAATTTAGTCAATTTAGATTTTTTGTTAGCAGCATTATTTTTGTGAATAACATTTTTCTTTGCTAACCTGTCCAACATAGAACTCACTTTTTTCAACAACTCTTGAGCTTCAGATTTGCTTTCAGTGTTGCGAAGACGTTTAACAAAAGTCCTTGCTGTTTTAGCCTGATAACGATTTCTTAGACGTTTTGCGTTATTGGCACGTATTCTTTTAATTGCAGATTTATGATTTGCCATTGTATTATTATTTTTGTATTTTTAAAAACAAGTTGTATTGGTTTTCCATTTGTTATCAACAGTTCTTGTCAATTTCACCAAACGGGCTGCAAATCTATAAATTCTTTTTATTTTAGCAAAATAAAAATAGAAATTGTTTTCTATTTTGTAAGCTAATAATCAAAATAACTTACAATTCGTCTGAAACTTTTTGTTGTCTGTATTTCTCAGCTTCCCAAATCAATCGCAAGTATTTGATGGTCAAACCCTGTGCAAGTGCAGCTTTTTCATATTTAGTTTGGATTTGGTGATGCTCTGCCAATAAAAGAGATTGGTGCAAATCTTTGGTAAAAACTAATTCCTGAGTATATGGCTGCATTTCAGGACTTTGAAATAAGTCCAATGAATAGTCAAAAAGCAAATTGCTGTCTGTTTTCAACCTAATAATGCCTTGTGGTTGCATGATTCGGCTGTAAATCCCCAAAAAACGTGGGCTGGTCAGTCTTCTACGGGCATCTCTTAACTTTGGGCGAGGGTCAGGGTGAATAATCCAAATTTCGGCTACTTCACCTGCACCAAAGAATTTTTCGAGTTCCTCTATCTTGGTTCTCAAAAAAGCTATATGATGCAGTCCTTTTTCTATAGCTACTTGGCTGCCTTTCCAGAGTCTATCTCCTTTGATGTCTATGCCAATAAAATTTTTGTCAGGGTAAACAGCAGCCAATCCTGTTGTGTATTCTCCTCTACCACAAGCTACTTCTATCACAATTGGATTCCTGTTTTTAAAATACAATTCGTGCCATTTTCCTTTGATAGTTTCATACAAAGGTTTGCCCTCCTCCAATACGTTATCGGCTTGGGTGTTTTGGTCAAATCTGAAAAGTTTGCTACGAGCCATGTGGAGCATTTTTTTAGTTATTTCTTTTTCCCTTCCTCCAACAACGTCGTTTCGTGCATAATTAATTCTATGTTTTCCATGCGTTTGCGTAGCTCTTGATTTTCTGCTACCAACTGTTTGACAGCCTCTATTTCTTGAGCAGACAAGATTTGCCCTTGTTTTAATTGGGCTTTTTTGAGGTTATAATACATTGTCATACCTGTAATAGAAATTGGCAGGATACCAAACATAGTAATAATTGCAATGATGCCTTCCATAAATAAGAAATTTTAGGTGTTAGAGTTTATAAATAGAATTTAAATCTTTTTCAAGACATAAATCACTGAACTTGCTTTTTTGGGATTTTGCCATGCTTGCAATAAAGACCAAGCCCCATGCCAAAAGCCAGACAAGATACTCCACGAATTATTTTTGTATTTTTCACTCAAAAGGCTAACATAAAAAGAGTCAAAAGGCATCAAGTGGCGTTGCACTACACGCAATTCGTGGCGTTGGGCTAAGATATCTATTGAAGTTGGGCAAAAGTGCCACAAATGACGCGGCACGTCCCAGCCTGCCCACTCTTTGCCATAGTGCTTGGCATCATAAGAATCGTAGTTTGGTACGGCTATAATCAGTGTGCCTTGTGGTTGCAGCAGTTGCAAGAGTTGGTTGAGGTAGCTATTGAGATTGTGCAAATGTTCCAAGACGTGCCAAAGGGTAATGACATCAAAACTTTCGGGTTGTAAAGTTGGTAGCACTTCAGGACTATTTACCTGTAAACCAAAGGATTGAATAGCAAAATTTCGGGCTTTTTCCTCTACTTCTATGCCTTGTACTTGCCAACCTGTTTGCTGCATAGTATCCAAAAAATAACCTGTGCCACAACCTATATCTAATAACTTGCCTTCTTTGACAGCAGTTACTTGTTCGGTCAAGGTTTTTTTTCTGCCCAACATATAGTTGCGGACTATGTGATACAAGTTGTTTATCAACCCCTTGCGTGTGTTGCTGTGCGAAATATAACTTTCGGCTTGATAATACTGCCCAATATTTGCGACGTCGGGAGAATTTTGGGTTAGGGCTGTTTTGCACTGCTCACAACGCACTATTTGGTAAGTTTCTCCTGATACTGCATAGTCTTTGCTGGTAACAAAAGGTTGTAATTGCGTATACTGGCAAACAGGACAAGATGAATAATAGACAACAGCCATGTTTTTTGTTTTTGGACTTTGTGGACTTTTCGGTTGCAAAAATACGTTATTTTTGGAAACTGCCCACCAAATTACATCTTTTTTAAAAAATACTTGTTAGCTTTGTACAGGACAAGTGATTTTTATTTAGCAATGAATCAGAAATTTACACTTGTATTCCCAGCACAAACACATCATCAGTCTGCTCGCCTAATCCTTGCCATAGATTTTTTTCACGCACCATCAGGCGGCGTTGGTCTGCAAACTCTGCCATTTGCAGCCTCACAAACAATGTTTTGAGTTGCGTAGCCATAAACTTCTTGTTTTTTGCCCCACCAAATTGGTCTTGGTAGCCGTCAGATGCCAAATAAATGGTTGTACCTTTTTCGAGTTGAATAGTTTGGTCTTGGTAGTTTTTTTCAGCCAACGAAGTATCGCCAATAGAAACCCTATGTGGTTTGAGCATAGTCAGCACACCAGCTTGGTAATAATACAAAGGAATTTTTGCACCCGAATAAGTCAATTCTTGGCTCTGCGAGTCGTACAGGCAAAGGGCAATATCCAAACCTTCGTTGGAATACTCTTGTTTTTCGAATAATTTGTTAAATTTTTCGTGCAACTGTTTCAGCACAAAAGCAGGAGTTTCGTCGGCGTGGTCTTTTAAGATGTCGGTCAAAATATCGTTAGCAAGCAAGGTGAGAAACGCAGCAGGTACGCCATGCCCTGTGCAGTCGCCTACGGCAAAAAAGAGTTTGTTTTTGGCACTTGTTTTTGGCTTTTCGTGCCAGCAAAAGTCGCCACTTACTATATCTCTTGGCAAATTTAAGACAAAATAAGCCGAAAAAACATCAAATTCATTGATTTTGGTAGGCAATAAAGCATTTTGGATTCTTTTGGCAGCACTCATGCCATCTACCATACTCACATTAATAGCTTGTATCAAGTCGTGTTGTTTCTCTATTTTATCAGACTGAATTTGCAGTTGTCCGTTGGCAGCCAAAAGTTGTTTATTATAATTATTTTTGAGTTGATATCTGTTAATGAGCAGTAGCAAAGCAATGATTATCAGAAAGATACTTCCTGCCAAAATATACACTTGTAATTGTTTTGCCTGTTCTTGTGCAGTCATCAAAAGCAGTTGTTGGCGTTGTTTTTCGCCTGCATATTTGGCTTCTAAGGCTGTAAGATTTTGCTTGCTGTTGCGGTCAGCCAAACTATCTTCTATCGTTTTATACAATTTCTGAAAATACAAGGCTTTGGCATAATTGCCCGATAGTTCGTGCAGTTGGCTGCAAAGACCGTAACTATTGCGGAGCAAAGGCAGAGATTGAATTTCAGTAGCCACCCTGATAGCCTCCTCTTGCGAAACAATGGCTTTGGGATAGTTTTTTTCGAGCATATACGCCTTCGCCATATTGACCGCAGCAGCAGCCAAACCTACTTTGTTGCCCGTTTTTTCACAAATCTTGCGACTCCTTTCTATGTATAAAATAGCTTTTTTGCTATCGCCCATCTTATAATACAAATCTCCCAAATTCACTAAGGGTTTGTAAATCAGTTCAGGGTCTTGCGTTTTTTCACCAATTTCGAGGGCTGCAAAAAACTTTCTTTCGGCTATGTCGTACTCTTTGAGGTTGCTATGTGCCAAACCAGCAAGGTTAAGAGCTGCCGATGACCCTTTTTCGTCTTTGAGTTCCTTCCAGATTATTTCCTCCCTCTTGGCAAAGTTGATAGCCTCTTTAAATTCTTTGATAAATAAATGTGTTACGCCTACTTTGTGCAAAATATCGGCTTGCATGTGCTTGTTGCCCATTTTATCTGCCAACAGCAACGCATTAAGAAAATACTCTAAGGCACGTTTAGAATTGCCTTTGTTGCGGTGTGTAACTCCCGCATTGAGATAAGCCGTAGCATTTTGCAGTTCAGTACCTTTCTTTTCGGCAAGTTTAATGGCTTGGTCAGCAAAAAGCACAGAAGAATCAGCATCGATGTTGCGATACAACTCCGATAGTTGATTATAAATATCAATTTTTTCTTTGTCTGCTGCCTTTGTTAGCAAATTCTTTAGATTTTGTGTGCTTTGCTGGGCATGGGCAGTCGAAAGAATAAAAATAGCTATTAAAAATAAAAATAGTCTGGTCATTTAGCTTATTGATACCGAAAAATTGTACCAAAGAGTGCGATATATTTATTCTAACAACAAACTTACTAAGAAAAAATTAGTTTCCAAATTTTCCATCGCCTTTGGAAACATCAAGTGGAGAAGCCCTGTTAAATCCGAATGAAACACTAACAAAAATTTTATAACATCAGAAAGTACTTTGTTGGTACAAATAATTATCATCAACAAAAAAACCCCACAAAGGTTATCTTTGCAGAGTTTTTTGCATTTTGTACTATTTACAAAATTTATTTTGCGTTAGCCGTTGCGTTAGCTACTGCTTCGTCGTAGGCTTCTTTGGTCAATTTGTTTCCTGCTAAGAAATCTTGATACATTTTTTTGTACTTTTCTTGGTTAGGATTTGCTTTGATTACTTCTTCGTACATAGCAATAGCATCTACAAACAAACCGTTTTCCTCAAAATAACGAGCAGCAATCAATTTGTTTACTGTTTCGTCAGGATTAACACAAATTTGTTTCAAATCAGCAGCAATTTGTTTGGCTTTGTCCTCTTCTATTTTGTGAATGACAATACCTTTTTCATTTTGAAACAATTTTTCATTGCTTGGATTTGTACCCAAATCTTTTGTGATAGGCACAACTTTGATAAGCAAAGTAGATTGTTGTGCTGCTTCACCTGTAAGATTAAAAGAAACACTATTTACGTTATTTGCAGCATCTTGTGTCATATAAATTTTTTCTGACATATCTGTTACAAAAACTCTATAACCTTTCACATCTTCAGGTTTAGTATCACTCGAACTTGGTTTTAAGAACCAACGAAATGCAACATGAGTACCATAAAACTTCGTGCTGTGTTCGTCTTGGTTTGTGCTTTCTGCTGAACCAACTTGCGGCACCATAGCCACCATATCAGGACTTCTATCTACCGAACCTGTTTTGTTCATGTATTTAGACCTGTTTTGCGTTGGGCTTTCCCCATCATCTTTGGTCAGTTCGTTTACAACGAAGGCTGCATATTTACTTGTAAGGCTTGAATTGGCTTGTTTTAGAGCCTGTCCTACAAGGTCTTTGATTTTATATGTGCCTTTGGTTGTAATTTCTACTGTCTTCCCGTTGGTATTAGCCAAACCCAAATAGGCTCCATCTACTGTTACGGCTTCACTATCTTTCAATTTAGCACCAACTTTTAAAGGCATACCATTAGCTGTGTTGTTGCCTTTGCTACCAAATACTTTGAAAGAATAATCTTGTGCATACATCGCATTGCCAGCTAAGAGAAATGCAGAACAGACTAATAATTTGAATTTCATGAGTTTTGTTATTTTAAAAGTAAAAATTGAGGTGTAAGATTTCGAGCAAACTTTATGCTGTTTAAGTGTTTTACTTTCATACGTAAAGTTATAAAAAATTGTTGTTATTTTCAAACTTTTTTTATTTTTTCTTACAAGTTTGCCTAATGCAAAAAAAATTTAAACCAAATTTGCGTAATAAAGTAACTATAAAATTGATAATCATTGAAAAGTATTTATTTTTAATGCTGTGCACTTGGTTAAGTTTTTATATGTTCCATATATTTGTGTAACATGGGAATGCAAAATGATAACTAAAATCCTTGTAATTCTGTTCTATGTCCAATATTATTCAATCATTTAAAGAGCAACTATTTACTCTCCGTCCACAAGATTTTGAGGAGGCTGCCCTTACTTTGTTTCGTTTTCAGGCTATTCATAACCCTACTTACGCCTATTATCTATATGGTTTGCGTGTCAAAATAGATAAAATCAATAAATTGCATCAAATTCCTTTTATGCCCATAGAGTTTTTTAAGACTCAACTTGTGCTAACTGCTTACAACCAACAAATCCCAGCAGGTTGCCCACTGGTAGAATTTGAAAGTAGTGGCACTACGGGGCAACAACCCAGTAGGCACACTGTCCTTGATTCGCATTTTTATTTGCGCATAGCCCAAGATTTATTTGAAAGAAAATATGGCAAATTAGAAAATTATCACATTTTGGCTTTGTTGCCTTCTTATTTAGAGAGGCAGACTTCGTCTTTGGTTTATATGATACAACATTTTATCAATCAAAGCCCCAAAGAGTCTGATTTTTTCCTCCATGACTACGAAGCATTGGCAGAAAAACTAAAAAAATTGGCAAATAGTCCAAAAAAAATACTCTTAATTGGTGTTACTTTTGCCCTCTTAGATTTTGCCGAATCACACCCCAAACCTCTCCAAAACACTATACTTATGGAAACAGGTGGCATGAAAGGCAGGAAAAAAGAACTTTTACGAGAGGAAGTCCACCAAATTTTGCAAGCAGCTTTTGCTTTGCCTGCTATTCATTCAGAATATGGAATGACTGAACTATTATCGCAGGCTTATTCGCAAGGGCAGGGCATTTTTAGACCCTCCAAAACTATGCGAATATTTCTACGCAACCTACAAGACCCTTTCGAAGTAGGTACACCTACTTTGCGTGAGGGAGGAGTTAATATTATAGACTTGGCAAACGTGGAAAGCTGTGCTTTCATAGAAACTAAGGACATTGGTGCTTTTAACCTACGCCAAGATACTTTCCAAATTTTAGGTAGATATGACCACTCTGATACCAGAGGTTGTAACCTAATTGCAAGCTAATGCTTTTACAAGCTGTTGATTTTTTTGCAACAAAAAATAAAATCCTATTCATTTCAGCAAGGTATTTGTTTTTATGTAAATTTACAAAGTGTAACTATTGTTTACTTGCTAATTTAAAAATCTTCATCTTACCATGACTTTCAGAAGTATCTTGCTCGTCGGCGGTTTAGTAGTCGGCAGTTTCCAAACTCTTTGGGCAGAAAATCTTTTATTGCCCACTCCTTCTATCTCTTTGCGAGATACCACCAAAAAAGCCCCCGAAAATTGGTTTAACCTCGATGGCACAACAGACAAAACCAGAGGCGTAAGCACCGAAAAAGCCTACCAAACTATCTTAAAAAATAGAACTGCTAAACCCATCATAGTGGCAGTCATAGACTCAGGCGTGGACATAGCACACGAAGATTTGAAAGATAATTTGTGGATAAATGCAAAAGAAATTCCAAACAACGGCATAGATGACGACAAAAACGGCTACATAGACGATATTTATGGTTGGAACTTCATTGGTGGCAAAGATGGCAAAAACGTAAGCAACGACACTTACGAAATGACCCGACTCTATGTAAGCCTCAAAAAGAAATATGAAGGCAAAGGCGAAAGTGGACTTTCTGCCGAACAACAAGCCGAACAGAAACAATATCTCAAAATCAAAGATGCTTTTGAGAAAAAAACTACCCAAATTCGCCAACAATTAGCAGGGTACAAAAACTTTCAGACAAGTTTTATGAAAGCCAAAAAACTCATCAGTGCCTATTTAGATACTGACGACATCACCATAGACGACCTGAAAGAAATAGATAGTTCAGACGAAAGAATACGCAGTGCAGCAGGTGCTTTGGGTTATGCTCTCGAAAACAACATCACAGAGGAAAAACTAAACGAAGGTATCAAATATTTTGAAGGGCAAATCCAATACGGCTACAACACAGATTTTGACCCTCGCACCATCGTTGGCGACAACTACGAAGACCTAACCGAAAAAGGCTACGGCAACAATGACGTGGCGGGAAAAGGAGCAGATGCCAAACATGGTACTCACGTGGCGGGCATTATTGCAGCCAACCGCAGCAACGGTTTGGGTATGATGGGCGTAGCAAACAACGTGAAAATTATGAGTTTGCGTGCCGTACCCGATGGCGACGAAAGAGATAAAGACATAGCCAACGCCATTCGCTATGCGGTGGACAACGGAGCAAAAATTATCAATATGAGTTTTGGCAAAAGTTATTCGCCACATAAAAAGACAGTCGACGAGGCTATGCAATACGCCGAATCGAAAGGAGTTTTGTTGATTCACGCAGCAGGCAATGACGGCAAAAACTTAGACGAAGAAGAAAATTATCCAAATAAAACCACTAAATCTGGGGTTGTTGTCGGCTCTTGGGTGGAGGTAGGTGCATCTTCTTGGGGAGATGAGAAAAATTTTGTGGGAGATTTTTCAAATTACGGCAAAAAATCAGTAGATTTATTTGCACCAGGCGTTGATATTTATTCAACTATACCTGAACAAAAGTATGAAAACAATAGTGGAACCAGCATGGCTGCCCCTGTAACTTCTGGTGTAGCTGCCACTATTTTGTCTTACTTCCCCGACTTATCGGCTGCACAACTCAAAGAGGTGCTAATGAAATCGGTGGTAAGATACCCAAAAACCAAAGTCAATAAACCAGGGGCAACAGAGGAGGACAAAGAACCCATGATAGAATTTGAAAAACTATCGGTAAGTGGGGGCTTAGTCAATCTGTACGAAGCTGCAAAATTGGCAGAGGTGATGAGCAAAAAAATTAAGAAAAAATAGGTATTGATTTTGTCCCGTAGGGACTGAATATTGGTAGAAAAAAGGTATCCCATCATCTATTATGTCTCGTAGGGACTATACAAGACGAGGTAACTTTATTTTGCTACCAATATTCAGTCCCTATGGGACAAAGAAAAAACAGATTGCATTTTGCTACCAATATTCAGTCCCTATGGGACAAAGAAAAAACAGATTGCATTTTGCTACCAATATTCAGTCCCTACGGGACAAAGAATTTAATAGCTAATGCGTTGCAACTAAATTAATTATCAAATGATTAAACTCCTAATTCCTAACTGTTTAACTACTAACTAAAATGAACAGCTTATCTTTTTTCATTTGCTGCGGACTATTTTGGTCGTTTGGCTCTTTTGCCCAAACGAAAGGGATAGACTATTCGCAAGAAATGAAAAAAATAAAGTCTGCTCAATTAACAGATACTGCCTTAGTCAATACGTGGTTGAGTATTTCGAATAGAATAGTAACCAAAAGACCCGACTCTGCTTTGTATTTTGCCAATCAAGCCCTGCTGGTGGCAGAAAAAAAAGAATGGTACAAGGGCATAGCCAACGCCCAATACCACAGTGGCATAGCCCTCCGCACCATAGGCAACTACCAACGAGCAATTACGGCACAGTTTAAAGCATTGCAACTATACGAAAAACTGAAAGATAGCACAGGAGTTGGCAGCACTTACACAGAAATTGCTACGATTTATTGGTTTGATAAGGATTACAACAAAGCCATAAATTATGATGCCAAAGCCTTAGCCTTAGCCGAAGCCCAAAAAGACAAAGACAAAATTTGCAGGACTCTCAACAATATTGGTGTGCTGAAATACCAAAAAAAGCAATACACCGAAGCCTTAGCCTATTACCGCCGTTCACAGAAAATGGCGGAGGAACTGAAAAACGAAAGGCGTATAGCTTCTGCCTACCACAACATAGGCGAGGCGTATGCAGCTTTGGGCAATGCCCAAGAAGGTTTGAACTTCTTGCAAAAAAGTTTGGAAATAGGCAAAAAATTGGAGGATAAAGACTTCACAGCCAATACTTTAATTGTGATGGCAAATATTTATTTCCAAAAAAATCAAATCACAGAATCCTTAGAATATGCCGAACAAGGTTTGGCTATTGCCAAAAATATAGGCTCTAAGCAATATGTTCAAAACGCAAGTGAGATTCTCTATGCAGACCACAAAGCCTTGCAAAACATGAACAAAGCATTAGAGTATCACGAACTCTATGTAAACTACAAAGACAGCCTATTCAGTGAAACCAATCACCGCCAAATAGCTCATATTCAGGCTACTTACGAATTGGAAAAAAAGCAAAGAGAAATAGAAGACCTCGAAAAAGAATTTAAGTTGCAAGAAGCCAACGCCAAACTACACGAAGAAAAAGCCGAAAATCATTTGCTTATCAATTATTCTTTGTTGGGTTTGTTTTTAGGTGTTTCGCTAATTGTCTATATTTTGTATAAAAGCAATTCGCAAAATAAAGCTGCCAATGCTCAACTCATAGCCCAAAAAGCCGAAATAGAAAAGCAAAATCAGGTTTTGGCACGTCAAAAAGAACAAATTTCTCAGCAAAATCAAGAATTGTCTATCAAAAACGACAAACTCATGTTTCTCAATGCCGAAAAAGATGGTTTGGTTGGCATAGTAGCCCACGATTTGCGGGCTCCGCTAAACAGAATTAAAGGCTTTGCCCAAATTTTGAGTTTTGAGGAAAATCTCAACGAGGAACAACTTATGTTGCTCAAACGAATAGACAAAACTTGCAATGGAGGTATCTTTTTGATTAAAGACTTGCTGCTTATCAACAACATAGAGTATGAAAATGCTACACTCAATCTTGTAGAATTTGATGTTTGTCTGTTTCTCAAAGGTTTTGTGGAGCAGTTTGAGGCACAAGCCAACAGCAAACAAATTGGTTTGCACCTTTCTTTTTCACGCCAACCCATTTTGCTAACAACAGACGAAACTTTTTTGACCCGAATTTTAGACAATCTTATTTCCAATGCCATTAAATTTACCGAAAGTGGCAAAAACGTATTTGTGCGTTGCGAAGAAACTCGAAGCCATGTTAGTTTTTCGATAAAAGACGAGGGACAAGGACTAAGCAAGCAAGACCAACAAAAATTGTTTATGAAATTCCAAAAGCTAAGTGCCAAGCCCACCGCAGGCGAAGACACCACAGGTTTAGGTTTAGCCATAGTCAAAGCCTTGATAGACAAACTCAAAGGCGAAATCACAGTGATTAGCGAAAAAGAACAAGGTGCAGAGTTTATTGTGAAATTGCCAAAATAAATTTTATTAGAACTAATATTTTTATACGTTGGCAATGGTCGCAGACCTTGACAATCGTATAAAAATGTTAGTTCTTTTTTTATAAAAAATACCCAAAAACTTTGTAACCTTCAATCATTTGCCTATCTTTGCACCTCAAAACTGATGACGTACAAGCTACACAAATTTGTTAGTTGCTAAGAAAGTACCAAAAAAGTACACCAAAAGCACTACTCCTTGTCTGCTGGTCGTTTATTGTATCTCAAAAACCATAAAACAAATACTGAAATGGTAACGAATGAAAAAAAAGTAGAACTGTTTGCAAAACATGGCTTTGCTAAAAGCACAAAAGATACAGGTTCTCCAGAATCTCAAATTGCGTTGTTCACACACCGCATCAATGAATTGACCGAACACTTAAAAGTTCACAAAAAAGACCACTCAACTCGTTTAGGTTTAGTTAAGTTAGTTGGTAAACGCAAAAGGTTATTGACTTACTTGCACGACAAAGATATTACTCGTTACAGAGCTGTATTGGCAGACTTGAATTTGAGAAAATAATCTCTATGTATTCAGTCAAACTTGCTAAGTTTTTAAAACTTAGCAAGTTTAGCCTTGAAAACCTTACTTGTCTTTTTTGCAAACTCCTATTGTGTCCTGTCGGCTGCAATAGGAGTTTTTTTGTATATAAGTGAATTAAAAATTTAATTTTTTTTGCCTATTCTTTCTATAAACATTCCAACATTAGCTGCCAAAGAATTTCCACGTGCTGTTGCGTTACGTTGCTCTGCCCTATCACTATGCGAATTACATACTTGCCGTTGAGTTTGGTATGGGTCAAAAAAGCCTTGCCTGTTTGGTTAATCCGTTGCAGCCAAGCAGCATTTAGACTGTCGAGGGTGGCTTCGTCCTGTAGGTGAGCAGGTTTGTACCGAAAACAAATCAAGTTGAAAGGCACAGGAGCAAGGATTTCCATGTCGTTTCGAGCATTGATTTTGGCAAGCAAGCCTTGTGTCCATTCCAAATGATTGCGAATGTAAGTTTGCAACCCTTCTACGCCATAACTCCGCAAGACAAACCACAATTTCAAAGCCCTGAAACGTCTGCCGAGTTGGATTCCCCAATCTCTGTAATTGTTTACTTGGCTGTCGTTTTGTGTTTTTAGGTATTCGGGCAAAATCTCAAAGGTGCGTATCAGACTTGTTTTGTCCTTCACATAATAGGCTGTGCAGTCAAAGTTTGTCAAAAGCCACTTGTGCGGATTGAAAACATAGCTGTCGGCTTGGTCTATTCCTGCAAATAAATGGCGTTTTTCGGGCAACAATGCAGCCGTACCCGCATAAGCAGCATCTACGTGCAGCCAAACTCCCCAACGCTGGCAAATTTCGGCTACTTGGGTTACGTTATCAACGGCTGTCGAGCTGGTCGTGCCTATGTTGGCAACCACACAAAGAGGCAAAATTCCCGCCGCCTTGTCTTTGCGAATAGCCTCCTCCAACTGTTCGGGGATAATGGCAAAGTCTTGATTGACAGCTATTTTTCGCAAATATTTTTTGCCCATACCTGCAATTTTTACGGCTTTGTCTATCGAAGAATGAGTTTCGGTAGAGCAATAAACCGCCATAGGAGGTTGTTTTTCAAATCCAACTTCGTTGGTAGCATAATTGGTAGCTTTTTCTCTTGCCGTCAAGATAGCACATAACGTAGCCGTAGAAGCCGTATCTTGAATAACGCCATGCCACGCAGCAGGCAAACCACATAAGTTTGCCAACCACTGCATCATCATTTCCTCCAATTCGGCAGCAGCAGGTGATGTTTGCCACACCATACATTGGGCAGCTAAGGTGGCGGTAAGCATTTCGGCAAGCAAAGCAGGCGGACTACTGTTAGCAGGAAAATAAGCACAAAACAAAGGGTGCTGCCAATGGGTCATATTCGGCACTATCAGCCGTTGAAAATCCGCAAAAATAGTTTCAAAATTTTCGCCTTGTGCGGGGGCTTGCTTAGGAAGTTGGTTGTAAACCTCTTGCGGTTGGGTGCTGGGGACAACTTTTTGCTGTTCTATATTTTGCAAATAGTCTGCCATCCAGTCTACCAATTCGTGGGCGTATTTTCTAAAATTTTCGGGTTGCATTTCAAAGTTAAGTCTGTGTATTAGAGTTTATGAATAATTACCCAAAGATGTCATTTTTCAAAAAATGACATCTTTTGCCAAGCCTCTTAACAAAAAATTATTCATAAACTCTATTTAGTTTTTAAAATTTACTTTTTTATTGCTTGCAATTGTTGCTATTAATTGTATTTGAACAATCAACTAAAATACAAAACTTTTTGTGGCAAGCTCAACAAAAGTAATAAAGGTCTTTACATAACCAAAAATTACAAATTAATTATGCAACAATTTCAGCAATCTTGTCAAGGTATTTTTCAGCAACCTTCTGTCGACAATAAAGTCTAAAAAGCCATGTTCTTGCACAAATTCAGCCGTTTGGAAACCTTTGGGGAGGTCTTTGCCTATGGTTTCACGTATGACGCGTGGACCCGCAAAACCAATCAAAGCCTCTGGTTCGGCTATGTTGAAGTCGCCAAGCATGGCATAAGAGGCTGTTACGCCGCCTGTGGTGGGGTCTGTCATCAGCGAAATGTAGGGCAGTCCTTCCTCGGCAAGCAGAGCTAATTTGGCAGAGGTCTTAGCCATTTGCATCAATGAAAACCCTGCTTCCATCATTCTTGCCCCGCCAGAACGTGAAATAATGACCATTGGCGTTTTGTGCTGGCGAGCATGGTCTATTGCCATTGCTATTTTTTCGCCTACCACTGCCCCCATAGACCCGCCAATGAAGTCGAAATCCATACAGGCAACCGTAATTTCCATGCCACTCATCTTGCCCGAAGCTGCTCTGAGGGCATCTTTTAGCCCACTTTTGGCTTGGGTTTCTTTTATCCTTCGACTGTACGGCTTGCTGTCGGTAAAAGCCAAGGGGTCGGCTGCATACATTTCGGCTGCTATTTCGGTATATTCGTTGTTGTCAAACAAAATTTCGAAATATTCCTTAGAACCTATCCTTGCGTGGTGGTTGTCTTCAGGACAAACATAGACGTTGTTTTTCAACTCCCTAACGTGAATAATGTTTCCGTTGGGGGTTTTATACCAAAGTCCGTTGGGGGTATCTTTTTTTTCGGTGGTGGGCGTGGTAATGCCCTTTTCCTGTCTGTTAAACCAACTCATGAGTTTCTTAATAGTTTTGTACGTTATTTGTCTTACGAAATTTGCAGACTGTTTTAGGCATAGTTATTCATTCATTTCATTGCGAAAAAACTCTATTTGTTCAGTTCCCAATCCAGTAATATCCGCAATTTCATCATTTGTTAAATTAGTTTTGATGAGTTTTTTTACTATTTTTTCCACAACAAGCATTTCTCTTGCTATGTCATCTGTTTCACGCATACGTGCGTATTCGTAAGCCTCCAAATCTTCTTTTTTCCAAAGATGACGGTCTGCTTCGGTGTAAGCACTTCTTAAACCTTCATCATCTAAATTTGGTGGCAAAACAGTTAAACTTTCCGCATTTTTAATAAAATACACCCATTTCTCTACCAAAGTTTGCAACTCTTGTTCAGTTTTATTGAATTTAGGTAGTTCAATAAAATTGAAATCCAAATCCTTCAATTTGTGTTCTTTGGTTTCTGCATCTAAGATTAAGTGCCTTGATAAGTAATTTTCGGTTTCCAAAAAAACAAAATTCAAGATACCAATAAAAATAGTAGGTTTTAGCTTGTAATATTGCTCGCCCACATTGAGTTGAGCCGAATAGCTTTTGGCACTATAATAAACCACTCTTTTGGCAAAACCAACTTTATCCGTAACCTGCATCTCGACAATATACTCATTGCCTATCTTGTCTTTTGCTTTCACATCTAAAATAGTAGATTTTGCACCTAAGACAATAGGTACTTGATAAGGGTTTAAAATGGCAACCCAAATAATTTTTTTATTGCCTTCCAATTTCAAAACAGCATTAAGAAAAGAAATCAAAATTTCTGTCTTATTCTCATTGCCAAAGATTTTGCGGAAGGCAATATCATTTTTAATATCTGCAAATTGCATAATTGTTTCTTACCAATTAAAAGTAAAACTTTGTTTGACCTCTGGCGACAAGCTGCGAGAAACAGGGCAAGTTGAAGCTGTATTTTTGAGCAAAACTTTTTGTTTTTCGTCTAAACTATTTACCTGTGGCAAAGTCAAATTAACAACAATTTCGGCTATTCTGCGCGGATTGTTTGCCATAATTTTTTGAATTTCGCAATTCATACCTGCCAAATCTATATTTTCCCTTTGGGCTACTATGCCCATAGTGGTCATGACGCAAGTGGCTAAGGAAACGCAAAGCAAATCCGTAGGCGAAAAAGCCTCTCCTTTGCCGAAGTTATCTGTGGGGGCATCAGTAATAATTTGGTTGCCCGACTGCAAATGTAAGTTTTCTGTTCGAAGTTCACCTACATAAGTGCTTTTCATTTGAAATGTCATCTGAATTTTGTTTTTTTATTGTTATTACACTTCCAAGACTGTCAACATTCGCCTTACTTCTTTCATCTTTTCGTGGTCTTCTATTTTTTCGAAACTAAAAGACAAGTTTCGCAAAATCCTTTTGAGCATATCTAAGTGCGTACAAGGCTGATAAAACACATCAGATGCAGGCAAATTGAGTTGTTCTATGTAATTATCTATGTCCGATTTATTGAAAATAATCCCTTTGTTAGTTGGATTGATATAAAACTGCATCAAATCACTTTTATAGGTAAGTATAAAAATATTGGGCAAATTTACGCCATAAATTGGTATTTTAAACTTGGCAGCCACCAATAAGTAAACGCAACACAAGGCAATAGGGTTTCCCATACGGGTTTCCAACACCATGTTAATCATAGAGTTATTGATAGCCTGATAGTCAGGATTGGGTTTAAAGCGGAGTTTGCCAAAAAAAATGCTGTTCATTATCCGCACTGTATCGTGGGGGTGCAGGTCTTCTCTGAACACTTGCCACACTTCATAATAAATTTGCTCTATCTGGATTTGCAAGTTCTTGATTTCTAAACTTGGGTATTCATAAGTTGCCAATATCCACAATCCTTTGAGTAGGTCGTCTTGTTCGGCTTGTTTCCATACTTGCAATTTTTCTAATACAGTTTCAAAACGAAGATGATGCACAATGTTGTCTATCCGTTTCTGCACTTTTTGGTTAGTCTGCTGCTGCGATTCTTCTTCGAGATAAGGTATCATTTGCGACCCCAGCATATAAATTTGCTTTTCTACGAGGTGCAATATCTCCTTGTCGTCTTCGTCTATTAGTGAAGCTAAGGCTTTTAGTTCGTTGGTTGTCATACACTTAGGTCTTGTCAGGGTTATTTAACCATTACCTTTTGGGAACTAACATTTTTCAAAAAAATGTTAGTTCTTAAAATTTATTTTGTGGTACTGTCTGCAAAGTTAATCATTTTGCAATATTGCACAAAATTTTGGAATAGTTTAAAAATACTATAAATTTGTAAGTAGGCTTTCTGCCATAAAGAGAAGAATAGTTACCTCAAAGTTCAAATAAACTATTATGACCGTAGATTTAAAATATTGGTATTTAAGAACACAATCACTATTCTCACAGCTAAGCAAACAAGAAATTTCTGACCTCAATGTTTTGTCTTGTTTCAAGACTGCCAAAAAAAATGAATACATCTATTTTGGTGGCGATGACCTTGACAGGTTATATTTTTTGAAACAAGGAAGAATTAAAATAGCTTTTCAGAACGAAAATGGTGAGGAAATCGTATGCGAAATATTGAAAGAAGATGATGTTTTTGGGGCAATTAGCCTCCAAAATCAAAAAAATACTTGTAATGAATATGCACAGGCTTTGTCTGACGTATCGTTGTGTAGTTTTACTATTGCTGATTTCGAAAGAATTTTGGAAAACAAGCCACACTTAGCCATTCAGTATGCAAAAAAAATGGGCGAAAAAGTAAATGTTGTCCAAAATAAATTTGCTGATATTGTTTTTAAAGACAGTAGACAAAGAATTATCAATTTTTTTAAACTCCACGCCGAACACGAAGGCAAACTCCAAGCCAATGGTTCTTATCTGATTGAAATGTATTTGACCCACCAAGATATAGCTCACTTTACGGCAATTTCTCGCCAAACGACCACCAAAATTATCAATGAATTGATTGCAGAGCAAAAGGTTATTTACCTCAACCGCAAAAAAGTTATTATCCCTGATTTGAAAAGTTTATGGTAAGGAATGCAAATAGAGGTTATTACGATTTGTACCGTAGCCTTTAGGCTGCAAGGTTGTTACCAAAAAGACCTTGCAGCCTAAAGGCTACGGTACAATGCAACGGAAAATTGTTCAGAAGTAACATTTCTCAAAGAAATGTTACTTCTAATAGCGTTGCAAACAACTTGTGTGGCACGCCAAGAAATTTTAAAAAAAATTTGGGTTTTGTCATATAGCTGACAATTCGTGAGTTTGCTATAAGCTATTTTTGCTAAAACAATTTGGCACAAACAAACTTATGAAACTCAAAAATTTATTTATCCTATTCATTATCAGCTTGTTAGCTACCAATGCAATAGCACAAAACACAACACCTGCAAATGGTACAGCCACCCCTGCCAAAGGCTTCAAATACAACAATAATTTTGATGTAGCCCTCAATGTTGGTGGTGGCGAATTTGCCTCAGCTTTCTCGTGGGTAAAGTTTCACGGAATTGGGAAAAAGCAAAAGTTTAAAATTGGCTATGGTTTGCGACTATCAAACTATTTTGGCTCTGACAAAAAATATATCACCGCACCTGCAAGCCTGACCACAGGCAGCACAGGCGTAGGCGTAATTTTTCAGGACAATATCGAGAAAAATTTTGATACTTTGAGCCTTGCCTCTGCCCAAGCAAACAGCCTAAATGCTTCAATCAACCTGCAATACAGTTTTTCACAAAAATTTGAAATTGGTTTTAACATCGATGCCATCGGTTTTAGTTTTGGTGGCAAACAGACAGGAGTTTTACAAAGCACCTTGACAAATCCAAACAAAACCGCAGCCGCAGCCACACCAACAAGTTTTAATGCTTTATTGATTAGCGACAATGATTTAGGCAGTTTAAACTCCGAATTTTATGCTCGTTATTGGTTTAATCCAAAGTTTGCTATACGTGCAGGCGTAGGTTTTATGTTTACCGAATACACAACCGACAAAAAATATGTGCTGGACAATGACCGTTATCGGTATAAATCTTTGATGGGCTTGCTTGCTTTTACTTATTCTCCGTTTAGATAACCTGTAGAACGGACTTTAGTCCGTTTCCGAAGTATAGACGATAAACGGACTAAAGTCTGTTTCTGAAGTATAGACGACAAACGGACTTTAGTCCGTTTCCGAAGTATAGATGACAAACGGACTAAAGTCCAATGCTATTAAGCTAAGAAAACTTGCAACCTCGAGGAGCAATTCCATTGTGGGTTAAACAATAATAGCCCTACATGAAACGTAGGGGAATATTTGCAAATTTGCATCCAACCTCGAAGAGGTTGAACAATGGCACAGGGTAAGTAAGGTTGTTCAACCTCTTCGAGGTTGTGGCGTACTCTCTTATCTTTTCCCTACGTTGCACGTAGGGCTATTGCTGTTCAACCTCTTCGAGGTTGTAAAAAAACTCTTAGCTTAATAGCATTGGACTAAAGTCTGTTTCTGAAGTATAGACGACAAACGGACTAAAGTCCGTTCTACAGGACTAAAGTCCGTTTTACAAAAAAACACAACAAAATGAAAAAACTCTTCATTATTATTTGCTTTAACTTGTTGTTTTTCAATGCTTTAGCACAAACCGAATGGAAAGTGGCAACAGGCTCTGCGGTTACATTTGTGATTAAAAACGCAGGACTAAAAGTAGATGGAAAACTCGAAGGTTTGCAGACCACTATCAAATTTGATAGCCAAAACTTAGCCACTTCGAGCATAGAGGCAAGTGTAGAAACGCAAACTATCAATACAGACAATAAAAGCAGAGATGGACATTTGCGAAAAGAGGAATATTTTGATGTTGCCAAATTTCCAAAAATAACCCTCAAAAGCATAAGTTTTTCGAAAGATGGCAACAGTGGAAACAACTACAAAGGTAAATTCAAATTGACCATAAAAGGTGTAACAAAAGAGATAGAAATTCCTTTTTCATACGTTGAAAATGGCAATGCTGCAACCTTTAAAGGCAGTTTTACTATCAACCGTTTAGACCATAAAGTGGGTGGAAATAGCTGGGTTTTGGCTGATAATGTGATAATTAGCTTGAATATTTTAGCAATAAAATAATTTTTTTATACGTTGGCAATGGTGCTTTTCGCACCTTGACAAGCGTATAAAAAACAGTTTACGCATATAAAATTACGCTTGTCAAGGTGCGAAAAGCACCATTGCCAACGTAATTTTATATTTTAAAAAAAATAATTTAATGATATTTTTGCTTTTTTTTATTTCTCTAGTTAGTGCTATTGGTTCTTTGCAACCGGGTTTAGTGAATTTGTCGGTTGTGCAGGCAGTTATGCAGCGAGGTTTAATGGCAGGTTTTTGTGTGGCTTTGGGTGGCAGTTTGCCCGAAATGCTATATGCTTTTTTGGCAATACAAATTGTAGAAGTTGGCGAAAAATTTACTTTTATTACATCTTTTTTGCCTTCTCTCAAATGGTTTAGTGTGGTAATTTTAGTAGCAATAAGTGTCTATTTTTTCCTAAAAAAGGCATCAGAACATAAGTACTTATCGGGTGGCTTTGAGCCACCCGATAAGCACAATTACAAATCTTTTTTGAAAGGTTTCTTGATGGGATTAAGCAATTTTCAACTTGTGTTTTTCTGGTCTTTTGTGTTTTTGTATTGCAAAGAAATAAATAGCATAAATATGCAAAAGCCTGAAAATCAATTTGTTTTTATTGTTGCAACAGGTTTAGGTGCTTTAATATTCTTGTGTTTTTTGGCAATGCTAACCGCAAAATATCAACACAAATTTCAAACAGTTTTTAACAAATCGGCAGACAAAATTATGGGGTTTTTATGTCTGTTTTTGGTAATAATAACTCTTTTTAACTAAGGTGATTTCGGTTTCTCAACACCGAAACTCTATTGCGGGTTTTGGTTTTGAGAAACTGAAACCACAGAGGTAGTAACTCTTTTTAACTAAGGTGGTTTCGGTTTTTCAAAAACGAAACTACATTACAGGTTTTGGTTTTGAGAAACCAAAACCACATAAAAATATTACAAATTAACAAAAAACTTACAAATGAAAACATCAAATTTTTTCTTCATTCTTTGCTTTTTCGCCTTGCTAATTTTTAGCAACACACAAGCAATGGCACAAGACGAAACAGCCTTACGCAAAACACATTTCTACATAGACGACAAAGTAGCTTTGCAGGGTTATGATGCGGTTTCTTATTTTGACAATAAGCCCCAAGAAGGTAGCAAAAAGTTTAGCTATACGCATTTGGGTATAACTTATTTGTTTGTAAATCAGGCAAATATGGAAAAATTTAAGCAAAATCCGAGCAAATATGAACCTGCTTATGGAGGTTGGTGTGCGTATGCAATAGGCAAAAATGCAGAGAAAGTAGAGCCAAATCCTAAAACTTTCAAAATAAAAGATGGTCGTTTGTTGCTGTTTTACAATGCTTTTTTTAACAATACCTTAGACAGTTGGAATAAAGATGAACCTGCACTCTATAAAAAATCAGACGCAAATTGGAAAGTTATTTATAAATAAAATTATTACCTATTGGGTGGCTCAAAGCCACCCAATAGGTAATAAAACTAAAATTATTAAAAAAAATGACAAAAACACAAAAAATAGTACATATAGCTTTGCGATTAATTGCTGCGATAATTTTGCTGCAAACCTTGTATTTTAAATTTACCGCAGCACCTGAGTCGGTGTATATTTTTAGCAAATTAGGCATTGAACCTGTTGGACGTATTGGTTCTGGTGTCGCTGAATTAATAGCTGCCATTTTGTTGCTTATTCCTCGCACATCTTGGTTGGGTGCAGGTTTAAGTTTGGGTATTATGTCGGGTGCAATTTTTTCGCATCTTAGCAAATTAGGTATAGAAGTACAAGGTGATGATGGTTTGCTGTTTGCTTTGGCTGCGGTGGTTTGGGTGGCTTGTGCGGGGGTTTTGTGGCTGCAAAAAGAGGAAATTAAAAGGTATTTAAAAATCAACTAAAAAAAATGACAAACAATCAGATTAGAAAAGTGCAAATGGAAGACCTAATTGGACTAAAAGAAGTTTTGGATTCCAGCGAATTATTCCCATCGGAATATTTTGATGAGATGATTTCCGATTATTTCAATAACGCCAATACGGAAGATATTTGGTTTACGTGCCTTGACAATAATAAACCTGTTGCCATAGGCTACTGTGTACCAGAAAAATTTACCGAAGGTACATATAATTTATTAGCAATTGGTGTTTCCAAAGATTTTCAAAGAAAGAGAATTGCAAGTGCAATGATAAAATACATAGAAGAATTGCTTAAACACAAAGAAGGCAGAATTCTAATTGTAGAAACATCAAGTAATGATGCGCAAATTGGTGCAAGAAATCTTTATCCAAAAATTGGTTACACCCAAGTAGGCGTCATTAAAGAGTTTTGGAAAGAAGGAGAGGATAAAGTAATATTCTGGAAAAAACTAAAATAGCAAAACCTCATAAGGTCTTAAAGACCTTATAAGGTTTGATTAGTCTTACATAAACTAAAAAAACTATGCACTTTATACTAAAACAAACTTTTGCACAACTTTCAGATTTGCAACAATTAGTATCAGAACTTACACCAAAAATGTATGCCGAAAACTTAACTGTTTTGCACGAAAACAGTATTGGCAAGCACGTAAGACATATTATAGAGTTTTACGTTGAGTTGCTAAATGGTTTGGAAATTGGTGAGGTAGATTATGACAATCGTAGTCGTAACTTGTTGTTAGAGAATGATTTATCCATAGTTGCAAAAACTATTGGCACAATTAATCAACGCATTGCAGCTATTCAAACCGATAAAGCAATCAATTTGCGTTTGCATTATAACGGTGAAACGGATTTGATACAAAGTTCTTACTTTCGTGAATTATTGTACAATATTGAGCATAACGTACATCACTTAGCAATTATAAAAATTGCAATGAAACAGGCTTTTCCCGAAGTCAAGACTGCCGAAAATTTGGGTGTGGCTGCTTCTACTTTGGAATTTAAGGCAAAGCAAGCAACTAAAAATTAAATATTTTGGTATTAGCTTTTATACGTTGGCAATGGCTTAAGCAGCCCCGTCAGACCTTGACAAACGTATAAAAGGTACGATTGTCAAGGTCTGACGGGGCTGCCTAAGCCATTGCCAACGTACTCAAACAGTTACAAAAATTCACAATTTCAAATATGAAAAAAACAGGTTATTGGTTGAGTGTTATAGCTACTGCGGTTGTGCTAATTTGGATAGGTTTGTTCAAATTTACACCAACAGAGGCAAAAGCTATAAAACCATTGGTAGAAAATCATTTTGCTATGGCTTGGCTATACCAAATTTTGTCGCAACAAGGAATTTCTAACCTCATTGGTATTGTCGAAATTGTTGTGGGAATTGGTTTGTTATTGTCTGCAAAGTTCAAAATTATTGGCAAATATGCAGCTTTGGGTTCAATAATCATCTTTGCAACTACGTTAAGTTTTTTATTTACAACACCAAACGTATGGCGAATGATAGACGGATTTCCAATAACAGACTTTTTTATTATCAAAGACCTTGCTTTTTTAGGAATTTCGATAATGGCTTGGGAGGAAAATAAGTAATGAAGTTCCGTAAAGATGTCATCTTTTCGGAAAATGACATCTTTACTACCAAAAATATAGAAATTATGAAGTTTTTAATTTATTTAGTTTTGCTTTTTATTTTCTCGCAACAAGCTGTTTCACAAGTAATTAGGAAAGAGTTTTTGTTAAGTGATACAATAAATTTTGAGGGATTGCAAGCCGAATTTGGGCAAAATAAAACCATTCCAAAGGAATTTGAAAAGCAAATTTTGTTGGCACTTTCGTTTTATGCTGAATTGCGAAATACAAAGATTGTGTTTAAAGTCAAAAATACATTAATTCCTTTGGCATCACGACCTACTTTTTGGAGTGTGTTTAAAAGGCGAAAAAATAGGACTTACAAAGTTACGATAAGTTCAAAAACCATTGCGTTTTTGACACCAATTTTACTTAAAAACTTGTCTTATAATGCACAAATTGGCGTTTTAGGACACGAAATAGCACATATTGCCGAATATATCAACAAAAATGCTTGGCAAATTATGGGTATGGGTTTTGGGCAATTATCGGGAAAATATATCGATAAATTTGAGTATGCAACAGATTTGCGTTGCATAGAACACGGTTTGGGTTATCAACTGCTGGCGTGGAGTGTGCAGGTGCGTGAGAAATTGCAAGTAAAAGAATGGAAAAATGTGTCGGCAAAATCAAGTTCAGAAAGGTATATGAACCCCGAAACCATAGAAAAATATATGAAGGAAAGTGAAAAGTATCAATGAGTTGTAACAAAAATTCCCCCTTCGGGGGTTAGGGGGCTTAACCAAATAAAATTATGAAATCAGCAAAATTAATAATCATTTATGGACTTATTTTAAGTCTATTTGTTGCTTGTAGCAGCGAAGTTATTGCACCACAAGCACCACAAACCGCGGATTTAACCACTCGCAAAGGCGTAATTGTGAAAACAGGTGTTATTTCTGGTCGTCAAGGTGAAACCGCGAGTGGCACTGTCTATGTAAAAAAAGACGAAAAAGGCTTTTATGTAGAATTTGCTTCTGATTTTAAAGTCCAAGATGGTCCCGATTTGCGAGTTTACTTGTCCGCAGTTGAAGAAGGTAGCGGGGTGGCTACACAGGCAGAATTAGCTGCTTTTAAAGGAAGTGGTGCTTCTATTTATGAAGTTGCACCGAGTTTTGTGGCTACTGCTGCGGATTTGGCGAAATATTCTTTTGTGGTGATACATTGCAAAAAATATACGCATACATTTGGGGCTGCAAAATTGCAATAATTTTAATTTGCTACGTTGGCAATGGTGCTTTTCGCACGGGACTGCCTAAGTCTTGACAAGCGTAGTAAAAAATGGTAATCTCGTATGTTAAAAAGAACATTAGACGATGAGTAAACACAGAATAATTGAATACATAGAAAAATTTGTGAAACTGACAGACGAAGAGAGTCTATTTTTTATTTCTTATTTCAAAGAATCCAAGATTAAAAAAAGGCAATTTATTGTTCAGCCAGATTTCACAGCCAAGTACAGAAATTATGTTTTGAAAGGAGCTTTTAGGGCTTATGTTGTGGCAGATGAAGGGCAAGACCACACCATAAGTTTTGCGATTGACGATTGGTGGATTACAGATTACAACAGTTATATTTTTCAACAACCAGCAACAATGTTTGTTGTTGCTTTGGAAGATAGCACTATTTTGCAGCTTGATTATGACAAAGAACAGGAATTAAAAAGGTCAAATCACAAGTTTGAAACTGTTTTTAGAGTTATGGCAGAACGTGGACTTGCCTTTCACCAACGTAGAATTATATCGAATTTAACCCAGACAGCAGAAGAACGGTATATTAATTTTGTTGATAGATATCCGCAAATTGTGCAGCGAATACCACAATATGCTTTGGCTTCGTATTTGGGTATGACAACAGAATTCCTATCAAGAATACGAAATAAAAGGGTTTCAAAGAAAAGTTGAACTACATCAACCGAATTTCCTAAACTACATCATTTTTAAACTTTATAAGTTGTTGCACCTTTGTATTGTAAATAATTGATAAACAGTATTAAATACAAATCAAAATGACAACGACAGAAAAAAGAACTTTTACAGTTCCAACAAGAGCAGAAGTATCTGCAAATAATCAAGGTATTTTTGATAATATTCAAAAAGGCTTAGGTTTTGTTCCAAATCTTTATGCGTATTTCGCTAAAAATGAAACAGCATTGGGTGATTACTTGACTTTGCAAAATCGCAAAAGCACATTAAAAGCGAAGGAAAGAAAGGTTATTAATTTGGTAACAAGCCAAATTAATGGTTGTCGCTATTGCCAATCTGCCCACACTGTTTTAGGCAAAATGAATGATTTTACAGACAAACAAGTTTTAGAAATTCGTAAAGGCACTGCAACTTTTGATTTTGTTTATCAGAACTAACATTAGTTCTGGGCAGTGCTTAATTAAGTTTTCGTAGTTGTTTTAGGTCAATTCAATAAAATTTTGTAATATTTTTTGCCCGACTGCCCCACTTTTTTCAGGGTGAAACTGTGCAGCATAAAAATTGTCTTTTTGCAAAGCAGCACTAAACGGCAAAATATAATCTGTGGTGGCTGTGGTGTATGTACCTAACTCCACAAAAAAACTATGCACAAAATACACATAATCAGTTAGTTGCAAACCTTTAAACAAAATATTGTCAGCATTTCTTAGCTTTGCAAAATCATTCCAACCCACGTGAGGTATTTTTTGTTGGGCTGTTTTGTCGGCAGGTTGTGGTTGCGAATGAAAACTCAATACTTGCTGGTCGAAAATATCCAAACAAGTTGTGTTGCCTTCTGCCGAATGTTTGCAGAGGAGTTGCATACCCAAACAAATGCCCAAAACAGGTTGTTTCAGTTGCTTGATAGTTTGGTCTAATCCTGTTTGGCGGAGGTGTTGCATGGTACTCGAAGCCTCGCCTACACCGGGGAAAATTACCTTGTCCGCAGCCAAAATTTCGTCTGTTTGGTCGGTCAGAAAAGGTTCTATACCTATTCTTTGGAGAGCAAAAGCCACTGAACTTACATTGCCCGCATTGTATTTGATAATGACAACTTGCATAGAATAAATTGCGTGTGAAAATACAAAGATATGAAAAACTGTTTGTTATCAAAAGGAGTTCGTAAAGATGACATCTTGCGAGTTGTCGCACCATTGAAAGATGTTATCTTTGCCCTACGTATCACCTCTTGTTGCATTACTATTTTGCTTTTCGGTTGCCAGCAAGACACCTTTCAGCAAACCAAAGCCTTGTTTAAAGGCGGCAAAATGAATTGGATTTTGACCCAACCCGCAATTTTGGCTACGAATTTTGTGCAGCAACCTCTTGGAAACGACAGCCTTAGACAAGCTAATGCTCTCGTTAGCAAGCAATTACAAAACTGCTGTGGCGTGTATGTGGTGCAGGTAAAATTTGCTAATCTGGATACAGCAACCTACTGTTTTGTTCTCGATACAGGTTCTCCTACGGTTATTTCTTCGGCTTTGGCTCGGCGTTTGGGCTTGACTGTGGAGTGGATTTATGAAGATGCTATGTATAAAAGCTACCCTCGTTTGGGTGTTACTACTATCAAAAATTTGCAACTGCCAATCAAAAGACTCATAGAAAAAAAAGGAGTAAAAGATAAAAAAAAGGAGCAAGATAGTTTGCAATGGATTGATTTTGAGGAGATTGGCACTGTGATAGATAGTTTTCCTCCACATAGTTTTTTGGCAGGTTATGACGGGGTAATAGGGGCAAATGTGATGCAATCTACTTGTTGGCTTTTTGACGGCAAACAAAAACAAGTGCAACTACTCGACCCAACTTCGGCTGCAAAACAGAAGCAAAGCCACCAAAAAGTTCCATTTTTTCGCAATATTTACAGAGTACCCAAATTTCATGCTTTTGTAAATCAATACGAAACGAAACAAGTTTTTCATCTCAGTACAGGTTTTGGGGGAGGTGTAAAGCTGCCTTTGTTCGAAAAAAAAAGACTACCCACGATAGGCATAGACACTTTGCAATTTTTGCCCAAAGAAGAATTTGCAATTTGCAAAACGAATTACATCATTGGTAAAGAGATGCAAGGAAATCCATCAATACTTGTTTTTCAAGGTTTTGAGTTTAAAATAAGCAATTTTTCTACAAAAAACGTGCAAGGTATATTGAGTTTGGGCAGAAGTTGGCAAGTAGGCAATCAGGTGTTGCAAAACTATAGTTTGCTTATTGATTGGCAAGAAAAGTATTTGTATTGGAAAGATATTCCACACTGATTATTTTAAATAAAATATTAGATTTTTTGCGAAAGTACCTATTGGGCACTCGAGGACACCTAATTAGGTATATTTTAGGTGCTAAAAAGGTTTTCTCAGGAAGTTTAGTGTTTCCTATTGGGTACGAAAAGCCTCAATAGCTGCTCTTACTTGTCCGTATTGATTGAGAAGGATGGTGGCTTGCTGTTCAGAAATTTGCAACTCTTCTATCAACATTCTTACACCTCTTTCAATCAATTTATGGTTAGTGAGTTGCATATTCACCATTTTATTGCCTTTTACCTTGCCTAATTGTATCATCAGCGTAGTAGAAATCATGTTAAGTACCATTTTTTGGGCTGTTCCAGCTTTCATTCGTGTACTACCAGTGACGAATTCTGCACCCACTATGACCTCCACAGGATAAGCTGTAACGGCTGCTAAGGGTGAGTTGGGATTACAGACAATACAGCCCGTGGTCAATCCCTCCGCTTTGGCTTGAGTTATTCCACCAATGACATAAGGAGTTTTGCCCGATGCAGCAATACCTATCACCGAGTCGATGGACGTAGGTTGATAAGGTTGTAAGTCCTGCCACGCTTGGGTAAGGTGGTCTTCTGCAAACTCCACAGCCTTGCGAATAGCCGAGTCGCCACCTGCTATTAAACCGATAACTACCTCAGGTGACACACCAAAAGTAGGTGGACACTCAGAAGCATCTACAACGCCCAATCTGCCACTGGTGCCTGCTCCTATGTAAAATAACCTGCCTCCTTGTTTCATTTTTGGGGCTATCTGCTGCACCAATCTCTCGATGGCGGGCAAGGCTTTTTGTACTTGATGGGCTACGGTTTGGTCTTCGGCATTGATAGCTGCCAATAAGCTATCAATAGGCATCTTTTCTAAATCTTGATAGGCAGAAGACGTTTCGGTAATATTTAGCATAGCTTATGATAATTAGGGTAGTAGGCAATAATAAAAAATTATTTTAATTCCCATCTTTTAATAAGTCCTCTTACAAAGTTATTAAATTATTTTGTAAATTATTCACAAACTCTATTTTTTTATGCCCAAGTTTTGCTACCTTTGCCATGTCATGGATTCTATTTACTACAAAGAATATTACCACTTAGAACGTAAAAATTGGTGGTTTAAGGTAAGAAGTAATATTTTGCAGCAACGTATAGCCCAATTATTACCTCAACTTAACACCAACACTGTACTCAATGTTGGAGTGGCTACGGGAGCTACTTCTGAAATGTTGGCTACCTTTGGGCAGGTCATGTCTATAGAGTACGATAAAGAATGTTTTGAATTTACCAAATCTATTCTCAAAAGCCCTATTCTCAACGGCTCTATTTTGGAACTCCCTTTTGAGGAAGCCCAATACGATTTGGTTTGTGCTTTTGATGTGATAGAACACGTGGAAGACGACCTGTTGGCTGTCAATGAAATGAAAAGAGTCTGCAAAAAAGGCGGCTTGGTGGCTGTAACAGTGCCAGCTTTTATGAGTCTTTGGGGACAACATGATGTGGTAAATCACCATTTTCGGCGTTATAAGTTGCAACAAGTCGTTAGATTATTTGAGCAAGGTGCAAAAGGCAAACTTTTATATAAAACTTACTTCAATTCTTTGCTTTTCCCACCCATTTTTGCCTTCAGAAACCTGATGCGAATTTTTCCCACCAATTTATTCCGTAACGAGGCAAAAGGCTCTGGGTCAGACCACAGCATTATAGCCGAAACAAGCCCTATCAACCAAGTATTAGAAAATATATTTGATACAGAAAGAAAACTGCTCAACAAAGGATGGACTTTCCCCGCAGGGGTTTCTGCTTTATTAGTTTGGCAAAAAGAATAGTTGATATAATAATGATGCAGATACTCCAAAAGAGTGGAAAAACTTTCCTTGTTCTATCTGTTGAGTTATAGCCGTCATAAAACTTTTAGTTTTCTACGTTGGAGTTTGCAACTTATATTTTTAAACAAAAATACAAAATAAATTGTTTTTTTGAAAATTGAAACAAAAAGCCTTGCACTGTTTGTTGTTACTTGTGTTTATTCAATACAATTTGTAACTAATAAACATTTATAATTAAGTTTACAATTAAGAATTTACAACTTACAATTTACAATTTACAATTATAGTTTTATGGCAATTATTATCACAGACGAATGTATCAACTGCGGCGCTTGCGAGCCTGAGTGTCCTAATACAGCCATTTATGAAGGTGGTGTGGAATGGGCATGGGCAGATGGCACAAGCCTTACTTCCGTAGAATTAGGAGACGAAGTGATACAGGGACAAGCCAAACAGAGTCCTGTTTCAGACGAGTTTTATTATATCGTACCTGACAAATGCACAGAGTGTGTCGGTTTTCACGAAGAACCACAGTGTGCTGCTGTATGTCCTGTGGACTGTTGTGTACCTGACCCCGAGGTGCGAGAAAGCAATGACGAATTGTTAGCCAAAAAATCGTGGCTACACAAGGAATAGGTTTGTTTTAGTCATAGAAATTAGTCGCGCAGTGTAGAGTTATGCAGTCGTTTAGGCTACTCCTTCATCAATCAAACCTATTCTGGCTTTTGCCACTCATCAATCCAAAAACCTACTTTTCAGTTCAGGGGTGGGCATTCGGCAACTTTCTGTTTTGCCAAACCACCGATAACGGTTGCGAGCAATAAGGTCATAGATAAAGTTGCGAATAAAATGCGGAACAATAATGAAGGCATACAATACTTGCCACCAACCTCCCAATATTTTGGCTACACGAAGGGCTGCGGTAGATTTTTGGTAGAGTTTTCCGTTTGAGTAGAGCAAAAATGAGTTGAATTGCTTAGTGTCTAAGTGGTGTGTTTGCAGCAACTGTTGCCCAAAATTGGACTGCAAAGAGGCAAAATAGAAGTGAAATTTGGGGTTGGGGTCGTGGTCTATCACAAAATTGACTGCCCCATTGCAAAGGTTGCAAACTCCATCGAAAACTATAATATGATTCTGCACAATTAATGAATTAGGTTATTTTTTAAATACCTCGTTTTCTTTTGTTAGTAGCTTTACTTTTTGCTCACTATCAATGAGTTTTTTTTCACAAGTTGCAAGGTTTCTTTTTAATATTCTTACCTCATCTTTCAAATAAGAATTGGTTAATTTATTTGTTTGTTTCTGTTTTTCTAACTCCAATTCTAAGGCTGCTATTTTTTCTTTGTCTGTCATCTTTTCTTTATCTCCTACATTGTCTTCTGTTTTATTTTCCTCTTGTGTTTCTTCTTCATTTTCTATACCTAATAAATCTGCTAATGTACCCCCCAATACCTTTGCTATTTGTTCTAAGCGGGGATGAGATAGAATACTGTTTCCTCTTTCTATTTTAGCATAACCAGATTGGGACATAGAGAGCAATGATGCCATTTTATCTTGGGTATAACCACGCAGTTCTCGCAAAGCTTTTATTCTGTTTTGCACAGTTTCCATACAATTTTTTCTATTCAGTTTTTATTTTTTTATTCCCCATAGGACTATTTTTTTATTTTTTAACAAAATAGTCCTATGAGGGTGCATTGATTTGCAAATAATTTTTTTTTAGTCCAAACTTTCATAAGAAAAAAGTGAAATAGTCCTATTGGAGTTCAGAACGTAACCTTAAACTACTTACCTTTGCCATATCAAAATACAAAAGGAATGTAGCATAGGCTTTAGCCTGTGAAAGAATGTAGCATAGGCTTTAGCCTGTGCCTTTCTTTGGTGTGTACTTTTGTCAGCGTATTTTCGGTTGCTCAAAAACCGAAACAACACCGCAGGCTAAAGCCCACGATACAAAACACAAACCAAAGCAACTGAAAACCCTACACAGTTGTAAAATCTAAAAATGTAGGGTAAAAATATAAAATACTTAGCAGACTACCAAAAATAGCTGCAATTATTTTTCTAAAACCTAATAAAAAAAATGAAAACATTACGTTTTTTACCCGTTGCCAATGGCAAATCGTCTTTTGCAAGTCTATTGTTGCTTGCCTTGTTCTTTTGTGCAAGCTATAAAGCACAAGCATTTACTTATGTTGTAGTGCGAGGAGCTTCGCAAGTTTGCCCCTACAATGTAGTTTCGTATGAAATAGACATCACAAATATTTTTCCTACACAAATTCTTATTGTTTCAGTGAGTGGTGGCACCATAGTGGATATACCAGAATACAGCAATGAAACCTATAATGCAATGAGAACACAGGCGAAGGTTGATGCCAGCCTAAGTGACAATCCTGTTAGGTCGTGTACTGCAATAGTTCGGTGGGGTGCTGGTGGTAGTGGCTCTTTTAGTGCAAATATTGGCTATGACATAGGTATTTTTGGTGGTATGCAGTGGAACTCAGATTCTATTGATGTAGCTAATGGTTTGGGTACTTTGGGTAGTATTGGAGGAGCAAGAACTATTTCTTGCGGAACAAGCACCAGCAGTTACAGCATCAGTCCTGTTTTTGGAGCAGATTCTTATGAATGGTCGTCTTCTTCGCCTGCCTTGCAAGTGCTTGACAATGGTAATAATTCGGCTAATTTTGATGTAAGTAATTTCAGAGGTAGTGCAACCATTACAGTCATTGCACGCAATAACACTTGTAATGTAACAGGTATGAGAACTCTGTCTGTTTCTCGTGTGCCAGCAAGAGGCGGTGTAAGTGGAACTTCGCAAGTATGTAGTGGTACGGTGGCTTATTATTCAGCTATAGACCAGTCGAGTTATGCCCCACTTTTGGGCAGTGGCTTTGTCTGGGGTTTGCCATCGGGATGGAGTATCATAGATGGCGATGGCACAGGAGATATTAGCGTACAAGTACCTTCTTATTATGCTACCAGACCTTCTTCTGTTACACTATCTTATCAAGCATTTGACGGATGCGGCAATTCAGTAAGAGGCTCAATCGGTGTGCAGAAAATGCCAAATTCAAACTGCTATATGGAAAGGATACTACCACCTACCAAAGACGAAAAAGCAAAAGATACAACTGATGCAACAGATACAGATGAAATAGTAGCTTTTATGCTCTATCCTAACCCCTCACAAGGGCAGGTTACGCTGTCTTGTGGCACAAAGGAAAGTGGCACATTAAAAATCTACGACAAATTAGGCACAGAAGTAGCTTCTTTTGCCAACGTAAGCAATGGTTTTGTGTTTACTGTTACAGGTTTAGTGGCAGATACCTATACAGCCCGTTGGATAACGATAGAAACTGTTAAAACATTTCGTTTAGTAGTCAATCACAACTAAAAAATTCATTCAAGAAAAACTTGCAACACATGACTTGTTTTGCAAGTTTTTTAAAAACTTTATAACAAATATGAAAACTTTTTTTTGTGGTTGTCTGCTTGGTTTGTTACTTGGCTTACAAACAGTTTTATTTGCTCAAATTTCCTTAACTGATAGTAGTAAAAGACAGCAAGTTTTTGAGCAATATTTAGATAGTTTGCGTAGTGCCAATAAAAAATATCCTAAAAATTTACTAAAACTGCAATGGTGGTCTAATCGTAGAAATGCTGATTGGTTTATTCCTAATGGACTTTGCTATGAAAGAATATGGGGCAAAAACTCTACATTGAACTTGAACCTGTTTTTTATGATAGGTCGTACCTCTATTCCTGCTTATGCTTTGTACGGAGAAACTCGTTATTATTTGCGTTCACGTAAAAACCAGCATACGTTTAATGGTTTTTTTCTAAGGGGCGGCTTAGTCTATGCTTATCAGGAATATTTGTATTTGCCTAATTTTAAGCCTGTAGTAGGGGCAACTCGTTTAGGTGGTGTATTAGGTGGTTTTGGCTATCAAAAAGTATGGTGGAAAAAAGTAAGTACCGCAGCTTTTTTTGCCACTTCGGTAGGTGTGTTTGAAGAGGAGTATCGCAAATCTGTTAAAATAGATGCTTTCCAATGGAATGAGCTGGGGGTGAGTATTGGCTATGCGTTTTAATACAGTGCAAAACTTCCGTTTGGTAGTTAATCATAACTAAAAAATTCATTCAAGAAAAACTTGCAACACATGACTTGTTGTGCAAGTTTTTTCAAAAATCTATAAACCATGAAAAAAATATTTTTGTTTAGTAGTGTGCTATTCTTACTTTGTATAGCCTACACCAACTGCACCCAAGAGCCTTGTATGGGTTGTGGTGTGCAAATGCCCGATGTTTTACGTTTTGCTATCACAGGGGATGCTATTTTTGCAAACCAATATGATGCACAGCGTAGCATTTCCTTAGCAGTTCAAGAGAACAATAAAAGTGCTGTTACTATACCATTGACAGTGGAAAAAATAGCATTAAAATCTCAAAAAGACAGTGTTTATAGCTTTAATGTTGTAAATACTTACTCTATGCAGGATAGCAAAATGCCTTTACAAGTTGCTTACTTATTGGCTTACAAGGGCAAAAATATCGGTACTTTATCAGTTCGATATGCTGCCAATCGTAAAAATATAGAAAAAGCATATTTCAACAACAAAGAATTGCCTACACTGGAACAATGCTGGTTTTTACTTAATCTTACAAACAAAGATTTGGAGTAACGGCAGACACAGTGCAAAACTTCCGTTTGGTGGTTAATCATAACTAAAATACACCTTTCATCAATTTTTATACGCCTGTCAATATGCAAAAAATCACGATTGACAGCGTATAAAAGTTAATCATAAAAACATCATCATGAAAAATATACATCATATTTTTGTTCTCTTGTTTTCCTGCCTTTCTTTTTGGGTGCAAGCACAAAACAACGAAGATAGCTTGGCTATCAAACAAAAACAATTTGCTCAAAAATTAGATAGTATTACGCAGCAAAAGTTAAACTATCCAAAAAATTTGCTCAAGCTTCAATGGAGTTTAAATAGGTGGAATACGCCAGCTTGGGTGTTGCCAACAGGTCATTCGGCAGGCACTTGGTCAGGTAATTTTACTTGGTAATTCTTAATTTTCCCCTTACCTGCAAAAGGCAGGTAAGGCTTTACCTTTTTTAGCACACCATCATGAACTTAAAACATTTAATTTATTTCTTGCTACCTCTTTTTTTCATAGGTTGTACAGAACAAGATGAGCTTTTGCTCAAGGACATTGGTATTTTGCGTTATGAAATAGACGGAAAACCTTATCAAACTGCTATCAAATATAAAGTTGATACTGGCTATTCTTATCCTTTTTTCAATAATGATATTGGGCGTAGCTCAAGCGGCACAGGTTCATCTGTCATATTTACAGACCACACAGATGGAGACAGAGGTTTATTACAGTTGTCGCGACACTGTTATATTGAGCCTTTAACAAATAAAACAGTTTGTAAAGACAGTGCCTGGTCAGATAATCAAACAGAATTGTTAAAAGTAGGGATAAAAATTCCATTTGATACACCTCATGGAGCATCAAATACAAAGCCTGATTTATATGCCTCTCTTCGTTTTATGATAGATGGCTCTATGTATTCTGTTCCTGATAAATTAAACAATGAAGTGCCAGGTAGCTTGACCATCCTAAAAAATGATGAAGAAGTTTTTGAGGCTACTTTTGAGTGTGTCATTGCTTATCTTTCAGATAAAAATAAAAAAAGTATCCTCAAAAATGGCTTTATTTCTGTAAGACGTAATTAAAAATACTTAGCACGAGATAACACTTCATTTACCTTTTATCAGCCAACAGCTATCCTCTGGTTGGCTGATATTGTAAATAAATTCAATTTTAAAGCCTTCAAAAAAATGAAAAAATTATTTATAGTCTTGTTTACAGCTTTTTTGGCTGTCGGCTGTACCCAAGACGAACTGTTTACCAAAAACATAGGCATCATTCGATACGAAGTAGATGGCAAACCTTACCAGACCGACATCAAATACCAAGTGGACTGCAATACAAAATATCCTTGTGTGAATGTAGATATTGGTATAGGCTATCAAACAACTGGTATTGTATTTAGAGACCACACAGGTGATAATAGAAATGGGCTTTCTTTTGGTGGGTTCAGAAGTAATATTGAATGTGATAGTGTATGGCAAGACTGTGCAACAAATTTTTGGAAAGTGGGTGTAAAATTTCCAATGGATACACCTTTTAGACCCGACACCAAACCCAAGCCAGAGAGGTATGCTTATTTTGGTTTCAGAGGTTTTCATTCGTTGGCAGAAAACATGAGTAATGAAACTCCTGCGTTTCTGACTATCACTAAAAATGACGAGAATACATTTGAAGCTACTTTTGAGTGTATGATTAGTTATGACGCTAACAGAACTAAAAAAGCTGTTATCAAAAATGGATTTGTTTCTATTCGCAGAAATTAGACAAATGAAAACATACACCCATGTAGGCAATGATTTTGTGTTTACGGTTGCTGGTTTAGTGGTAGATACGTACACAGTACGTTGGGTAACGACAGACACAGTGCAAAACTTCCGTTTGGTAGTTAATCATAACTAAAAAATTCATTCAAGAAAAACTTGCAACACATGACTTGTTTTGCAAGTTTTTTCAAAAATCTATAAACCATGAAAAAAATATTTTTGTTTAGTAGTGTGCTATTCTTACTTTGTATAGCCTACACCAACTGCACCCAAGAGCCTTGTATGGGTTGTGGTATGCAAATGCCCGATGTTTTACGTTTTGCTATCACAGGGGATGCTATTTTTGCAAACCAATATGATGCACAGCGTAGCATTTCCTTAGCAGTTCAAGAGAACAATAAAAGTGCTGTTACTATACCATTGACAGTGGAAAAAATAGCATTAAAATCTCAAAAAGACAGTGTTTATAGCTTTAATGTTGTAAATACTTACTCTATGCAGGATAGCAAAATGCCTTTACAAGTTGCTTACTTATTGGCTTACAAGGGCAAAAATATCGGTACTTTATCAGTTCGATATGCTGCCAATCGTAAAAATATAGAAAAAGCATATTTCAACAACAAAGAATTGCCTACACTGGAACAATGCTGGTTTTTACTTAATCTTACAAACAAAGATTTGGAGTAACGGCAGACACAGTGCAAAACTTCCGTTTGGTGGTTAATCATAACTAAAAAATTCATTCAAGAAAAACTTGCAACACATGACTTGTTTTGCAAGTTTTTTAAAAAATCTATAAACCATGAAAAAAATATTTTTGTTTAGTAGTGTGCTATTCTTACTTTGTATAGCCTACACCAACTGCACCCAAGAGCCTTGTATGGGTTGTGGTATGCAAGTGCCTGATGTTTTACGTTTTGCTATCACAGGGGATGCTATTTTTGCAAACCAATATGATGCACAGCGTAGCATTTCCTTAGCAGTTCAAGAGAACAATAAAAGTATAGCGGAAATGGAACAAAAATTGTGGCAATAAACAACAACAAAATACATAAAATTTTACCAAATATGCACTTCAGCCTGTGCTTTTAAAATTATGATAGAAGACTACCAATTAGTCCCCGCCTTTTACTTTTCAGTACGAATAGATGACGAGGAGATTCCTTTTCAAAGTGTTTCAGGATTAAGTGCAGAGGTGCAGTACAAAGAAACAATGGGCATAAAACTTCCCGAAGGCACAAAATATGGCGACTTAGTTTTAAACAGGGCTTTGACCACTGTGAATTCTAATTTTGCTACTTGGCTTTTTGACATTTTTTACAGAGGTTTTAATACGCCCCAACGATTTGTTCCCAAAACAGCATTGCTTAGACTCTTAGGTACAGACGACCAACCTATTTTTGTATGGCAATTCAATGATTTGTTGCCTAAAAAATGGCAAATTTCCTCACTCGATGCCAAAAAAAATGAGCTAATTATAGAAACCATTACATTTGAATACGACTCGGTGTTTAAGTTGAAGTAAAAAATGACAAAATTTGCTAAATTTTGGAAATGTGCCAAACAGTTTATAGATTTGTAAAAATCCTTAGACTGAAACACAGATGGGCAAAAAGATATTAACCGAGCATATTCACACACCTAATATTGAAACTTTTGAGGTCTATCGCAAGCATGGCGGTTATGCTGCCGTAGAGAAGGCACTCAAAACCATGACTCCTGACGAAGTAACGGAGGAGGTAAAAAAATCGGGATTGAGAGGGCGAGGCGGAGCTGGTTTCCCTGCGGGCATGAAGTGGAGTTTTATAGACAAAAAAACTACGCCCCGTTACTTGGTTTGCAATGCAGACGAAAGTGAACCTGGCACCTTCAAAGACCGTTATCTGATGAGCAAAAACCCACATAGTTTGGTAGAGGGCATGATAGTGGCAAGCTATGCGTTGGGTGCTAACACCTCCTATATCTATGTGCGGGGAGAAATGTTGTATGTTATTCAAATTTTGGAAAAAGCAATAGCCGAAGCCTATGCCAAAGGATTCCTAGGCAAAAATATTTTAGGAACAGATTATTCCTTAGACTTATATGTACACCCTGGCGGCGGTGCATACATTTGCGGAGAAGAAACGGCTTTATTAGAGTCTTTGGAAGGCAAAAGAGGCAATCCTCGCAACAAACCCCCATTTCCTGCGGTCAAAGGTCTGTACCAACAGCCTACGGTGGTCAATAATGTAGAAACCATTGCAGCCACGCCTTGGATTATCAACAACGGTGGCGATGCTTACGCAGCCATTGGCGTTGGCAAAAGTACAGGCACTAAACTCATTTCGGCTTGCGGACACCTCAAAAAACCAGGTGTTTACGAAATAGAATTGGGAGTACCCGTAGAGGAATTTATTTATTCAGACGAATATTGCGGAGGAATCAGGGCAGGACATACCTTAAAAGCAGTAGTGGCTGGTGGTTCTTCCGTACCTATTTTGCCCACCGCCTTGATACTGAAAACAGCCAAAGGAGAACCACGCCTGATGACCTACGAGTCTTTGTCTGACGGAGGTTTTATTACAGGCACTATGTTAGGCTCTGGAGGTTTTATTGCCATGGACGAAACAGTTTCAGTAGTCAAAAACTTGTGGAACTTCTCACGTTTTTATCACCACGAATCTTGCGGACAATGCTCTCCTTGCAGAGAAGGCACAGGCTGGTTAGAAAGAATTTTGCACCGCATGGTAAAAGGCGAAGGCAAACTACACGACATAGATTTGTTGGTCGATGTTGCCAAAAAAATAGAAGGCAATACCATTTGTCCGTTGGGTGAAGCAGCAGCTTGGCCTGTGGCAAGTGCCATTCGCCACTTCCGCCACGAATTTGAGTGGTATGTGAACAACAAAGACAAAGTAAAACGAGGCGAAATTTACCAAGAACAGTTGGTAAATGCCTAAATAGAGTAGAACTTGCAATTAAAAGGATAAACTTCTTGAGTAAATATTTTGGAACTCATCTATTGGACACTTGTAAAGTGTCCGATAGATGAGTTTTTTAGGTTTTTACAAAAACGTCTATTATGAATCCAACTTCAACACCGCCATAAATGCCTCTTGTGGCACTTCTACACTGCCCACCTGACGCATACGTTTTTTGCCTTTTTTCTGTTTTTCCAACAATTTGCGTTTACGGCTGATGTCGCCACCATAACATTTGGCGGTTACGTCTTTTCGCAATGCCCTTACATTTTCGCGGGCAACAATTTTTGCACCGATAGCAGCCTGAATAGCTATTTCAAATTGCTGTTGTGGTAGCAATTCTTTTAGTTTTTCGCACAATTTTTTGCCCCAAGGATAGGCTTTGTCGCGGTGGACAATGGCAGACAAGGCATCTACTTTTTCGCCATTGAGCATAATGTCTAATTTCACCATGTCCGTTTCTCTGAAACCAATGAGTTCATAGTCTAAGGAAGCATAGCCGCGTGAAATACTTTTGAGTTTATCGAAAAAGTCAAAAACAACTTCTGAAAGAGGCAAGTCAAACACCAATTCTACTCTGTCGGTTGTCAAATACGATTGGTTTTTAATCAAGCCTCGTTTGTCCATACAAAGTGAAATGATACCGCCAATGTATTCGGCTTTGGTAATAATTTGTGCCTTGATAAAAGGTTCTTCGGTGTGCGACAAAGCATTAGGCTCTGGCATTTCAGACGGGGCATTGACAATTACTTTTGTGCCGTTGGTAAGGAAAGCATGAAATTGTACGGAGGGAACAGTGGTGATAACAGTCATATTAAACTCCCTTTCCAATCTTTCTTGCACAATTTCCATGTGGAGCATACCCAAAAAACCGCAACGGAAACCAAAACCCAAAGCTGCCGAAGTTTCTGGCTCCCAAACTAAGGAGGCATCGTTGAGTTGCAATTTTTCCAAAGATGCACGCATTTCTTCAAACTCAGAGGTATCCACAGGATACAAACCCGCAAAAACCATAGGTTTTACGTCTTCAAAACCCTGAATGGCTGCTGCACAAGGTCTTTCGCTATGCGTAATGGTATCTCCTACTTTTACTTCTTTTGCATTTTTAATACCTGAAATCAAATAGCCTACGTTGCCTGCCGATAATTGCTGCACTTCCTCTTGTTTGAGTTTCAAAATACCAATTTCATCAGCTTGGTAGTTGATATTGGTTGCCATGAACTTCACTTTGTCGTTTTTGCGTATCGTGCCGTTGAGTACCTTAAAATAAACCTCAATGCCTCGATAAGAATTGAAAACCGAATCGAAAATCAAGGCTTGCAAAGGTGCTGCGATATCTCCCTTCGGTGGGGCTATTCTTTCTATGACTGCATTCAAAATATTTTCTATACCCAAACCTGTTTTGCCACTGGCGTGGATAATGTCTTCTCTTTTGCAACCCAACAAATCCACAATCTGGTCGCTAACTTCCTCTATCATAGCACTTGGCAAATCTACCTTATTCAATACAGGAATAATGGTAAGGTCGTTGCCCAATGCCAAATACATATTCGAAATGGTTTGGGCTTCTATGCCTTGTGCTGCATCTACTAACAATAAAGCCCCTTCGCAAGCAGCTATAGAACGTGAAACTTCATACGAAAAATCTACGTGACCCGGCGTGTCTATCAAGTTCAAAGTATATTTGTTGCCTTGATATAAATAAGTCATCTGAATAGCGTGGCTTTTAATGGTAATGCCTCTTTCTCTTTCCAAATCCATGTCGTCCAGCAACTGGGCTTGCATTTCTCTTGACGAAACAGTGTTAGTAAATTCGAGCAGACGGTCAGCCAACGTGCTTTTGCCGTGGTCTATGTGGGCTATAATACAAAAATTGCGTAAATCTTTCATCGGGTAGTTTTCTTATCAAATCAAACCGCAAAGCTAATAAATTGTTTTGGTAGTTGCAATAAGACATCCAATATATGCTAAACTTTATATAAAACAGTTTAACTATTGCGAGGTCATTAACGAATAGATTTGAGTAACATACTCAATTTTTCAACATCTTTCAGCCCTGCCGACAATTCGAATTGGCTGTTTATATCTATGGCTACTAACTTGGGGTGGTTGAGTTCTTTTATTTGCTTTATATGAGCTAAACCAATGCCTCCACTCAAAAAAAATGGCAAATCAAAAGTATAGATTTCCAATAGTTTCCAATCGAAAGCAATGCCATTGCCACCCAAATTTTTGCCTTTGGTGTCTAACAAAGCAAAATCTATGGCGTTTTGGTAGTTGGCAATTTGCTGAATAGACTCTGCCGAATCTATATGAAAAGCCTTTATTACCTGATAACCTTGTTGGCGTAAGTATTGGCAAGTGGCGGGAGATTCGTCCCCATGTAGTTGCAAGGTGCGAAATTGGTAGTTCATAACAATTTGCTGCATTTGGGCTATGGTTTCATTGACAAAAACACCAACTTTTTCTATTGTAGCAGGCAAAGCTGCCAAAGCAGTAGGCGGCAATTCGCCTACAAAACGTGGCGAAGACGGATAGAAAATGAAACCCAAATAGTCGGGCAGCAATTCGGCTACAGCTCGAATATTTGGTATTTGTTTCATACCACAGATTTTTATTTTCATACCCAAAATTTATTAGAGTTTATGAATAATTTTCGAAAGATGTCATTTTTTTGAAAAATGACATCTTTTTTCAAACCTCATAACAAAAATTTATTCATAAACTCTATTGTAATTTACTTATTTTTCTAAGAGTTGTGCAAGCAACACAAGCAAAAAATGGTAGTGCCACAGATATAATGCTCAGAACTAACATTTCTTTGAGAAATGTTAGTTCTAAGGTGTTTGTGGCATTACTTGTGTGGCACTACCCAAAAAATGATGGGCATTTGCAAAAGCCCTGTCATTGTTTCTAAACATTTTTAGTTATAATTTGTTTGAGATTAATTTTTGCTTAATTTTAGAGTGTGTAATTTTTTTTCAATTATTACAATATTTCACAAATAAACTTTTGGTTTATGACCTCCAATTATCTAAAAAACAAAATTTGGCGAACAGCCAGCCTTGGGCTTACGTTTGCCTCTTTTTGTTGTGGTGCTTATTGGTATATGCAGCCCGACAAAACGGCTATTGTACCGAACACCCAACAAATCACAAACTCGGAGCCAACTAAGCAGATTGTTACACAAAGCCTGCCTTTGGTGGAAACACAAACAAAAAACACCCAAGCAAGCAAACAAAAAGATGCTACAAGTGTTGCAAAACAAGCAGATAAGGCAACGCCAACCCCTGCCCTCCGTTACGACAAAAACGGCGTGCTAATAGAAGTCAATACCTTAAATGGCGACCCTTTGGCGGAGGAAAGAAAAGCCTTGCAAGCACTTATCAACAACCACAAGTACAGCAACAGACCTGCCTATAACAAGCAGGAGTGGAAAAGATTAGGCTTGCCTCGTGCCGACAGACCTGATTGGGCTTTTGAGCAAGACTTTTTGCGGACTATGAACCCTGCAACAGGAAAAGTGCCAGCAGATGGTAAAGACAAAGCAAACAGATACACCAAAGAATATTGGGAAAACCCACGACCAGAGGCAGCAATCCCTGTTAATTGGACAGAAAGAGGACCTAACAACATTGCAGGTCGGGCAAGGGCTGTTTTGTTTGATGCCAATGACGCAACCAACAAAAAAGTGTATGTCGGCGGCTCCAATGGTGGTTTGTGGTTTACCAACGACATTACCACAGTAGCTACTTGGACAAAAGTTGATGACCTCTGGGACAACTTGGCAGTCAATGCCATAGCACAAGACCCACGTGTAGGCAATACGAACAACATCTACGTAGGTACAGGTGAGGCACAAGGTGGCGACGGCCCCCGCGGGGCTGGTATCTGGCGAACAACCAACGGAGGTACTTCTTGGGCAAGAATGGCTGGCACAGCACCTACTGATGCTTTGGGCGACCATTTTCGTCAAGTGGCACGTTTGGCTGTTCACCCTACTTCGGGCAATGTGTTTGCTGCCAATACAGGAGCTTTTGCCAATACAGGTGGGGTCATGCGTTTTGATGGCACAAACTGGATAAGAGTTTTAGCCCCTCGTTCGGGCGTGGGCGTAGCTGCTGATGCAGGAATGGGAACAGATTGGGGTTGCGATATTGAAATTGCAAGCAATGGAGATATTTATGCCTCCATTGGGATTAGCACACAAGGCAAAATCTATAAATCTACCAACGGAGGTACTACTTGGACAGAACTTCCTAATGCTATTGCAGGAGCTCCAAACGTAGGACGTATAGAAATGGCAGTAGCACCAAGCAATGCGAACACCATTTATGCAGTAGCAAGAGATTTAAACCCAGGTACTAATAATGCAGACGTTTCTTTTTTCCGTAAAAGTACAGATGGTGGAACTACGTGGACTGCTTGTGCTATTCCGATGAACAGAAATCAAGGAGCTTGTACTTTGTCTGGCACAGACCACTTCACAAGGGCGCAGGCTTTCCACGATTTAGCTATCAAAGTTCACCCAACCAACGCCAATTTAGTTATTGTCGGTGGTATTGACGTACACCGCACCATAGACGGTGGCACAAGTTGGGCTAATATTTCTTTCTGGACAAGCAGAACACCTGCCTCCAACTGTAATTTGGCTTATGTTCACGCCGACTTAATGGATTTTGCTTTCAGACCAGGCAATACTAACGAAGTATTGGCTATTTCTGATGGGGCATCAGATTATTCTACCAATGCAGGTGATGCAGCAGCAACCAATATCAATTTTGCTTCGCGTATTCAAGGACACAATATTACACAGTTCTATTCTGTTGATATTGCCTCCACTGCGGGTAGCCAGTTGTTAATTGGCGGTACGCAAGACAATGGTTCTTTGTTAATGAATGGAGTAGGTATTCAAGGTGCATCTTCGCCATCGGGTGGCGATGGAGCATATTGCTTTATCAGCAAAACCAATTCAGATATTCGGATTTCGTCTTATACCAACTGTAATTATTACAGAACAAACAACGGAGCAACAGCAGGTTTTACCGAAATTACTTCGGCAAGTCCACTCAAAGGCAACGGTTCTTTTATCAACCCTACGGAGTACGACAGTGATGCAGACATTTTGTATGCAAACATTCGCGGCGGTGGCAACAACTCTACTACGGATATTTTCCGTATTTCGGCTTTGAGTTCTGCCACCCCAACCATTGCTGCTGTAACCATTACAGGAGCAACGCCAGGTACAAATGCTGTAACACACCTCAAAAAATCTCCACACACCGCTAACACTATCTTTTTAGGTTTAGAAAGTGGCAATTTATTGAAAGTTACCAATGCTAACGCAACACCTGTCGGCACAGCCATTACGGGTCCCGCAGCAGGTTCTGTTTCTTGTATAGAAGTAGGTGCAACTGAAAACCAACTTCTTGTAACCTACTCTAACTATGGATTGGCTTCGCAAGTGTGGGAAAGTGCCGATGGCGGGGCTACTTGGCGTAACAAAAAAGGCAACTTGCCCGATATGCCTGTTCGTTGGTGCTTATACAACCCACAAAACCGCAATCAAGTTTTGTTAGCAACAGAAGTAGGCGTATGGTCTGCCGATGACTTCAACAACGGAGGCGTAGGCGTACCTGTTTGGGGGTCAAGCAGTGCAAGTTTAGCTAATACCCGTTGCGACATGATGAAATACAGAGCCTCAGACGGTTTGGTGGCTATTGGCACACATGGGCGTGGCATTTATACCACAGACGTATTTGTTACGACACCTGTTGCCGAATTTTCGGCTTCGGCAAGAGCAAGCTGCACAGGCAATTTGACTGTAAACTTTACTGATGGTAGTGTAGGAGCAAACAACAACTGGGCTTGGGACATAGACAATAACGGTTCTACGGATTATACAGTTCGCAACCCTACCCATACCTATACTGCACCGGGAGTTTACTCTGTAAAATTGACTATCAATAGCGGTGCTGCCACCACTACCAAAGTTGGGCATATTGTGGTGATGAATGCAACGCCAACAGCCCACACAGGTTGTACGATAACAGCCAACAACAACAATGGAAACAACAACAGCATCGGTATTTCCAGATTTGCTTTGGGAACTATTGATAATGTTACGCCAAATAATGACGGCGGTTATAACGACTATGCTTGTACGCAAGCCACCGCATTGGCTCTCAATACTGCCTACACCATTACCATTACCACAGGTACTTTGAATGCAGAGGGAGCAAGGGTATATATAGATTACAACAACAATGGTAATTTTGGTGATGCAGGCGAAGACGTAGCTTCTTTTGCTGCCAATACCACAGGCACAAGAACAGCCAACTTTACTACCCCCGCCACAGGCGTAACAATGAGTACAGGTTTACGAGCAAGAGTAGTTTCTAATTTTGGTGCTATCCCTACCGATGCTTGCGACAATGGTGGTGCAGGTGGTTTTGGGCAAATAGAAGACTATGCAGTTTTCTTCCAAGGTGCCACACCAACCATTACTTTGGGTGGTGCAGCCCTCACAGCCTTTACTTCTTGTGCAGGGTCAGTTTCAGCAGAGCAGCAATATACTGTTACAGGCACAAACCTAACTGCAAACATTGCCATCACAGCCCCAGCAGGTTTTGAACTTAGTTTGACTTCGGGAGGTACGTTTACAAATACCTTAAACTTGACCCAAACAGGTGGCAACGTGGCAACAACCACAATTTTTGTTCGCCAAACCGCAGGTGCTGCCAATAATGCAAGTGGCAATATTACGCACACCAGCACAAGTGCAAATAATCCGAACAATACCATTCCTGTAAGTACTGTTAATCCGTTGCCGACCATCACAGGCGTAAGTGCAGCCAACGTAAACACCGCAGCTACCACTTTCAACTTGTCTTACACAGGCGTAACCAATGCACCAAATCAATATTCTATCACAACAGGTGCAACCGCCATGGCAGGTTTTGTTGCTGTTACGAATGTAGCTTTGACAGCTTCGCCTTTGGCAATTACCATTCCTGCAAGTGCAGCCAATACCTACGATTTTAACCTCACAGTTAGAAACAGTACCACAGGTTGCGTTTCGGCAGTTGTTCCGTTTACTTTGACTGTTTCGGCAGCAGCCACGCCGACCATTACTTTGGGTGGTGCAGCCCTCACAGCCTTTACTTCTTGTGCAGGTACAGTTTCAGCAGAGCAGCAATATACAGTAGCAGGTGCAAACCTAACTGCAAACATTGCCATCACAGCCCCAGCAGGTTTTGAACTTAGTTTGACTTCGGGAGGTACATTTACAAATACCTTAAACTTGACCCAAACAGGTGGCAACGTAAATACAACCACAATTTTTGTTCGTCAAACCGCAGGTGCTGCCAATAATGCAAGTGGCAATATTACACACATAAGCACAAGTGCAAATAACCCAAGTAGGGCAATTCCTACAAGTACAGTAAATGCCTTACCAGCTATTGGCACACAACCAACAGCCTCTACAATTTGTGCAGGTGCAAACACCACTTTCACAGTAGCAGCCACAGGTGCAGGTTTAACCTACCAATGGCAGGAAAAAGTAGGTGTAGCAGCTTTTGCTAACATTACCAATGGCGGTGTGTATGGCGGTGCAACAACAGCAAACTTGACACTCACAGGCGTAACGGCAGGGTTGAATACCAACCAATACCAATGTATTGTAGGTGGAACTTGTACGCCAACTGTTACAACTACGCCAGTTGCTTTGACTGTAAACGGATTGCCAACTATCACTACCCAACCCACAGCCCAATCTACTTGCGTTACGGGTAATGCAACTTTTGCAGTAGTAGCTTCGGGTGCAGGTTTAACCTACCAATGGCAGGAAAAAGTAGGTGTAGCAGCTTTTGCTAACATTACCAATGGCGGTGTGTATGGCGGTGCAACAACAGCAAACTTGACACTCACAGGCGTAACGGCAGGGTTGAATACCAACCAATACCAATGTATTGTAGGTGGCACTTGTACGCCAAGTGTTACGACTACGCCAGTTGCTTTGACAGTAACCGCAGGAACAACCTTTAACACCCAACCCACAGCCCAAGCAGGTTGCGTAGGTGGAACTGTTAATTTTGTTTCGGCAGCATCAGGTTCGGGAATTGTTACTTACCAATGGCAGGAAAAAGTAGGTGTGGCAGCATTTGCAAACATTACAAACGGAGGTATTTATAGCGGGGCAACTTCGGCTACCTTGACCTTGACAGGCATCACAGCAGGTATGAATACCAATGAATACCAGTGTATTGCCACCTCAACTTGCGGAACAGCCACAAGCACAAACGTAGCTTTGACTGTTAATGCAGCCACAGTGATAAACACCCAACCAACAGCCCAAACAATTTGCTTAGGTGCAAACGCAACTTTCACAGTAGTAGCCACAGGCACAGGTTTAACCTACCAATGGCAGGAAAAAGTAGGTGTGGCAGCTTTTGCAAATATTACCAATGGTGGTATTTATGGTGGTGCAACTTCGGCAAACTTAGTTCTCACAGGCGTAACGGCAGGGTTGAATACCAACCAATACCAATGCGTAATCACTTCAACTTGCGGTAACTTGACTTCTTCGGCAGTAGCCTTGACTATCAATGCTTTACCAGCTATTGGCACACAACCAACAGCCCAAACAACTTGTGCAGGAGGTAACGCAACCTTCACAGTCGCAGCCACAGGTGCAGGTTTGACTTATCAGTGGCAGGAAAAAGTAGGCGTTGCAGCCTTTGCAAACATTACCAATGGTGGTGTGTATGGAGGTGCAACTTCGGCAAACTTAGTTCTCACAGGCGTAACCGCAGGTATGAGTACCAACCAATACCAATGTATTGTTTCGGGAACTTGTACGCCAACTGTTACAAGTGCAGCAGTAGCTTTGACTATTAATGCTTTGCCAACTATAACTACCCAACCCACAGCCTCAACAATTTGTGCAGGTGCAAACACCACTTTCACAGTAGCAGCCACAGGCACAGGTTTAACCTACCAATGGCAGGAAAAAGTAGGTGTTGCAGCTTTTGCAAACATTACCAATGGCGGTGTGTATAGCAATGCAACCACAGCAACTTTGACACTCACAGGCGTAACCGCAGGTATGAATACCAACCAATACCAATGTATTGTTTCGGGAACTTGTACGCCAACTGTAACAAGTACAGCAGTTGCTTTAACTGTTAATGCTTTGCCAGCAATTACAACTCAACCCACAGCCCAATCTACTTGCGTTACGGGTAATGCAACTTTTGCAGTAGTAGCTTCGGGTGCAGGTTTGACGTATCAGTGGCAGGAGAAAGTAGGCGTTGCAGCTTTTGCAAACATTACCAATGGTGGTGTTTACGGTGGTGCAACTTCGGCAAACTTAGTTCTCACAGGCGTAACCGCAGGTATGAGTACCAACCAATACCAATGTATTGTAGGTGGAACTTGTACGCCAAGTGTTACGACTACGCCAGTTGCCTTGACTGTAACCGCAGGAACAACCTTTAACACCCAACCCACAGCCCAAGCAGGTTGCGTAGGTGGAACTGTTAATTTTGTTTCGGCAGCATCAGGCTCTGGTTTAGTAACCTACCAATGGCAGGAAAAAGTAGGTGTGGCAGCTTTCACAAACATTACCAATGGTGGTATTTATAGCGGGGCAACTTCGGCTACCTTGACCTTGACAGGTTTAACAGCAGGGTTGAACACTAACCAATACCAATGTATTGCCACTTCAACTTGCGGCGTGGCTACAAGCACAGCAGTTGCCTTGACTATCAACACCGCAACGTCTATCACCACCCAACCAACAGCAATGTCTGTTTGCGTAGGTTCTAACGCAACATTTACTGTTGCAGGTGCAGGACAAGGTGTTGTAACTTACCAATGGCAGGAAAAAGTAGGTGCGGGTGCATTTACCAACATTACCAATGGTGGTGTCTATGCAGGTGCAACCACAACAACTTTGGCTTTGATAAGTGTAACAGCCCCAATGAACACCAACCAATACCAGTGTATCGTAACAGCAGGTTGCGGAAGTGTTACAAGTAATGCAGTAACTTTGGGTATCAATACGGCAACTTCTATCACTACGCAACCCACAGCTCAAACTGCTTGCGTGGCAGGCAACGCAACTTTCAGCGTAGCAGCAGCAGGTTTAGCTTTGACCTACCAGTGGCAGGAAAAAGTAGGGGTAGCAGCTTTTGCAAATATTACCAATGGTGGTATTTATGGTGGTGCAACTTCGGCAAACTTAGTTCTCACAGGTGTAACCGCAGGTATGAACACCAACCAATACCAATGTGTGGTAACAGGAACTTGTCCTCCAAGTGTTACGACTACGCCAGTTGCTTTGACTGTTACAGCAGGCTTGGTTATCAACACCCAACCAACAGCCCAAACAATTTGTGCTACCCAAAATGCTACCTTCACAGTGGCAGCAACAGGGGCTGGACTTACGTATCAGTGGCAGGAAAAAGTAGGTGTGGCAGCTTTTGCTAACATTACCAATGGTGGTGTATATAGCGGTGCAACAACAGCCTCTTTAACTTTGACAGGTGCAACAGTTGTTATGAGTACCAACCAATACCAATGCGTGATTAACAGTTCTTGCGGTAACTTGACTTCTTCGGCAGTAGCCTTGACAGTGAACCCCGCAACAACCATTACTGCACAACCGACAGCCCAAACTATCTGCGTAGGTCAGAATGCAACTTTTGCAACGACTGTAACAGGTGCAGGGGTAACGTATCAGTGGCAGGAAAAAGTAGGTGCTGCACCATTCGCAAACATTACCAATGGCGGTGTGTATGGCGGTGCAACAACAGCAACTTTGGTTTTGACAAATCCAGCTATTGGGTTGAGTACCAACCAATACCAATGCGTCATTACTTCTACTTGCGGTAACTTGACTTCTTCGGCAGTAGCCTTGACAATCAATGCTTTACCAGCTATTACTACACAACCAACAGCCCAAGTTATCTGTTCAACAGGCAACGCAACTTTCACAGTAGCAGCCACAGGTGCAGGTTTGACTTACCAATGGCAGGAAAAAGTAGGTGTAGCAGCCTTTGCAAACATTACCAATGGTGGTGTGTATGCAGGTGCAACTACAAATAGCTTGACTTTGACAGGTGTACCTATTGGTATGAGTACCAACCAATACCAATGTATTGTTTCAGGTGCTTGTACGCCAAGTGTTACGAGTACAGCAGTAGCTTTGACTGTTAATGCAGGTGCAAGTGTAACGACACAACCAGCAGCAGCTACAATTTGTGCAGGTCAAAATACAACTTTTGCAGTAGTAGCTTCGGGTGCAGGTTTGACGTATCAGTGGCAGGAAAAAGTAGGTGTAGCAGCTTTTGCAAACATTACCAATGGTGGTGTGTATGGCGGTGCAACTTCGGCAAACTTAGTTCTCACAGGCGTAACCGCAGGTATGAGTACCAACCAATACCAATGCGTGATTACAGCAGGTTGCGGAAGTTTGAACTCCAATGCAGTAGCCTTGACAGTGAACACAGCCCCTGCGATTGGCACACAACCAACAGCCCAAACTGTATGTGCGAATGCAACCGCAACTTTCACAGTCGCAGCAACAGGCACAGGTTTAACCTATCAGTGGCAAGAAAAAGTAGGGGTAGCAGCTTTCGCAAACATTACCAATGGTGGTGTGTATGGAGGTGCAACTTCCGCAACTTTAACCTTGACGAACCCAGTAGCAGCCATGAGTACCAACCAATACCAATGTGTGGTAACAGGAACTTGTACGCCAGCAGCAACGACTACACCAGTGGCTTTGACTGTAACGCCAGTGAATGCAACGCCAACTTTAAATGCCTTGTCAGCCTTGACTGTTGCAACTTCTGCACCAGCCCAAACAGTGAACTTGGCAGGTATTGGCATGGGTGCAGGTGATACAGGTCAGACTTTGGTTGTTACGGCAACAAGTAGCAACTTGGCTTTGATACCAAACCCAACCGTAACCTACACAAGTGCAAATGCTACGGGTACTATTCAGTTTACGCCTGTTGCAGCCCAAACAGGCACAGCAACCATTACGGTTACTGTTACGGACAATGGCGGCGTGGCTTGCGGTGCGGTGAATAATGTGGTGAGGACTTTTGTGGTCAATGTGGGTGTTTCTGCACCTCCGCCGCCACCTGCCCCAGCTTCGCAAACCATTACGTTTACTCAACCTACTGATGTAGTTTTTGGTAGCCCAGCCTTTACTTTGGTAGCAACGGCAAGTTCTGGTTTGCCTGTTACCTTTGTAGTAGTTACAGGAACTAACAATGTGTTTTTGAGTGGCAATTCGGTTACAACTGCCAATGTGGGCGAAGTTACCATAGAAGCAAGACAAGCAGGTAACGGAACTACTTTTGCAGCAGCTACGCCTGTTTCTCGTACTTTCAAAGTATTGCCCGCACCACAAACCATTACTAATTTTGGTGTAGGTAATGCCTTTAACTTGCCTGATGTAGCTTGGAACAGTGGCAATTTCTTCTTGACAGCCTCAACCACTTCGGGAGTGCAGCCAACTTATACCATTACAGAAGGGGCAAATATGGCAAGTATCTCGGCAACTAATCCAAACTTAGTTATTTTGAATACAGCAACACCTGCCGTTGGTAGAGTTACCATCACAGCAACTATTCCCGCAGGAGGTAACTTCCAAGCAGCCCAAACTGTAACACGCAGTTTCAATGTTTTGAAAGCAGACCAAACCATTGGTAGTATCAATATACCTGTTGGTGGTGTATTCAATCAATTAACGACTGCCCAAATCAGCAGTGCAGCCACTTCGGGCTTGCCTGTTACCACCGTAGTAGCTGGCAACGCAACCTTAGCAGGTAACACCTTGACTATCAACGGAGCAGGAACAATTACCTTTACGTTCTCGCAAGCAGGTAATGCAGTTTGGAATGCAGCCACTACTGTTACACGCAGTTTTGTAGTTGCCAAAGCAGACCAAACTTTGACCTTTACCCAGCCTGTCAATACCTTGATTGGTAGAAATTTCAATTTGGCAGCCACAGCAAGTTCAGGTTTGCCTGTATTGGTAAGTGTAGTACCGCCAAGTGTAGCCACAGCCAATGTTGTAGGTAGCGTAGTAACACCAACTTCGGCAGGAGAATTGGTTTTGGAATTGACCCAAGCTGGCAATGACAACTTCAACCCCGCCCCAGTGAGTCGCACAAGATTGACAGCTATTGCAAACTTGACTATCACCACCTTGTCGGCAAGTCGTGTGTGTGCAGGTAGCAATTTGACTGTTAATTACACCACAGACGGTGCTTTGCCTGCGGGTACGATTGTGGCAGCTTATTTGTCTAATGCTGCGGGTAACTTTGACAACGCAACAGGTATTGGCTCTGTTATCGCAACAGGTTCAGGCAGTGTGCAAGTTACACTTCCAACTGATTTGGCAAGTGGCACAGCCTATCGTGTGCAAGTGCGTAACTTGTCGTTCAACAATGCAAGCAACAGCAGCCCCGCCTTGTCTATTGATAGATTGCCCAATATGCCATTTATCAATTATACGCAAGACCTCAAAGGTTTGACTGTTGGCACAGATGTTACAGGTTTGACTTTGCAATGGGTGCAGCTAAACGCCAACGGCACAACAACACCAGTAGCAGGAAGTACAGCTACTACGTTTAACCCAACGGCAAACGGCAACTACCAACTGCAAGTAAGCAACAACGGCTGCACAACCTTGTCAAATATTTTGACTTTTGGCATACCAACTGTAACAGGTGCTAACAATGACCCTGAATTAGACAAAGCAACGGACATCTATCCTAACCCTCACGAGGGCAAAGTAATGGTAAGCACTACGCTTGCCAAAGCAGGAAAGGTAAGTATAGAAGTTACCGATGTCTTGGGCAAAAAAGTCTATGTAGCAACAGAAAACGTACAGGCGGGCAAATACAAACACCAAATTCAATTGGAAACTTTGCCATCAGGTATGTATATCATCACGTTGCGTACAGAAGACAAAGTAGTGAGCCGCAGGACAGTGAAACAGTAAATTTAATTTTTTTAACTTTGGCAGTGGTCGATAGACCCTGCCAATAGTTAAAAAAACAAAGTGTGCTTCGGGTTTCTCAAAACCCGAAGTATTGCGGTTTTGAGAAACCGCAAACACCAAAAAAGTACGATTGTCAAGGTGCGAAAAGCACCGTTGCCAACGTACTTTATTAGTGTTGTCTGTTGCACACAAAGAGATAGATTACCTAATATTAGAAAATATATATAACAAAACCTACTCTTTTTTAGCAGACTCTGCAAAAAGCTACTTCATCTTCTAATTGTGCCATTTGACTGTCTTTGGTGGCAACAATTTTTTTGTATAAGTGTTTTGTGTTCACCAGCATGATGCTTTATCTTTATTTATCTCAATAATCAATCGCAAGATTATTACAAACAATACAATGCAGCCATAGAACCAGAGCAGCGAAATATGCTTTTTGACAAGGCTAATTTATACAATAAAATTTCTATCACAAGCCAATGGACAGGCTTGGCTTATTGGGGTGCTACGATTGTTGCAACTTATATCAATACACCAAAAAAATCTAAAAAAGTTGCTTTTAGTCCAATACCACAAAAACCTCAACCTTTTTGGTCAGCCAATGTGCAACCTTCGGGTTTGGGTTTGGTTTATTCGTTTTAGGATTAGGAGGACTTCATGCTGTTGTGATTACGAAGCATAAAGTCTATCTTGAAGTTTAAGCTTAATTCTCACACAGTCTATTTCGTATTTAGACTGTATTCGCATCCAGAACTCGGCTTCTATTCCTAAGACTTTCTCAATTTTAACTGCCAACTCTGCGGTCATATTACGTTTTTTGTGAATTAGTTCACTCAATACGTTAGGTTTTATGGCTATCATTGCAGCAAATGCTTTTTGCGTAAAATGACGAGCCTCTAATTCATCTTTCAAAATGTCGCCTACATGAATGGCATCGCCAGGAATGAGGTCATTTGCTATTTTTATATTATCATTCATAATGTTTAGAAATTTCGGTAATGTGAATAATCTCCACAATAATTCGGTCATTTTCGGTTTTGACTACTTGGAATATAAGCCTATATTGCTGATTTAAACGAATTGAATAATAATCTTTTAATTCACCTTTCAGTTTTTCGAAGTTCAAACCGCCAAATTTGTATAAATCTGTTAAGGTTAAAATATTCATTAAGATTGTAACTTTATTTTTAAACTGCTTAATGACTTCAATAGGTACTTTTTGTTTACCTTTTATTTCGTCAAGTGGAGTTTCAAATAAATAAACAAGTTCGTCTGTAGTCAGTAATACCTTCATAACGTAAATATAACATAAATGATTTACTATTTTAGTAAATTTTGTAAAAATAATCTAAAAAAATAATATATCCATGAAAAAATACCTTTCTATCATTTATACTTTATTAGTAGCTACTTTTCTCATCAGCAGTTGCCGCAAATGGGAGTTGGAGAAAGTAGAACTTTTGCCAACCATAAAAACGACCACCCTCACCAATATTACACTGACCACAGCAACTGTTGGGGGAGTTTTTGAGGTCGTAGGTAGTCAAACAGTTGAGGAATATGGGCATTGCTGGTCAGAACTTCCCAATCCAACTATTACCAATCCTCGTAGTACACAAACAGAACGAAAAAAATAGGAGATTTTTCGTCTGAACTTAGCAGTTTGAAAGCAAACACAACGTATTATGTACGTGCATACGCAAAAATTGGTGACAAAATAGTCTATGCAAGCAATGAAGTGAGTTTTAAAACACTTCGGCTGCCAAGCATAGAAACTTTTGCGAGCCAAGACGTAACTTCTAATAGTGCTAAAATATTTGTCAGCCTTAGTGATTTGGGTAATCCACCTGCCAATACTTATGGCATTGTTTGGGCAACAACTCCTAATCCTCATCTTGCAAGTACGCCCAACCGTACGACAGGCAATTTGCCTACTATGGGAACTTTGCAAATAGAAATGAGTAATCTACAACTGAATACAACTTATTAAATACGTGCCTATGCAATCAATGCAGCAGGAACAGCGTATAGCAGCAAAGATTTTATCGTACAGACCACTTGTAGTTTGGCAGAACTAACTTTGCAAAATACACCTTCAAATTTACAATCAAATTCAGCCACTTTAATAGTAAGTTCCATAAAAACAAATTGTGATAAATTAAGCATTTTAGAGTTGCAATATGCCACAGACGTAAACTTTAATAATCCTCAAAAAGTTAGCAATATTGCCAATGCCAACAATACGCCTATTCTTTTGCAGGATTTACTCCCCAATACTATTTATTTTGCTCGTGTCTATGCCATAAACTCTGCGGGAGCTTCTTTGAGTAATGTCGTTTCGTTTAAAACTCCATGTGCTTTGCCTATTGTAGTGGCACAAAACGCAACTAATATAACCACTACGACTGCCAATATTTCTGCAGCAGTTAGTGCTATCAACTGCACCAATTTACTTAATTTTGGCTTTTCCTTAGCCACCAATGCCACCTTTACCAATGCTACAAATTTTCCTCCTCCTCGCAAACTCCCTTAATTGGTGGTACAGGCGTAAACAATGTAGGAACACAAACCCGTATAAGCACAGGAAGTTTTATCACAAATGCAGATTTACAAATAAACAATCGAAGGAACAACCTAAATAGTGCTTTATCTTTTAGTGGCACAACAGCCAATAGTCGTTTTAGCATCAATAATCCTACCTATACTTCCAGTAATGTAAATTTTAGCCTATCTTTTTGGCTAAAAGCAAATGAAACCAACCGTTTGCAAACCTTATTTAGTACATCACCTGCTACCCAATTAATCTATATTTCTCAAAATTTACTGTATTATTTTGCTGATAATGTTACTATTGCAAGTATCTCAGTCAATACATCAGGTTGGTATCATTGTGTAGTTGTTTATCAAGCCAATAGTAGAACAACAACTCTTTATATCAACAACACCGTCTTAAATATCAGAGCAGCTAATAACGCCGTCACATTAAGTCCTACACTTTTATTTGGGCATAACGGACAATCAGTCCTTGCTAATGCAGCTATTTTCAATGGAACTGTTGATGATATTAAAATTTACAATCGTGTGCTTAATCAATCAGAAATAACCCAACTTTACAACGAGTGAGATAGCAAATTTCTCTATCACTTTCTTGTATTACATTTGAATCTTGTTTTTTTACGCATCGGGTGGCTTAAAGCCACCTAATGCGTATTTTTCATATCTCACCACCAAAAACTTATTGCCTTCAATCATTTGTCTGCCCAACTATTTTGTTTATTTTTGCAAGGAAGTTTACAAATTTATTAATCAATAAAATTATGGGCTACAGCAAATTCAAAAAACTAAAAGAAGTTACAAAAAAATTTGGGTTAGCTGCCAAAAGGCAAAATCTTTTTCAATCTATTGTAAGCAAACAACCAAGCAGTTGGTTATTAGATACCTTAGAGTTTGCAAAATTAGTTCCTTTGCGAAACGAAAAGGTAAAGTCTGAACGGATAGTATCACCTATTCTAATTGAAGTAGCAAAAGTGTTTGAGGAAAATGTTACCCTATTTTCTGGTGAAGATTTATCCATAGATGCTGATAAAGATTTATCAGGTGAATGTGATTTTTTCTTTACACTTATTCCTCAAAGTATATATTTAGAAAGCCCAATTATTTCAATTTCTGCACAAAAGTTCATGAGTGAAAGCATAGCCCAATGTGCTGCCCAACTCTATGGTGCAAAATTATTTAATGAAATGGAAGGCAAAAACTTTCCTGTTTTGTATGGTTGTGCAACTAATGGCAACGATTGGCAGTTTATACGTTTTGAAAACAATACATTTTATATTGATAACAAAATTTACACAGACCTGCAAGAAATCCTTGGTGTTTGGCATCACATCATACAACTCTATATCCATCCTGAAAGCAAAAGATAAGTACGTGCAGGAGGCTTTTCGCAGTTTGCCAACGTACTTTTTAAAAACAAAGTACGTTGGCAATGGCTTAGGCAGCCTCGTCAAGACCTTGACAATCGTACTTTATTTTTTCTCTACCACCACCAAAAACTTATTGCCTTCAATCATTTGTCTGCCCAACAATTTTATTTATTTTTGCAAGGAAGTTTACCAATTTCCTAATCAATAAAATTATGGGCTACAGTAACTTTAAAAAAATAAAAATAGTGGTTAAAAAATTTAACCTCGATTTAGAAATCATAAAATTATTTGACGAAATTACTCCCCGACAACCAAGTAATTGGTTAGAAGAAAGTCTTGCCGTAGCTGATTTTTTACCTCTTACAAACGAAAAATCAAAAGCAGAACGGATTATATCTCCTGTTTTGATAGAAGTAGCCAAACATTATAAACAAAAAATTGCTCTTTTTTCAGGAGAAAGTATAGAAATTGATAGTACACAAGATTTATCAGGGGCTTGCGACTTTATTTTTGCTCTCCAAAAATTGAAACCTTACATAGAAGCTCCTGTCATAGCCATAGCAGAATCAAAGGACGAAGACATGGAATGGGGCATAGCCCAATGTGCAGCCCAAGTTTATGGGGCATCGTTATTTAATCAGGCAGAGGCTAAAAATATTCCTTTTGTTTATGGTTGTGCTACCGATGGCACAGAATGGCGTTTTATGCGTTTTGAAAATAATATTTTTCATTTAGACAGCAAAATTTATACAGACCTGCAAGAAATCCTTGGTGTTTGGCATCACATCATACAACTCTATATCAATCCTGAAAGCAAAAGATAAGTACGTGCAAGGATACTTTTGCACATTACCAATCGTGCCTTGTTTTTACGCATCTGTTGGCTCAAAGCCACCCGATGCGTAATTTTTTTATACCTTCTCCTCCAAAATTTATTCCTACCAACTTTTTTGTTCACTTATTTTGTTTACCTTTGTCGCAAAAATTGCAATGTGCTTTATTTACAGTTTTTTCCCACTCTTTTTTAATTCCAAAAAATCAAAATGAACAGAAATCTACTTGTGCTTATCAGACAAATTATAACCATGTCAAAAAATTTAACAGCATTGAAAGTTTTAACTTTGGCATTTGTAACCTCGGCAGTGGTGCTTTTTTGCACCCTGCCGATGGTTTCCTACGCTCAAACTATTTATGAGTGGCAAGGTTCCTCTACAAATATTAGGGCTACTCATTTCATTTCCAATACCAAAGGATGGGCAGTAGGAGAATTTGGTCTTATTCTAACTACCTCCAATGGTGGCATGACTTGGACAGTCCAAAATTCAGCTACTGGTAATAGGCTTAATAGTGTGTATTTTATTTCTGCCAATCAAGGTTGGGCAGTAGGCGAGGGTGGTGTTATTTTGACAACATCCAATGGTGGAATTGATTGGACAATCCAAAGTACTACTGCTACTGGCTTGCGTTGTGTTTATTTTATTTCTGCAACAAAAGGTTGGGCTACAGGAAATGCTGGTGCTATTTGGACTACTTCCAATGGTGGCACGACTTGGACACCTCAAAATTCGGGGACATCAATCAACCTTCGCAGTGTGTTTTTCTCTTCTGCCACACAAGGATGGGCAGTGGGAGAGATTGGTGTAGTTCGTACTACTTCTAATGGTGGGATTACATGGACAGCACAAACTTCAGGGTCTATTGATGAACTTCAAAGTGTTTATTTTATATCTGCCACTCAAGGTTGGATAGTTGGAGCTAATGGAACTATTCTAACCAGCACAAATGGTGGCACTACTTGGACAGCCCAAAATTCTAGAACTCCTCATGACATAAACAGTATTTATTTTATCTCTGCCACACAAGGATGGGCAGTAGGCAGGCATGGTACTATTTTAACTACTAATAATGGTGGAGTTACTTGGACAGCCCAAATATCAGGAACTACCAATGAGATTATACATACTTATTTTTTGTCTCCTACACAAGGATGGGCAGTTGGCAATAGTGGCTCCATCTTGACAACTTCTAATGGCGGTAATACATGGATACCAAAAATAGAAGTTGCAACTAGAAATCAGCTCTATGATATTGCTTTTGTTTCTACAACTAAAGGTTGGACTGTGGGAGTTGAAGGTACTATTTTGACCACCGATAATGGTGGGGTTACATGGACAGTCCAAAATTCAGGTATTCGTAGTGATATAAAAAGTATTCATTTTATATCCCCAACACAAGGATGGATAGCAGGTAATGAAGGTACTATCTTAACTACTACTAATGGAGGTATAACATGGACAACACAAGTATCAGGAACTTGGAATAACCTTACAAGTATTTATTTTACATCTGCTATGCAAGGCTGGGCAGTGGGGGAAGGAGGTACTATTAGAACAACATCTAATGGGGGAGTCACATGGACGACGCAAATATCAGGAACAATAAGTAATCTTAGAGATGTTTATTTTATTTCCAATACCAAAGGATGGGCGGTAGGAGAAGGGGGACTTATTCTAACTACCTCCAATGGGGGAATTACTTGGACATCTCAAACTTCGGGGACTACTCGAAATCTCAATAGTGTTTATTTTACATCAGCTACGCAAGGATGGGCAGTAGGTGCAAGTGGTGTAATTCGAACTACCTCTAACGGAGGTACCACATGGACAGGTCAGTATGGATGGACTAGCCAAAATTTCAATAGTGTTTATTTTATCTCTGCCAACCAAGGTTGGGCAGTAGGAGAAAGTGGAACTATTAGTACTACTTCTAATGGAGGAGTCACTTGGCGTGTGCAACCTTCTGGTACTATGCGAAACTTCAATAGTGTAGCTTTTGCCTCTACTACTCTAGGTTGTGCAGTAGGGGCAGAAGGAATTGTTTTTTCTACTGAGAATGGTGGGAATAATTGGGTAAATACGCCTTCATGGACAAAGGAAAATCTCTATGATGTCTTTTTTATATCTTCTACACAAGGTTGGATGGTTGGCTGGAATGGTGTTATTTTGACAACAACTAATGGAGGAGCTACATGGAGTACGCAAGCATCAGGGGTTGCAAGTTATCTAACAGGTGTTTATTTTATATCTCCAACTAAAGGCTGGGTCGTGGGTACAAACGGCACCATTCTATCTACTTCTAATGGGGGGAATACGTGGACACGACAAATTTCTGGGGTAACAGCACAACTCAATTCCATTTATTTTATCTCAGAAACTCAAGGATGGGCAGTTGGTATTAACGGCACTATCTTAACTACTTCCAATGGAGGTACTACCTGGACAGCTCAAGCAAATAATGGTCGTGATTTTTATGATATTCATTTTATATCTGCTACACAAGGGTGGGTAGTAGGAAATGTTGGTACTATTATGACTACCTCTAATGGAGGTATTACATGGACAGCTCAGACATCTGGATTTAATCAGTTTTTGTCAGATGTTCACTTTATCTCTGCTACACAAGGATGGGCAGTAGGTGGGAATAGTACTATTTTGACTACCTCTAATGGAGGGATTACTTGGACAATCCAATTCCAAGATATAACTAATTCTAACATACTATATAGTGTTTGCTTTATATCTTCTATTCAAGGCTGGGCTGTGGGAGGGGGGCGAATTTTGACTACCTCTAATGGAGGTGTTACTTGGACTAATCAGGGATACCACGCAGGATTATGGCAAGGTATGCATATTAATGGTGGCAAGGGGTATATAGTAGGCGAATTGGGAATTTGTCTCAAATTTGATGCATCTCCTATAGCTAATACTATTTCAGGCAATGCCTTTGCTGATGGTAATAATAACTGCACCAAAGAAACAGGTGAAGTTAATTTAAAAGGTTTAGTAGTAAAAGCAACCCCTGGTAATTATTATGGTATGACAGATGCTAATGGTAATTATACGTTTGGTGTACCCACCACAGGCACTTACCAAGTGGAGTTGTTACCCCAAAATCCTACAGGTGGTACACATACCATTACAGCCGTCTGCCCTCCTAAAACAGTGAATGTAACTGCAGCTATACCCAATGTTACAGGTGCTGATTTTGGAGCAAAGGCAAAAGTATGCTCTCAACTCACTGTAAACGTCAGCATCAACCGTTTTCGTCGTTGTTTCGAGGGCAATACTTACATTACCTACAAAAATATAGGATTACTTGCAGCCAATAGTGTAGAGGTCAAAGTAGAATTGCCTCCTGATATTGATGCCTTGAGTAGCATACCTGCTTGGACAAGTAGGGTAGGCAATGTTTTGACTTATAACATTGGCACTCTTGCGGGGCAAAGTGAAGGCACTATCAACCTGCGCCATTTGGTAGTTTGTGGCAATGAGGCTATTCGCGGGCAGTCCAGATGTATCAAAGCTACTATTTCTCCCGCCACTTATTGTACGCCTTTGGTTTCGCCTACTTGGGACAACGCCGATTTGACAGCCACAGCCACTTGCGTTAATCAAAAATTAGGTCGTTTTACCATTAAAAACGAAGGCACAGGCGACATGGCAGACAGCAGTAGCTATAGAATTTTCTTCGACAACGTGATAGTGCGGACAGGCAAAGTAAAGTTGCGTGCCAACGAAGAATTTTTGATAGACATTAACAACACTCGCCAATTCCTCCGTTTAGAAGTTGAGCAGACCCCTATGCACCCCACAGGACTATCTGCTATGGCGTTTTTCAACCGTTGCGGTGATGTGCCTTTGTCGGCTGCTTTTAATCAGCAACTCCCTAACCTTACCAACATTGCCACAGGTTCTGCTTGCGAAACCATCAGGGACAGCTACGACCCGAATGACAAACGGATAATGCCCGCAGGCGTAACCGCACAAACTTTGGTGGAGAAAGACCAAGACTTAGAGTTTCAAATTCGTTTTCAAAATACAGGCAATGACGAGGCTTATACCGTAGTGGTGCGTGATACCTTAGACCAAAATTTAGACCTTGCCACCATTCGCACCATTGCCACCTCCCACACCAGCACAGTGAGTATGGAAGGCGTAGGACAGGGCATTGTCATTTGGACTTTCAATAACATCAACCTCCCCGCCAAAAGTGTAAACGAGGCAGCAAGTATTGGCGTGATTACGTTTCGTATTCGTATGAAACCGAACTTGCCCATCGGGACGACTATCAAAAACAAAGCAGGGATTTATTTTGACTTCAACAGCCCTATTATTACCAACGAAGCTGTTATCAAAATTGGTAGTTTGCCCACAGATTTTGGTAATCCTGCCCACGTCAATACCATTTTCCCTTGCCCCACTTTGCCTTCGGTGGCAGTGGCAGGTGCAAACCAAAACATCAGCACCAGCACCAGCACCTTAGCAGCCACACCCATTGTGAAAGGTTACGGACAGTGGACAGTGGTGCAAGGCACAGCCACTTTTGCCGACCAGTTTAGCCCTACTTCGGCAGTGAGCAACTTGTCAAATGGTTTGAATATTTTGAAGTGGACAAGCTACTTGTGCAACAATACATCGGAGAGCCAAATGCAGATAATGGTTGCACTGCCTCCTTGCACAACCATTACCTTAAACCCTGCTAATTTGCCTAATGCAACCACTGGTACGGCTTATTTACAAACCATTACCCAAACAGGTGGCGTAGGTGCAATTACTTATTCAATTAGTGCAGGTTCATTGCCAACTGGTTTAACTTTAAACGCAAGTACAGGCGAAATTTCAGGCACGCCGACAGTTGCCAATACTTTTAACTTTACAGTCGAGGCAAAAGATGTGAATAATTGCGTGGGAACAAAAACCTACACCATTCAAACAGTTTGCCCTGCGATTGCCATTTCTCCAAACTCTTTGCCTAATGGAACTTTGGGAACTGCTTACGCCCAAACTATTACCCAAGTAGGAGGAATTGGTGCAATTACTTACGCAATTAGTTCAGGAACTTTGCCAAATGGCTTAACTCTCAATGCAAGCACAGGCGAAATTTCAGGTACGCCGACTGTTGCCAATACCTTTAATTTTACAGTTGAGGCAAAAGATGTGAATAATTGCACAGGCACAAAAGCCTATACCATTCAAACTGTTTGCCCAACCATTGCCATTTCTCCAAACTCTTTGTCTAACGGTACATTGGGTACTGCTTATTCGCAAACTCTTACACAAACAGGTGGCGTAGGTGCAATTACTTACGCAATTAGTGCAGGTACTTTGCCAACTGGTTTAACTTTAAACGCAAGCACAGGCGAAATTTCAGGTACGCCGACTGTTGCCAATACTTTTAGTTTTACAGTTGAGGCAAAAGACGTGAATAATTGCGTGGGAACAAAAACCTATACTATTCAAACTGTTTGCCCTGCGATTGCCATTTCTCCAAACTCTTTGCCAAATGGCACGTTGGGTACTGCTTATTCCCAAACTCTTACACAAACAGGTGGCGTAGGTGCAATTACTTACGCAATTAGTTTGGGAACTTTGCCAACAGGTTTAACTTTGAATGCAAGCACAGGCGAAATTTCAGGCACACCGACTGTTGCCAATACTTTTAATTTTACAGTCGAGGCAAAAGACGTGAATAATTGCACAGGCACAAAGGCATACACCATTCAAACTGTTTGCCCTGCGATTGCCATTTCTCCAAACTCTTTGCCTAACGGCACGTTGGGAACTGCTTACGCCCAAACCCTTACCCAAGTAGGAGGAATTGGTGCAATCACGTACTCAATTAGCACTGGTTCGTTTCCAAATGGCTTAACTCTCAATACAAGCACAGGCTTAATTTCAGGCACGCCGACAGTTGCCAATACGTTTAGTTTTACAGTAGAAGCAAAAGATGTGAATAATTGCACAGGCACAAAGGCATACACCATTCAAACAGTTTGCCCTGCGATTGCCATTTCTCCAAACTCTTTGCCAAATGGAACTTTGGGTACTGCTTACGCCCAAACTCTTACCCAAGTAGGAGGAATTGGTGCAATTACTTACGCAATTAGTTTGGGTACTTTGCCAACTGGTTTAACTTTAAACGCAAGCACAGGTTTAATTTCAGGCATGCCAACTGTTGCCAATACTTTTAATTTTACAGTTGAGGCAAAAGACGTGAATAATTGCGTGGGAACAAAAGCCTATGCGTTGGTGGCTAATCCTGCCCCTGTGCCTCCGCCACCGCCAACTTTGACAGCCCAAACCATTACCTTTGCTGCTCCAGTTGATGTAGTTTTCGGTAGCCCCGCCTTTACTTTGGTGGCTACAGCAAGTTCGGGTTTGCCTGTTTCGTTTGTGGTGCTTGCAGGTGCAAACAATGTATTTTTAGGTGGCAATTCGGTTACAACTGCCAATGTGGGCGAAGTTACCATCGAAGCAAGACAAACTGGCAACGCCAGCTTTGCAGCAGCTACGCCTGTGCAAAGGACTTTCAGAATCTTGCCTGTACCACAACGCATTACAGGTTTTGATAGCATACCCGACAGGGCTTGGAACAGTGGCAATTTCTTCTTGAATGCAACTACAACTTCGGGAACACAACCTATTTATACGGTAACTGCAGGTCAAAACATTGCGACTATTGCCACAGGTTCGAGTTTAGTGGTATTAAATCCTGCGGTTGGTCGTGTTACCATCACTGCTTTTGTTCCTGCATCAGGCAACTATGCTGCCTCAACTACCTTGACTCGTAGATTCAATGTAGTAAAGGCAGACCAAAAAATTGACAATGTTAATTTGCCGACTGATGGAGTTTTTGGACAACTAACTACTGCCACAGTTTCAGCAACTGCAACCTCTAAACTACCAATTACTACTGTTGTAACAGGCAACGCAACCCTAACTCCTAATCCAAATAGTGCAGATAATACCTTGACTATCAACGGAGCAGGCACAATTACCTTGACTTTTGCCCAAGCTGGCAATGACCTTTGGAATGAAGCCACTTCGGTTACACGCAGTTTTGTGGTGGAAAAAGCAAACCAAACCATTAGTTTTATACAACCCCTAAATACCAAAATAGGAGTACCTATCAACTTACAAGCTTTAGCAAGTTCTGGTTTGCCTGTCTTGGTGAGTGTGATTTCAGGAACTGCCACCGTCAATGGTAGTAGGGTAATACCAACCTCTGGTGGTGAATTGGTCTTGGAACTGACTCAAGAAGGAAACGAAAACTTCAATGCAGCACCAGTGAGTCGTGTCAAATTGATAGCCATACCCAACATCACAGTAAGTAATTTATTGACAACTCGTGTTTGTAGCAGTAGTTCTATTACTATTAATTATAACACTGATGGTAATTTCCCTGCGGGCAATATATTTATAGCTTATCTTTCTGACGCCAATGGGAATTTTAACAATGCTCTTGCTTTGGGTAGTGTAGTTGGCACAGGGGCAGGTAGTATAGTAGGTACAATTTCCGCAGATTTACCAAGTGGCGTGGGTTATCGAATCCAAATTCGCAGTACCTTATATGGTATAGTAAGTAACAATAGTGCAGCTTTTGGCGTTGATAAACTTCCCGATAGTCCTACTATTGGATATGCGACCAATGGAGATTTGCAAGTTACTGTACCAATGGCAGGTTTGACTTTGCAATGGGTGCTGCTCAACGCCAACGGCACAACCACGCCTGTTGTGGGTGCTACTTCGGCAACTTTCACGCCAACAGCAAACGGAAACTACCAACTGCAAGTGAGCAACAACGGCTGCACAACTTTGTCAAAAGCCTTGACTTTTGGCTTGCCTGTCATCACAGCCAGCAATGACTTTGATTTGGAAACTGCAACAGAGATTTATCCTAATCCTCACGAGGGCAGCGTAAATGTAAAAACAGTGTTGAAAAAATCAGGTTTGGTAAGCATAGAAGTTACTGATGTCTTAGGCAAAACAGTCTATACGCATACAGAAACCGCAGTGTCGGGCAAATATGAACACCAGTTGGCGTTAGACAAGTTGGCTTCGGGGGTGTATGTCATCACGTTGCGTGCCGAAGACAAGGCGGTGGTGAAGAAAACGGTGAAACAGTAGCAAAGAAACCTTGCAAGGTCTTAGAAGTCTTGCAAGGTTTGAGAAAAAATCTTATATGATTAGAGTTTATGAATAATTTTTTGTTAAGAGGCTTGGCAAAAGATGTCATTTTTCAAAAAAATGACATCTTTGGGTAATTATTCATAAACTCTATTTACCACAAACAGCAACCGAATTAATAGAGTTTTTGAAATAAGAACAAAACGGCACAAAACAAAGCTATGTAAATTCGCAACAATAGCGTATCTTTACAAACATTAAACAACTTAATTATGGGCTACAGCAACTTTCAGAAATTAGAACAAGTTACAAAAAAATTTGGGTTAGCAGCCAAAAGGCAACGACTGTTTGGGCAAGTGGAGTTCCTCAAACCCAGCAGTTGGTTGGTGCAAACCTTAGAAATTTCTGAGTTTTTTGCACTAAGAAACGAAAAAGCAAAAGCAGAAAGAATAGTTTCGACTATTCTTACCGAAAGGGAGTTCGTGCAGAGGCAAAAAGATTAGAAAATGAGGCAAAAGACGAGGTAAGGAAGGCGAAAAAGGAAGTGAAAAGGTTGATTTTGGGCAGGCAAAGCATTTGATAAATCAAATACCTACAATAAATCAAATACCTACGATAAATCAAATACCTACATTGTTTCCATTCCACAAAAATTGTTGGACAACCAAAAAAACTTATAAGGTTTTTGCGTATTTTTTCGTATCTTTGTGAAAAGTATAAAACGCCACATTGGCGTGTGTAGTTTCTTAAATATTTATACAAATGAAAAAGAAAATTCTTATAGTTGCTCATTTTTTTGCAATTTTTTTGCTTACAAATTGCTCAGATTTACAGATGAAACCACAGCAGGCAACTCACTTGTATTTTGATTTGCCAGCTCTGGTAAAAAATCAGCTGGCTACTCTCCAACAGACTTCTTGTAAGGTAAAGAAAAAATTGGTGACAAATGAACAAACTCAGAATTTTGAGGCTCAAGCAGTAGATTGGCAAAAAGAATTGGCTTTGTTTGCAGAGTCGGATATCAATAAACCTTCTTTGCGTGGAGTCTATCAATGCAATGAAACGCCGCATTTTGTAGAATACACCACCTTAGACCCCAAACCCAAAGTGCGAAGTATCAAAATAATGGGAACAGTCAACCAGCCAACTACTATAGAAGTTTGGATAGTGGACAATAATTTACTTTATCAGACCGAAAAAAGGTTGCAAATGACCATCGACCAACAAAAATTGCTTGGCTATACGATAAAAGGTTTGCAGAAAGTACTTTTCAAAGTCCCTCTACATTATGAAATGCAAGCAGAGGTAATTTGTCAATAGTTTTACTTTGATTTACCAGGCTACGTACACATCAAAATCGAGGTGATAGGCTTTGGTAAAAATTCTATTTTTTAAGCTATCAGTAGCTAACTCTTCGAAAAGCAAAGTACCTGGTGGCAAAGTCAATGGTGTAAGTTTTATAGGTTTTTTGTTGCCTTGTTGTTGCAACTTTTGTAGATAGGCTATCCTTGCATCATATTCTTTTGCGTATTGTTTTACGCCTGCCAATTCATTTACCCATTTGTACTTTGCCAGATATAATAAACCTAAGAGGGTATAAAAAAACAAAACAAAGGCAAGAGATTTTGGAAAAAAGCCTTGATAACCGATAAAAAAGGCAATAAAATAGACAAACAAGACCACAAAAAACGCAACAAAGGTCAAACTTCGCAAAGGACCTACGCCACTTGTGGCATAAATGGCGGGCAAAGCACTAATGCTTAACAACAAAAAAAACAGAGGGACAAACAAAAATAAAAAATAACTAAGTTGAGAAGTTGTAAAAAATGGCTTTTGGTATTTTGTAAGTTTTAAGTAATTTTTGTTGTTTTTTTCTCTAAAATAGACCCCAATATAAAGCAAAATGAATACAATAGGAATCAAGGTTGCAAAATTAGAGGTAAAAACTTGTCCAAAGAAATAAGGTACATTTTTGCGAATTTGCCACAATAAAGCCGATAAATCCATAACTGCAAAGTGCGACCTGCGTATGGCATTGCCTGGGGCTGTTATCATCATGGTAAAAGAAAGTATTGAAATTATCCAAGTAATGATTAAATTGTAAGTGTTTATTTTGGTTGCTATGGCTGCAAGGAGTTTATAGTATGTTTTTGCAGCTATAAACAAGTGAAATGGGTGTTTTCTTGACAATTTTTTGAAAAATGACAAGATAATAATTTTATCTTTTGTGTTATTTCGTTTGGTAATCATTACCAAAACCAATAACAAAGTCAAAATTAGCAACCAAACAGCAGCAAAATTTTCAGACGAACAAGCAGCATAAAAAGCACAAATGGGCAGCAAAAAGCAACTTTCTACGAACTGAAATTTGCTATTTAGCAACAACCTACATACCACCAAAGCCGCCAACAAGCCCCAAAAATAGTTTACAGAAGCCGCAACCCAGAAAAAAGAGGAAAAACTATATACATTCAGGAGTAGAAAAACGAACAAAAAAGTAGCCATATTGAATGTAATCAACCAGCGAAAAGATACAGATTGAATGACAGCCAAATAGGAGGCAAATAACTTTGATGCTAAACTGTAAAAGACTACCAAATAGCCAACAACTAATATAGCAGAAAACCAGCCCAAAGCAACACCTTTGTCGTGGAGAGAAAATATAAACAGGGAAAGAGCAAATGGTGCCACACGACCCATCCATTTATGGTAAATACCAATCGTACCTTTTATAACTCCTTGACTATGTGCAACATAGAGAGTATGAAAGTCATCACTTGCTGGTCTGTTGTAAAAACCAACGTGCAAAAGATAGCCTACAAAAATAAGATTGAACAAGGTGAGTAATCCCCAAAATAAGGAGTCTATACTTTTAAAATATTGGAGCAAAGTGAGCAAAAAGTTTTTCATATTGAGTAAATAATATAAGTTGCACAGTGCAATGTGGACTTTCGTCCACACACTCTAACTTAGTTAAAACGAATTATTAAACAATTTTCACAAATCTACACAAAAACTGACATTTAAAAGGTCTTAATTAAATTATGTGTGGGCTGAAGCCCACACTACAATATAAAAAAATTGCAAATTTGGAAACTTTATGTTAGTACACTATCTTTGTTGTTGTATATTTGGTATAAAGTAGAATATACTGTTTTATGATAGAACTACCCGTTTTAGGAGCAACCGAAACCACCACCCGACCTCGCAAACCCGACTGGTTGCGTGTGAAGTTGCCCGTAGGAAAAGAATATGCCAAAGTGCGAGAAATTGTGGATACGCACAAGCTACACACCATTTGCGAAAGTGGCAACTGCCCAAACATGGGCGAATGTTGGGGGGCTGGCACAGCTACTTTTATGATTTTGGGCAATGTATGCACCCGAAGTTGCACTTTTTGTGCCGTAGCCACAGGCAGACCCAATGAATATGACACAGACGAACCGCAACGCGTGGCAAAAGCCATAGCACTGATGGGCGTAAAGCACGCCGTTATTACTTCGGTTAATCGTGATGAATTGAAAGACAGAGGGGCAGAAATTTGGTATCAAACCATAGTAGAAGTGAAAAAAGCAAGTCCGCAAACAACCATAGAAACCTTGATACCAGACGTAAAAGGAAATTGGGAGGCTTTGTATAGAATGATTGACGGCGGGCAAGAAGTGGTTTCGCACAACATGGAAACAGTGAAAAGACTGTATCGTATGGTAAGACCACAGGCAAAATATGAACGTAGCCTCGAACAAATCAAACGGATAAAAGAATACGGCAAACGCACTAAAACAGGCATTATGCTCGGTTTAGGCGAAACAGCAGATGAATTATATGAGGCAATGGACGACTTGGTTGCTCATGGGCTTGACGTGCTTACGCTGGGGCAATATTTGCAACCTACCAAAATGCACTTGGAAGTAGCCGAATTTATACACCCCGATACCTTTGCAAAATACAAAGAAGAAGGCTTGAAAAGAGGTTTCAACTATGTTGAGTCGGGACCCTTAGTCAGGTCATCTTATCACGCAGAAAGACATATTTAATTTTAAAATTATGCTCACTATTATTGCTGGCACCAACCGCAAAAACTCCACTACGTTGAAAATAGCAAAGTTCTACCAACAACGATTGGCTGCTAAAAACGTATCTTCTACGATTATGGATTTGGCACAGTTGCCAACAGATTTTGTATTTTCTGCCCTGTATGAAAACAGTGGCAAACACGAAGTTTTTAACCAATTTAGGAAACAGATAACCGACTCGCAGCAGTTGGTTTTTATTGTGCCAGAATACAATGGCTCTTATCCTGGTGTGTTGAAAAGTTTTATAGACGGCTTGCAATATCCCGATGGGCTTAAAGGCAAGGAAGTAGCCTTAGTCGGTTTGTCGGCGGGTGTGCTGGGCGGTGCGTGGGCGTTGAGTCACCTTACAGATATTTTGCATTTTCTTAATGTAGATGTAATTTCGGTAAAAGTTCGTTTGGCTTCTATCAAATCTCACTTTGTAGATGGCGAAATTACTAATCCTCTATACAACGAATTGCTCGAAATGCAGATAGAAAAATTGATGTTAAATAACACTACAATTTATAACATCTCTTAGTTATTATGCAAATCCTCCGCAACTGCAAAGTCATCGAATTAGCCACTGTGTTGGCTGCCCCTGCCGTAGGGCAATTTTTGGCAGAATTAGGGGCAGAAGTCCTGAAAATAGAAAACCCCAACACAGGTGGTGATGTTACACGCAGTTGGAAACTTGCCTCCGAAAACCCAGAAACGACTATTTCAGCCTATTTCTCTTCAGTTAATTGGGGCAAAAAAAGTCTTTGTTTAGACATAACCCAGGCAGATGAATTAGCACAACTCTACGAATTAGTAAAAACTGCAGACATCATCTTAGTTAATTATAAAGCTGGTGATGCCGAAAAATTAAAGGTAAGTTACCAAGATTTGCAACGAATTAATCCTAAATTGATTTATGGACATATCACAGGCTATGGTTTGCAGAATCAAAAAGTGGGCTATGATGCTGTTATTCAGGCAGAAGCAGGGTTTATTTATATGAATGGTGAGGCAAGTGGCAACCCTGTAAAAATGCCTGTTGCTTTGATAGATTTATTGGCTGCACACCATCTTAAAGAAGGACTGTTGGTTTCGTGGGTGCATCGGTTGCAAACAGGCGAAGGGAGTTATGTGGCAGTTTCTTTGTTTGAGGCGGCGTTGGCTTCGCTGGCAAATCAGGCAACAAACTGGTTGGTGGCGGGCAAAATTCCGCAACGCATAGGGTCAGAACACCCCAACATAGTGCCGTATGGCAACATTTTTATGACCAAAGACCAATCGGCTATTCTCATTGCCGTTGGAAACGACAAGCAATTCAAGGAGTTATGTCAATTATTGCAACTTCCTCACTTAGCCACAGACGAAAAATTTAGCACCAACCAGCAAAGGGTACGCCACCGCCAAGAACTCAACGGCAGTTTAGCAAAGGCTTTTTTGAGTTTTGAGAAAACAACTTTGTTACTACAATTAGAGAAAATAAAAATACCTGCGGGCGGTGTAAATTCCATGCAAGAAGTATTTGAAAATCCTGAAAGTCATGCTGTCTTGCTCAAAGACAAAGAGATGACAGGCATACGTAATTTTGTAGCACAGTTTTTTGTGGGGAAGGAGTGGGTGCAGCCGAAGGAACTGACAGCACCACCAGCATTGGAGCAATAATTATGGAATTTAAAAGACTCTTTTTGGCAGAGCATTTAATAAAACATAAGCCTACCTTGTTTCCGTTCCACAAAATTATCAGACAACCAAAAAAACTCTCTTATTAATAGTAAATAAGTTGTAATGTTTGCACCTAATTTACGCCACCGCCTTTTTGTCTGCCATCAAACTACTTGCGTGTGGGATAATTTGCTTTTTTTGTTTGTGAAATTCTTTGTATTTGGTTAAGAAAAAAGTAGCAACCAACAAAATTGACAATAAAAAGATAACCAAATAGGTATTGCCTAAATCTTGGGCAACTAAGGCAATGGTAATTATCAATACGTTGCAAACGACTAAGGTAAGCGTAGCTTTAAGGTGCGAAAAACCAGAGTCTATGAGCAGATGGTGTATGTGAGTTCTATCGGGGTGGAAAGGAGATTTGCCTTTCAAGGCTCGCAGCGTAAATACCCGCAAGGTGTCAAAAAGAGGAACACAAAGAATGGCTACGGCTGTGGCAGGTGCTGCTTTGATTTCTATAAAGTGGTGTGCCACATGAGGGTGTAACTCTATGAATTTGATTGCCAAAATAGACATGATAAAACCCAAAAGCAAAGCCCCTGTATCTCCCATAAAAACCTTAGCTGGCGTGATATTGTAATACAAAAACCCAACCAAAGCCCCTGTAATGGTAAAGCATATCAAGGCAAATTGCTGGTAATCCATCAGGTAAAACAGAAACCCAAAGGCTACTGAGGTGGTGCAGCCTATCATACCCAACAAACCATTGATGCCGTCGATGAGGTTAAAGGCATTGGTAATGACAATAACAGCAAAAACAGTGGAAATATAGCCAACCCAAGTAGGAATTTCGTGAATACCAAACAGCCCATGCAAGCTGGTAAGGTGAATATGTGCAAAATGTATGACTAACAAAGAGGCAAAAACCTGAGCAAATAGTTTCTTTTTGGGCGAAGTGCCTACAATATCGTCTTTAAAACCAATGGCAAAAATGACTAAAATGGCACAAAGTAAATAGTTCCATTCTTTCATCACAGTCGTGTCCATAAAAAACAGGGCAGTGAATAAAAAACCAACGACCACGACCAGCCCACCCAAACGAGGGATTTTTTGCTTGTGTAGTTTTCTTTCATCAGGCTCATCGAAAAGGTGCTTGATACGGGCAATGTGGATAATGTGCGGAGTGAGGGCAAGCACAATTCCCAGAGCCATGAGGAATGAAAGTGATAAGTACAACATAAAAAAATAGGTTAGTTATTTGATTGCTTACGTAGATTGCTGAAATTCGTTTAACATTTTTTTGCAAATCTATACAATCTTAGTCTTAAAATTCTATGCCAAGCTTTATTTTATTTTTAATTTTTTTTAATTTACTTCTTCTAGGCTTTTCGCATCAAAATTAACATTATCTTTGGATTTATTTTAACTTTATGGTTATTAGTCCTTATTTTCCTACAATCCAAGATTTTCGTGTTCGTGGTCGTCGTTCTCATTTATTGAGTGATATTTTAGACTTAGTTTTGGTAGCTATTTTGGCTGACTGTGATGATTTTTCAGAAATTTATGGTTATGGCATGCCAAGTACTTAATTGCTTATCTCATAATTTAGCAGATTAAAAAAATAAACCAAAAATATCACTAATTTTGCGTCAAAGATTTCGTTTTGCCACTTAAAACTGATTTGGTATAAACTAAAACCTTGTAAAATAGGTTATAAATCAAATATTTCATTATATATTTTTATGAACATCACTACTGAAACCATACAAAAAGCCTTGCAGACGGTCAATGACCCTGATTTGAAAAAAGACCTTGTAAGTCTGAATATGGTAAAAGACATAGTAGTACAGGGCAAAGAAGTTAGTTTTACCGTTGTCTTGACTACGCCTGCCTGTCCGTTGAAAGAAAAAATCAGGCAAGATTGCGAGGAGGCTATTCACAAATTGGTAAGTCCCGACTTGGTTTTGCGAATCAACATGACTGCCAATGTAAGCAGTTTGCGGAGTGCATCGCCTATGCTCCCTCACGTAAAAAACATCATTGCCATAGCTTCGGGCAAGGGTGGCGTGGGCAAATCTACGGTTACGGCAAATTTGGCGGTAGCCTTAGCCCAAGAAGGGGCAAAAGTAGGTATTATAGATGCCGATATTTTTGGTCCTTCCATTCCTACTATGTTTAATTGCGAATCTGCTCAACCAGGGCTGATTCAGGTAAATGGTCGCAATTTGATATTGCCCATCGAACAATATGGTGTCAAATTGCTTTCGATAGGTTTTCTTACGCCACCTGATGACGCAGTGGTGTGGCGAGGTCCGATGGCAAGTTCTGCCTTGCGTCAATTTATGACTGATGCCGAGTGGGGCGAATTGGATTATTTGCTCATAGACTTGCCCCCAGGTACGAGTGATATTCACTTGACTTTGGTGCAGGCAGTGGCGGTTACGGGGGCAGTTATTGTTACCACGCCGCAAAAAGTGGCGTTGGCAGATGCCCAAAAAGGATTGGCTATGTTCAAACAAAAACAAATTAATGTGCCTGTTTTGGGCGTTGTAGAAAATATGGCTTACTTTACACCCGAAGAATTGCCCGAAAACAAATATTACATTTTTGGCAAAGACGGAGGCAAGGTATTGGCAACACGCAACGAAGTAGAGTTTTTGGGCGAAATTCCTTTGGTGCAGTCCATCAGAGAGGCAGGAGATAGCGGAAAACCCGCCGTATTGAAAGAGGATATTACGGCTAAAGCTTTCAAACAGTTGGCACAAGGGTTGGCAAGGGCAGTGGCTATGCGAAACGCAATGGTGGAAAAAACCAAAAAAGTGGAGTTTACAGTGCATACAGCCCCCAATCATTGATTTTTTTTATTTTCTTACTATCCACTAAAACTAAACCAAGTAATGAAATATCTTTTTAAAGTACAAAAAATAATTTATTGTTTGTTTTTTTCTGTTATTATTGCATCTTGCGGTGGCAGCAATAATAATCCGCAGCCTACACAAAATCAACTTTGTAGGTTGGTAAAAATAACTACTAATGGTAGTTCTTCAATCATTGAATACAATGCCAATGGCAAGGTTTCTAATTTTTATGGTATGGCTTTCACTTACGACCAAAATGGCAGGGTAATCAGACGAGGAGAAACCACGTTTACTTACAAACCTAATGGACAATTAGATAGGGTACGCAGTGTAAGACAAGGTACTGTTTATGAGCAAATCTTTGAGTACAGTGGCGGAAGAGTCAGCAAAATAACTTCGCCTGATGGCATACGTGAGTTTACTTATGATTCTGAAGGTAATGTGTTAAAGACCTTAGATAATGACCTTGCTGCAGTAGTGGTTACTACTTTCAGTGGGTATTCAAAAAAAAGTACGTTTCTTAGTATTGCTGATGGTTTTCCTGATTTTTTTTATTATTCGCAACCAAGCAGATATACAAGTTATAAATCTGTTTTTACATTCCCTAATGGTGTAGTGTCTGTAATAGAACCGCCACCTTTGGTTTTTACTTATAACCTAAAAAATATGCCTATTAAATCTGTACAGCCTATCACGAACCCAGTAGGTGAGCATATAGAAGAGTATGAGTACACTAATTGTGATTAGTATTGATAAAATACCAAGCCTAATAGATTTGTACAAAAAACTATACCGAAAATGGAAAATACAACACCTAACCTAACTTTGTTGGATAAAATAGAAACAGCCCTCAACAGCATAAGACCTTATTTGAAAGAAGATGGTGGTGATGTGAGAGTGGTAAATATAGCAACCAACGGCATTTTGCAGATAGAAATGCTGGGGGCTTGTGGCGACTGCCCTATGTCTAAAATGACTTTGAAGGCAGGAATAGAGCAAGCCGTATTAAAAGCTGTGCCTGAAATAAAGGCGGTGCAAGCCATTTATCCTGTGGCTGCGGATTTTTAATCCAATATGATTAGGATAGATAAATTATTTTTTAGTGCCGTTAGGCACGAAATATTTATAGAAAAGCACATTACTACCTCTCGAAGTGCCATAGGTACGAAATTTCGTGCCTACGGCACTTCGAGAGCATTTGTATGTTTTTTGCTATAAATATTTCGCCCTTACAGGGCTATAATAATTTATAACACATCAGAGGGTATTACGATTTGTACCGTACCCTTTGGCGGGGGTTGCCTCCAACTGCAAGGTCAATTAACTGACAATCAACAAGTTAATTTTTTATACAAAAATTATCGTAATAACCTCTATTAAATTACACTAATTTTACTCGTTTTACTACAGACTAAAGTCCAATGCTATTAAACTAAGAAACAACCTACAACCCTGAAAGGGTTGAACAACAATAGCCCTACGTGAAACGTAGGGGAATATTTGCAAACTTGCATCCAACCTCGAAGAGGTTGAACAATGGCACAGGGTAAACAAGGCTGTTCAACCTCTTCGAGGTTGTGGCGTACTCTCTTATCTTTTCCCTACGTTGCACGTAGGGCTATTGCTGTTCAACCTCTTCGAGGTTGTGGCGTACTCTCTTATCTTTTCCCTACGTTGCACGTAGGGCTATTGCTGTTCAACCTCTTCGAGGTTGTAAAAAACTCTTAGCTTAACAGCATTGGACTAAAGTCCGTAGCTGTTAAGCTAAGGTGCTTTTGGTCGGCAGTTGTCACTGTGCTACAAACAAAAACCCCGCTGGGTTTGTAGCAACCCCCAGCAAGTTATTATTTTTTAGCTTAATAGGTCTAACAATTCGGGATTAGTCGAGCAACACGCCGTCATCACCCTCTCCGTCTAATGCTTGTAGGCTGCGGCTGCGTTGGAAAGACAATTTTTTGTCGCTAAATTCCTCTAAGGCTATGCTGGTTGGTTTGGGCAATCTTTCGTAGAATTTTGAGATTTCGATTTGCTCTCTGTTCTCAAAAATTTCTTCTAAGTTGTCCACAGTAGAGGCAAAATCAGACAATTTATTCGTCAATTCCTCTTTGAGTTTAGAAGAAAGTTGTCTTGCTCTGATTGCCATGACGACTACTGCCTCATATACATTGCCTGTTTGTTTAGACAAATCAGTTACATCTCTCGTGATGATGGAAGGAGTTGGTACAGCCATAAAGATTATTTTTTAGTAAGGTTACAAAGTTACAATTAATTTTGTTGAGTATTCACAATTTTTGCAGTTTTTTCTTTTTCCTCTGCTTTTTGTTTTTCGACAGCCTCTCTTTTCTTAAACTCGTCTTGCGATTTTGCAAACATTGTTTCTGCCTCTTTCAAAAACCTGCTTTCTGGATAACGGTCTATGAAATTTTGGTAAAAAGCCACAGATTTTTCGTATCTTTCTTTCTTTTTGTGTTCATAGCTTTTTTCTGCCATTTCAAATTGGGAGGCTACTCTCAAAAAAGCAGCTTCCTCTTGCATATAAGAATCGGGAAAATCTTTTTGGAAATTTTCCAAAGCAATGATAGCCGCCTGATAGCGTTGCAATTTGTGGTAGAGTTTGGCGGTGTTAAAAGCCTTTGTTTCTAATTTTACACGCAACTCTTTTATCAAATTATTTGATTGCACAGCATATTTGCTTTGTGGAAAACGGTTGAGAAATTCCTGAAAAGCATCGATGGCGGTGGAAGTGCTGGCTTGGTCGAGGTAAATAGGCGGCGAGTCGGCATATTGCGAATAGGCGTGCATATAAAAAGCCTCCTCTGCAAATTGACTGCGGTTGTAGGTATCGAAAAAAGTTTTGAAATAATGCGAACTCATCAGGTATTGCCCTTGTTGGTAGTTGCAATAAGCAAAATAAAATTGTGCTTTTTCGCCTTCGGGTGAGCCTTTGATAATGGGAATTAACTCCTCCAACAAGATGCCTGCGTGGTTGTAATCTCCTTTTTCGTAATAGGCTAAGGCTGCTTTGTAACGAAAACGCCAATCGTCATTTTTCAAAATTCTTTGGAATTTGCAAGACGACAAGGCTACCAAAATGAGCAAAAACAAACTAATTTTTTTCATAGCTGCAAAATTAAACCTTCTATGCGTGATTTGCAATGAAAACATACTTTTTTAAGATTTTTTAGCAAGTTTTATTGCACTTCCAAAATTTTTACCATCCCATTAGGTTTGATTTGCAAAATACCTGAATAAATCACACTATCACCTATTTGTAAGCCTGATAAAATCTGCACTTTGTCGACTGTGCGTATGCCCGTTTCTACTTTTACGGCTACTGCCCTGCCTTCTTTAACCTGATAAACTTTTTTTGCTTCCATTTCAGGAATAAGTGCTTCGGTAGGCAATAATTGTGTGTTTTTGATAGTTTCGAGCAAAATTGTAATATTGGCGTAAGAACCAGCCAATAATTCATTTCGGGGATTTCCACACACTGCTCTTACTTTCATAGTTCTTGTGGTGGGGTCTATCTTGGGTTCAACTGCCTGCACCACTGCTGAATAAGGCGTGGCATTATCCACCACCTTAAACTGTATGGCTGTGCCTTGTTTTACAAAAGGGGCATACCTTTCTGGCACAAAAAAGTCTATTTTCAGCGTACTTTGGTCTGTCAAAGTCGTAATAGGTGTGTTGGTGCTTACAAAACTGCCTTCGCTTACCTGTCGCAGTCCCAACTGTCCTGCAAAGGGAGCTGCTACTTGCAACTTGACTATTTGAGCCTTAACTACCTCTATTTCAGCTTCTTTACCACGAATATCTGCCAGCAAAGCCTCCCAATCTTGCTCACTGATACCTTCTTGCTTGCGAAGTTGCTCATCTCTTTTTCGTCTTTGTTCTAACAAGTCTTTTTGAGTTATCAATCTTTTGAGTTGAGCTTGCAATTCTTGGTCATTTAGCTGTACCAATTTTTGCCCTTTACTCACTTTTGCCCCTTCTTGAAAATAGATTTGGGTAATTTTGCCCGCCACTTCGGGGGTTATCATTGTTTCTTCGTTGGCAACTAAACTACCAATGACTTGAATTTTATTTTCTAAGTTTTCATTTTTGACCACATAAACTTTTACAGCTATTGGTATTTTTGGTGGTGCAGCCTCAACCTTGGTAGGTGTGGTGGTGGAATTGGCAACTTTAGCCCCCCAAAAGTTAAATTTATAGGCAATACCTATCAAGAGCAAGGCAACCAAAGCAGCCCAAATACCATAACGAAGTTTCATGTTTTGTTCTTTAAAAAATTGCAACAAACAAAATTGCAAAAGTAAAACTATATTTTGGCTATGAAAGTTCGAGAAATTAGATAGGAATAAAAAAACTTATTTCTCTCTCTTATTTTCGGCTTGCTTTTTGATTTTTTTATATCTTTACACCCAAACGGCAAATCAAATGGCAACGAATACAGTCAAAAACTTTTTTAACCCCATTGTAAAACCCATAGCCAAACCTATCGAGGAGTTTATCAAACTCGAACAGGCAAGCAGCTTAATTTTACTTGTGTGTAGTGTGCTGTCTTTGGGCATTGCCAATTCGCCTTTGAGCAGTGAATACATACAATTTTGGGATACACACACCAATTTGACTTTTGGTAGTTTCCACCTCGAAAAAAGTTTGGCTCACCTCATAGATGACGGCTTAATGGCTGTTTTTTTCTTGTTGGTCGGCTTAGAAATCAAAAGAGAAGTTTTAGAAGGGCAGCTTGCCACACTCAAACAAGCTATGTTGCCTTTGCTTTGTGCTTTGGGTGGGATGATATTCCCCGCCTTGTTTTACACTTTGTTTAATTACAACACCAACTTTTTGCGTGGTTGGGGTATTCCTATGGCTACGGATATTGCCTTTTGCTTGGCTATTCTTTCCTTGCTTGGCAAACGTATTCCGTTGACTTTAAAGATTTTTCTGACTGCCTTAGCCATTGCAGACGATTTGGGGGCTGTTTTGGTTATTGCATTTTTTTATACAGCCGACCTGCATACAGATTATTTGTTGGCAATGGCTGCGGTGGTAGTCATTCTGTTTGGTTTAAATGCAGCAGGTATCAAATCGTTGGCTGTTTATTGGTTTTGTGGTATCTTTCTTTGGTATTTTACCCTCGAATCGGGGATTCATGCCACCATTTCAGGTGTGCTATTGGCTATTTTTATTCCATTCAAAACAGAGTTTACCAAACAACAATTATTGGAATTACTGCAAGAAAAGCTAAGTCTTATCAAAGATAATTTGCAAGCCCCCGATGTGAAACCTCGCGACATTACAGAAGAATTGGAAGATATTACCGAACAAACTTCTTCGCCCTCGCAGATGCTCGAACACCAATTACATAGTTTTGTTGCTTATTTCGTCATGCCTCTTTTTGCCCTCTGCAATACAGGTTTTTTGCTTTCGGGCAATGTCTTGCAGGAGTTAAACTCTACCATGAGTTGGGGAATTATAGTCGGTTTGGTGGTGGGCAAACCTTTGGGAATTTTCCTGACTGCTTATTTGGCTGTCAAACTCAATATAGCCGTTTTGCCTTATCAGGTGCAATGGTCGCATATCTTTGGGGCAGGTTTATTGGCAGGAATTGGCTTTACGATGTCTATTTTTACCACCTTGTTAGCTTTTCCTGAACAAATTATTATTCAATCAGGAGCAAAATCTGCCATTTTGTTGGCTTCAATGTTGGCAGGTATTATCGGTTACACATTTTTGAGAGTAGTCCCCAAAACAGAGGAACACCCAAAAGAAGAAACGACAAATTAATACCATTTATACACTCGCAGCCCCGCCCACGCAAAAACAGTTCCGATAACAAAGAGTAAGGTTATTTTGTAACCTACCACAGTCAAATCTGCCGACTCGTGATAGACTTCTCGCAGCCCATCGATGAGTAAAGTTAAAGGCAATTTTTCTATGACAACTACCAACCAGTCTGGAAAACCTTTGTAGCTGAAAAATACACCAGAGGCTAAGGTCATGGGCAACGAAACAGCATTTATCAAGCCATTGCCTACTGTGGTGCTGCTGGTGCGTGAGGAAATCAAAACGGCAATGCCCGAAAAAGCCCACAACCCTGCCGAAGCCAATAAGCCAAAAGCTAACCAACTTCCATTTACTTTGACATCGAAAGCTAAATAGGCAAAGAGCATCAGAATAAATAATTCGAGGGCTGCAAACAAATAACGCATTACGAAATGGGAAAAAATAAACACCCAACGCGGCAACGGCGTGGCAATCATACGCCGCATTAGCTTTTTTATCCGAAATTCTATTAGCCCCCAACCCATCCCCCATAAAGCGGAGTTCATCAGCCCCATTGCCAATAAACCCGGTATCAGGAAATCAATATAACGGCTGCCTTGTGTAAGGATAGGCACTGTACGAAAGGGCAAAGCTACGGCTGTATGACGCAGCAAACCATTGGTTAATTGGAGATAGGTAAGCCTTGCCTCCTCGTTTTTGGCATCGAAGTGAAACAACAAACTATCTGCTTGCCCAAAAACAGGTAATTTGCTCTCTACCAGCAAGTTGATAGTACCTTTTCGCATTTTTTCCAATCCTTCTGCGTAGGTTTGCACCACTGTTTTTTGGTGAGTAATGGTTTCCAAACTGATAGTCAATCTTTGCAACTGTTCGGCAGGTGGTGCAGTGCTGTCGGCTACCAAAACTCCTATTCGCAAGGGTGGTACTTCGTCTGACGAAAAGCCCAATCCAATTAACCCCGCTAAGAGTATGGGGAAAATAAATGTCCAAAACAAGGCTTCAGGAGTTCGGTAAAACTCACGGAAGTGCATCAAGATTAATTCAAGAAAAGCGTAGTGCATAAAAATAGTAGAAACTTTGCCAATGATACGAAAAATACTGAGCATAAAAAAATTCGTCATACGACTTGAAGTTGTATGACGAATAAAGTTTTTTAGGTAATACTCAGAAATAACATTTCTCAAAGAAATGTTACTTCTATGCATATTTCTTGCAAAAATCAGTCAACTACTGAACAGCCGTAGTGGTGCTGCAAGAAGTTTTTTTAGAAGCCGAACAGCAAGATTTTTTCGTTGTTGTTTCGCAAGATTTAGCTTCCTCTGTTGTGGCGGTGGTAGTGGCAGTTTTCTTTTTCTTTTTGCCTTTGCCATCATCATTGATAGACAATTCTGTATTGGTGTTGTCATTAGCTGTGCTTAATGCAATTACCTGTGTACCCGCAAAGCTGATAAATGCAGCCACAATTAAACCGAATGCAATTTTTTTTGTCATAACTTTAAAGAGTTGAAAGTGTATAGAATAGGTACTCTGTAGATGTAGCCTCTTGTGGCTTAGGTCTACTTTCTTGTGCCACAAACTTACAACAAAGGAAACAAATATTTTGTACTTTTAGATTAAAAAAAAATTATAAATTAGAGTTTATGAATAATTTTTTGTTGAGAGGCTTGGCCAAAGATGTCATTTTTCAAAAAAATGACATCTTTGGGTAATTATTCATAAACTCTATTGTAAAAAAACGAGTTATCCGACAATTTTTGTGGAATGAGAATAATGTACGTTTTCACAAAAATTGTTGGACAACCAACAAATGCAGAGGCTGTTCAAAAAGTATTTTTACCTCTTTAAACAGCCTCTTTGACTTTGATTAAGAAACACAAATTATCCTCTCAAAACTCTCAACATGGTTTCGCCAATCAAAGCTGGTGAGGCTACCACGTGAATACCGTTTTCTTGCATAATTTTCATTTTGGCTGCTGCTGTATCGTCTGCACCGCCTACAATAGCACCTGCGTGTCCCATTCGGCGACCAGGAGGGGCAGTTTGCCCTGCTATGAAACCAACAACAGGTTTTTTATTGCCGTTTTCTTTTATCCAACGTGCTGCTTCGGCTTCCATTCCGCCACCAATTTCGCCAATCATTACAATTCCTTCGGTTTCGGGGTCATTCATCAGCAACTCTACGGCTTCTTTGGTTGTTGTGCCAATGATAGGGTCGCCACCAATACCAATGGCTGTGGTTTGCCCCAGACCAGCTTTGGTTAGTTGGTCGACTGCCTCATAAGTCAAAGTACCAGATTTTGAAACTAAACCAATCGTACCTTTTTTGAAAATAAAACCGGGCATAATACCTACTTTACATTCTTCGGCTGTAATAACGCCAGGGCAGTTAGGACCTACCAAACGGCAGCCTTTTGCTTTCAGATATTCTTTGGCATACATCATATCTTTGATAGGAATGCCCTCTGTAATGGTGATAATGACCTTAATCCCTGCATCGGCTGCTTCCATGATGGCATCGGCTGCAAAAGCTGGCGGTACGAAGATGATAGAAACATCTGCTCCCTCGTGTTTTACGGCATCTGCCACTGTATTAAAAACAGGTCTGTCTAAATGACGGCTACCACCTTTGCCCGGTGTAACGCCACCTACGACTTTTGTGCCGTATTCTATCATTTGTCCTGCATGAAAAGAACCTTCGGAGCCTGTGAATCCCTGCACAATTACTCTGGAATGTTTATTGACTAAAACTGCCATATCGGTTTGTATATAAGTTAAAATCGTGAGAACTTGCTACCTTATTACCTTTGCCACAAAAATATAATTTTCATTGACAAAACTACACAAACTGCGTTTTATTTTTTTGCAATTATTTAGGTTGGTTGGTTGTCGAAACTTAGTCTATCAAAAAATGCAACTATCCTAACTAATTAAAAAGAACTTAAATCTTTTATTTGTTGCACTATTTTCGTTTTGTTCGTGTATTTTTACAGCACAACTAAGCAAACAAATAACATGAATCAGGTGCAAGTGTTAGAAGGATTAGTCCTTACTTCTTTTTTGGTTTTTGCCCTCCCAAAAAATATAAAATATTGGTTTACAGTCGGTTTGGTGTTTGCCCTTGCCTTGCTCACTTCATCTTGGGCGTTGGAGGTTTTGCGAGCCGAAGCCGACTATGTTTTTTCCAAACAGTTGTCGTTTAGTTTTTGGTCAGGCACGCCATTGTTGGTAATAGACAAATTGTCGGCATTTTTTATCTTGGTCGTCAATTTTATTGCCGTCATGGGCAGCATTTATTCTGGTGGCTACCTCAAAGCCTATGCCCACCGCAGCGTAGTAGAGTTTTCTCTCCACTATTTTTGCTACTTTTTGTTTTACGTCAGTATGCTCTTAGTGCCTATGCTGCGCGAGGCGTTGAGTTTTTTCTTTGCTTGGGAAATGATGTCGGTTACGGCTTTTGTCCTCACCATTTTTGACTACGAACAGCCCAATGTTTTGCGGGCAGGTATCAAATTTTTGATTTATATGCACGTGGGTATGTTGCTGTTGCTCTTTGCGTTTTTCTTGGTTTACGCCAAAACAGGGCAAATGACTTTCGATGCCTTGCAACTTTATTTTAGCAATCACGCCAATTTGCCTTTGTTTCTCTTGTTTTTTGTCGGTTTTGGTATCAAATGTGGCTTTTTTCCTCTGCATACGTGGTTGCCCCACGCAGACACCGCAGCCCCCGCACACGTGGCTGCCCTCATGTCAGGCGTAACTATCAAAATGGGTTTTTATGGTATTTTGCGTGTATTGAGTTTCGTCAGGCAAGATTATTTGGCTATTGGCAGCATTATTTTTGTTGTCGCAGCCATTACAGCCTTATATGGAATAACCAAAGCCGTTTTGCACCACAACCTCAAAATGAAATTGGCGTACAGCACCATAGAAAATGCAGGAATTATTGGTTTGGGCATTGGTTTGGGCGTATTGGGCGTTGGTTTCAACAACAAGGTATTTGCTATGCTTTGCTTTTTGGGTAGCCTGATGCACATACTCAACCATGCCTTGTTTAAGGCTTTGTTATTTTTTGGCGAAGGGGCAATTTACAAAAAACTCAAAACTCGTTACATCGAGCATTTGGGAGGTTTGCTCAAAAAAATGCCCCAAACAGGTATTCTGTTTTTGGTGGCTTGCTTGGCGGTGTGCGGCTTGCCCCCGTTCAATGGTTTTGTGTCTAAGTTCCTCATTTACAGTGGCATTTTGCGTGCCTTAGACAATGCAGGTATGTATAAAGCAGCTATTTTGCTTATGGGGCTAATCACGTTGGCTTTGGTAGGTGGCATCTCTTTGTTTGCCTTTGCCAAAACGTATGCTGCCGTATTTTTGGGTACTTCACGCAATCCCCAAATTACCGAACAAGCCAGCGAAGTTGGTTGGAATATTTTAGTTCCCAAATATATTTTGACTTTTGCCATTTGTTTGATAGGTTTAGTTCCCAGCCTCATCATTCCTATTTTGTTTAGCATTACCAAAATCTATGTGTCTATTGATATGCGAATAGTCCCCAACCAAATTTTTGGGATTTTGGAGCCACTTAGCGTAGTGATTGGTGTGTTTTTGGTCTTAGTTTTTGTTTTATTGGCAATTAAAATAAGGCAACAACAAAACAAAATTATTTTAGCAGGTAGCACATGGGGTTGTGGCTATGTGGGCAGTTCAACAAAATTGCAATACACTTCCACATCTTTTTCAGACAATTTTCTCCAATTAGTCAAGCCCATAGCCGAATACGACAAGCAAATGGAAGAAATCAGGGAGGAGGAGATTTATCCTGCCCCTCGCACTTTCAAAGCAAGAGCAGCCGACAAAATTGAAAATATTTATGCTCAACCAATGGAAAGTCTGATGGAAAATATGAAAAAAACTACTATTTTCCAAACAGGAAGTGTACAGCATTATATTATGTATGCTTTGTTGTTTATTGTGGTCGTGGCAGTGTTGAGTTTCTTTAATTTGATATAGATTTTTTAGTTTATTTGGTTGTCCAACAATTTTTGTGGAAACGTAGGTCTTTGATTTATCAAAGACTGTCGGACAATTTTTGTGGACTGTCCGACAACCATTTATTTTTATACTTCTTGTGAAAACCTTTTATAGTAACAGGTTGCCAGAAATTTATGGCACAAAAAGGGCTGCCGAAAATTTTTTCAAACAGCCTCTTTTTTTTACTTAAAACCTATCTGCATTCATTACCTTGTTCCACGCAGCCACAAAGTCTTTTGCAAACTTCTCTTTGCCGTCTGCACAAGCGTAGATTTCGGAAATAGCACGCAATTCGGAGTTAGAACCCAAAATAAGGTCGGCTCTGGTGGCAGTGAATTTCACTTTACCTGTGCTGCGGTCAGTGCCTTCAAACGTATCGCCAGCCTCAGAAGTTGCTTTCCAAGTTGTGCCTAAATCCAACAAATTCACAAAGAAGTCGTTGGTTAGTTGCTCTGGTTTGGCAGTGAAAACACCATGTTTTCCTCCGTTGTAATTGGCATCTAAAACCCGCAAACCACCCACCAAAACAGTCATTTCGGGTGCAGTCAAGTTCAATAATTGGGCTTTGTCCACCAACAAAACTTCGGCAGGAATATGGGCAAAAGCTGCACATTTATAGTTGCGGAAACCATCGGCTTTCGGTTCTAAGAAAGCAAAAGACTCTGCATCAGTCTGCTCGGCTGTTGCATCATTTCTACCAGCTTTGAAAGGTACAGCAATCGGATTTCCTGCATCTTGGGCTGCTTTTTCTATGGCTGCATTGCCACCCAGCACAATTAAATCTGCTAAGGAAACTTTTTTGTTGCCTTTTTGACTGCTGTTAAATTCTTTTTGGATAGTTTCCAAAGTAGCCAACACTTTTTTCAACTGTTGCGGATTGTTGCCCTCCCAGTTGATTTGTGGCGACAGGCGAATACGACCTCCGTTAGCACCACCTCTTTTGTCCGACCCTCTGAAAGTGGAGGCAGACGACCAAGCCGTTAAAACCAAAGCCGAAACCGACAAGCCCGAAGCCAAAATTTTTGCTTTCAATGCTGTAACATCAGCTTCGTTTATCACCTCAAAATCAACCGCAGGAATAACATCTTGCCACAAATAGGTTTCTTTTGGCACTTCATTGCCCAAATACAAGGCAACGGGTCCCATATCTCTATGCGTCAATTTGAACCAAGCCTTTGCAAAAGCATCGGCAAAAGCATCAAAATTAGCTGCAAATTTTTTGGAAATTTCAATATATTTTGGGTCTGTCCGCAAAGCCAAGTCTGCTGTGGTCATCATGGGTGCATGGCGTTTGCTGCTATCGTGAGCATCTTGCACCAACGTAGCTGCTGCTTCGTCTGTTGGTATCCACTGGTTTGCACCTGCGGGGCTTTTGGTAAGTTTCCACTCGTATTTGAACAAAGTTGTGAAATAACCATTGTCCCAAGTCGTTGGATTTGGTTTCCACGCCCCCTCTATGCCACTTGTGATAGCATGAACACCTTTGCCTGTGCCAAAACTGTTTTTCCAGCCCATGCCCATCTGCTCTATGCTGCCACCTTCGGGTGCTACGCCCACGTGAGAGGCACTTCCTGCACCGTGTGCTTTGCCAAAAGTGTGTCCACCTGCAATGAGGGCTACGGTTTCTTCGTCATTCATTGCCATTCGCCCAAAAGTTTCGCGTATATCACGAGCCGAAGCCATTGGGTCTGGTTTGCCATCGGGACCTTCTGGGTTCACGTAGATTAAGCCCATTTGTACCGCAGCCAAAGGATTTTCTAAATCTCTGTCGCCTGTATACCTTTTGTTGCCGAGCCATTCGTGTTCCACACCCCAATAAATGTCTTGTTCTGGCTCCCAAACATCTGCCCTACCGCCAGCAAAACCCGCAGTTTTGAAACCCATAGACTCCAATGCACAATTTCCTGCCAAAATCATAAGGTCTGCCCACGATAGTTTTTTGCCATATTTTTGCTTTACTCCCCACAACAAAAACCTTGCTTTTTCTAAGTTTCCGTTGTCTGGCCAGCTATTCAAAGGGGCAAAACGCATAGTTCCCGAACCAGCCCCACCACGACCATCACCTGTGCGGTACGTACCTGCACTGTGCCAAGCCATGCGGATAAAGAAAGGACCATAATGCCCATAATCGGCAGGCCACCACTCTTGCGAGGTGGTCATTAGGGCAAAAATATCTTTTTTAACTTCCTTCAAATCCAATTTTTTAAATTCGGCAGCATAGTCAAAATCTTTATCCATCGGGTTAGAGAGGGAAGAATTTTGGCGTAAGATATTCAAATTCAGACGATTAGGCCACCAATCTTTGTTGGTTGTCCCCATGCCACCCACAGGGGCGTGGCTTTTGTGATTAAACGGACATTTAGTTTCACTCATAAAATAGCTATTTTTTGATTTTGTGTTTATTGTATAGAAAACAAAGATAAGAGAATTTTGTTTTTGTTGGGTAGTTTCAAATGGTTAGTTATAGATTTTTATTTAGGTTATCAATTATTTATTATGATTTCGTAGTTCATAATTTACTTATTTGTACTTTTGTGGCAGCACTTATTTCCGTAGAAAATATAACTATGCTTGATTTAATAGACAAACTCCGTTTGCGAGAAAACAGTAAAAGAGCTTTATGGCTGAATATGGGATTAATAGGATTGTTCTCTGTTCTCATTTTACTGTTGTTTTTTTATGTGTATTTACCCGTAACTACACATCATGGGGATACCATTACCGTCCCTGACTTAACAGGAATGAAAATAGCCGAGTTGGAAGAGTTTTTAGATGACAAAGAACTCCGTTATATTGTAGATGACTCTAATTATGTGGAGGGCAAAGTTCCTCTATCAGTTTTGGTGCAAGACCCAGTGGCTGGCTCTAAGGTGAAAGTGAACAGACGTATTCACCTCACGATTAATTCAATGACGCCGCCCTTAGAAAAAATACCTGAAGTGATAGATGTTTCTATGAAACAAGTTACCAAAATGTTGCAGGGGGCAGGTTTCAAAATTGGCGAGCAAAAATATGTGGAAGACATGGCTGCCAATGTCGTCATTCGCATAGGACATAAGGGGAAATATTACACCAAAGAAGATGTAAGACGAGGCATCTTGTTGCCACGTGGCAGTGTGATAGATTTTGAAATAGGCGATGGTTTAGGAAAGGATTCTTTTGAAATGCCAAACGTAGTGGGCAAAAGTATGGAGGAGGCAGAAGTTATTTTGCGTGGCTCTGGGCTAAGTGTAAATATCAATCAAGAAACCCAAAGTACGCAGCCCGCAGGAACTGTTATCAAGCAAAGACCCGAAGCCCAAGGGCAAAGTGTGAAAATTGGGATGGTAGTAGATATTTGGGTGGCAGGCAATTAGTTTTTAGTTTTTAATGTTTAGTTCTTACATTGTAAAGATGTAAAAATATAATTAGTGCCACAGAATTAATACTCAGCAATAACATTTCTTCAAGAAATGTTATTGCTAATTTTGAGTAGTTTTAAAACAATAAAATTATTTTGCATTAGGATTTTCGCCCGAAGTGCGTACTTCTACGCCATTGGGTAGTGTTCTTTTAGTAGGCACGTTGGTTACATTATACCTAAACTCTGTACCCAAATGTGTAACCATCATTTCTATATTTACGCCACCCTCGCCTGTCATCACACCTTTGTATTGGTAAGCATTAATGGAAGTAAGTTTTACTTTGGGGTTGGCAATTCGGTTTTCTTTGCAGATTTGGTACTTGATAATGGTTGCCAACGTAGTGGTGTCGTTTTCAGGATACCAACCTTTTTCTTTATGCACCACAATTTTGAGGTTTTCGCCTGTTTTGAGGGTCGCAACGCCTGTATAGTGCGTACTGTCTTTGGGGCGAAGTATTAAATCTGTGCAAGTCATGCCTACATTTTTTTCCAAGTCGTGCATGGTGCGTGAGTTCAGGGTTTCAGTAACTCTTGCATTTTCGGCATCACCTTTGTAAATCACTTGCAACTTAGACCCATCAGCCATGATGCTCGTGATGAGGTATTGGTCGGTTTCCTCTTTCTCTATTTTCACTTGTTGGCATTCTTTGCCTGTTTGGTCTTTGATATTTTTGCGGAAAGTTCTTTCTATTTTTTGCATTTTGTCTTCTTCACTTTCGCAAGCAAAGCACAAGCCTGCCAATAGACAAATGAGAACTAAATTTTTATAATTCATACGTAGATTTATTTAGGTTTACAAAATTTTTGCAAAGGTAAGGTTTTTGCTATACAATAGCAAGAAAAAAATTGCTACCTTGCAAAAAAATATAATGAAACAGCACTCGATGAAAAAATATTTGTTTATCCTCTCTTGTTGGTTGCTCACTTTGCCCGCAATGGCACAACTCACAAAATCTTACCAATTTTTTGATGGCACGTACAAAGAACTTCGCACCGTAGCCAAGACGACTAACAAACCTTATTTTGTCTATTTTTTTGCTAATTGGTGTATGCCTTGCAAAAAAATGAATGACCAAACTTTTCGCAATGCCGAAGTGGTGCAGTATATCAACCAAAAATATGTAGGTTATGCCGTAGATGGCGAATCTCGGATAACCGAAGGGCGAAGTTTGGCAGAATATTATGATGTCTATTTTTTCCCTATGCTGGTTATTTTTACGCCAGAAGGCAAAATTTCTGAAAAAATAGACGGCTTTATTACTCCCGAAGACATGGTGGCTGCTCTGAAACGCAACGAAAAAAAACATGGAGAACCCAACGAACTTACGCCTATGTATGACGACCCTCCACAAAGTGGTTTTATCATTCCTTCGGGCAAAGGCTTGTACCGTTTGTTTTATGAAAAGCAAGAATCAGAAGGCTATGGCGTGCAGTTGGGCATCTTCGAAAGTTATGAAAGTGTATTGGCAAAGGTCGAGGAATTGCAAAGCAACTACCACCGCAATATTATTTTGCACGTGGACGTGGTAGAAAATAAGACTTTTTACCGAATTATTTTAGGCACTTTCAAAACCCGAAGGGCTGCCCTCACGTACAGTGAATTGCTGCAAATGAAGGAAGGACACGCAGGGGTAATTGTCAATTTGGCTGAGATGAAGTAAATTTTGGTAGTGATAAAAAAAAAGCAAAACCTTATCAGAAAATAAAATTTTATTTTATATTGCAAAGTCAAAAAAAGGTTATTCTCTTAACTATTTGACTTTCAATAGATTATCTATTCAGCTACTTTTTTGAATCTACCAATATGCCAAGTTTAAAAGAAGTCAGAAGTCGAATTACTTCGGTAAGTTCTACGCAGCAAATCACAAAAGCTATGAAAATGGTAGCTGCTGCCAAACTACGTAAAGCCCAAGACAGAAGTATGCAAATGCGTCCTTATGCTAAAAAATTAAGCGACATCTTAAAAAATATAGTAACCAACTCCGAACAAGCTGCCAGCAGTGAATATATGGACGAAAGACCAACTGCCAAAGTGCTTATCATCATAGCTACATCGGATAGAGGACTTTGCGGAGGTTTCAATAGCAATGCCATCAAAGCAGCAGTTAATGCTGCCAAAGAAAAATACGCCTCACAGTTGGAAGCTGGCAACGTAACTTTTATGTGCATAGGCAAAAAAGGTAGAGATTTTTTCCTCAAACGCAACTACAAAGTAGATGCAGAATATGCCGAAATTTTAGCAAAATTGTCGTTTGAAGTAGCCCGCAATGCTGCCGAAAAAGTAATGCTTGCTTTTAAAAACAAGGAGTATGACGTAGTAGAATTGGTTTACAATGAATTTAAAAACGTGGCTACGCAAGTGATACAAGTAGAAAGATTTTTGCCAATTTCTCTCAATCTATCTGCTCAACCGCAAAGCACCAGCAAGTTAGACCTCAAAAAAGATGAGCCTACAGACTATGTTTTTGAGCCTGACCAAGCAGAAATTGTAACACAATTATTGCCTAAAACTCTCAAAATTCAGTTCTATAAAGCCTTGTTGGAGTCTAATGCTTCGGAAAACGGAGCTAGAATGTCGGCAATGGACAAAGCCACTGAAAATGCAGGCGAATTGCTAAAAGAATTGAAATTGACTTATAACCGTACTCGCCAAGCTGCCATTACCAAAGAAATTCTCGAAATTGTGGGTGGTGCAGAAGCCTTAGCAAGTGGAGCATAGGAAAAGGAATACAGTTTTAATTAGAATAAAACAAACTCCGCAAAAGTCTAACGACTGCGGAGTTTATTTTATACCACTAAATTTTGCCTTCGAAACATATCTAATTTTACCATAGAAAACAACAAAACAGTAAAACTCCACAAGGCAGAACCTCCGTAGCTGAAAAACGGCAAGGGAATACCAATGACAGGGAAAAGTCCAATGGTCATACCGACATTGACCATGAAGTGAAACAGCACAATAGCCACCACACAGTAGCCATAGACCTTAGAAAACCTCGATTTTTGCCTTTCAGCTAAGGTTATCAACCGCAAAAGCAAGGTGGCAAAGAGAACAATCACTAAACTTGTGCCTACCCAACCATGTTCTTCGCCTATGGTACAGAAAATAAAATCGGTGCTTTGGTCAGGCACAAAATCAAATTTTGTTTGCGTACCTTCCAAAAAACCTTTGCCCCACAAACCTCCAGAGCCAATAGCTATTTTGGATTGGGCTACTTGCCAGCCACCATCTTTGAGGTCGGCATCAGGATTGATAAAAACTTCTATTCTTTTCTTTTGGTGAGGTTGCAATACTTTGGTAACAAAAAAATTGACACTCAACATAATTACCAAAGCATAACTTAACAAAACTGTGGTATGTAAGGCTATACTAAATTTTTGCCGTTTAAAATATTGCCACAAGGTAATCACACCCGCCAAAACAGCCAAGCCCATCAGCCCTCGTGTAACGTAATACACATAATTTGGGGGCAAAAATAAAGTGGTAATAAACAAAGCAACCAAAATGACACCCGCCAGCATGATATAATCCGACAAACCTTCTTTGTATAAAACCACCAAAAAAGCAGCAAAAACTAAGGCAGACCCTGTTTCGTTTTGCAATTTGATGATAAGAGCTGGCACAAAAATAATGAGCAAAGCAGGCAACAAGTCGGTGAGTTTAGTCAGTTTCTTTGTGCCTTCAGAGAGGTAACGAGCCAATGCTAAGGCAGTGGCATATTTGGCTAACTCGGCAGGTTGAAACCGCATAAAGCCCAAGTCAAACCACGACTTAGACCCCTGAATTTCACGACCAAAGATGATAACAGCTACCAACAAAACCAGCGTAACCCCATACAAAGGATAGGCGAAGGTGTGATAAATTTTAACATCTAACACCAATATAAAAAACACAATGGCACACGCCAACACTATCCAAAGCATTTGCTTGCCCGACCTAAGGCTTAAATCCCAAATTTCCTTTTTCATATCGGGGGCATACACCACCGCAAAAATATTGAGCCAACCTGCCAAAACCAACACGCCCACTAAGGTTACAGTCAGCCAATCTATTTGGGCTACGAGGCTTGCACGTCTGCTTTCCATGACTAATTATTTTTTGTCCCTTTTGGACTTTATATTGGTAGAAAAATTTGCAAATAACACCAAGCTTTGTCCTGTATGGACTTTATATTGGTAGCCAATCAGGTTTCTCCTCATTGGGTCTGCTGTGGTTGGGTGCGAATCTTGGTATAGTGCTTTCAGGTTAAGTAGTTAGACTTAAATAATCAACAATATTTTGAACTCTATATATCTGATTATCAGACTTATCCGACACCTTTGAGGTGTCGGATAATTAGGTTCAATTACTTATCTTTGTGCATTGGCTTACAAAAAAAACATTGCTATACAGAACGACAGCAATGTTTTTTCATAAAAATTAAGACCTTGTGTGTCCATAAGTTTAGGCAATGTCCCCACATAGCAAAAAACTTAGAATACAAAAAATACAGTTTTATTTTATAAAAAAGTGCCTTTTCATTGCTAAAAAGGCACTTTGCAGAGAGAGAGGGATTCGAACCCCCGGAGGTTTAACCCTCAACGGTTTTCAAGACCGCCGCAATCGACCACTCTGCCATCTCTCTAATTGTGGTACAAAGGTAGTATGCTATTTTCTAAGTTGCAAGTTTTTGTGTTATTTTTTTCTATTTTTTGCTCAATCTTTCAAAAAAAGCCTTTATACCTGAAGAAAATCTTTTGAGTTGCCCATTAATGCCTTCTGTATTTACGTAAATCGTATTGTGGTCGCCAGAAATTTCGTGTGCAGGTCTTGTTTTGGTGTAATAATAGGTGGCTATTGATTTTCTGTTTACATCTTTTGGTGTGTTTAGCGGCTTGGGATGCCCATGATAAGATATTTCGTTGGTTTCGAAAATCACACACCTGTTAAATAGGGGGGCGTAGCTGTCGAGAAAGGTTTTATTACCATTTGCCAAATCCCATAACTCCAAAAATCCACCATAGTTTTCTTTCCAATCCTTGTTCATATACACCAATACATTTAAACGACGGTGGTATTTGGTGGTTGGGTGAAAATTATAATCCACATGAACATTCAAAAAAGCCCCATTGATAGACTGGTGTAGCCCGCCGCCAAAAAGTTCATCATCTGCCAACAAAGGTTCTTCTGTGGTGGTTACGGTTTGTAGCCAATCCAAAAAAGTTTGAGAATTTAGTTCTTGGAATACTTTTTCCAAAAGGCTGTTAGGGTCAAATTTTGTTTTTTGAAACTTGTTTTTTTGGTCTATGTAGGTCGTGCCGTCCCATTTGCCTTCAGTAATAGAAGGATAGGCTTGGTAAATCAATTCAGCTTTTTCGGGAAGAAAAAAGTTTTCAAACATCACATAGCGGAAAGGCTGTTTAGCCTGATAAGTAGCTTTTATACTTTGTTGCCTATCCATAAGACTCTGAAAATCAATTAATTCCATAGTTAATTTTTAATTTTTAATGTTTTAGAATAAAATTTGTGTATTAGTTTTTCTCCATTAAATTGTAGTTATACCTTACCCTGCATAACCAAACTTTTCCAGCAAATTCCTTTTATTTCGCCAATCTGGTTCTACTTTTACGTGTTGCTCTAAGAAAACTTTTTTGTTAAAAAAGTTTTCCATATTTTTGCGAGCCACTGTACCCACTTTTTTCAGTTTTTCGCCTTTTTGTCCAATTAAAATGCCTTTCTGTGATGCTCTTTCTACCAAAATTTCGCAACGAATACGAATAATATTTTCGTCTTCCTTAAAATCTGTAACCACCACTTCACAGCAATAAGGGATTTCTTTCGTATAGTTAGCAAATATTTGCTCACGCACCATTTCGGCAACAAAAAATCTTTCAGGTTTGTCTGTAAAATCCTCTTTGGAGTAATAAGCTGGGTTTTCGGGCAAATATTCTAAAATAAGGTCAAAAATTCGAGTAATATTAAAGTTTTGTAAGGCAGAAACAGGTATAATTTCTTTGATTGTTACTTCTTTGCCCAAATTTTCTTGCCAAAACAGCATTTTTTCATTTACTTTTTCTTGCGAAGTAAGGTCTATCTTGTTGATTAAGAGGAAAATTGGTGCTTGTACTTTTTTTAGTTTCTTAGCTAACTCTGCTGCATTGGGTTCATCAAACAAATCTGTTACCAACAGCACAATATCTGCATCTTCTAACGAAGTATCTACGAAATTCATCATTGCCTTGTGCAACTCGTAAGCAGGTTCCATAATTCCTGGTGTGTCAGAATAAATAATCTGAAAATTATCACCATTGAGCATACCCATGATACGGTGACGAGTGGTCTGTGCCTTAGAGGAAATAATAGACAGCCTTTCGCCAATCATGGCATTCATCAAGGTAGATTTGCCTACATTAGGTTTGCCTATGATATTGACAAAACCAGCTTTGTGAGGAGTTGCAGGAGAATTTTGCTCGGTTATTGGGTTGGTAGTAGTTGCCATGATTTTGATTGATGAAAAATTTACAACTCATATTTTGCCTACATCTTGCACACGCTAATGTGTATGTTACACCGAAAAAGCCTTTCCTGCGTTAGAAAAGGCTTCTTACCACCAAACAGATTGAGGCACGCCATTATTTACGGCTCAATACGTCTTTTACAGTGTCTTCGGGAACAATCTCCTCTTTGAATGTGTAAGCACCTGTTTTTGGTGATTTTACAGCTTTAATGACCTTAGCAAACTTCTGTCCGCCTTCTTTTTTTAAGGTCGCAACTACTTTCTTAGCCATAGTAGATTACTTGCTTTAATGGGTTAAATTACTTGATTTCTTTGTGAACAGTATATTTCTTCAAGATAGAATTGTATTTTTTCAATTCCAATCTTTCAGTTGTATTTTTTCTGTTCTTTGTGGTGATATAACGCGAAGTGCCGGGCATACCAGAATTTTTATGCTCCGTACATTCCATTATCACTTGGATTCTGTTACCTTTCTTTGCCATGATGACGGATAAGTTTTAAACGGCTACTTGGATTACAAGCCTCCGCAAGTTGGATAAATTAGAATTTTTTACCTTTTGCCATTTTTTTAAACACTTCGCTGATGCCATATTTGTCGATTGTTTTCAAAGCACTTGTGCTTACTTTGAGTTCAATCCACACACCGTCTTCAGGAATGTAAAATTTTTTCTTTTGCAAGTTAGGAGAAAAAGTCCTTTTGGTTTTATTGTTAGCGTGAGATACGTTGTTACCCACTCGTACTCTCTTGCCTGTTATATCGCAAACCTTTGCCATTTTTTATAATACGTTTAGGAGGTTTTAAAATAGAGTTGCAAAGTTAGTGTATTTTTCTGTAAAACAAATATTTATGAAAAAAAATATTTCTAAATACGTCATTGATATTTTATCTAATCAAGGTAAGCAAAGTAGTATGAATGTAATATACAATAATCAGATTTCCTGAAACTCTACGCGCAAGACCTTTGCTGTTATGCCCACTTGGTCAAAAAAACGCAACCAATAAAGTTGTTGTGCCGACAGATTGTCGGTAGGAGATTTTACTTCTATGAAAGAATAGTGGGTTTCTTTCCAAACAAACAAATCGGGAAAACCTTTGAAAGTGTCTTTGGGTTGTCGCCACATTTCGAGCAAAACAGCTTTGAGGGCAGGCAAAGGCAAGTAACCCACGACCAACACCACCAAAGGCAACAAGACTTCGTGCCACTCGACTAAGTTGTTTTGTAAGCCTTGCTTATTTTCATAAGTTATTGATAACCAATTAATTAGTTGCTCTGTTGTTTGCAAGTTTTCCAATAATTGCAGAATGGCAGGTTGGCGTGAGGCAAAAAAAGTGGGCAAATAAAAATCAGAAGGTCGGCTTTGCAAGGGGTGGTGAATGTGCGAATCGAAGACAATATTCCAAAAAGTTAAGGCGAAAATTCCTCGCCACACATAATTTTCTACAAAAACTCCTGCATAACCATCGACTTGTAAGGTTGCTAATACACCCAATTCTACTTGATTTTTATATTGGCTGTCCACCACCAAAGTTGGGGCTGCTTTCAAATATTGCGTTACAGACCGAATACTTTTATTTGTAATTATCTGATTTTCATTAGCTTGTGCTTCATTTCTTCTATTTTCTTTTTTCTCTTTCTTTGCCTGTTGCACTTCATATTGAGCCAACCAATCGGCAGCAAAAGTTTGTTCGGCTGCATTTTGGGGTTTTTCGGCTATTTGCAAACAAAGTTCGTAGGCTTCGGCTTGCCTTGTGAGTTTTGCCAATAACCTGACCTGTTTTTCACGTGCAGGAGGCAAGGTTGCAAATTGGTACAAAGCCAAAGCCTCTGCCCACAATTTGGCTTTTTCTACCTGTGCTGCCACTTGCAACACCAAACGGTTGTAACTATTGCGGGCTATTTCGGTCTGCAAAGGTTGAGCAGCAAAATAAGCAAGAAAGTAAGTTGCAATCTCCTGTATTTCAACATTTTGCTGTTTCATGTTGGCAAATAAACGACTTGCCTCTGCCCACTTAAATTTTTCCTCTGCCTCTTGGCGGGTCTGAAATTGGGGCGTAAATTGCGTTTCCTCAAAATTTTGGAAGTGCCTGATGGCAATATCACGCAACACAAATTCGGTCATGTCTTGGTAAGCATTGCCAAAAAATAGGAAACGAATAAAATTTGCCTCTTGCTCAAAATTTTGCTTTACAATAACTTGATTATCAGCCCATTCTAAACAGTCGGCAAAACTTACTTTTTCTTTTATTACTTGCACCAACTCCTCTTTTTTCAGTTTGCGGAGTGCTGCCAACGGATATTCCTTTGTTACCAAAGCCAATTTGCCCAAAGCCAACAATTCATCTTTTGTGAATACTTGCAACAAGTCGACATACAATTTTTCATTGTTTGAATAGTTCTCATTAGAACTAACATTTCTCAAAGAAATGTTAGTTCTGGGCATTGTTGCAGCAGTTTCGTTATTTTTTAGTTGGTTGGTAGTAGTGGCAAAATGGTGAGTAATTAAGGTTTGTAAAGCCTGTTCAGGTTGGTTTATTTCGGCATATTGCAAGTCTGCCCATTTAAAAAATAGTCCTTTGCGGTTATACATACGCAACCAAAGGCATTGGGCATCTTCGGGCAGCGAAGTAAAAAGTTGCAACCATTTTTTTTCGTCTGCGGTCAGTACATGGTCATATTGCTTTGCTACAAATTGCAACAAATACAAAAAATAGTCTAAATAATATTTGGTGGGTAAAGTAATCACAAGAAAAGGTTAAGTTATTTACTCTTTCAATAACGTATCTATTAGTCTTTCAAAATCTTTTACAAACTTTTCATAATATTTTCCTGTGCCAGGTCCCGAAAATCCTGTATGAATTTTGCGAACTTTGCCCTGTTTGTCTATATAAATAGTCGTTGGGAAAGCCAAAACAGCACTCAACATAGGCAAAGCCTCTGCTGCTTTTTGCTTGTCCTTTGTGCCTGCTAATAGGATTTCGTACTGAATATCAAATCTTTTGATTAGTTTTTCTACCCTTGTCTTGGCTTCTTCTGTTACTGCACTCCGTTCAAATGCCAAACCAATGATGGCAATGTCTTTGTGTTTGTTTTTGCGAAAATAAGTAGCCAAAAAAGCTGTTTCGTCCATGCAATTTGGACACCAACTGCCCAATAATTGCACAATGACGACTTTGTTTTTATATTTTTCATCTGCCAAACTAACCAATTTACCTTCTAAATTCGGAAATGAAAATGCAATTTTGTCATAGCCTTCTTTCAAAAAAGTTAAGCTATTGACATCGGGCAAAGTTGCCTTGTCATTTTTGGTGGCTGCCCAACGCTGATACCCCGAAAGCCCTGCAAAAAACTCACCTTGTAAACTTCCATCAGCTTGCATAGATACCTGCACCACGTAGGCATGAGAACCATCGAAGGTTGAAAGGTAGCAAGTATTGTCTTTTACCTCACCTGCCAAAAAACGGTAATCTCCTGTTACAGACAAAAAAGTGCCTGTAATTGTATGATTTTTTTGCTCGAAAACACCGACTAATTTTTCCTCCACCTCGCCTTTTTCATTCAAAAAATTTGCCTCCCACTTACCAGAAAAATTGGCAGTGGCTGTTGGCTTTTCAAAAAATCTATAACTTTTTTCTTTGGAAACACCCAAAAAAGAAGCCGAAAAAGGCACAAGATACGACTTGCCTAAGCCATAACGCACCCAATTCCCTGTCAATTGTTGGTTTTCTAACTTAGCTATGATTTCAGAATCGAAAAGTTCCATTTTGATATGCACAGAGTCGCCATGCCAAATCACTTGGTCGGCAACTAATTTTTCTGCCCCATTGATAAAGTAAACCTGCATCACTTCTTTACTCTTGCTCACTTCAAACTCAAAGGGCAAAGTAGTTTTTTCGAGTTGCAACACAGCACGCCAATACCCCGAAGATAAAGATTGAGCCATAGTTAGTTGGTAAGACAAAAAAGAACAGACGAAAACGAAAAGAAAACTTAGACGAAAAACAGCAAACATAGAAGTAGTTTTATTTGGGTAGTTTTTATTTGCCAAACACGACTTATAAATGACAAGTTCAAATAAAAAATAAAATAAATAACAAACTTTAAAATAAAATAAAAATAAATAGAGTTTATGAATAATTTTTTGTTAAAAAACTTGGCAAAAGATGTCATTTTTCAAAAAAATGACATCTTTGGGTAATTATTCATAAACTCTAATGGTTGTATTAGTAAAAATTGGTTGCCTGACAATTTTTGTAGAATGGAAACAATGTAGGTATTTGATTTATCAAATCCTTTGCTATTTTTGGGTACTGAGCAAATAAGGACAATATTTATTCTTAAAATCTACAGCTTCCTTATGCCCTATTTCGGTTGCTTGTGCAAAATGCCCACAAGCAAGAGCTGTATCTTTTTTGTGTTGCAAATAACTACGCCCTAAAAAATAGTGTAAAGTAGCATTTTTTTCTTCTGTAACAGCCAATCTTTCCAATTCGCCTAAGCAAAATTGGTGGTTGCCTAAGTAAAAATGAACCACTGCCCTGCCCAACAAAGCTGTGGTAGAAGTCGGGTTGGTCTGCAAAACTTTTTGGTAAGCCTCGTTTGCCAAGTTGAGTCGGTTGTACTTAAACAAATAAATATTGCCAAGCATAGACAGGGCTGCCAAGTCGTCTGGTCTGTACTTGACAACTTGCTTGCAATCTGTAATGGTTTGGTTATAATTGCCTATTTTATAAAAGCAGTTGGCACGTTGCCAATAAAAATCGGGCAATTCTCCCAAAGTCAATTTATTTTTGTCATCGGGAGCAGCATCTCTGCCATAAATAATACAACGGTCGAAACAATACAAGGCTTTTTTAGGCTCGTTGAAATAATTGGCGAGCAAAATACCCCGCAAATAATAGGCTTGCACGTTATTGTCGTTTTGCAAAATGGCTTCGTGGGCTTTGTCAAAGGCTGCTTGGTAGTTTTTTTGTTGGTAAAAAGCAAAAGCAAGGGAATAGTTTTTATCAGATTGGTAGTTGCCAATCAAGTGATAAATGAGCCAAGCAATGACCAAACACACCACAAAACCTCCCAACGTAAGAAAATGTAACTGAGGATTGTAGGGATTGTAACCTTTATAAGTCCGCCTTCTGTATGAAGTGTAATTCCGTTTGGAAGTTCCCGAATTAGAATACGAAGTTGTCGAGTTGGCAATTTTAGTTTCGTCTTTGTAAAACAGCCGTTGGTCATAGACACTTTTTTTGTAGGCGTTGTTCAGGGTTTGGTAGGCTTCGTTTACTAACTTAAACTGTTCTTCGGCTACTTTGTCATCAGGATTTTTGTCGGGGTGATACAAAACAGCCTTCTTTTTGAAAGCAGATTTTATTTCGGCAGGCGTGGCGTAGGGCGAAACACCTAATATTTCGTAATAATTGAGCATATACTATCAATTAATTGTATGTTCTATTTATTTTTGTTTGTTTTACAAAAGTATTATTTCTTTGTGTCTTAGCAATAATAAATTTGTACTATAATCTTTCAAAACAATGAAATTATTTTTAATTGGCGTAGGCGGAACAGGTATGCGGTGCTTAGAAGCCTTTATTCATCTCTGTGCCGTAGGTATGCTCGATGGCAAAGAAATCAACATTTTGTCGTTAGATACAGATACCAACAATGGCAACAAAAGTCAATCTGAAACTTTGATTGATACCTATATTCATATCAAAAAAGATGCAGCAGGCAAGCAAACGCCGCTGCAAGATTCATTTTTTTCTGCTGTTGTGCATTTGTTTCGTTTTTCGCCTGAATATGCAGGGGCAAACAAAAATTTTACTTTGGTCAGCAAAATAGGGCAGAGTGCAGACAAGAAAATAAATAAGCAAAATCAAGACCTTGCCAATTTGTTTTTTGATAAAAACGTGCAAGAGTTTGATTTGGCACATGGCTATCGAGGGCAGACTCATGCAGGTTCTTACCTGATGTATCACGCCATTTTGGAGGAAGTGCGAGCCGTAAAGCAAGGCGAAAAGCCCGAAAAGGCAAATGATTTGAGTGCATTTATCAAAAAATTGACTGATGCCTCGCAAGGTGGGCAATCTGCTAAGGTTTTTATCTTTGGCTCTATCTTTGGTGGTACGGGGGCTTCGTCTATTCCTGTCATTCCGCGTGCTTTGCAAGATGCCATGAAACTAAGAGATGCCAATGTGCATACGGCAAATAATTTGATTTTTGGCTCAACTTTGCTTTCCAATTATTTTACGTTCAACAAGGCAAACAACCAACAGTTGGCAACCGAAAAAGTGATAGCCGATGCCGACAAGTTTTCGCTGAACTCCCAAGCTGCCTTGATGTTTTATGAGCAAGACCCAACCATTAAACAGTTGTACCAAAAAATGTATCACATTGGTTGGCAAGGCACCATAAACTATGACGAAAATAGGGCAGGGGCAAAAGTGCTTACAGGCGGACAAGAGCAACGCAACAAAGCCCACGTGGTAGAATTGCTATGTGCTACGGCGGCTTACAGTTTCTTTAAAGACCAAGACACAGAAACAGGCAACGGCAAAATCTATTACCGCAGCGTAAAAGCTGAAAACGGCAAATTAGATTTTAACTTTGCAGATTTTGTGGGGCAAGACGAGCAATACAGGTTAATGAATAAATTGGCTGCTTTTTATGGTTTGTGTTTCTTGTTGCAAAACTCCCAAGATGGCAATATCAAACTGCTGGCAGAAAGATTGGCGAGCAAAGACAACATAGCCGACTACAAAATGCTATCGGAAGAAGAAAGTCGTTACCTGAACCAATACGCAAAAGCCTTTGGGTTTAGCTATGAAAATGCCGAACTCCGCAACGGTTGGTGGAGGCAAATTCAGGCAAGCAGCACAGACGAAACTTTTTTGTTTAAGGTAGAAACTTACCAGCAAGATGCCGAAAAGCTGAAAAAAGCTAATTGGGGACAACTCCTGCCCAATAAAGAATACCAATTTGAAGGCGATGGTAGTTGGCTTTCCAGCCCTAAACCTTACGATACTTTTATGAAAAAATTTGTAAAAGACGTGGCAGTTTTAAAACCCGATGGAGAGTTTGAGTCGAGCAAAACCATAGAAAGGTTGCTTAACCATATCTACAAAACCTTTAAGGCTTTGCATAAGATTAATTCTTAAGTTGTGTGTAGATTTAATACCATATTATTACAGCATACATGCTGTAAAACTACCTCATTTTTTCGGTGCATACTCAAAATGTGCCTTCACTTGTATTATTTGGGCTATTTTCACAAAAACCAATTTGGGTACGTCTATGTTGTGGTCTTTGAGGGCAACATCAAAAGCACAATCCAAAACAAGTTGATTTTCAGCTACTTGCAATGTGCCTGTGAGGGTTCTTTCTTTCTCTACCCCATGAAGTTTTAGTTTGCCTGTTGCTGTTACAGGGTAGCTACCAACTTTCGAAAAGTCTATTTTCTCGTTGATTTTTCCGCTAAAAGTTGCTTGCGGATACTTTTCTGTTTCCATATAGTTTTCGTTAAAATGCTCTTGCATCAGGGCATTTGGAAACGTGAAATCTTTGACAGTTAGCTGCACTGCTATTTGTTGGCTGGTGGTGTTAATGACAGATTGGGCAGTGCTTTGTTTTGCCGAAATATCCTCTACGGGGGTTTTGGAGAAGAAGGAAACAGTGCCGTTGTTGGTAGCAAAGTAGGTGTTATTTGTTATTGGTACTACATACCAAAACAAAAAAAGTAGAGCAAAGATAGTTTTCATAAGTTGTGATTAATGTAAGTTGTGTAGTAGTGTGGGCTTCAGCCCACACATTTTACTCTGTCAAATCATATTTTGTAATCTTTTTACAGAAATAAAATTGGATTTCAAAGTTGAATCTGTGACCTTTAATTATGTCATGTGTGGGCTAAAGCCCACACTACTGGACTCTGCAACTTTCCTCTTATTTTTTCCCAGCCAAGCTAAAAGTTCTTGAAATATTAAATCCATAGTGAATGTCGCCTTGTCCCCAGCTACCTGTGGTTTCGGTGATAAACATTTTTTCGTTCATACCCAACGAATTGGTAAAGTGCAGTTGAAATACGTGTCCGCCTGTTTCTATGTCAAACCCTACGGCTAAGGAATTGTTGCGAGTTTTCAGCACTTGGTCTGAAAAAACATAAAAGTAATCCACATTAAACGAAATTCGTTTAGAAAGTTTTATTCTGCCTCCCACGCCCAAAGAAAACACATTAAAAGGGTCGTCTGGCGTGGCTACCACATTCCTGCGTATGAAGGTAGGCGACAACTGCAAAGACAATCTTTCGCCAAATTTGCGGGCTACCAATACTTGTGCTATGTAAAACAGCCTATTCGAAAAGGGATAATCTCCAACAGGTGCAGGAAAAAACTGGTCTTGGGGTTTGGTCGTTAGCACCGCACCACCCACTAAGGAAACACTCAACGGCATTTTCTTAGCCCCTGTCGATTGTCTTAGCAACTTGAACTTTGCAAACGCATCAATTTCTTTGTCTTGCGAACTCCGCCCTAAACCCACCATCAGCCTGTTGCTGATTCCATACTCTAAGCCAAGTCGAATATGGGCTTCATCTAATCCCCAGAGGTTGTCTGCCCCAGAATTTAACCTACCAAAACGGTGTGAAATTCGAAAATCGAGGTGTTTGGCAGCCATATTTTCTACCGAATGTCCGTTGATAATTCTTGTAGATTTGAAAGTAGCTGTTGTGTAATCCACAGTTGGCTTTTGGTTGTTGTCCATGAGTTTGAAAAGGTCTTCGTCTTGTGCCTTTGCACCCAAAGAACCTAACCACAAACAAAAAAGCTGAAAATAAAAAAAGTGTTTCATAAAATTAATTGACTGTTATTTTTTTCCAACTTACGCCCTTGTCCGTTTGCAAGCAAACCATATATAACCCTTTGGCAAGGGAAGTCGTTTTTATTTCGGCAGTTGTGCCACTCAGCACTTGTTGGTAAACAGTTTGCCCTAAGATAGAAAAAATTTTGATGTGTTGTAGTTGCAAATTATCAGAAGTTTGCAGCAAAAATTGTTCCGTTGCAGGATTTGGGTAGAGGTTTATCAAGGTTGCAAGTTCTTGATTATCTGCACTGGTAACAGTCGAGGTTAGCAACTCTTTGCGTCTTGCACATTTTTCCAAAACCACCTGCATACGAGCCACTTGGTCTTTTGTAAAGGTATTCATACAAAAATCGTCTGTATAATCCATAAAATTTTCGGTCATTGCCAATATACCACAGGTAATTTTTTCTGTTGGGCAACCAAAAGTTTTGTTTTGTATCAAAGGTGTATCACCACAAAAATCTGCATCTTCGTTGCAAGTCCCTTGCCCATCTTCGTGAAAAGTGTGCAGCACACCAAAAAAATGCCCTATTTCATGCGACAAAGTTCTGCCGTATGCAAAACGTGGGCTTAAGAGTGGCGTAAGTGTCTGGTCTTTGGCTATGGAGCCAAATGCCCTTGCAGCCACCACCACGCCATCAGTTAAGGGAGTGCCATCGGTTGGTTGCAAACCCGCCAAGCCCGACAAGTCGGGGAATTGGGCGTAACCCAAAGCACTTGACCCTTTGTAACGTACCCTGTCCACTACCCAAATATTGAGGTATTTGTAAGGATTCCAAATGGTTTTGGTTTTTACTTGGTCGTTAAATTCGTCATCTGTCCATTCGTCTTTGTAGATAGGGTATCTCATCACACCTTTTTCCGCCATTCTCCTGCCCAAAGTATCCATCACTGCCAACTGAAATTCTATGTTGGCGGAGGTAGCCGAATTTAAAAACTGCGGTCTTGTGCGACTTGCATCTGCATTTTTGCGGTTATAGTCCTCGTTTAGCACGTCTAATTGCGACTGAATTTGTGCCGTTGTAATTCGGTTGGTTAGGTTGCTACCTCCTTGTTGGAAACAAATATGAAAAACAACAGGAATAATGTATTTGGTTTGCTCTGTACGGGCAGTTCCTGTTTGTTGTTGGGTTTGTTGTTGGGTTTGCTGATGCTCGGCTATGAGGCGTTGCATTGTTTTTTCGTCAAAATAGGCAGGACGTTGGTGGTTGCCACAACGCTGTTCTTCGGTTTGGGCAAAAGAAGTAAAAATTGGCAACAAGCACAAAGCCCAGCCGAATAGAATTGCCAAATGGAATGATAATGGTTTCATAAGAATATGTCTTTTGCAAAACAAAATAACACACAATTATAACAAATTAATTGCAAAACAAATTGCTTTTTTAACTTTGTTTTGCTAACATTACCAAATTTAAGGGTTTTTCGAGCAAATAGAAATGACAACGCACAAAATTTTCACTACTTTACTTCTCTTTATTTTTACTTTTTTTGTTGGAGTAGCCCAATCAAACGTCAAGTTTGAAAGATACTCTATCGAAACAGGGCTGTCCAGCAACGAGATTTATCAGGTTTACCAAGACAGCAAAGGGTTTATCTGGATTGCCACCAAAGACGGACTCAACCGTTATGATGGCTACCATTTCATTACCTACAAGGCAAACCAACAAGATGCTAATGCGTTGCAAACCAACGTCATACAATATGTGTATGAGGACAGGCAAAACAATTTTTGGATTGGCACAGAAGATGGTTTGGTGCTGTTTGACTTAGCCCAAAATAAATTTACGTCAATTCCTATTGCCATTAATCACCCACTCAAACAGACCAACAAAATCAATGTAGGTTTTATGTATGAGGACAAGGCGGGCAATTTTTGGGTTGCCTCCAATGGCGAGGGGCTGAATCTGTTTGACCGCAAAACTCAAACTTTCAAAACTTTTTTGTTTGATGCCAATAATCCTACCTCCATTCGCAGCAACTACGTAAAAAGCATAGCTGAAGAGCAAAATGGTGCCTTGTGGATTGCCACCGATGGTGGCGTGTGCGTGTTGCAACCCGCAGACATTGCACAAGGAAAATTTACCTATTACGAAGCCAATCCCAATAATCCAAACAGTATTCCGAGCAAGTACGTGAAGGGGGTATGTATAGATGATGAACAAACAGTTTGGATAGGCTCTGACGGCGGCGTATCCAAAATGACTTTGCCCAACCGAGCCAAAGGGACTTTTCAGGTGTTTTCGCACCAACCGAACAATGCGAATTCGTTGAGCAACAACTATGTAAAAGATATTTTCTTAGACTCCAAAGGCAACCTTTGGGTCTGTGCAGACGCAGGCGTATCACGTTTGAGCAAAGCAAACCGAAATACAGGCAATTTTGACAATTTTAGGCATCTTTCCAACGACCCTACCACAGTCATTGCCAACTACACCAAAAGAGTTTTTGAGGACAAAAACGGACAAATTTGGGTTTCTTGCTACGGAGGTGTAAGCAAATTTGACCCTCAACGTGAAAGATTTGAACTCTACCAATATCACCCCAACGTGCCTAACTCCCTGCCTAACAACAACTTGCGAGTTTTGTTTACTGCACCCGATGGCACAATTTGGTTGGGTACAGAAAACGGATTGGTGCAGTGGAAAAACGGACAATTTGCAATTTTTGCCCACAACCCCAATGACTCAAAAAGTTTGGTAAACAACTATGTCAATCATTTAATCACAACCAAAAATGGCGAATTGTGGGTAGCTACTGATGGTGGCGTATCTGTTCGCCAGCCCGATGGCAGTTTCAAACACTTCAAACACGACCCCACCAATCCGCAAAGTATTTGCCTGAACACAGTAAACGCCATAGCCGAAGACAAAAACGGCACGTTGTGGTTTGCTACATGGGAGGGCATTGCCCGATTAGACAAGGCAGACCGAATAAGCGGAGTTTTTAAAAATTATCCGACCAAAGCCTACAGCAGCACAGGCAACGGACAAGTGCAACATATTGTAGAGGATTTACAGGGCAATTTATGGTTTGCCACCAAAGCTGGTTTGGCGAAATACTTGCCCAAAAAAGATGGTTTCGAAATTTTTGGAAATAAAAAGACAGAAAATCAACTTTCCAACATAGAATTAGGTGTATTGTATGAAACGAATGACAAAGGTTTGTGGATTGGTACTTTGGGCGGCGGACTAAACTATTTTGACAAGCAAACCCAAAGTTTTACGGCTTTTACAGAAGACAATGGATTGCCGAGCAATTTCATTGAAAGCATTTTGGCAGATGCAACAGGCAATTTGTGGTTAGGCACTACCAAAGGACTTTGCCGTTTTACGCCCCCCAAAAACTTGTTTGACTCTGCGGACAGAGGAATTTATAAAAATTTTACAGAGCAAGACGGCTTGCAAGGCAATGACTTTCACCACCACGCCGCCTGTAAAGACCAACAAGGCAAGTTTTATTTTGGTGGCACACACGGCTTCAATGCTTTTGACCCCGCAAAAATCAAAGACGACAACCATATTATACCTGTTTACATTACAGACTTCAAACTGTTTAACAAATCTGTTAAAATTGGCATTGGCTCTAATGCTTTACTCTCAAAAAGCATCACAGACACCAAAGAATTGCAACTTTCTTACTTAGATAACTTTTTTTCCTTTGATTTTACGGCTCTCAACTTCCGCAACACAGGAAAAAATATGTTTGCCTACAAAATGGAAGGTTTCGACAAAGATTGGATTTATGTAGAAGCAGACAAAAGATTTGCTACCTATACCAACCTTTCTTCTGGCGACTATACTTTTAGGGTAAAAGCAGCCAACAGTTTAGGAATTTGGAATGAAAACGGCGTAGCTTTAAAAATAAGCATAGCACCTCCGTTTTGGGAAAAATGGTGGTTTAGATTATTGGGGGCTTTTTTGGTCATAGGTAGTGTGGTGGCACTTTACAAATATAGAGTGAGCCAAATAGAGGCAAGACGCAAAGAATTGGAGAAGTTGGTAACAGAAAGAACTGCCGAAGTGGTGAAACAAAGAGATGAAATTTTGTTGCAAAAAGACGAAATTAGCAAGCAAAATTATTTGTTGGAGGAGCAAAAGCAAGAAATCACTGTTCAAAACGAGGAGTTGTTTCAGCAACAGGAAGAAATTTTGGCTCAACGTGACCATATTGGCGAGAAAAATAGAATTTTGGAACACCAAAAAGAGGAAATAGAAAAGTCGTACCAAAATATTACAGTTCTTAGCGAAATTGGTCAGAAAATAACAGCAGCCTTAGACATAGATGTATTGATTAGCAAAGTTTACGAAAACGTCAATAAATTGATGTATGCTTCGGCTTTTGGCATTGGTATTTACAACAAAGACAAGCAATTAGTCAGCTATTCGGGTTTTATAGAAAGAGGAGAAACTTTACCCTATCACGAATACGCCATGACAGACCAAGAAAATCTGAGTGTGTATTGTGTGGAAAATAGAGGAGAAATTTTAATCAATGACCTCCGCAAAGAAATTTACAACTATTTACCCCATTTTAGCAAAGATTTGACAGCCACTTATGGCGAAATTCCAGAGTCTTTGATTTACCTTCCTTTGCTCTTAGACAACGAAGTAGTGGGCGTAATCACAGTGCAAAGTTTTCAACAAAATGCCTACAACCAAACTCACGTGGCTATGTTGAAAACCTTAGCCTCCTATATTGCCGTAGCCTTAGACAACTCACGAGCCTACACCGAAGTAGCCAAAGCCAAAGAAGCCCTTGCCTTCCAAAATACCCGAATGACGGACAGCATCAGATACGGAGAAACTATCCAACAAGCTATGTTGCCTAACGAAAGAGCATTTAGCAATGCTTTTACTGAATATTTTATCTTGTTCCGCCCAAAAGACATTGTTTCAGGAGATTTTTACTGGTTGAGCAAACTCAAAGAACAAACTTTTGTAGCCGTAGCCGACTGCACAGGACATGGCGTACCAGGTGCTTTTATGAGTATGATAGGTATGTCTATGCTGCACGAGGCTATCAATCAAAAAGATATGTTTGAGCCAAGAGAAGTTTTGGATTATATCAACCACGAAATACGGCTTGCCCTGAAACAAGACGAAACCACCAATCGTGATGGCATGGACGTAGGTTTGTGCCGTATTCGCAAGTTAGGCGAAGATTTCGAAGTGGTGTTTGCAGGAGCAAAACGACCTTTATTTTTTGTAAAAGACCAACAACTGCAAGAACTCAAAGGCAGCAGGAAAAACATAGGAGGTCGCCAAAAAGAAGACTCTAACTTCGAGCAAGAAAGCATTTTCTTGACTACCAAAGACGAGATTTATCTCTCCACAGACGGCTACACAGACCAAGCCAATAACAAGAGAGATAAATTAGGTTTGTTACATTTGCGTGAACTCATTGGGCAAAACTACCACAAAACAATGCTGGCACAAAAAGAAGTTTTTGCACAAGCCTTAGACCTCCACCAACAGGAAACCGAACAACGCGACGATATTACGCTGATGGGGATAAGGTTGTAATTGCAAAATTGTAGGTTGTTGTATAAATTACTGTTATTGTACCACAAAGTACGCAAAGCACACGCAGCGTATGCAAAAATATAGCTTTGCCTACCCTGCGTACTTTGTTATAGAACGAAGTTTGATAGATAAAGCCTATTTTTTGGTTGTTTTTAATATCAAAACAGGCACTTTGCTATGAAAAGTAAGTTTTTTGCTGATACTTTTCTTAAACAACTTTTCTATAAAAGTCCTTTCTCTCCGCAAAACCGCCAACATATCAGGTTGGTTGGTTTCTATGTATTTGTCTAAACCTTTGTCCACGCTGTCGTCTTCTATGAGAGAAAAACGCAAATTGGTTACAGATTCATATTGTTTAGACAAGTTTTCCAACTTTTTCGTTTTTTCTGCCTTTTGTGACGGGTTGGTGTTTACGTGCAAACAATCTATGGTAGCTTGCTCAAAATAACCTGCCCATTCTATCAATTCGTCTATGACTTCGGTATCCGACTCCTCAAAGTTTGTGCCGTAGGCTATACGGTCTAAGGCTGTCAAAATGGCTTTGGCTGGCACCACCAACAAAGGACATTTCACTACTTCGGCTACTGCATTGGCTACCGACCCAAATACTACTTCGTCCACACCACTTGCTCCTTTTGTACCCATCACCACCAAATCATAGTCATCTCCTGCGGTCATTTTGGCAATTTCTTTGTTTATTGCCCCCACTTGTACCAAAGTTTTTACTTCCACTATGCCGTTGCCCAGATGATAAGGCACTTGTGTATAGGGCTGCACAAACTGTTGGAGTTGTTGTTCCAATTCTTTTTGCGATTTTTCCATCACACCACGCAAGGCAGGACTGTATTCATCTGCTGCCAATCCTGCTGCAATTTCGTAACTATGATAAACCGTGATGCAAGCACGCATCTGTTGGGCTATTGCCAAAGCATATTCTAAGGCTATGGCAGAGGCAGGCGACATATCTGTGGGTACTAAAATACTTTCGATACCATGATTGGCTGTTCCTTGTAACATAAAAAAATAGTTTTTATCTAAGCAAATTGCAAAATCTTTGCCTAATTATAACAAAAGATAGAAGTATTTTTTTATTCGTCTTAAAAACAACAATTTTTAATTCGTTAAGATTTGCAAATCACATTTTATTAGCTATTTTGCACCTGATTTTATACGAAAAATAACAAACCAATGAGCAAAGGATACATCAAATACTTGTTATTCAGTGTTTTAGCTGTATTTTTTTTACGTTTTGAGGCACAAGCAGATACCCCACAAGGTGATGACAAACCTTTTGACCCAGGTCCAACTATCATGCACCACATTTCAGATGCCCACGAATGGCATCTCTGGACAACGACTAATCCTGATGGCACAGACCACCACGTAAGTATTCCGTTGCCCGTTATTTTGTACGACAATACAAAAGGTTTGCAGATTTTTTCTTCGGCAAATTTTCACAATCCACAAGCCTTATACAACGGCTACAAATTGGAACATGAGCATATCTACTCTGCAGATGGGGCAGGCAATGTAATAGAAGAAGGTGGCAAAAAAATGGCACCCCTCGATTTGTCTATTACCAAAAACGTAGCAAGTATGTTAATCTCTGCTTTGTTGTTGGTAACAATTTTTAGTATGGTGGCAAGTGGCTACAAGAAAAATGCAGGCAAAGCACCAAAAGGCATACAAGCCGTATTCGAACCTGTTATTTTGTTTGTTCGTGATGATATTGCTATTCCAAACATTGGAGAGAAAAAAGCCGAAAAATATTTGCCTTATCTTTTGACTGTATTTTTCTTTATTTGGCTCAACAATTTGTTAGGTTTAATTCCAACAGGAGCAAATGCTTCAGGAAATATAGCCTTTACCTTAACTTTGGCAGCTATCACTGCTCTTATCACAAATTTTTCGGGCAATGCAGGCTATTGGGGACACATTTTCTGGACTCCCGGTGTGCCTTTGTGGTTGCGTCCTATCATGTTGCCAGTGGAGGTTTTGGGTATCTTAACCAAACCAATGGCATTGATGATACGTCTTTTTGCTAACATTACCGCAGGACACATGATTATTTTGAGTTTGATTAGTATTATTTTCATCTTCAAAAATGTAGCCATTGGTATTCCTGTTACAATTTCAGTCGTTGTGATGATGTTCTTAGAGTTATTTGTAGCTGCTTTGCAGGCTTTTATCTTTACTTTATTGTCTGCTCTGTTTATTGGCACTGCCGTAGAAGAACACCACCATTAATTCTAATGTTGAATGTTTAGTTTTTAATGTTGAATACAATAATTTAAAATTCAACCCTCCTCGCTAAATATTCAACATTAAAACTTCAAAATTAAAAATATTAAGAAGTAACATTTCTCAAAAAAATGTTACTTCTTATAAAAATTAAACACTTAAAATTAAAAATTAAATTTTACACTTTAAATTAATTACAAAAATGACATTAACTAATGTTTTGTTAGAATTGTCGGGAACTATGAACACCATAGGTCCTGGTGTAGGTGCGGGTTTAGCCGTATTAGGTGCTGGTCTTGGTATCGGCAAAATTGGTGGCAGTGCTATGGAAGGCATGGCTCGCCAACCAGAAATGGCAGGCAAAATCCAAACAGGTATGTTGATTGCATCAGCCTTGATTGAAGGTGCTGCACTATTCGCTATAGTTGTTTGCTTGTTGTTGGGTAACAGAGCCTAAGCATCAAAACACTGCGTACAAAACCTTACAAGGATTTAGAATCCTTGTAAAGTTTTGAAAAAAAGTAAGAATTAAAAAAGTTCTCACATGGATTGCATGGAGAACTTTTTAATATTGTTACAGATAATGCTCACTATTAACATTTTTTAGAGAACTATTAATCCTAACGAATTTACAGCATTAATTGTGTGCCATTATCAACTTTTTAGTATATGCTACTCACATTTAGTTAGAATAATTGTGTTTTAAAATGTTTTAAAGCACAAAATTAAAAAAAGTATCAAATTATTTGCAAGTTAGGTTTATTTGCCTTAGCTTTGCAAAAATTTTTTCTGCGGATGTGGCGAAATTGGTAGACGCATCAGACTTAGGATCTGACGCTGCGAGGCATGGGGGTTCGAGTCCCTCCATCCGCACTGAAATCCAAAAATGACATCTTTGCTTGTTAAAGATGTCATTTTTTGTGTTAAATTATATTGTTCAACTCTAACTATTCTACTACATTGGAAATTGTTTTTGATAAAAAAGATAGTGTTAATGCACAAGTAAGATTAAAAATTGAGAAAGCAGATTACCAACCACAGTTGGAAAAATCTGTTAAAGAATTTGCAAAAACTGCAGCAATCAAAGGGTTTCGTCCGGGCAAAGTACCTGTTCCTATGGTACAAAAAATGTTTGGCAAAGACATCAAGGTCAGGGAAGTGAACGAAATTGCAAAAAATTCTTTGTTTGATTACCTCAAATCAAATGAAATCAATATTTTGGGTTCTCCTATGGTTAGCTTAGACACCATCAAAACCCTTAACTGGTCGTCAGAGGCTTTTGAGTTTATCTATGACCTCGGTTTACGTCCTGAATTTACAATAGATTTGGCTTCTTTGGAAGTTCCTTTTTATACGCTTACCGTAGGCGACAGCGAAGTGGCTGAACTCAAAGAAAGACTACGCCAAGTACACGCCAGCTATACACAATACGAAGAAGTAGCTGATGGGCATACTGTTTTTGGCTTGCTCAACTACGGAGATACTTCGCGTTTTGTGCATTTGAAAACAGATGAGGTTACGCCAGAAAGCAAAGCCTTGTTGATAGGCAAGAAAAAAGAGGAAAATGTGGAGTTGAGTTTCAAAAATCTTTATCCTACCGAAGACACCTTAGCCAAAGCCTTGCGTCTGACAGTGGAGGAAGTGCAAGCAATCACAGCAACAGAAGCAACTTTGACAATAAGAGAAACTTTTACTTCTACACCAGCCGAACTCAATGAACAGTTTTACAACACTGTTTTTGGCGAAGGAAAAGTAAGCAACGAAGACGAATTTAATGCTAAATTGGTAGAAATTCTCAACAAAAAGTTCGGTATAGAGGCAAAGGGCGTGGCAGTAACTTATTTCCGCAACCACTTGTTGAAAAATGTAACAGTAACTTTGCCTGATGAGTTTTTGAAAAAATGGATGCAAAGCCAGTCGCAAACTGCTATTCAAAATCTTGATGCAGAATATGCCCAAATGAACGAGGCAGTGCGTTATGACTTGATATTGTCTAAACTAAGCAAAGAACACAACTTGCCACAACTCGACGAAATGAATTTGGTGGACAAAGTAAGAGATACTTATTTCTTAGAATTTTTCTATTCACGTCCTATGTTTGTCGATGGGTTGACTGATTTTTTTGCTTACCAATTTTTGCAAACCAAAGAAAATCAAAGTGTAATAGAAAGCCTAAAAGGTGCAGTAGTTGCCGAAAAATTGTTGGCAATTATCAAGCCTTTGATTAAAGCAAACGACATCACTATTTCGGGCATTGAGTTTGAAAAAACAGAATTGCAGAAAAAAGAGTTTCTAATTCCTAACGAATAGCCTGTCGTACTATTTGATTTTTGGACAGATTATAAACGATTCCGCACCAACAGCTACTAAAACTGTTGGTGCTTTTTGTTTATTCCTATTTTTCTTATCTTTATGTTAATTAAAACCTCAAATTATTTTATTAAAACAGATTTGCCACCAATGGTTGAAAGTGCAACCAAAATCTATACACACCAAGAATTTGTGCGTTTTATTAATCTCTTAACAGACGCAAATTTGAGTTTGCGGAGGGCAAAATTTACCCTGCACAGAATTGAAACCCTGCAAGAGCTTTATTATGGAGTAGATTTTGAAGAATAAGTTTTTTAACAATCTTTCATTGGGCAAGGAATAGGTTTTCCCTTTTTAATAGTTCGGGCTTTTTTATTACCACCCTTGCTGCTACCACAAGCATAAAAAGTTTGAGTGCCACCAACCAAAAAAATTATTACCAGCCCTCGTAAAGCAAACGAAAAAAGTTTTTCTTTTAAGAAAACAGATTTACCAACAGTTGCAACGGAAGGTAACACAAAGACAATAGATTTAGTTGCAAAGGCAACCAATTTAGAAACAGCGTAGTGCATAAAGAGTTTATTTTACACTAGATTTGTACGGTTTCTTCTTGTAAGCAGGTGGAGTCCACGCTGTTTTTGGGGCATGATAACACGCAGTAGTACCAAAAAGGAAAAAGGTAATTAAGACAGATACAAAATATTTCATAAATAGTTGCAAGTTTTTTGATTCTAAATATCGTTTACCTCTATTTACAGTCAAAGATAGTAAATCTAAGCCAAATTGCAAAAAGAAAAGCAATAAAAAAAATTAGAAAAACAGAAAACTAACCATCTCGGATAGTTTCTGTTTTTTTACTGAAACTCTAAAAATTAGGCATCAGCATGTGCTTGTATTTTTCGTAGAAATCGTCTATCACTGCAACGGCAGCTTCTGGCGTATCTACCAAACTGATGAGGTCTAAATCTTGTGGACTTACATTTTTTTCCTTGTCCCTCACTGTTTCTTTTATCCAATCTAATAAGCCTTTCCAATAGTCAGTACCGACCAAAACGATAGGAAAACGTGCAATTTTGTCGGTTTGAATCAGTGTATAGGCTTCAAACAACTCATCGAGAGTACCTAGGCCACCGGGCATGACAATAAAACCTTGCGAATATTTGATAAACATTACTTTGCGGACAAAGAAATAATCGAAGTTGATATTTTTGTCATAATCCACATATTGGTTGCTGGACTGTTCAAAAGGCAAATGAATATTTAGCCCAACTGACTTGCCTCCTGCCTCTTTTGCCCCTTTATTGCCTGCCTCCATGATACCAGGTCCGCCACCAGTGATTACGCCGTAGCCATGTTGCACCAATCGGGCAGCTATATCCACTGTCATTTGGTAATAGGGGTTGTCAGGCTTTGTGCGGGCAGAGCCAAAAATACTCACGCAAGGTCCTATCCTTGCCATTTTTTCCATGCCCTCTACAAATTCGGACATGACTTTGAATATCATCCAAGAGTTCATACTCTTAACCTCACTCCAGTCTTTTTGCGACAAGGCTCGGCGTATTCTTTCCGCGTCTTTTTCAGGAGAATGTTCTATTGCCATATTGTTTTGTGTTGTTTTTAAATTGAAAATTGGTACTAATTACTTTTTCACTTTTTTCAGCAAGGCATTGATTTCAAAGATAGTAAATGCAAAGTATAGACAAAAAAAAGTGATAGCAAAATGAATTTGGTTGTCTTTGAAAAAATAAAAATAGGTAAACAGCACAGTACCCGACAAGAGCAACCGAATAGCCGTAGAACCCATGCTGGCGTTATAAAAATCAAAAGCATCTTGTGTTTTTATTCCTTTGTTTATTAGGTAGTAGCTCAGGGCAGTCAAGGCAACCAAATAGCCGAATAGCCCCCAAGAGTAAGGGGCTACCCATTCAGGTTTAAAGAGTTGCAAACTCAACAAAACCCAAAAGATGATGCCACAAAAGATAGCAAAAGATTTATAAAAAGAATTTGCCATTATTTTATCGATTAACCACGCCCATTTTGCAAAATTTATCTATCCTTTGCTCTATACGTTGTGCGGGAGTAAGTTGTTCTAAGGTAGCACAAGTTTCTAAAATTACTCTTTTCACTTCGGCTGCTATGGTAGGTATAGCCGTATGCGCACCGCCCAACGGTTCTTTGATAATGCCGTCTATCAAATTGAACTTCATCATGTCGGGTGCGGTGAGTTTCAATGCCTCCGCAGCTTGTTCTTTGTAGTCCCAGCTACGCCACAAGATAGACGAGCAAGACTCTGGCGAAATAACTGAATACCATGTATTTTCGAGCATAAAAACCCTGTCGCCAATGGCAATACCCAAAGCCCCGCCTGATGCTCCTTCGCCTATGATGATGCAAATGACAGGTACTTTGAGCATAAACATCTCTTTTAGGTTGCGAGCTATGGCTTCGCCTTGTCCTCTTTCCTCTGCCTCTATGCCAGGGAAAGCACCTGGCGTATCTATAAATGTAACAATAGGCTTGTTAAATTTTTCGGCAACTTTCATCAGTCGCAAGGCTTTGCGGTAGCCTTCGGGGTTGGGCATACCAAAATTGCGATACTGCCTTTGTTTGGTGTTTCGACCTTTTTGCTGCCCAATGAGCATAAAAGTTTTGCCTTCGATAGCAGCCAAACCACCAATCATTGCCTTGTCGTCTGCCACATTTCTGTCGCCATGCAACTCTATAAAATCATCTGTAATTTGTTCTATATAGTCTAAGGTATAAGGTCTATCAGCATGACGAGAAAGCTGTACTCTCTGCCAACGAGTCAGGTTTTGGTAGGTTTCTGTTTTTAGGGCAATAATACGCTGTTCGAGGAGCATAGTAGCCTCTTCTACATTCATTCCATTTTGCGATGCCAATTTTTTCATTTCGGCTAACTTCGCCTCCAATTCCACAATAGGTTTTTCAAAGTCCAATAGCATGGTCGTTTAGGTGCAATATTTTGATATAACATAGCAAAAAAACATAAACTTTTGGTAATAACAAAAATATTTGGAAAAACTTACAACTTGTTGCTATTTTTTATAATATTTGCCCTCCATTAGCAGTAACATTTCTCAAAGAGGTAGTGCCATACAAGTTATGCTGTAACTACCTTAGAACTAACATTTCTTTAAGAAATGTTAGTTCTGAGTATTACATCTGTGGCACTACCCTCAAAGAAATGTTACTGCTGAACATTACCCAAATTTTCAATCAAATATGGCAACAACAAAAATTACAATTAAAAGCAACAGTGCTATCCGCATCGAAGGAGATTTCGAGATAGTAGATTCAGAGGGCAAGGTTTATGGTTTGGGCGGTAGAGAAGTGATTTCTCTCTGCCGTTGTGGACTGACAAAAAATGCCCCTTTTTGCGATGGTTCTCACAAAGAAAATTTCACTCACGAAGCAACAGCTTTCGATTTACCTGAGAAAAAAGTGTAAAACAGTAATCAGTTATCAGTGAACAGTTTTTTACTGTTCATTGATAACTGATTACTCTAAGACTGTCATCTCCAATTTCCCTTCCTTAAATTTACCTATGCTCATTTTTTGGTTATCGTGTCCTTTGGTGTAGTCAAAACCTTGCAGTAGCAAACCTTCTACTTTTTCGTTGCCCAATGATTTGCTCAAATCACGACCATATTTTTTGAGCATTTTAGCAAAATAATACAAGGCGTCATGCCCCAAATAAGAAAAACGCGAAGGTATCATATTCGACTTGTCTATGTACTCTGTATCAAAATTGCGGACTGCGGGCTGTGCGTAATCTACGTGGTAACTAAACAAAAAATGAACATTGGTTTGTTCTAATTGTTCGTAGGTAACTTGCTGAAAGTCAAGCCAATCTTGTGTGGTAATGATGTTCAGGTTGAGATTTTGCGACTCTATGCCACTCAATAAATTCACTGCTAAAGTTTGGTCTGTGGCAGCCACAAAAATACATCTTTTGGTGGTCTTGCCCACCAAAGTTGCCAATTCGGTAGAAACCACCTTAAATGCACTGTATTTGGAGGCTATGTTTCGCAAAATGGTAACTTTGCCATTCAATTCTTTAAATTTGGCTGCAAAATTATGAGCCAATACAGAGTCTTGGCGTTGGCTACCAAAATAAACAATGGTCGTATCAGAAAAGTTTTTTATTACATAGTCGGCTGCTTTTGCACCCAAACTTTCAGAGCTAATTTCGGTCAAAAAAGTGTTGTCATATTTTTTCAGCACTTCGGCATTGCCTGTGAGTGGATTGACCAAGCAAATTTGGTTTTTTATTGCAAAATCCACCAAAGGCGGTGTATCTTTTGGAAACATGGGACCCAGCAAGAGGTCTGCATTTTGCAAAGTTGGGTTTTGCAAGTGTGCTTTGATACGATTTTCGTCTTTTTGGGTGTCGTACAAAGACAATTCTATTGCTATGCCTTCTTTTCTTAGTTGGTCTTGTGCCACCAACAGCCCATAATAATAGTCTATCACAAATTGGTTTTTGCGTTGGGCTTTCACTGCTTCGGTTTCATTGATAAGCATAGGCAAAAAAGCAGCTACTTTTATTGGATTTCCTAATGTTTTAGTAGTTGCAACAGGTTGATTGACAACAGGTTGTGTTTCTTTTGGTACGATTGTTTCCTCCACATATTTTTTGCTTAGTTCGTCTAACAAAACTTTGTCCGTAGTGGTGGCTCTTTGCTCATACAGCACCTGCCAAAGCCTATAACTAATTTGCTCATTTTCAGGATAGACTTTATAGAGTTGTTTTAAAGCAGGCAAATTGGTAGTTTTTTTCAGATAATTGGCTTGCAAGGCTTGGGCTTTTGCTCGCAAAGTTGGGCTATAAATTTTGTTTAGGTAAGTAGTAGCCTCTACCAAATTTTCTTGACAAAATAAACTTTCAGCTAATAAGTAGTTGATTTCGTCATTTTTTTTCAAATTGCCTGCCCCATTCACTAAGGTTTTCAAAGTTTGGGAAGTGGTGGCATACTCTTTTTGCTGGAACGCAGTGTAGGCATAATAAAAGTGAGCATACTCATAAAAAGCATTGTTGGTGTGCCTTTCCAACAAAGGTTTGAGTGCATCTTTTGCTAAATCAAATCTTTTTTCGTTCAGCAAATTCTTTGCGTAGTTGTACTTGTTCTTAAAATCTTGTTCTGAAGTTTGGGCAAACAGCGAAGAACTGACAAATAAAGCAAAAAAAAGGTATAAATGTTTCATTGTAGTTAATGATTAAGTATTTTGTAAGCCGACCAACAGCTTTGCAGCCAAAGGTAATAACATTTATTGGAGAATGAAAACAACTTAAACAATTCCTACTTATCTACTTATTTCGTTCACAATCTTACATGACCTAAACTATTAATTTTTTTCAAGTTGGTATTTGCCTTACCTTGTTTACTTTTGCACGTATTTTGTAATAAATCCTCAAAAAACAATCTTATGCTTACCAAATCATTGCTTATTTTTGGGATTTTCCTTAGTTGCCTTTGGCAAAGCACTTGCCTTGTCGCCCAACCTCGCAAGGTGGTGCAATATTTTGACACCATTCACGATGCTATAAAAGAAGAGTATTATGTGCTGAACGACAAGGGCAAAGAGGTAATGGAAGGGGACTATACAAGTTTTTATAACGATGGCAAGGTAAAAGTAAAAGCAACTTATCGGCAGGGCAATATGGACGGCAAAGTTACCCGATACTATGCAAACGGCGCCGTAGAACTCATCGGGCAGTTGGCAGCAGGCGTAAGGCAGGGCAACTACACAGAGTTTTATGAAGGGGGAAGCAAAAAATTGACTTACACCTACACAGACGATAAACGGCAGGGCGAAGTCTTGGGCTATAATCTGGAAGGCAAAATCATTCAAAAAGGTTGGTATGAAAACGATGCCCTGAAAGATTCGTTTTACACTTATTTTGCCGATGGCAAAGCTAAATCCATTGCCGTATTCAAAGAGGGCAAACTCAATGGCGAAACCTTAGAGTTTTACACCAACGGCAACCGAAAAACGGCTATCAACTACCTCAATAACCTACAAAATGGCAAACACACCGCCTACTATGAAAACGGAAACCCCGAAGTAGAGTCTTACTATGAGGCTGGTATGCTCCTCCACGACTCATTGCGGACTTATTACGACAACGGACAACTCGAACTGCACGTAAACAAAGACAGCTACCGATATGCTCGATTCGAAAAATTTAATCGGAATGGCAAAAAAATGGTCGAGGGCAGAATAATGACGAAGGCAAACAGCCGAGTTGGTGGTTTTTTGCGTGGCGGCACAACCCAAAACACCAATTCTTTGCTGGCTGCGGTGCTTGACGGCGATGTGATTGGCTACTACGAAAACGGCAACAAAAAATATGAGTTGCATTATTCGAGTGGCAAAAAAACAGGCACTAACCTTTATTACTATGAAACAGGCGTAATGAAAGAGAAAATTGTGTATTCAAACGAGGAAAAAGATAGAAAAATAAAAGCCTATACCGAAAAAGGTGAATTGGAAAGTGAAAAAACTTATACCAATGAGGTGCCTTCGGGCAAATGGGAGTATTTTTATCCAAATGGGCAGGTAAGAGCCGAAGAAAGTTACCAACAAGGCAAGATAGAGGGCATACGCAAAAGATTTTATCCCAACGGCAAATTGGAGGCTGATGAACTCTACAAAAAAGGGTTGAAACAAGGGGTTACAACAGTTTATTACGAGTCGGGCAAGACGAAGGCAACTATTCACTACAAAAACGACAAAATTGCAGGACAGGTCAAAAATTTGTATGAAAATGGCAAAACAGCAAGTCAAGGCAAGCAATATGGCGACAGAAAAGAGGGCAAGTGGAATTATTACAACGAAAAAGGCAAAGTGCAAAAAGTGGAAGTTTGGAAACAAGGCATTATTATTTCTACAAAAGAGTTTAAGGTACAATAGTTTGTTTACCTTTCGATTCTCAGATTCAACGTGGCTTTATTAATTGTCGCAACATTTTATGTAAAGTAGGCATTTCTTTTTTGACTTTTCTACTCAAAGCATTTTGCCACAGTTTATAATCACCTACCCAATCACCTATATAAACGTACTGGTGTTGTTTAGAATGATGGAAAATAGCACCTTGTCCGTAGCCATAAAAAGCTGTACAGGGCTTGCCCAAAGCCGAAGCCAATGTAGCACCGCCAGAAGTAAGGCAGTAAAAAGCCTTGCAAGAAATTATTACGCTGCAATAGTCTTCGAGGGTTGGGGTTTCTAATACTTGCAAAGCAGTAGAGATGGGGAAATTGGTTTCTCCTCTTACTTTCATTTGATAAGCTACCTTTATTTGATGGGCTGCAAAATATTTTTCTATTCTTTGTGCATCGTTTTTGCCCACATTAGATACATAGTTGGGGTCATAGATAATAGCATCTGCTAAGTCGGGGCGAATTTTAGGTTTCCAATACAATTCAGGTTCGTGATAAGGCTTATTGTCATAAAGGTTATATGCCCATAGTTTAGCATCTAAAATATTCAGTTCAGGGTGTGCTTCCATAATCGGAATCACATCTACATATTTGAATAAGCCTTTTTCGTCTGTGTAACCGTCTATGTAGGGGTTGCAGTCCCAAATCAATCTTTTATAATCGGGGTGGCGAAACTCTGACTGATTGGAAATATATACTTCATCATATTTGCCTGATTCTTTGGCAAGACGAGGAATAGGTGTAAAAAACAAGTGGTCGCCTAACCCTCCAAACATGATTTGAATAACCAATTTTCGTGAAGTTTCTTTTAGCATCATTTCTTAGGTTTATCTATTGGTATTCTTTCAAATCAATTCCCAACTTTTCAGCAGCCGTAAGCAAAGCCTGTTGTTGGTAATTTTTAAGTTGGGAGATAGTTTTCTCTTTAAGCAAAAGTTGTTCTATCACTTTTTCACTCAGAAACAGCGTAACGGCGTGTTCGCCATAGGCTTGTGCCAAAGTTTCTTTAATAGGCAGAAAAATTTTGGCACGCAAAGTTTCCAAAGCCAGCCGTTGTTGTGGTGTAGTGCGGGGCGTATAACGAATGGGCGTAGTTGGTAAATTTTGCTCTTGAGCTGTTGCCGTTGCCTTTTCTATAATGTTTTGCATTTGGGTAGCAAACTCCTCCGTTTTTACTCTGTGATAAATACCACTTTGTGCAGTCCAATTTTGAATTATAGGTGTCGGATTTATTACCAATTCTCTAAGCAAATCATTTGTAAAGAGTTGATAAACAGGCTTATTGAGCTGTTTGCCCGTATATTCTCTAAATTCAAATAGGGCTTTGGCAACAAAAACCTCAAATTCTGAAAATCCTTTTTTGGGGAAACTATCAAAGAGGTTTTTGTTTACATTCAATTCTTTTTGTTCTAAGACTTTACACTCTTCTTCAAAAATTGGTAGTAAGACTTTGTTCTTCAAGGCTTTATGCAAAATATTTTTCAATTTGTGCAAATACACCACATCATTGGAGGAGTACAATAATTGCTGAATAGTCAAAGGTCTCTTGCCCCAGTTGCTGGTTTGCATAGACTTGTCTAAGGTCAGATTCAATTCGTTTTGTAACATATTTTGCAACGAAACTTTTGGAGTATTCAACAGTCTGGCTGCAATTTCGGTATCAAAAATTGGCGTGAGATAGCAGCCCAATAGTTTCAACAATTCCATGTCTTCATCGCCTGCGTGCATGATTTTGAGCATAGTTTTTTGTTGCAAAACTTCCCAAAGAGGTTTCAAATTTTTGACATATAATGGGTCTATGATAAAACATTCAGTTTCAGTAGCAAGTTGCACAAGACATAAGTTAAAACCGTATTGATATCTGTTGCGGTCAAACTCCAAATCAATAGCTATTTGTTTTTGTTTTTCTATTTGACGCAAACAGGCGGACAGCAAGGCTTGCTGGTCTATGTAACTGACTTGATGTGAACCGTTTTTGAAATTAATTTGCATAGCAACCCATAAAAATACGAAACTACAAAAAGGAAATAAAAAAAGCTATTTTTTTCCCGTCAATATTTTATCGTATTTTGGTTTGTCATTTAAGACCTTGATTGCCTCCAAAATTTCGGGGTCGTCATCGAAAGTAGCTTCAATTTTGCCTTTGTCTAAGTAATAGTGAGCAACAATTTCTTGCTCCAACAATTCTTTGATTTCAGCCTTCGATTTTTGCAAATCCGATTCTTTGTTGTGCGACAACTTGGCTTTTAGACTTTCTATCTGCGTTTTGATGTCGTCATAATATTTTTCGTCTTTTGCTATTTTTTCGAGGTCTGCAATGGTTTTTTCCACCTTTGTAACATAGTCATAATCTTTATTGGCAAGCCATTTTACAAAATCTTGATACTCTTCATCGGTGAGTTGGAAGGTTTTTGCATCGGCTATTTGCTTGCGTTTAGCCCTGTATTCGTTGGCGTAGTCGAAAATAAGCCCTTTCATTTCCAAATTGGCTGTGATAGGCGAATATTTATCTCTTGAAATTTCTATGTCGGGTTTTACACCACCGCCGTCATAAACCACTCTGCCGTTTTTAGTTTTGAAGGCAACACGCAAAGAGTCTGAAATTTTGCCCACGCTGCCATCGGCGTTGCGGTGGGTGTAATCTATGGCTTGAATACACCTGCCACTGGGTATGTAATATTTGGCTACGGTAACTTTGAGTTTGGAGTTATAAGACAAAGACCTTGTGGCTTGCACCAATCCTTTGCCGTAAGTATTTTGTCCTATCAATACGCCTCTGTCGTAGTCTTGCATCACGCCTGATACAATTTCGGCTGCCGAAGCACTGGTGCTGCTGGTCAAAACTGCCATTTGTATATCAGAATCAAGAGGTTGGTTGAGGGCTGTGTATTTTTTGTTCCACTCTTTTACCTTGCCTTTGGTGCTTACAATTTCCAATCCCTTCGGAACAAAAATGTTGGAAATATTAATGGCTTCACTCAACAGCCCGCCAGGATTGCCTCGAAGGTCTAAAATTATTTTCTTTGCCCCTTTTTCTTTCAGCGAAGTTAAGGCATCTTTCACTTCTTTGGCTGCATTGTTTGTAAAATCGGTGAGGCGTATCAAACCCACGTCTGCTGTAACCATGCCCGAATAAGTTACGTTGTTGATTTGGATTTTTTCTCTTTTCATTTTCAGTACAATAGGCTCGGCAGTACCAAACCTTTTGACAGTCAGCGTAACCTCTGTATCGGCTTGCCCCTTCATTACTTGGCTCAACTCTGCTTGGTTTTTGCCTTGTACGTTTACCTCGTCTATTTTTATAATTTCATCGCCAATCAGCAAACCTGCTTTGTGGGCAGCATAGCCCTCAAAAGGCATTGTAACAATAGATTTGCCGTTTCGGGTCAAGACCTGTGCGCCGATGCCGCCGTATTGTCCTGTGGTCATGGTGCGGTAATCCTCTATTTTGTCTTCGGGATAATAGACCGTATAAGGGTCTAAATTGTTCAGCATAGAGTAAATTCCCTGTTCCATCACATCATTGGGACTTACCTCGTCCACGTAATAGGTATTGACTTCTTTGAACAGCGTAGCAAAAATATCGAGGTTTTTGGCTATCTCGAAGTATTTTTCGTTGGTATTTTTTGGGTCTGTTTTAGGAATTTCCAACGGATTGTATTTTGCCCCAATTGGGTCGTTGGCTTTGTCTTGGGCAAAGAGGGACTGCGAACAGAACAAAGCAGCCCATAACGGAATATATCTTAGTTTTTTCATGGGTAGTGTAGTCAATTTTGGTGGTTGCCTTTTTGTAAGGTAGCTAACGTAAAAGTAAGAGTTTTTGCTGTATTTTGCTAAAAATTTTTCTTAAAATAGGTTAAAATTTAAGTAGTACTACCTAAGTAACACTAAAAAAACGTCAGAACCAACATTTTTCAAAGAAATGTTGGTTCTGAGCATTGCATTTGCGACACTCCAAAAATGCAACTACTTGATTTTAAACGAAATAAAAATAGTTCCTTTCGATTTTACGGCTTTTCCTTGATGCACAGCAGGTTGCCATTTTGGAGATTGTTTTAAGATACGGACAGCCTCCTCATCACAGCCAGCCCCTATGCCTTGCGTTACTTTCACATTGGAAATGCTGCCGTCTTTGCCCACAATAAACTGCAAAGCTACCCTACCTTCTACACCTTCTTTCAAAGCCTGTTCAGGATATTTCAAATTGTCTTTCACATGACCTTTGTAAAACGCAGGATAACCACCCGCAGGAGCAGCCAATTCATCAGGTACGGTTACAATGTCTTTGTCGTCTGCTGGTTGTTCTTTTGGAGGTTTAACTTTTTTAATCTCCTTTGGCTTATCTGGATTTGTGTTTTTGGTTGTATTATCTTGCCCTTTTACAGTATTAGTGGGTTCTGTTACAGGAGGTTTTACCACAGCCGTAGTTTCAGGCTTTACAGGCATAGTATCTACTTTAATTTCGCCACCAGTGCCGTTGCCTATTACTTTTGGGGTGTCCATTGCCACTTTCAACGTATCAGTTGGTGGTTCTTCGGTTTTTTTTTCATCACAAGCAGTGAGCAAGCTACTACCAGCCAATAAAGTGGCGAAGGTGGCTACCAAAAAGGCTTTTTTATATTCGGGCATTGTAAATGTAAGATTTTTCATAAAATTAAAAAATTGATTGATATATTGTTTTCAAAATGCAAGCCAAAGATAAAAAAATAGCAAAAAGTTTTCTAAATTTTAGTTTTGCAAGGTTTTTGCCTTTTACTATGCAAAAAATACATAAAATTATGAAACTCTTGCTTATTAATTGTTTGGTGCTGTTGTTTTGTTCTTTGGTGGCTGTGGGGCAACACCGACTTTTAGACGAAAAAGCCTTAGACCAGCAGCCTGTTTTTATTTCGTTAGATGATGCCATTCGCAATCCGACCAAAGTTTATAAGCTCAATTTGAGCCGTATGAAACTGAAAGCCATACCCAAAGAAGTTTATACTTTTGTCAATTTGCAACAGTTGGATTTGAGTTACAACGAGATAACAGAAGTTCCCAAAGAAATTGGTATGCTTAAAAATTTGCAAAAATTGGATTTTACGCACAACAAAATAAAAGAATTGCCTGCTACCATTAGCCTTTTCAAAAATTTAGAGGAGTTTTTAATTGGTAGCAATCAACTCAAAACCATTCCGTTGGGCATGATACAACTCAAAAAATTGCTGCTCTTGGAAGTAGAGGAAAACAAAATTCCCGAAAAAGAGGTAGCAAAATTGCAACTCCAAATGCCTAATTGCGATATTATTTATGAGTAAAAAGAAGTTGTTTGCTCAAATGTAATATACGCTTTAGTGTGTGAATAAATACGGAAAATCACACGCTAAAGCGTATGCTACAACAAAAGGTTACCAACTTCGCAATACACCAAAGTCCCATGCAGCTTTTTTGTCTTCTAAGGGCAGTGCTGTTTGTTTCACAAAATTGAGATTGGTTTTGAAATAGAGATAATAAAACTTCAATCCACGCTGAATCTCAGCTCTGTATAGCGTATCTTGCGTTACTATTTGCAACGCTGCCTCACTTAATATATAGTTGGGATATTTTGTCTTAATTTGCTCTTGGATAGCAACAGGTAGTTTTTGGCAGTTTATTTCCTCTATTTTTTGAACCAATTTGCCTTGCTGGTCATAGACAAACACATAATCATAAGTAGCACGTCTGAATTGGGCAATATAATAGTTGTCTTGGTTTGACCATCGCAATTTTTTTACACCTATATATTCTTTGTGCAGTTGCTGTCGAATAGACAATGGTACTTGTGAGGCTGTAAGTTGGTCTGTTCCTACACAACTTACGCAAATCAAGAGGAAAAGTAAAAGAATGTTTTTCATGGTAAGTTTGCTAGCTAAAATTGGTAGTGCCTCAGACATAATGCTCAAAACTAACAGTTATTATAGAACTATTAGTTCTAATGAAGTTACAGCATTACCTGTGTGGCACTACCCTGAAACTAAGTAATTATTTTTCAAGGAGTGAAAAAACTTTCAAGTTTTTTATATTCATTCTCAAGCATTTGCTGCCCTTGTTTCGGTAGAAATCAATGTACCTACATCATCTCCTTGTACTATTTTTTGGAGATTGCCCACCACATTCATATCAAAAACAATGATAGGCAAATTATTTTCTTGGCATAAAGTAAAAGCTGTCATGTCCATAATATTCAAACCTTTGTTATAGGCTTCTTTAAATGAAATATTGGCATAGCGTTGGGCGTTGGGGTCTTTTTCGGGGTCTGCTGTATAAACTCCGTCGACTCTTGTGCCTTTTAGCACCACTTCTGCCTCTATCTCTATTGCCCGCAAACTTGCTGTGGAGTCGGTGGTAAAGTAAGGATTGCCAATACCTGCTCCAAAAATGACTACTCTACCTTTCTCTAAATGCCTGATGGCTCGACGGCGAATAAAAGGTTCGCAAACTTGGTTGATACTGATACCAGACATGAGTCGGGTGTAAACTCCAATGTTTTCTAAGGCACTTTGCAACGCCATGCCGTTGATAAGTGTAGCCAGCATACCCATGTAGTCGCCTTGTACCCTTTCTACACCCATAGCTTCGGCTTCGGCTCCTCTGAATATGTTACCTCCACCAATTACAATAGCTATTTGTACACCTTTTTCAGCCACCTTTTTGATTTCCTGCACATATTGGTTGAGTCGCATAGGGTCTATGCTGTTGTTTTTCTTGTCGCCCATTAGTGATTCGCCACTAAGTTTGAGCAGTATGCGTTTGTATTTCAATGGATTAAAAGTTTATTGGTTTATAAAAAAAGCCTGCAAAACCACTAAGGGCTTTACAGGCTTTGCTTACAAAATAGAATTGTTTAACAAGTTCAATTTCAATGCTTTATGAAAATAATTTGTTCTAAAAGTATCTTTTACGGCTGCAAACTGCTTTTCGTTGTGGCAGTCTGACCCTAAGAATGAAACAAGATTTTGGTCTATTAATTTTTCGGCAATAATTTTAGAAGGTCGTGAATAGTAGCCACTCAACGCACTGATGTTGGTTTGGAACAAGCAACCTTTTTCGCGGATTTCGAATAGTTTTTCGTGATTTTCAAACAAGTAAATATATCTTTCGGGGTGTGCCAAAACAGGTTTATAGCCTTGTGATTGCATCATAAAAATAGCTTGATTCAGAAAAGGCGAGGCATTCATATAAGAAGTTTCGAACAGCACATATTTTTTGCTACCACCAAAAGACAATAAAGTTTCTTTTTTGCTGAGCCTTGCCATAAAACTTTCGTCTAAATAATATTCGGCTGCTGCTGCAATTTCGATAGGAAGTTGGAGTTGTTTTACAATGTCGTTTAGCTTGTCCAACCTGTCCATGATAATTTCGGGAGTATTTTGATAAAAATCTCCCATGATGTGAGGCGTAGTGATTAGTTTTTTGTAACCAGCCTCTACAAATTGTTTAATGATACCGATAGACTCGTCATAACTTTGCACGCCATCGTCTATGGCGGGCAAGAGGTGAGAGTGCATATCCACCGCAAGGGTGGCTGTGGGCTTTGCTGTGAGCTGTTCGTTGCGTCTGAACAGCGAAAAAACCTTAGACATCATTTTTTCTTCCCTCCCAATTTTTGAAACATTGATACAAAAAACTGTTTAATTTTACCAAAGAAACCAAATCTTCGGTTGTCATCATAATAGTAACCACTGCGGTAGCCGTATCCATAGCCGTAACCATAGCCGTAGCCATAACCATAGCCATAAGTTGACTCTCCGCCAACTGAGTTCAAAATTACAGAAATTTTTGTAAAGTTGTTTGTCGTAATCAATCTATTTATGTTAAAAGCAAAAACTTTTTTCGAATACTCTGCCCGCATCACATAAATTGGCAAATCCACCTGTTTCATTACCACCATTGCATCTGTTACCAAGCCAATGGGCGGCGTGTCGAGCATCACAAAATCATAGCGTTGCCTTAATTCGAGCAACAATTTGGTAAACTCTGCTGACATCAACAACTCTGCGGGGTTTGGAGGTTGAGGTCCTGCCGTAATGTATTGCATAGAAGGAATTGGCGACTGATGCGTACATTCTTCTAAGGTACTTTTACCTATAAGCAAGGTACTCATGCCGATAAGGTTTTCGTTGTCAAAGGCTAAATGCACTTTGGGTTTACGCAAATCTAAGTCCAAAATAATTACTTTTGCTCCTGATAAGGCAATAATGCCTGCCAAATTGAGGGCTACAAAAGTTTTGCCCTCTCCGCTAATGGTCGAGGTTACGGACATCACTTGCCGTTGCTCTACGCTGCCAATAAAGTCCATATTTGAACGAATAGACCGCAAAGATTCACTAATAGACGACTTGGGGCTTTGGTCGACCACCAATTTCGATACATTCATCGCTATTTTGGTGTATTTGGGTACAACGCCCAAAATAGGGGCAATGGTAACTCTTTCGAGTTCTTTGATATTGGTAATTTTATTGCGTAAGAAATACCTCACAAGCAATAGAATAACCGAAATCAAAAAACCAGCACCCACACCATAAGCATAAATCCGCCATTTGATAGGGGCTATGGAAGTTTCAGGAACAGTAGCCTCAGACAATACCTGAAAATTGGCAACTGTACCTGCTTCGGCTATACCAATATCTATAATTTTATTGAGCAACGTATTGTAATTACTTTCATAGGTTGCATAGTAACGACCTAATTTGCGTAATTCATAATCTATCCCCGATTCAGAACTTATTTGACTCTCCAATTTGCGGATTTCTCTCGTCAGGGTATATAATTTTTCGTAAATGTCTGTTCTGTTGAAAGTTATCAAACGAAAAAGGTCTTTTTCTGCTTTCTCCACCAACTCTTTGCGTTGAATATAGGCAAAAGTTTTTTCGGTTTGTCCTTTCAAGAGTCGGGCTTTGTCTTTTTCCAACTCATCAAGTTGGCTTAAACGAACTTCTATTTGTTTGTCTAATAGGTTGCGTGAGGCAAGCGTAGCTATCAAAAAGTAACTCGAATCTACTGCCATCAGGTCAGTAATTTCTTTATAAACTTTCAGTTCATTGTCTAATTTAAACTTTTGTTGTTGCAGGTCTTTGATAGCAGATAAAACATAGTCCAAGTTTTTTTGTTGCATTTCTTTGTCTAACACACCATTTGCAAGTTTGTAATCCTCTATTTCTTTTTCATATTTGTTCATTAATTTGTAAGTAGTATCCAACTGTTGGGTCAAATATTCCAAAGTTTGTTTATTCACTTGGTTGCGGTAGGCTACATTTTTTTTGAGGTAAACACTCATAATTTCGTTTACAATGGCAGTAGCTTTGTATTTGTTGGCATCTTTGAAGTTGATAGACATGGTACGTGCCTTGATATTTGGGACATAGATACCCAATCTTTCGGCTATGTATTGTTGCAAATAAGGAACATTATACATCACAAAATAATAGTTGCCTTCTTTCAAATCATTGGTTAGTTCTATTTTTACTCTAAAATAAGGGGTGTTGATAGTCTGCCCAAAACGATAAAGCTCTTGAAATTTATCTCCTTCTACTTCATAACTTAGTTCAAAATTGGTTTTATTTAAAATACGAATATAGACCCTCTTGTTCATAATAGCATTATTACGAACTTCATAGGTGGCTTTGAATGGTGAACTACCAAATTTTTCCTCATCACTTACTCTGCCCTCTGCAAAATAGGCTGTTTCTAATCCTAAATTTGTTATCACATCATTGAAAACAGTGTTAGAACCCATAAATTCCTTTTCCTCGTCTAAATAAGAGGACATACTGCTTTCGTCTTTAAACATACCCAACTGCAACACAGCAAAAGAACCCTTATAATCTAATTTGATAAGGGCTGCCGATTCGTAGGTAGGTTTGGTATATCGCAAGTACAGGAAACTGCCACCACCACAAAGTGCAAAAATGAGAATAATCCAAGGAATACTTTTGCGGAAAACCAAAAACAGTTTGGAAACATCAAAATCCGACAGGAAATCATTTTCTTCTTCTTCTACAATGGCTGCTCTTGTGCTATCTTTCATAGAGGTTTAGAGTTTTTGAATAACTATAATGGCAGTGAGCGTAGAAGCCACCACAGACAAAATACTTGCAAAGCTACCCACAGCACTGCTAATATCTCGTAAAAGTTCTTGCCTATAAATTCGTCTGCGAGGTTCTATATAGATAATATCGCCGGGTTCTACACGCAAATTGGCTGCTTTCATGCCCTCCCAAGTCGTGAGATTGACAATCTGAATTTCTGGTTTAGTCATCACGTTGCGTATGAGTCTGATGTTATCTGCTCTTGCTGTAATACCCAAATCTCCTGCAATACCAATGACCTCCACCAAATTCATATTTTCATTTTCCAAAGACAACACCCTATTGCCCAAAGCACCTAACACAACTACTCTGCGGTTTAATAATCTCGATATAGCAAACACATCTTTATAGTGAGCTGCAAAGACTTTGCTAATTAAACTATCTGCTTGATACAAAGTAAGTCCTTCTATTTTGACCTCCCCAATAACAGGCATAGAAATTTTGCCTGTTTCATTGACCAAATAACGCGGAAAGGCAAACTGCACCGAAGCACCACTTGCACCGCCACCACCCATGACTCCGCCACCCATTATCATACCGCCGCCCATTGCCATACTCATATTCTGTTGCTGGCGACCTTGTTGCTCAGGGGTCATTTTGAGTTCTCCGTTGGGGTCTAATAGCACTTCGCCTTTGTTAGTAAAGATGTTGATACCTAAAAAATCAAATTTTTTGATAACATAATTTTTCTCTGCATTAACCATAGCAGCTGCAAATTTTGCATTGTCTATGTTGCCATCTGTCTTAAACAAAATACTGCTCTTGTATGCACCACAACCTGACAAAAAAGTGCTTAAAAAAACGTAAAACGGAAAGAGAAAAAAGAAAGACTTGGTTAGTTTCATTTGGTAGTGTCTTGTTACAATTTTTATATAGAAAATTTCATTGTATTGCAAAAATACAAAAAGGTCAATAGAAAAAACAAAAATTATTTTTTTTATTTTTGGTTCACAATTACAAAAGTTATTCTTCATACAACTATAAGTTAAATGACGAATAATTTTTGTAAAAATTTATAATTAAGAACTAACAATTGACAACTTAAAACTACTTTGCACTTCTTTTTTCTACTATTTCCCAATTTACTATATTCCAAAAAGCAGCCACATAATCTGCCCTTTTGTTTTGGTATTTGAGGTAGTAGGCGTGTTCCCACACATCGAGGCAGAGCAAAGGCTTAGTTCCTGCAAAGTTTTTGTAGATAGTTGTCATTAATGGATTGTCTTGGTTAGGCGTAGAAACAATGGCTAATTGTTGGTCAGGGTTTTGTACGAGCCACACCCAACCAGAGCCAAAACGGGCAGCAGCTTCTTTGCCAAACAATTCTTTGAAAGTTTCGAAACTACCAAACTGTTTTTCTATTGCTTTTGCTAAGTTGCCTTCTGGCTTTTGTTTGCTTTGGGGAGTGAGCAAAGTCCAAAAAAGGCTGTGATTGTAGTGTCCACCTCCATTGTTTCGCAGGGCAGTATCTTGTTCGGTAATGGTAGCCAATAATTTTTCTATGGTAAAAGCAGCCCATTCAGGTTTTGCTACTAAGGCTTCGTTAAGTTTATTGATATAGGTTTGGTGGTGCTTGCTGTGGTGAATTTCCATTGTTTGCTTATCTATGTAAGGCTCCAAAGCATCGACAGCGTAGGGCAAAGCAGGCAACTCAAAGCCTTTGGCAACTAATGACGTTGCTTGCAACACCGCAGCAAAGGGATTAAGCAAAGCACTTGCGGTACTTAGTAGCGAAGTTTTTAAAAATGTTCTTTTGTCCATTTGTTTGATAGTTTACATCTTTTTTATACTAATGATATTTCTAATTTTGTTTTTGTCATTCTGAGCATAGCGAAGAATCTGAGTCAGATTCTTCGCTATGCTCAGAATGACAAAAACAAATTCAACATTAAAAATTATCAATCGTCTTTTCGTTTCAAATCTCCACGTTTAATAGATTTAATAAACTCTGCCCACGCAAAAGGGTTGAGCAAAGGAATACTTTGCATACTATTGACATTATTGAGTGCCTGAATTTGTTGCTGCATATAAAACTTGTAGTTCATATTGCCGTCCATTGGCATACTACGTGCCATGATAGCCATACTTTGTTTATTCAAATTTTTTGCCATACTTTCATATCTTTTTTCGGGCAGACGCAAAGCCAAAAACACCTCTTTAAAAACTTCCTCATTGCCGTAAGGGTGAATTTCTACCACAGGCAACATTCGAGCCTTTATTTTAAGGTCTATCACGACGGAGTAAGCCGACTCACTGCGTTGTGGAATGATGAGCATCTTCTTTTCGTAGCCCAATCGAGTAATCACTACGGTATCTCCCGCCATAGCAGGCATAGTGAAAAAGCCTTGTTCGTTGGTAACTGTTCCTCGCCCAGCACGGCTGATGTAGAGGTTGGCGTGTTTGATTCCGCGTGAACTATCGCCGTCAATCACAACGCCTGAAAAGACAATAGTTTGTTGTATGCCTTGTGCAAAACTTTCATAAGTTGGCAACAAGAGGAAAGCCAAACAAACAAAATAGGTTATGGTTTTAAATGTGGTTTTCATAAGTAACTTCTCTTTGGTGGCAAATATAAGGTTATTATTTTATACAGTAACGAATTGTTTGGCATTTTGTCTAAGATTTTGCATTAAAAAAGTTTAACCTTGCCAGAGTTTTAAATCTTAAGAGGTTGTAATCTAAAAATGTTACCCGTATTTTTGTAGAGTAAAATATTTTTTTAGCTATTGTTTTGATTTTCAATAATTTTGCTTTTAATATTGTCTTTATTTTTATTGGCAACTTATGCAAGACGAACTACAACATAAAATCAGTCATTTAGAAAAGCAACTCGAAAAACTGTTGGAGGCGTATAGCAATGCCAAGAAAATGCAGAAAAAACTGCAAGAGGAAAACAGTTTACTAAAAAATTTGACAGAAAAGCAAAATCAAGAGCTAAATAATTTTCAAAATCAAGATAAAATTAATAATATTGTAAAATCTTTGGACTTAGGTGCAGAAAACCCCGAAGAATTGAAACTGCAAATAGAAACATATATTCATAAATTAGATAGTTGCATTGCCTATTTGAGCAAACAACTCTCGCAATAAGTGGCTTTTTACTCTGTGTGAAGTGGGCTAAAGAAAAATTTGAATACATACTTAGCGTAGCAGAATATATAAGTTAGTTTACATTGTATTGTCAAAATTGAGTTATCCAATCTTATAATTTGGTATTTGGCAAACAATTATACCATACTTGCATGAAAGATTTAGTGCCAATCAAAATCAAAATAGCCGACCGTGAATATACCGTACGGATTGTGGCAGAAGACGAAGGTTTGTTTAGGCAAGCCAGCGACAAACTGAATGCTGCAATCAAGGCTAAGAAAGAGCAGATGCGTATTCACGACAAAGCCGACTTGATGGCAATGGTGGCTTTCGATTGCATTTTTGACCAACTCCAAACCGAGCAAAATCAAAGTGCAGCAGGGCATAAATTAGACAGTTTGCAACGGCGAATAGCAGACACGTTGCTCGATAATGACGTACAAAAGTAATTTTGGCAATCATTTTCAATGGCTGTTTGGTACTGTTTACAATCTTTTGTGTTGTTTTTGTAGTAGTTAGCTTTTTTTCCATTTTTTTGTTCCTGCCCCAGAGGTTACAGCCTGATGTTACAGCATGGCTGCTTTTTTGGTTTACCTTTAACTCACATTTTTACACCATGTCTATAGAACTTATTATAGCTGCTGTGGTTGCCTTAGTCGTAGGCATTGTCATTGGCAGGTTTTTATTGGGCTTGGTTTTGCAGCAACAACACAAAGACGCAAAACTCAAAGCCGAATCCGTATTAAAAGAAGCTGAATTGCAAGCCGAAAACATAAAAAAAGACAAGTTGGCAGAGGGCAAAGACCAATTGGCAAAATTCAAGGCGGAGTATGAGGCTGATGCCAACAAGAAAAAAGGAATTTTGCAAAGCAACGAGGCTAAACTCAAACAAAACGAGGTAAGACTCAAACAGATAGAGGAAAAACTCAAACAAAAAGAAGTTGCTCTCAAAAAAATGCAAGACGACCTGACAACGAAGGTCATAGAAATAGACAAGGCAAAAGAAACTGTTACCATTCAAAAAGAATTGGTAACGCAAAAATTAGCCGAAGTAGAGGGCTTGCAAAAAGAGCAAATTACCATTTTAGAAAGAGTTTCGAGCCTAAAAGCCGAAGAAGCCAAAGAACAGTTGATTGCTACCATACAAGAGGAGGCACAAGCCAGAGCCTCTGCCCAAGTAAAGCAAATAGTGGAGGAGGCAAAGCTAACAGCTACCAAAGAGGCGAAAAAAATAGTTATCAACACCATTCAACGGACAGCCACCGAACACGCCATAGAAAACTGCGTTTCTGTGTTTAACCTCGAAAGTGATGAACTCAAAGGCAAAATCATAGGCAGAGAAGGTCGCAACATCAGGGCATTGGAGGCAGCTACGGGAGTAGAAATTATAGTAGATGACACGCCAGAAGCCATTATCATTTCAGGCTTTGACCCTGTGCGGAGAGAAATTGCAAGATTGTCTTTGCATCGGTTGGTGGCAGATGGCAGGATTCACCCCGCCAGAATAGAGGAAATTGTGGCAAAAGTTACCAAGTCCTTAGAGGAGGAAATCGTAGAAATTGGCGAAAGAACAGTCATCGAATTAGGTATTCATAGTTTGCACCCCGAACTCATCCGCATGGTGGGGCGTATGCGTTTCCGTTCTTCTTATGGACAGAATTTGCTACATCACTCCAAAGAAGTGGCTCGACTTTGTGCTACAATGGCAGCAGAATTGGGCTTAAACGCAAAATTGGCAAAAAGAGCAGGGCTTTTGCACGACATAGGCAAAGTTTGGCACGAAGAACACGAACTACCTCATGCTTTGCTCGGCATGGAGTTGGCTCAAAAATACAAGGAAAACCCCGAAGTTTGCAACGCCATAGGTGCTCACCACGACGAAATAGAAATGACTTCTTTGATTTCTCCTATTATCCAAGCCTGCGATGCCATTTCAGGGTCAAGACCAGGGGCAAGGAGAGAAATGTTGGAGTCTTATATCCAACGCCTAAAAGATTTGGAAACCTTAGCCACTTCGTTTAAAGGCGTAAGCAAGTGCTACGCTATTCAGGCAGGTAGAGAATTGCGGGTCATTGTAGATGCCGAAAATGTAAACGACAAACGAGCAGGGCAGTTGTCTTTCGATATTTCGCAAAAAATAGAAAAAGAAATGCAATACCCAGGACAAATCAAGGTTACTGTGATTAGAGAAATGAGGTCGGTGGCGTATGCAAAATAAGATTTTTTAGACCAACTGCCTAACCTCACAAGGACTTTAAGTCCTTGTGAGGTTAGTAACTAAGTGGTTAAACCCAATTATCCGACACCTTTGAGGTGTCGAATAATTCTGATAATCAGATACATAGACACTAAAACACTGTCGATTATTTAAGTCTAACTACTTAAATTCATTAAAGGTTTCGTAATTCTTTTATTTGTAATTTATTATAATTAGTTCAAATCAACTTTTACCATGAGCATTGATATTGGCAAAACCATAGCAACTGTTAGGAAGTCTAAAGGGTTTACTCAGGCAGAAATGGCAAAAGCACTGAAAATTACCCAAGCAGCCTATTCTAAAATAGAATGCAGCAGCACCAATGTTACCATGAGCAGATTAGAAGAATTGGCTGCTATTTTTCAGATGGAAGTAGACCAAGTGTTTAACTTTGCTATCGAAAACTTTTCTGATAAAAGTGCTGGTAGGCTCTCAGAATCTGAAAGAGAACTCTATGAAAGATTATTGGCTGCCGAAAAAAAAATAAGTGAATTACAAGCCCGCAGAATAGCTGATTTAGAAAAAATGTTGCGTTTTAAGAACTTTTAACAAAGAGAACTAACATTTTTTGAAAAATGTTAGTTCCATAACAAGGCTATAGCATAACCCATACAACAATATATTTTGCAACCTTATTCGTCTTTATTTTTTAGCTTAACCAAATCACTACCTTTTATTTTATCTACAAAAGTTTTTGCAGGTTTAAAACTTGGTACATAGTGTTCTTTAATCGTGATAGGCGTATTTTTGGCTATGTTACGACCTACTTTTTCGGCTCTGCGTTTATTGATGAAACTACCAAAGCCTCTTACATAGACGTTATGCCCTTCTGCCATGTTGTTCTTGACGGAGGTAAAAAATGCCTCAATGGTTTTTGCAACGTCATCTTTTTCTATGCCTGTTTTTTCGGCAATCTCCGCAATAATGTCTGCTTTTGTCACGTGATTAAATTTTTAAGGTTAAGATGCTAATAATCAACTGTTTTAGTCTGCAAAGATAAATTCTATTTTTTGATTTGCAAATGTTATACCAAATAACTTTATAGATTTCTTTTTAAAAATCCATTTTCTACTGTTGCAACTACTTGATTTTGTGCATCTTTGATAAATAGCGTTGGATTTTGCCCTACTGCCAATGTGCCTGTGTAGTTGATTTGGTAGTTCGTACAATCTAAGGTTTCATAGCCAAAATAGATAGACAAATCTCCTATGTCGTCTATGCTACCTTCCTCCGCAAAGGCGGGCAAACCCTGTGCTGCGGGGGCAAGTGGCGTGGCACTGCGGTTAAAAGCAAGGTCTATTCGAGTGTTTGGGTACGTTGGGTGCTGCACATTTCGCAAAATTACGTCTTTCAACAGTTTTTCATTGGTAGGAATTTGGTGATAGGCTTGCAAATTTGTTGTGCTATATTCATTTCGGGCTATGAGTTCGGTAGCCCGCATGAGCAGTATAAAATTGAGTTTGCGAATAGTTTGCTTTTCCGCATCTCCTGCCAAAGCCCCCGACTCGACCAAAATAGTGCTTGTTCCCCAGCGTTGCATATTGTCGCCAAAGGCACGAGGCTCGAAGTCATCTGTAAATTTGGCTATGCCCTGCGGAATAAACTCTTGCAACTCTCCCGCCAACCTGCCAATAACCTGCATGGCTTGTTGGCGTGTGAGGTTTATGGTTTTTGCGTAGTCTATGGGCGGAGCTAAAAAAGCAATGGTCGAAGGCGTGGGCTGATTGCCTGCGGTGTAGTAGTTGTTTTGGTCGTGCAGATTAAAGCCAAAATCGGGCAAGATACGCTGTTGCAAGTCTTTCAAAATCCTCGATTCGGGGGCTTGCAAGGCGAGGGCATCACGATTGAGGTCTATCTGTTGGCTGTTTCGGCGTGTCCAGTGCAAAGCCCCGTCGGGATTGAGCATAGGCACAAAATACAAGGTGCTATGTTTAAGAATTTCATCTTTGAGAAAATTCAATTCTGAAATTGAGGAATACATAGACCCAAAAAAGTTGAACATATCGAACAAGGCAGCCGTTGCGGTGGATTCATCTCCGTGCATTTGCGACCAGAACAGGATTTTTTTGCTTCCTTTGCCTATTTTTACCAAAGAAATTGCCCTTCCTTCGGCTGATTTGCCTATTTCTTCGACCTTGAAAGCCGAAGGTAGTTTTGCCAACAACTGCTGCACCAATTCGGGTGAAAATCTGCGTTGAGTGATTGCTTGTTCTCTATAATTTTCGTAAGTTTCGTTTAAGCTGCGCGTGGTCATGGGGTTTTGGTTTGGTTGCCTGAAAACTCATGACAAAAGTAAGTAAAAGTGTAAATCTATGCTTGGCTTGGTAGTATTTTTATCCACAAAAATTATTAAAATTTTTTCTATTTTCCTCTCAAGAAATTTTGCAAACAAAACACTTACTTATTTGGTATTTCCTTTATATTTTTGCACTAAAATTTTACAACCACCATATATGAACCTCAACGTACACTATGCCGAAAAATTTGAAAGTCGGCATAACGCACCAGATTCTAAACAAATCAGCGAAATGTTGGCTTTTATAGGAGCAGACAGTCTCGACCAGCTCATAGAGCAGACCATACCTGCCCCTATTCGTTTGCAAAAACCTCTCGACATTCCTGCACCCAAAACGGAGCATGAATTTTTGGCGGACTTCAAGCAATTAGCACAAAAAAACAAAGTTTTCAAGTCGTATATTGGTTTAGGTTATCACCCCTGCATGACCCCTACGGTTATCTTGCGAAATATCCTCGAAAATCCAGGTTGGTACACCGCCTATACGCCTTACCAAGCCGAAATAGCACAAGGAAGATTGGAGGCTTTGATTAACTACCAAACCCTAATCATAGACCTGACCAAAATGGAAATTGCCAATGCTTCGCTGTTAGACGAATCAACGGCAGCAGCCGAAGCCATGACTTTGCTCTTTTCTGTAAAGAAGGCAGCCAAGAAAAATGCCCACAAATTTGTGGTTTCTCACGAATGTTTGCCCCAAACCATAGACTTATTGAAAACAAGGGCAATTCCGTTGGGAATAGAATTAGTCATTACAGATTACGCAAAAATAGATATTACCGACTCGGCTATTTTCGGGGTCTTGTTGCAATACCCAATGGCAAACGGCGAGGTGGTGGATTATACCAATTTCATTACGGCTTGCCATGAGCAGGAGGTTTTTGTAGCCGTAGCTGCCGACCTCATGAGTTTAACCTTGCTCAAAGCCCCAGGCGAAATGGGTGCTGATGTAGTCGTGGGTAGTTCGCAACGATTTGGTGTGCCTATGGGTTTTGGTGGACCTCATGCAGCCTTTTTTGCTACCAAAGACGAATACAAACGCCAAATGCCTGGGCGTATTATAGGTGTATCGAAAGATGCCAAAGGAAATTTGGCTTATCGTATGGCGTTGCAAACCAGAGAGCAACACATCAAGAGAGAAAAAGCAACCTCCAATATTTGCACCGCACAAGTTTTGTTGTCGGTCATGGCGGGTATGTATGCAGTGTATCATGGGGCAGAGGGCATCAAATCCATTGCCGAAAGAATACATGGCTTGACTTGTTTGTTGGTAAAAGGTTTGTCGAATATGGGTTACAAAACAGCCAATCAAAATTGGTTTGACACCGTTACCATCGTTGCCAATCCGACAATAACAGCCAATTTAAGACAAGCAGCCGAAAAACAAGGCGTAAACTTCCGCTATCTTGCTGATAATGTGCATATTGGTATTTCTATCAACGAGGTAACAACCTTAGCAGATATAGACGAAATTTTAGACCTTTTTGCAAAAGCAGGCAACTATACTTTGCGTTTCGATATGCAGAAAGAGGCTCAACACATTATTTCTTTGTTGCCAACCAACTTAGAAAGAAAATCTGCGTATTTGACCCACCCCGTTTTCAATACGTGCAGGTCGGAGCATGAAATGTTGCGTTATATGAAACACTTAGAAAACAAAGATTTGTCTATGGTACATTCTATGATTTCTTTGGGTAGCTGCACCATGAAACTCAACGCCACAACGGAGATGATACCCGTAACATGGGCAGAATTTGGCAATTTGCACCCTTTTGCTCCTGAAAATCAGACGTTGGGCTATGCCGAATTGTTTAGAAACTTAGAGTATTGGCTCTGCCAAGTTACAGGTTTTGCTGCCGTTTCGTTGCAACCTAATTCGGGTGCGCAAGGCGAATATGCAGGACTAATGACCATCAGGGCTTACCACGAACATAGAAACGAAACTCACCGCAATATTGCTCTCATTCCTTCTTCGGCTCATGGCACGAATCCTGCAAGTGCAGTCATGGCGGGTATGAAAGTTGTCGTAACCAAATGTGATGAAAACGGCAATGTGGATTTGGCAGACTTGAAAGAAAAAGCCTTGCAATACAAAGAAAATTTGGCTTGCTTAATGGTTACGTACCCTTCTACGCATGGCGTTTTTGAGGAGGCTATCAAAGAAATTTGCCAACTAATCCATGACAATGGCGGTTTGGTTTATATGGACGGTGCCAATATGAATGCCCAAGTAGGCTTAACCTCGCCAGGAAGTATTGGGGCTGATGTTTGCCATTTGAACCTACACAAAACTTTTTGTATTCCACATGGTGGCGGTGGACCTGGCATGGGACCTATTGGCGTAAACGAAAAATTAGCTCCGTTTTTGCCTTCGCACCCCTTGCGTAAAACAGGAGGTACACACCCCATTACGCCTATTTCGGCTGCACCTTACGGCTCGGCAAGTATTTTGACTATCTCGTATGCGTATATAGCCATGATGGGAGGCGAAGGGCTAAAACGTGCCACGCAAATAGCTATTCTCAACGCCAACTACATTAAAGAAAGGTTAAAAGACCATTATCCTATCCTTTATACAGGCAAAAACGGCAGAGCAGCCCACGAAATGATTTTGGATTGTCGCCAATTCAAAACCTTCGGAATAGAGGTGGAAGATATAGCCAAAAGATTAATGGACTATGGTTTTCATGCCCCTACGGTTTCTTTCCCTGTGGCAGGTACGTTGATGGTAGAGCCTACGGAAAGTGAGCCAAAGGCAGAATTAGACAGATTTTGCGAGGCGATGATTGCCATTCGCAAAGAAATAGCAGAAGTAGAGCAAGGCGTGTTTCCAAAAGACAACAACGTGCTAACCAATGCACCGCATACGGCACAAGTCTTGTTGGCAAACGAATGGCAATATCCGTACAGCAGAGAAAAAGCTGCTTATCCTTTGCCTTTTGTGCGGACACACAAGTTTTTCCCTTCGGTTGGTCGTGTAGATAGTGCTTATGGCGACAGGAATCTGGTGTGTGCTTGCGTGCCTGTGGAGGCGTATGCGTAGGTGGGTTTTGAAAGTTTTGTAAATTTCTTATAAAAGTTGTTTAGTTTTTTCTTCGTTATATGGCTGCAAAGTCGTATGACGAAGATTTTTTTACTCCTCAACAAATTTCAAAACCTATATCCTCTCAAAAACTCCTCTATTCCTATTCTTTTTTTACCTTCCAACTGTAAATTAGTGATAGCCAACCAGCCATCTGCTGTAGCTATGTGTAGATACATTTTGCCGTCTGTACGGAGTGTGCCTATTTTTTCTGTATGAGGCGCAGCAATAGGTTGCGTTTCAAAAACTTTGCAATTTTTTCCATTCAATAAAAACCAAGCAGCAGGGTAAGGGGACAATCCTCTCACAAAATTGTGCAAGGCTATGCTATTTTTGCTAAAATCCAGTTCGCAAGTTTCCTTAAACAACTTTGGTGCGTGCTTTACTTCACCCATTTGGTCTTGTTTTCCGAGTGAATAGTTGCCTGTTTTGATGAGTTCTATGGTTTCAATTAGCAATTTTGCCCCTTTGTACATCAATCTTTCATATAACGTACCGACTGTATCCGTAGGGAAAATTGGCTCTTTTTCTTGCAAAATAACATCTCCTGTGTCTATTTCGTGTTGCAAGAAGAAGGTAGTCAATCCTGTTTCTGTTTCTCCATTAATAACAGCCCAGTTGATAGGGGCAGCCCCTCTGTATTGGGGTAGCAACGAGGCGTGGAGATTAAACGTACCTAAGCGGGGCATTGCCCATACTACTTCAGGTAACATACGAAAAGCCACCACCACTTGTAAGTCTGCTTGATAGCTTCGCAATTCGGCATGAAAATCAGGAGATTTTAAGTTAGTGGGTTGCAAAATAGGAATATGATGGGCTAAAGCAAGGTCTTTGACAGGCAATTTTTGTGCGTGTCCACCTCTTCCTGCGGGCTTGTCGGGTGCAGTAATAATTGCCACTACCTCATAGTTTGCTGCTAAAAGTGCTTTTAAGTTAGTAGCTGCAAATTCGGGTGTTCCCATAAAGATTATTTTCATAACTTTTGTTGTGAAGTTTTGTATAAGAAACACTATTGGTGTGCCACACAAGTCATGATGTGGCTCTCTTAGAAGTAACATTTCTCAAAGAAATGTTACTTTTGAGAATTGAATCTGTGGCATCACCCTACATCTCACTTATATTTTTTTCTATAAACAACTTATTTTTTATCCTCCCCAAACGGTTGATTATTCGCACCAACAAAGATTTAGTGGCAAAATGTTTGCTCAAACGCTGGGCTACTTGTTTTACTATTTTGGAATCTAAAACAGGAGGTTGGCGGTTTACCTGCACAAAATCTGTTTTGCTATGCGTAGCATAAAAAGGGTCTTCATCGCAGTTTGTGCCTGTGCTGTCAAAACCAATGTTGCTCACTAAGGACTGGCGCGGAAACAAATACAAACCTTGTTCCATAAACATACTTGCATACCAACAGACTGCCCACGAGTCTATTTTGCCTTGTATTTTGCCCTGCAAAATTTCATAATTGCCATGATGCCCAAAATTAAATTTTTTTTGTAATTGGTTGTTTTTCAAATAATTATCAAAATAAATAGCATCATTTTTGAAATAATCCCAAGCCCTTTTCCACGTAGCCCAGCCCCAAGACGACACAATGGGCAAGAAAAATGTATCGGGCAAGTGTTGAGGTACGGGGAAAGCATAACCCGCAATGCCAAAAACTTGGGGGTCATTTGCATACATATCGAGGGCTGTGTTCATGTATTGCAAAAATCCTTTGTGCGTAATGATGTCGTCCTCCAAAATAATTGCCCTGCCGTATTGGTTGATAATTTGCGTGAGTCCCGCCACTATGGAGGCTGCTAATCCCCTATTGGTGGTCGATTCTATGATATGAATTTCCTTACACCATTGTTTACTTCTTATGAGTTGGCGTACTTCGGTTATGCGTTGCAGCGTGGTTTCGTTGGCATTGGGTTTTGCTCCATCACAAAAAATAAACAATTCGGTCTGGTCAGCCCCTTCGTTTTGAGCCAAAGCTGTTAAGGTCTGCAAAGTGTGGGCAGGACGGCTGTAAGCAAACAGAATGACAGGAGCTAACAATTTTAATGTTGAATGTTGAGTGTTGTGCTTATTTAGTTGCTAACTTTTATACGTTGGCAATGGTGCTTTTCGCACCTTGACAATCGTATAAAAGTAGTTTTAGGTACGATTGTCAAGGTGCGAAAAGCACCATTGCCAACGTACCTAAATAGTTACATTTTATTTCAAAATAGCTCTCGAAATTACCAATTTTTGGATTTCAGAAGTGCCTTCGCCTATGGTGCAAAGTTTGCAATCACGGTAGTATTTTTCGACAGGGAAATCTCTACAATAACCATAACCGCCAAAGATTTGCACAGCCTCATTTGCCACTCGACAAGCTACTTCTGATGCGTAATATTTTGCCATAGCCGACTCTTTGTTTACATTTTTGCCGTTGTTTTTCATTTCGGCAGATTGGTCTATGAGCAATTTAGCAGCTTCTATTTCGGTTGCCATATCTGCCAATTTGAAGGCAATAGCCTGAAAATTAGAGATAGGTTGATTAAATTGTTGTCTTTCTTTGGAGTAAGCCAAGGCGTGTTCGTAAGCACCTTGTGCTATGCCCAAACTCAAAGCAGCAATAGAAATACGCCCGCCGTCTAAAACTTTCAAGGATTGAATAAAACCTTCGCCTTCGTTGCCGAGCATATTTTCGGAAGGGATTCGGCAATCCTGAAAAATCATTTCGGCAGTTTCAGACAAACGCATACCGAGTTTGTCCTCTTTTTTGCCACCTGAAAAACCAGCAGTACCTCTTTCTACTACAAAGGCAGACATTCCGCGTGAGTCGCCAATAGCACCTGTACGTGCAATGACTACGGCAATGTTGCCCGATTTGCCATGTGTGATGAAGTTTTTAGCCCCGTTGAGTACCCAGTGGTTGCCGTCTTTTACAGCCGTTGTTCGCATATTGCCTGCATCAGAGCCTGTGTTAGGTTCGGTCAAGCCCCAAGCCCCAATCCACTCGGCAGTTGCCAATTTGGGCAACCATTTTTTCTTTTGGGCTTCGTTTCCAAATTGTAGAATGTGTCCTGTGCATAGCGAATTGTGTGCAGCCATAGACAAGCCAATGGAAGGGTCGGCTTTCGACAATTCTACAATGGCTGTTACGTATTCGTGGTAGCCCATGCCTGAACCACCATAGCTTTCTGGGACTAATACGCCCATTAAGCCCAATTTGCCCAATTCTTTGAAAACCTCGATAGGAAAATACTGTTCATCGTCCCATTTGTTGCGGTAGGGCGTAATGTGAATGGCAGAAAAATCTCTTACCATTTCTGCAATCATGGCTGTTTGGTTAGTAGCCTCTGTTGTTGCTGTTGCCATTGTTTTGTGTGTAGTGGTTTGTGGTTAAAAATAAAATGTTTATTGGTTTTGTTTATGCTTTTGGGTTCTCAAACCCAAAAGTGTGCTTGTGCTTGCGGGTTCTCAAACCCGCAACTCTTTCGGTTGTAGCAACCGAAAGCACTTTGTGTGGACTAAAGTCCACACTACAGTTTTTCTTCCTCCTCCGCAGGCGGAATATGCAAAGAATCTATCAAGGCATCAATTTTGCCAGCTTCTCTTTCTGTATCGTCTATATAAAATTGCAACTGCGGAATGATACGTGCCTGATGCCTGATTCGTTTGCCCAAGCCGTTGCGAATTTGTGGCGTTTGCTCACGCAAGGTTTCGATAAGCAAGTTTGCATTTTTTTCGGGCAAAAAACTCAAATAGAGTTTGGCTATGCTCAAATCGGGTGTAACCCTGACCACCGTAATTGTGGTTAAGGTATGTGGCAACAAGTCTTTCAGTTCTCTGAGAAACATACTACTGACTTCTTGTTGTATCAATTTGGCAAATTTTCTTTGTCTGGTACTTTCCATTTTGTCTGTTTTGGTGGGAATATGCAAAAAGCAACCCCAAAAATTTGCACAAAGGTACTATTTATTTTGCAAAAAGATAAGAAGGCAAAGTTTTTTTTAGAGATACTTGCAAACCTATCACAAAAAAGAATAACTTTGCAAGAGGTGTAAGATTATTACAAAAAAATTACAATTTTTTATTTTACTTAGTTCCTTAATTTTCAACATTTTAACACGCAAACCAAATGAAAAAAATGAAATTAGCAGCCCTTGCTTTTTTTGCCTTAGTGGCTGGTAGCCTTGTTTTAGGTTCTTGTTCAAGTTCTTCTTCTTCTAATCCTACGCCTGCGGGTGCTTGTGGCTCTGCCCCTATGTTGGGTAGCTGGAAAATGACAGGTGGCTTTGTAAATGCTGGTGGTACCACTACGACCTTCACACCTACTGTTGTTGCCTTATTATCAACCCCAACAGGTACAGTTACATTTAATGCAGATTGCAGTGGTACTTCGGTTAGCGCAACAGGTACAGACAAGTTTACTTACTCTGTCAATGGCAATCAATTAAGCCAAGTAGAGGCTGGTAAAACTATCACACTTACATTCACAGTATCAGGCAATACCTATACAACCAATCTCACTGCTGCTGATTTAGCAGCAGGGGTAGGACAAACCTTAGATACACTGGCTTTTGCTTTTGCTATGCCTAATTTGAAAGGTACTGATATTGTTTCCTTAGTCTTTACCAAACAGTAAATTTTTTTATAAGGTGTTGCTACCAAGCAATACCTTTTTAGTAGCCCAATAAAGGTAATACTCCGAACTAACATTTTTCAAAGAAATGTTAGTTCTAATGAAGTCTAAGCATTACTTATAATTTTCGTTTGTTTTATCAAGACAAAAAATAAATTTAGATTTTTTTTCGTATTCTAAGAGAAAAGAATAATATTTGCAAGGGTAACTAATAGTATTTTTTACAATATTTCTTACATAATCATTACATAGACAAGAAACCGCAAAAGTTTCTTGATTTTCATTCAATATTCAACTTGTTATATGAAAAAAATTTTATCTCTATTAGCCTTTGTGCTATTTTCTTTTCAATTAATTGCCCAACACGAAGGACTTACTTTTTATGTAGATGGCGAAAATCTCCGTAGGGTAGGTAAATTTGATGCTGCTATCAAGGAGTTTAACAAGGCACTCCAAAAAGAGCCGACTAATCACAAGTATTTGTATGCAAGGGCTCAATGTGAGTTTAAACTACGCCAAGATGAGGCAGCTGTACAAACTCTTAACTCTGCTATCAAAGCCAATATCGAATTTGTAGAGGCGTATGTACTCATGGCAGAAATAGCCAAAACAGGCAACAAAATGACAGAGGCTTGTCGATATTACGACTTGGCTTTTACTCAGGAAAAAAATGTGGACAAAAAAGTGGACTACAAATTTTTCGTGATGAATAAATTGATTAAAGAAAAAAATATTGCAAGTGCTTTTGACAAAGTAAAAGAGGCAAAAGAAGTTGCTCCTTTGAATGAAAGTGTGTTGTATTATTATGCAAAGTTGGGTAATTTACAGAAAAAATATACAGAGGCGAAAGAAGCTATTTTGACTATTTCCACGCGTATTCCTACAATGAAAGCCGATGATGCTAGCAAGTTTTACTACGAATTGGGCTATGCTTACTTTCATTTAGAGGAATACTCCAATGCTGATGCTACTTTCAAAAAAATAACAGCACCGTCTTACGTTACAAGAGCAGAAAGATTTACGCCAAAATATTTTTGCTCCTTAGCCTTAGCCTATTTTAAGTACCACGAAAATGCTTTGAGTAAACAATATGTGGACAAAGCCGTAAAAATTCAACATGGCTACCCCTTGGCTCACGTTTTATTGGCTCAACTTTCTAAACGAAACAATGACCACAAATCTACTATTTCGCACTTAGAGTCTGCCGTAACTCACGAAAAAAACGTAATGCGTAAGATAGATTTGTACGACAAAATAGCCGATATGCAATTAGAATTAGGGCAATTCGACCTTTGCATTGCCACACTCCACAAATCTTTGGAATTGAAAGCCGATGATATGGAGGCTATTTTTACCCGCAATTTGGTATTTTACAAGAAAAATGAATTTCAGGCTTGTATCAATGGCGTGAGTGATGCCTTACGTAGCCCGATGGAAGATGCCAAAAAAGCAGAGTTTAATTTTTTGTTGGGTTTGTCTTACAAAAAACTGAATGACAAAACCAAAGCAAGGTCAGCTTTTTATTCGGCAGCAGCAAGTTCTCTAAAAGATGCAGCTGAATTGGAAATTGAAAATTTAACTGAATAGAAAAATTAACCGCAAAGTACGCAAAGTGGTGCGCAGGGTACGCAAAGAAAAACAACTTTTGCGCACTCTGCGTATTTTCTTTGTGTACTTTGCGGTAAAAAACAGTCAACATTCAAAATTATTTCCTTCCAAAATCAGCAGGATTTTCTCCCCATGCTTTGGTTTCCCATTTGAGTAATTTGTTTTGGTAGCTGTTGGTGTGCAGCCACTTTACAGCCCTGTCCATGAGTTCAAATAGTTTGGTATTGTATTCGGTTTTCTCTAAGTTAGTCCGCATTTCTTTGTTTTTGACCCAACCCAAGGCATTGCGACTATCAGAATAAATCGGAAGTAACAAATTATTGACTTTGCAATAAGCTAAGGCATGAACTATTGCCAAAAATTCGGCTACATTGTTTGTCCCTTCCTCATAAGGTCCTTGCCTAAACAACAATTCTTTGGTTCGGGTATAAACTCCCTGATATTCTATGACTCCTGTGGCTGTGTTCCACGCCCCGTCGACTGAAATGCTTTCTAAAATAGGGCTACCAACCAATTTTTTTTCTTGCGTAGTTAATCCTGATGATAGACTTGCCTTGCTACCAATAAAATTGCTACTGTTACTTCTAAAAGCCAATTCTGCCTGTTCTTTGGTCAAGAAAGACTTGTAAGCAGCCTGTGGAAAACCCTCGATTTGTGTTTTGCACGCCTCCCATGTATCGAAAACCCCTGTTTTTCGTCCTCGCCAAACTACATAAAATTTTTTACCTGCCATAGATAAATAGTCGTCAGTTAATAATTGTAAGTTTTGTGGGTAGTGCCCCAGATGTAATACCCAGCACTAACAGTTCTTAGAAAGCTGTTGGTTCTAACGAAGTTACGGGATTGTTCTTAAAATGCTAACTACTGCTTAATACAATTAACAAAATTAATTGAATAAGCAAAATTGCTGGTGAAATTAAATAGACCATTGCCTTGCCCATTGGCTGTGAATATACTTGGCGATGGTCTTGTATGCGTGGGCAACCAGCTATCTCGTCTAAGGCAATGGCAAGATTAGGATTATCTTCGATGTACAAAATGCCCTCTTTCTCCTCATCTGTTAGTAACTCAGTCAAATGAGTTTCAGCTATCATTTGTTGTGTTACTCCTTTTTTTGTTGTAAACTCAAAAGTCATTTTATACACTTGGCGGTTATTAACTTTTGTAGTTGTAGCTTCGCTATTTATCAATTTGCCTCGTGTTAATTCTCCATGTTTGAGCAAAAAAACAGCTTTTTTGCCTTTTCGTAGTCCCAAAAAAATCATGATAAACGAAATAGTAGGAAAGATGAGCAAAAACAGCAATATCCATTTGGGAAACTCCGAAGTTCGCATATCTTCTATGTAAGAGATTTGAGGATTGGCAGGGGCATAAAAGATTTTGGCTCTACTTCCAATAGTTAAATCAGTTTGGGAGGTTTCGTAAGAGGTGCCCTGATAAGTTGTCTGTCCTACAACAAAATTGTAACGATAAGCATAGACTATTTTTTTGTTTACCCGACTGCTTGTGGCTTCTATTTGTGTGATGTTGCCTGAAGTAGTAGCCTCCTTTCCTACTAATTGCAGGTCTGTAAACATGGTTTTGCTTACAAAGAAAGGGACAAAAAAGAAACTAAAGACCGCAAATAGAAAACCTATTTGTGTTAAAGCACTGCCCAGCAAAGCATAAACCCAAGTGCTGAAAGGCAGCTGACGATGAATGGTATGAAGCATAACAATAAAAATTTTTGAAGTAGTTTGACAAATGTAGTCTTTGAGAACTCTAATACTATGGTAAGAAGACTAAAAATTTTACATATTTAACTAAATCTATAAAATATTACAACTTACAATTCAAAATATCTAACTAACTGTCAATAACTTTTTATACCTTTGTACAGAAAATAAGCAAACTGTCTTATCACTGGTTTTTCTAACTTGCAAAAGTTACAAAACGAGAGGAAAGTCCGAACAACGCAGGGCATCGTACTTCCTAACAGGAAGGCTTGCACGACCAAAGTTTTGCAAGACGGAAAGTGCCACAGAAAAAATACCGCCTTTTGTTTCGGCAAGAGGTAAGGGTGAAAAGGCGAGGTAAGAGCTTCACCGCGCCGCAAGTGATTGGGGCGGCAGGGAAAACCCTACGAGTTGAAAGACCAAATAAACCGACTATGAGGCTGCCCGTCTTGTCGGAGGGTAGGTTGATAAAGCCATTTGGCAACAAATGGCATAGATAAATGATAAGAGCCTTTGCAAAAAGGTACAGAATTCGGCTTATAGGTTTGCTTATTTTTTTATATCCAAAGCACATGGCATATCAGAAATACCTGTGCAGTTTCAGTAGAATTGAAGAAAAAGAGAAGAATCTATTTACACAATATTTTCATATACCACCACCACTTGGAAATTCTCAATCTTATGCTGCCAAATGTTTAAGTTCGTTACTTGTGTAGTTTGTGGACAGGTAAGTTGGGCTGTATAGCCTGTGGTGTTAGCAAAAACTCGAAGGTGCTGCCGAAAATCTAAACCTCTTTTGCCATACCATTTATACAATGCCTCTTTTGCACACCAAAGCAGGGCGTAGTCTTGGGGAGTAGCCCATGCCAATTCGTCTGCATGAAAAACTCGGTGGGCTATGGCTTGCATTTTTGAACTTTGTTGCTCTATATCCACACCTACTTTGACTGTGGGGTGTAGCACCACCCCAGCATACGGATACGCATGGGCAAGAGACAAATGCAAATCAGAATCGATGAGATAAGGTTTACCGTTTGTGTCTTTGCCAATAGGCGTGGACAAGAATCCTAACTTTTCGGCTAATTGTTGGCACAAAATACGCGAAGCTAACCATTCTTTTTGCTGCTTTTCTATGCTCAATTGCTCAAAGGTAGGGTCTTGTGTGGCTGTGGGCAATAAGTCCAACAAGTCTGCTATACTTTCTGTAATATGCCAAACACCAACTATATTGTTGGTTTGGGCATCAAAATTTTTAGTGAAAATTAAAGCCAACTCAATTAAGGTTTTTGCATTTCTGCCCCACATTTTTTGCAAGTGCGAAAGTGCTGATTGTCATAAAAGTTTTGCATTACCACAGGCAGTTGCTGAACAATGTCTGTTAGTTCAAAATATTCCTCATACAAAAGATGGTTGCATTGCTCGCAAAACCACAAAAACCCGTCTTGTTCTCCCTTGCGTCTGTATCTTTCTATGACCAAACCAATGGTATGGGCAGGGCGTTGAGGACTATGTGGCACACGCGGAGGCAGCAAAAACATATCTCCTTCATTGAGTTGAATGGTCTGCGGTTGCCCTTCGTTCATTATTTTGAGCTGGATAGTGCCTTCTAACTGCAAAAAAAGTTCTTCGCCCTCGTTGTAGTGATAATCTTTGCGTGAGTTGGGACCACCAACCACCATTACAATATAGTCGTCATTTGCTCGATATATTTGTTGATTGCCAACAGGAGGTTTGAGTAGATACCTGTGGTCGGCTATCCATTGTTTGAGGTTAAAAGGCTGTCTGATGTCCATGGAAACAAACTGTTTTGGTACAAGAGGTTTTAGTACAAGTGATTATAGTTTCTCAAAACCTTTTCTTGGTTCTTTTTAGAATACTATTCAAAAGTAGTGATTCATTTTCACTAAAAAAAACATCTTGTATTTCTATAAAAAAATATTTAACTTTGCTATCAGTTTTGCTATCAGTAATATCGAGGAGTATGATGACTTTTAATAAAATTGGTTTAGCAATAGATAACTGTAAATGTTTAGAAGAAGCATTACAAGCCCTTCAAAAGATATAGACTCGCAAAATCGGGTAAAATCTTAGCTTTTCAAAGTTGAATCTGCAAAACTTATAACCCAAAAACTATTTTTTCATGTTAAACTATCTGTGGGCATTTTTTTTCTTAGTTGGTTTTGTCATTGCGGGTGCAAAATTGCTGTTAGGAGATGTCGAGGTTTTTCCTTTGCTTATCAAAAGCCTTTTTGAAAGTGCCAAAACAGGATTTGAACTTTCGTTGGGCTTAACGGGCATGATGGCATTGTGGTTGGGTTTTATGCGAATAGGCGAAAAAGGCGGGGCTATTCAGGTGCTTGTCCGTTTGACCAGCCCATTTTTCAGCCGTTTGTTTCCCGAAATTCCTGCTCAACACCCCGCCTTGGGTGCTATTTTTATGAACTTGTCTGCCACTTTTTTAGGTTTAGACAATGCAGCCACGCCTTTGGGTTTAACGGCAATGAAGGAAATGCAAGCCCTCAATCCCGATAAAAATACGGCTTCCAACGCCCAAATTATGTTTTTGGTACTCAATACAGCAGGACTTACGCTGATTCCTGCGAGCATCATCACGATACGTATGCAAGAAAAAGCTGCTTTCCCTGCCGATATTTTCATTCCTATTTTGCTTACCACCGCCATTGGCTTTATTTTTTCGGTGATTTTGGTGGCTGCCTACCAAAAAATCAACTTATTAGACAAAGTTTTGTTGTCTTGGCTCTTAGGAATTGTGGCATTGGTGGCTTTGGTGGTTTATTATACTTTGCAGTTGCCACAAGATTCTATCAATAGTTTGTCTAATACGGCAAGTAGCCTGTTGATTAGTGGTATTATTGTTTGGTTTATTGGTTTGGGGCTTTACAACCGAATAAATGTCTATGAAGTTTTTGTAGAAGGAGCAAAAGAGGGTTTTCAGACAGCCGTTGCCATTATTCCTTTTTTGGTAGCCATGTTAGGCGGAATTGCAGTTTTCAGGGCTTCAGGTGCTATGCCTTTGCTCATTTCAGGCATAGAAACGGCAGTAGCTTGGCTGGGTTTCAATACAGATTTTGTGGCAGGTTTGCCCACTGCTTTTATGAAACCTTTTAGTGGCAGCGGGGCAAGGGGCATGATGGTCGATGCTATCAAAACCTACGGAGTAGATTCGTTTCAGGGCAGGTTAGCCTCTGTTTTGCAAGGCTCTACCGAAACCACTTTTTACGTTTTGGCGGTTTATTTTGGCTCGGTAGGTATCAAAAATATGCGATATGCTGTTAGTTGTGGCTTGTGGGCAGACTTGGTAGGCGTGTTGGCAGCTATTGCAATGACTTATTTGTTTTTTGGGTAAAGTTTGCCTACATTTAAACTTCTTAAATTATTTTTTTATGAAAACCTGCCCAATAGTACTAAAAATTATGGTCTTTGTTTTGTTCAGCTACGTTTTATTTGCTTGTGCAAAAGCTAATAGAGAAAGTGCTGATTTTGGTGGATTTGGTGGTGAATCTAAAGCCAAAACACAAGACGAGGAAAGTGCCGTTGCTTTTGCACCTCCTCCACCTCCCCCACCAGCACCCTTAGACCAAACTACGCCCACACCCGAAGTGCCTACACCGCAGCAAACTCCTCAAAACAAAGTTCGCACTACAACAGATTTTGCTACAAAAGATACGTTGGCAGATATTATTGTTCCACCAAAGAAATTTGTGCGTACTGCAGAATTGCGAGGAAAAGCCAAAAATACCTTGCAAGCCACCCAAGCAGCCGAGCAAATTACCAAAAAATATGCAGGATTTATTACTTCCTCTACACTTGCCAATCATTTGGGCTATAACACCAGCGTAGTTGTGAGTGCAGATAGTGTGCTGCATACGCAATACATTACGCCGCAAGCTACGCTTACGTTAATAGTGCCTTACCAATATTTAGACAGTGCTTTGCAAAATTTGGTCAATTTATTGGAAGTGGTGGAAGAACAAAAAATAAATGCCGAAGATGTTTCTATTTCGTTGGTAGAAGAAAAAATGCGGACAACCTTAAACTACCAATCTAAAAACAGGCTGCAAAAGGCTGTAAACGAAGGTGGCGACAGGTTAGACCGAATAGTGGCAGCGGAGGAGGCAATGGTGAGCAGACAAGAAGCTATGGTAACAGCCCAAATTGCTACGTTGAGAATCCACGACAAGGTTTTTTTCAGCACTATTCAGATGCAGATTTCACAACCCGAAATTATCAAGCAATTTGCCACTATCAACAAACAACAGGAGTTAAAAACTGTGCCTTTTTACTACAAATTCATAGAGGCATGGCAAACAGGCTGGACTTCAATTCAAAATTTGGTCTTGTTTATCGTAGAAGGTTGGGCAGTTTGGTTGCTGTTGGTAGGTGCATGGGTTGGCTACAAAAAAATAATCAAACCTTGGTGGGTAAATAGGAAAAAGGGATAGTGCCATAGCTACCATGCTCAGAACTAATATTTCTTGGAATCAAGTTTGAAATGAAATTTGGAAAAACGAAGTTGCAAATTTGAAATGCAATTTTATTTTTATTGGCAGGGCAAAAAAGCCACTACTAAGGTTTCTATAAAAAACTTTGGCAGTGGTCGATAGACCCTGCCAATAGTTTCGCTATTTTCCGTTCAACCATTGGCAGGGCAAAAAAGCCACTACTAAGGTTTCTATAAAAAACTTTGGCAGTGGTCTATAGACCCTGCCAATAGTTTCGCTATTTTCCGTTCAATCATTGGCAGGGCAAAAAAGCCACTGCCAAGGCTCCCATAAGAAACTTTATAAGGATTGTAATTGCTATTGGCAGGCAACCTATTCAATAATCCTGCACTTACCCACGCGGAGGTCTTGCTCTACACTCTTGAACTTCACATCTTTTTTCACTGTGCCATCGCCATACTGCACCGTTACTTTGTCGTTTCGGTTGGGTATTTTTACGGCTGTAACAGGTCGGGTTACAGGCGGAGGAGTCTGCTGCACAGGAGGCTGTTGCTGTCCGTTGCGTTTGTTGGGCTGTTGCGTTTCGTAAGAATCCTCTACGCTATGCACCTCATCTGCGTTTGCTTTTTGTTCTATTAGCTTTTGTTTGGGTGCTGCTTTTTGTAGCATTTCGCCTTCTTGCTCCAAGTGCATCATTTCCTCTATAAATCGTTGTTGGTTTTGCATTTCTTGTACGGCAGATGCGTGTTCGTCTTGTTTCAACAAAACGGCTTTAGCCAAGAAAGATGAAATTTGTTCGTTTACATCGAGAATGAAAGACTCAAATAGTTTGTAAGCCTCAAATTTATAGACCAATAAAGGGTCTTTTTGCTCCAAACTTGCAAATTGTACTTGCTGGCGAAGGTCGTCCATATCTCTCAAGTGTTCTTTCCAAAGTTGGTCTATGAGGGCAAGCACCACGTTTTGCTCCATGTTCTGCACAAGGGCTTTGCCTTGCGTAGCCACAATCGCATAAAGATTTGCTCCTAATTGCAAGTTGCGTTTGCCATCAGTAAACACCAAATTGGCGTGTATGCGTGGGTCGTTGTTGGTCTGTGCCAATACATCTACCAACATAGGCATCAACAACTCAACGAGGTGTTGGTTTTTGTCTTGGTAGTGTTTGTATGCCTCCGAGTACAATTTTTGGGCTATTTCGGCTGTTTTGCCTTTGCCAAACTCCTCTGTTGTTACGCCATGTGGCACAAAACCAAAATTGCCTGCTGCCATCACTTTGTAGTTTTCAAAATCACCTTTGTAGTTTTCGGCAAGGCTGCTGGCAACTCTCCTAAACATATTCATAATGTCTAAGCCCAATCTTTCGCCATGCAAAGCATTTCTACGGATTTTATAGACCACTTCCCTCTGCATATTCATCACGTCGTCATACTCCAACAGTCTTTTACGCACTGCAAAGTTGTTTTCCTCTACTTTCTTCTGCGCCCTTTCTATGGACTTAGTTATCATGCTGTGCTGAATAACCTCACCTTCTTCTAAGCCCAACTTGTCCATAATGCTGGCAATACGGTCTGACCCAAAAAGTCGCATGAGGTCGTCTTCTAAGGAAACAAAGAATTGCGAACTACCCACATCACCCTGACGCCCCGACCTTCCTCTTAATTGCCTATCTACGCGGCGAGATTCGTGTCTTTCTGTACCTATGATAGCCAAACCACCTGATTTTTTGGAGTCTGGTGTTAATTTTATGTCCGTACCACGACCCGCCATGTTTGTCGCAATGGTTACGGTGCTTGGCATCCCTGCATTGGCTACAATTTCTGCCTCTTTTGCGTGTTGTTTGGCGTTGAGGACTTGGTGCTGAATGTTACGCATACGCAACAAACGGCTGATTAACTCCGAATTTTCTACCGAAGTTGTACCCACCAATACAGGTCTGCCTGCGGCGGTAAGGGCTTGTATTTCTTCGGCTACGGCATTGTACTTTTCCCTTGCCGTTTTATACACTTTGTCCTCCATGTCTGCCCGCACTATTTTGCGGTTGGTAGGAATGACGACTACATCGAGTTTGTAAATATCCCAAAATTCGCCTGCTTCGGTTTCGGCTGTACCTGTCATACCCGCCAACTTGTGATACATACGGAAGTAGTTTTGCAACGTAACCGTAGCATAAGTTTGGGTCGACTCCTCTATTTGTACGTTTTCTTTCGCCTCCAATGCTTGGTGCAAACCATCTGAATAACGGCGACCTTCTAAGACCCTGCCTGTTTGCTCATCTACAATTTTCACTTTGCCATCTGCCACTATATAATCCACGTCTTTTTCAAACATGGTGTAGGCTTTCAAAAGTTGTTGGACAATGTGAATCCGTTGTGTTTTAATGGAATAGTCCTCCATTAATTTTTCTTTCGCCAACACTTTTTCGTCATCATTCAAAGTTGCATTTTTCTCTATTTTGGAGATTTCCATACCCAAATTAGGCAATACGAAAAATGTTTTGTCGGCGGCTTCACCTGTCAAAAGAGCAATGCCGTTTTGGGTCAAGTCGATAGATTTATTTTTTTCCTCTATCGTGAAAAACAAAGGCTTGTCGGCTTCGGGCATATTTCTGCCATTGTCCGATAAGTAATGATTTTCAGTCTTTTGCATCACTTGTTTCATACCTTGCTCACCCAAAAACTTAATCAAAGGGCGGTGTTTGGGCAAGCCCCTGTAAGCCCTGAACAAAGACAAACCACCTTCTTCGGTATCTCCTGCCTCTATTTTTTTCTTTGCTTCGGTCAAAAAGTTGTTAGTCAATTTGCGTTGCTCTTCCAATAACTTCACAATTCGAGGTTTGAGCAAGTGAAATTCTTGTTCGTCAGAGCCTTGCATCATAGGTCCCGAAATAATCAAAGGAGTACGTGCATCGTCCACCAAAACAGAGTCCACTTCGTCCACCATAGCAAAATAATGTTTGCGTTGCACCAATTCATCAGGTGTCCGCACCATATTATCACGCAAATAATCGAAACCAAATTCGTTGTTTGTGCCGTAAGTAATATCGGCAGCGTAAGCCTGTCGTCTTTGTGGCGTATTGGGGTGGTGCTTGTCTATACAATCTACGTTCAAGCCGTGAAACTCCATCAACGGTGCCATCCATTCGCTATCACGTTTTGCCAAATAGTCGTTTACTGTTACAATGTGTACGCCTCTACCCGCCAAAGCACGCAAGTAAGCAGGCAAAGTAGCCACCAAAGTTTTACCTTCACCTGTTGCCATTTCTGCAATTTTTCCTTGATGCAACACCACACCGCCAATCAACTGCACATCATAATGCACCATGTTCCACGTCATTTCTTGCCCCGCCACCAACCATTTGTTGAGCCAAATAGCTTGGTTGCCCTCTAAAACTACGCCCATGCGTCTGGTTGCAACGGCTATGTCGTGTTCGGTAGCCGTAACACTCAACTGTCCATTTTCGGTAAACCTTCTGCTGGTTTCTTTCACCACCGCAAAAGCACGCGGCAACACCTCCATCAACACGACTTCGAGTTCTTGGTTGCGTTGTTTCTCCAATTCGTCTATCTGTTTAAAGATTGCCTCTTTTTGCAAAATAGATAAGTCCGTTTGGTCGGCAATTTGTTGGTGCAAATCAGCAATTTTGCCATCTATTTCTGCCAAATGTTTGGCTATGATAGCCTTTAATTCAGCCGTTTGGTTGCGGAGGTCGTCATCAGAGATGCTTTGCAATTTGTTATATTCGTCCCTCACCTGTTGGGTGTAAGGCAATATCTCCTTTAAATCTTTTTCAGCCTTTGTACCAAATACTTTGGCTATACTTTTGGTGATGAAATCAAACATATTTTTATTAGTTACCAATAAAAGCTAATAACTTAAATAGTGCCATTTTTGCTATTCCTGCAATTTTGTCAGGTTGTTAAACACAAAAAACGGTGCAAATATAAAAAAGATTAAGAGGTTTTGCAAAATTGCACGAATTTAATTGTGTGGGAAGTGCAAACATGGAGGGAATCTATAATTTTTAATAATCCTGTATTTTGGGGTGTAGCATCAATTCATCTACAACTACGTGCTGCGGTGCTTGCACTGCATACCAAACAGCTTCTGCCACATCTTCGGGTTTAAGCCATTCTTTTTTGCGGGTTTCGCCTTGCGTGCTACCTGCAAAATAGGTATCTGTCATACCAGGGTAGATGCACGTAACCCGAATGCCCAGAGGTCTTACTTCTTTTCTAAGAGCAGACGCAAAGGCATCTTGGGCAAATTTGCTGGCACAGTACAAACTTCCATGGGCAAAAGTTCTTTTGGATACATCAGAGGCAATCATCACAATATGTCCATAGTGTTGTTGGGTCATGGCGGGCAATACAGCTTTGGTACACAAAAAAGTGCCTTTTACGTTAATGTCCATTACCATATCCCACTCGGCTGCGGTGGTTTGCTCCACACTTTTGAAAATACCCATGCCCGCATTGTTTACCAGCACGTCTATACGCCCAAAGGTTTTAAAAGTTTCCTTGCAAGCAAATTGGACTTGTTCCTCGTCTGTCACATCTGCCACAAAATACGTAGCTTTGCCTCCTTGTTTGCCAATTTGCTCCGTTAAAGCTGCCAATTCCTCCGCTTTGCGTGCCACCAAAACCACCTGCCACCCTTTGTGAGCAAATAAAAGTGCTATGGATTTGCCTATTCCTTTGGAAGCCCCTGTAATTAAAATAGTTTGCATTGGTTATTGTATCAATGTTGTAACATACGCTTTAGCGTGTGCAATTTTACACTTTCCAAGTCTTAAAGACTTGGAAAGTGTAAAAATTTGCTGCTATTGCTATTTTTTTATTTTCTCAATAAACTCCTCCAACTGCCATGCTTGCTGCACATCGAAAGTGCCTATTTTTGTCCGCCGCAAAGCAGCCAAATAGGCACCTACGCCTAATACTTCGCCAAAATCACGCACCAAACTCCGAATATACGTACCTTTCGAGCAAACAATTCGAAACTGAACAGAAGGCAAATTGATAGCAGTCAATTCAAATTCTTTAATTTCTACTTGTCTTGGTTTTACTTCTTTTTCTATTCCTTTGCGTGCAAATTCGTATGCTCTTTTGCCGTCTATCCAAACAGCAGAATGTAAGGGCGGCGTTTGCGAAATAATACCCATAAAAGGTTGCGTAGCAGCCAAAATCTGTGCTGTGGTAAGGTGGGCGATGCTCTGGTGATTTTCTACGGCAGTTTCCAAATCTACAGAAGGTGTGGTAGCCCCCAAAATCAATTCGCCTGTATATTCTTTCTCAGCATCTTGGTAGTTGTTGATTTCCTTAGTTTTTTTGCCCGTACACAAAATAAGCAAACCTGTTGCTAAAGGGTCTAACGTACCAGCATGACCTATTTTTTTGAATTTTAGCGTATTGCTTATCTTGCGAACTACGTCAAAAGATGTCCACCGATACGGTTTGTCTATCAACAATACTTCGCCAGTTTCGAAGTTAAACATGGCGTATGAAAATATGTTTATTTTGTTTTCTTTTTGGGTGCTGGTTTAGGATTTTTCTGTTGTGTGCCGTTGCCTCTGGCTCTGTTTGCCATATCTTTGGCTATTTTTTTGCGTTGCTCCTCGTTTGCGTTGCGTTTTCTGTCGGCTTCGTTCAGATTTTTGCCTTTTTCGGTTACTGCCTGTGTATTTTGAGTAAGCATCTCCGTAGTCAAAGTTGGCACTATGATTCCTTTGGCGTTTTGCTCCAAGATATGCGTAGCCTGTGCAGCCGTCATCGGATACCAAGTGCTTTCGGTGTCGTAGCTAAACCACAATATTTTTTTGAAAATATCGGTTTTTTGCAAGTGTGCCAATCCGCCTTCGGTTTGCAAAGGTTTTTCTATTTTGGGTATGTCCACCAAGGCATCGAGGTAAGTTTCCAATTCGTAGTTGAGGCAACATTTCAATCTGCCACACTGCCCCGAAAGTTTTACAGGGTTTAACGAAAGGTTTTGGTAACGAGCAGCAGCCGTAGATACACTCTTGAAGTCGGTAAGCCAAGTGGAGCAGCACAATTCTCTGCCACAAGCCCCGATTCCACCCAAACGACCAGCTTCTTGACGTAAGCTGATTTGCCTCATCTCTACTCTGATTTTGAACTCCGCAGCCAAAATTTTTATCAATTCTCTGAAATCCACCCTGTCGTCTGCCGAATAAAAGAAAGTAGCTTTGGTATTATCTGCCTGATATTCAACGTCTGACAACTTCATATTGATTTGCAACTCCTCTATAATTTGCCGACTACGAAACAGCGTAGGGTTTTCACGATTGCGAGATTCGTGAAATTTCTCCATATCTTTTTCCGTAGCTATTCGGTAAATAGTTTTCAGTTGGTTGTCGTTTTTTACCTTTTTTCGCAGCATTTGCAGCCTGACCAATTCGCCTTGCAGCGTAATTTCGCCTACGTGATGTCCGCCACCCGCATCTATCACAACTAAATCTCCTGTGGTAAGGTCTAAACCTGCTGTATTGCGGTAAAAATCTTTTCTACCACTTTTAAAACGTATTTCTACTACGTCAAATCGTTGTTGGGCGGGCAACTCCATGTTGCTCAACCAATCAAAAACATTCATTTTATTACAACCGCCAGTGCCACAAGCCCCATTGTTTCGACAGCCCGAAACTTTGCCGTCTTTTTTGGTGCTGCACCCACCGACTCCGCAAGAACTACAAGCCATAGTAAAGTAAGTTAAATATTAGAAACTGTAGTGCGGACTTCAGTCCGCACAATTCCACACAATTCGGACAAATTTATCGGACACTTTTAAAGTGTCTGATAATTACTTTTCCTAACAGTTTTTGCAAAGATAGATAATAAACCTATTGCTCTGTATTATTTTCTGGAATTTCTATTTTTTCAATATCCTCTGCCTCAAAAGATAGGGTTTCAAAGTGTTCTTTACAGATTTGGGCAAATGGGCGGAGTTGCTCGTTTAAAACCTCTTTTTGCAAACTAAGGGCATTATCAGATTCCGTAAAGATAAAAAAGAGCATTTTTTTTAAAATATGTCCTTCTTTATCAAAATAATACCTTTTTATCAACCTATTTAGGTCTGCATTTTTGCCGTATTTTTTTTCGCTATATCTCTCTATAATAATTTTCATAAAATTCAAGCAAAACCACGTATTCGATACTAAATGTTCAGATTGAATAAATTGATTGTGAATTAGATGAAGCCACATAAGTTGTAAAGGTACTTGTTGTTCTAAAAATCTTTTAATAAATAAAGCACTCAATAATTTATTAAAATTTACAGATTGATTAAAAACTAATTCATATAAACCATTAAATTGTTCAGTTTGTGAAACAAATAGTGGATTTATATGATTTATTTCAAATACTTCTGCCACTGCCATATCATTGATAGCATAAGGGTTTTGTAGCCAAAAAGCTATATAAGCCTTTGCAAATTCACTACTTTTTATCACTTCCACACCTTTTGGCACTACTCTAAATTCTCCTCGTCTTTTTTCGTACCAATAATTGGTTTTAAAAGACTCCTCTTGTAGCCTAACCTGCACTGCATCATTTGCCCAAAAATCTCTGTCTTCCATCGGATTTTGGGAGTTGGTATAACGAGTAATTTCCAAATTAATGTCGTCATTGTTTGACCGAATGAGTCGAAAGTTGATTTTTACTTCCAAATCCATAATTTCACGTTGCCCTTCGGTTGCATTTTTGTAGGCTGCATAAACAGAATAGACGGTTTGGGCACCGTTGATAATTTGCAAACCACGCAACTCGGCTACTTGGCTGTCAAATCCAATGGGTTTGATTAGTTTGGAAATGGCAGTAACACCGTTGTTAAAGTACCAAAACATTTCAGGTTTTTTGTGCAGCGTATCTACAATGGCTTGATTGTAATTAGATTCGGGCAGCGGATTGCGTACATTGCTAAAAAACAAAGAAAATTTATACTTTTCAAACAGTTCAAAAATAGTTTTGGGTTTAAGTAACAAAAGATAAGCCTCATAAGGTTTTTCTATTTTGAGGTGGTCGCCTTTGCCCATAGAGTTTTCTGTTCTTTCTATTGGCAAAATTATTTTATCGTCAGTCGGGTTAGCATATTTGTAAGCCAGCGGATTGTTTACCTCTATTTGTTTGTAAGTAAATTCTATGTAATCTCGCCGCAATCTTTCTATGTCCATTACCTCTATTTTGCAAGGAAAATAAGCATTTTCGAAGTTTCGTAAATGTTCATTTACTTCCTCATTGTGTGGCAATAAACCCAAAAAAATAAATTTGACAGCCCCGCCCTTTTTTACTCTGTGTTCGTGCAGGTCATCGAGCCTTTGGTTAAAAAGTTGGTTGTTGCCTTTTCTTTTATCTTTCCTAAAAATAGATTCAAAATCTATCATAGCTTTTTTCACCTCATCAGCACTTATTTTCTCTATTTGATTGTCTTCTTTTAGTTTGGGTTTTACATTCCATTTCGATTGAATAACATAAAAAATTTCCTCTCCATTTTCTTGGTTAGAAAAAATAATATCGCAAGAACTATCATCTTTGCCGTCTGTGATATAATCTTTGAAAATTTTGGTAGGAGCATACATTTTCAGAAACCAAATCAACAACGCATAACCTTTTTGTTGGTTGGCTTGTTTGAGGTTTTTTTCTGCAATATCTGCCTGATTTTGGGCTATAATTTCCTCTAACTCTTGGTTGATAATATCGTAAAACTGGTCTAAAATCATTTTGATAAGTTATTTCAACAACTCGCAAGGTAATAAAAACCAACTAAAAACACAACTTATTTGCAAAGAGCAAAAAAATATAACAAAGATTTTCTATTTTTGCATACGAAACCAATTATCGGATACTTTTGAAGTATCGGATAAGTTTGTCCCTTACTTCAAAGTAATTTTACAATTAAGTTTATGTCGACCAACTTACAACAACAAATAGAAAACAGTTTAGAACAAATTAACAAAATTTTTCCTGTTCAAGCTATTCTAAATCAAGAAGTTACCAAAAGTTTTATTCGCAATTATCATACATACAGCAGTTGGGGTTACAAATATTTGCACTCACGCGAAGGTTCACTGCATTTGGCTATGAACTACGAAGGTTATTTTACACCACAAGGTTTTTATGAGCAGACCCGCATCATTCACCAGTTCTTGGAGGCTTATCCTGCCCACACGCAAGTTCTCGAATTAGGTTCTGGCAATGGTTTCAATACCATAGATTTGGCAAAGAAAAATCCACAACGCCACTTTACAGGCTTAGACCTTACGCCTGCTTCGCTGCGAACTGCCCGCCAAAAAAGTGCAAAACTAAGCAACACAAGGTTTACAGAAGGTGATTTTCAACAGTTGCCTTTTGGCGATGAAAGTTTTGATGTAGTCTTCGAAATAGAGGCTCTTTCTCATGCCAACCAACCCCAAAAAGCCTTGCAAGAAGCCTATCGGGTGCTAAAACCCAATGGATTGCTGATAGCCATAGACGGTTTTCGTTACCCAAATTTTGAGCAACAACCCACCAGCATACAAAAAGCAGCCCAGTTGGTAGAGATAACAATGGCGGTGCAGCAAGGCGTGGAGATACAAGATTGGATAAAAATGGCAAATCAAATAGGCTTTGCGTTGCAAGAACAGGCAGATTATTCGGCTTTTGTCATTCCTAATTTGACCCGACTTTGTAATATGGCAAAGGAATATTTTTATCCTACTTGGCGTGCAAAATTGCTTAAACTACTGTTACCCACACACTTAGCCAAAAATGCAGTAGCTGGTTTGCTCATCGGGGCTACTGTCAAAGCAAAAGCACAAGGGTATTTTAAGGTAGTGTTGCAAAAGTAAGAGTTGTCTAATATAGTGGTTTCAGGTTTCTCAAAACCGCAAGACTTCGGGTTTTGAGAAATCCAAAACACCTTAGTTGAACAGCTAAATTTTACTCATATAATCCACCTTACTTTTCTCCAACTCGGCTATAATTTGCTCACGCAAGGGCAATAAAGTTGCATCTTGTTTGCAAATCGTTTGCAATTTTGCTTTTTCTCTTAGCCTTTTTGCAAAATGCCAATAGTAGTAACCTGCAAAGCCAGCCCCAACTAACACTGCATAGTAAGCCAATAAACCAAAAATCGAAGGGAAAAATTGCCAAAACAGCACGCCATAAGCAGCATAAAAGATTGAAAAACATACAATTCCAAGTCCGAAGTTGAAAGCAGCCAAAAAAGTACTGTCTTTGGTGAGGCTGCGGGCAAGCCACGCAGGAAGTTGGTAAGGCAGGAAATTGTGCAAAATTCCCAACAAGTAAACAGGAAAACCACCAACTAAAATGGGTATAGTTGCCAACCAATTTTGTTTAGGTGTATAGTTAGCTACGGTCTTGTCTTGTAATTTGTAAGTTGCCAATTTATCGAAATAGGTTGTTACAACTTCTTTGAAAACAGCCATGCGTTGCGGGTCAGTAGCCTGAAAGTGCTGCACTGCATCGGCAAAGTGCTGGGCAATGGTAAAAATCTGCTCTGTATTGTGTGAGGGTAGCTCTAAATCTCTTTGGAGTTGATGGCTATACAAAACCTCTATTTGGTGGACTAATTCGTCTGTTTCTTTGTCAGGAATGACTACTATCAGGCTTTTGAGTAGCTGCTCTACGTGGGCGGTGAGGGTAGCCACTGCCTGTTGAGGTTGCTCGGCATAGAGGGCTGCGTAACCCTCCACCCCAAAGGGCAAGGCATACTGCACAAACAAATCACTCTGAAATTGGCGAGGATTGCTGTAATTGATACCAGCACAGACAATTTGCACCCCTAATTTGAAATTGTAAGCAGCCTCTGCACCCAATGCAATGCGGGCAAGTCCTGTTTTTATCTTTCTGAGGTTTCTTTCGTCTTCGCTACCTCCTTCGGGGAAAATGACCAATGCCCCACCCGCCGCCAAAGTTTCGTAACAGGCTGCGAAAGCCTCCTCGTTTTTGGCTGCTGACTCTTGGCTGTCTTGCCTGCGATAGATAGGCACCATATAAAACTGCCGAAAAATCCATTTCAATAGAGGATTTTTGAATACACCTCCATTGGTAAGGAAATAAATAGGTCTTTTTATCCAGACTGCCAACACCAACGGGTCTAAAAAAGTGCTGGGGTGATTGGAAGCCAACAGCAAACCTCCTTTTTTGGGCAAATGTTCCAAATTGCGGAGATGAGCAGACCTAAAAAATATTTTGACAGCTATGAAAACAATCAGCCGAAGGAATTGATAAAACATAACAACAACTTAAAAAGTATTTATTACTTAAATTTATATTTTTTTACTATTTAAAAAAATATTAAGATTTTATTTGCATTTATAAGAATAAACACTAATAATTGCCTATTGTTTATTATAAATGTTTAAAATTTTAAAAACTATGGGATTTGTACAAGAATTTAAGGCTTTTGCCCTCAAAGGCAACTTAGTTGACATGGCAATTGGTGTGGTGATGGGTGCTGCTTTTGGTAAAGTAGTATCAGCCTTTATCGATGGTATGTTTATGCCTTTAGTCGGTTTAGTTACAAGTGGGCAAGATTTTTCAGAATTAGTCTTCCAGATTAAGCCTGAAATTAAAGATGCTGCTGGCGTTGTAACACAGGCAGCTGTAGCCATTAAGTATGGTGCTTTCATTACAGTTGCCATAGAATTTGCTTTGGTAGCTTTTGTGATGTTTATGCTTATTAAGGGCATGAATGCAATGAAAAAAGCAGAACCTGCACCGCCACCACCTGCACCTCCAGCACCAACAAAAGAGGAAATTTTGTTAGCTGAAATCAGAGATTTATTGAAAAAATAAACCATAATTGGGTAATAAAAACCCCTTATAAAATTAGATAATTTTGTAAGGGGTTTTTTGTAGCCCTTCATCAGAGGATAGTTTTGTCATTGCCATATTTTTTTGCTCTTTCTCAATAATCAACATATCCAAGCTGAGTGTGCCTAAAATGAAAATAACAATACTTTGATAATAACATTCTCAATTTGTTTTTGTTATTTTGGGGACAAATCGTTGTTGCTGTTCTCATGTTTCCAAAAATTACCATTATCACTCCTTCTTTCAATCAAGGACAATATCTTGAAGCCACTTTACAATCAGTATTAGGGCAAAATTATCCTAATTTAGAGTATTTTGTCATCGACGGAGGCAGTAAAGATAATTCGGTAGAAATTATCAAAAAATATGAATCTCAACTGAGTTTTTGGGTAAGTGAACCAGACAAAGGGCAGAGTGATGCCATTAACAAAGGTTTGAGGCAAGCCACAGGCGACATCATTACGTGGCTCAATAGTGATGACCAGCTAACCGCAGGCACATTACAAAAAGTGGCAACTTATTTTGAGCAGTATCCCGACAGTTGGGTTATTCATGGCAAAACCATTTTGTTCGGAGAGGAGTTAGACGAGCAAGAGAAAGGTAGTCCCGCCACAGGTGACTTGTTCCCTTATTATTTGGCTGCTTTGCCTTTTCCACAACCCTCTTCTTTTTTCAGAAAAGAAGCAGTACAGACGTATGGCTTACTTAATTCGCAATATCATTATGGTATGGACTACGATTTTTTTGTTCGAATAGCTCTCAATCACCCATTTTTGGCAGTGGAAGATGTATTTTCGCGGTACTTATTACACCCAGAAAGTAAATCTGTTGCACTAAGTGCTAACTTTGCCACAGACTATGCTAAAATATTCTGTAAAGTTTTGAGGTCTGTTCCCTCAGCTCAGCCTCTGATAAAGCAATTACAAAAAGCAAAGTTATACTACGAAGGTACAGACCAGTATAGTGTAGATACCACTTTGCCTTTGGGATTGTTTCATCAAGCTCTTTTATTAAATTTAAAGTACCAAATCACGTTTTATTATGATGCTTTGCAAACTAAAGAAATCAGAAAAATTATACAATTTATAAAAGGTTTTGATAAAAATTTTCTCTCACAAGACCCTGAATTACAAAGTGTTGCTTTCCGTAGCCAATTACCAAAACCTCTTTTGCAGGGATTGAGGTGGTTGAAAAATAGGTAAAAAAGAAGATTAGTTAAACAAAGCCTTAAATTTAAATTCTTTGCCATCGAACAAGCCTTTATCACTTAGTTTGAGTTCGGGAATTACCAACAAAGCCATAAAAGATAAAGTCATAAAAGGTGCTTTGAGTTGGCACCCCAACTTTTTGGCTGCTTGGTCTAAGGCAGTGTATTGAGCAGCTACGGTTTCGCCATCTTGTGCAGACATAATGCCCGCAATGGGCAAAGGCAGAAGCAAAGTTTCGTTAGGTGTAACCACTGCTATTCCACCTTTTGCCTCTATAATTGCATTAACGGCTTGGCAAATTGCCTCTTCAGAAGTGCCTACAGCTGTGATATTGTGCGAATCATGCCCTACGGAGGAGGCAATAGCCCCTGATTTTAAACCAAAATTTTTGATAAAAGCTACGGCTGGTTCTATATTGGGTTGATACCGATTGACTACTGTTAGTTTTAAAACATCGTCTTTCGTGTCTGCCATTACCCATTTTCCTATGTAGTGTGTTTGGGCTTTTGTGGGTAGCACCAAAGTTCGAGTAATCAATTCGCCGTCAATAGCCTCTATGCAGTTCATAGTTTTGGCATCTTCGGGACAATCGACAACAAACTCTGAGGGTCTTTTGAGGTTGGTATCAAATTGGTTGATAATTTCAATCGGAACTGTTGGAATGAGGCTTTTTTGTTGGTCTGCCACCAATTCTCCTTTGATATAAGTCTGCAAAACTTTAAATTCTTGCAAATTATTGACCACAATGCAATCTGCCGAATCTCCTTCTTGCAACTGCCCAACCGACAAACCATAATGTGTAATGGGATTGATACAAGCAACTTGCAAAACCTTGAATACGTCTATGCCTTTGGCTACGGCTCGTCTTACCAATTCGTCTATGTGGCTTTCTACCAAATTATCGGGGTGCTTATCGTCTGAGCAAAACATCATTTGTTCATAATGTTCGTCCAATAAAGGAATTAAAGCCTCGAAGTTTTTGGCTGCACTACCTTCTCTTATCAAAATTTTCATGCCGTATTTCAGCTTGTCGGCTGCTTCGGCTGCCGTAACACATTCGTGGTCTGTACTCATACCTGCTGCTATGTAAGCCTTAGCTTGCTTACCTCGCAAGGCAGGTGCGTGTCCGTCTATGACCTTGCCCAACTCTTTGGCAATAGCTATTTTTTCCATGACCTCTGGCACTTTTGCCAACACCGCAGGATAATTCATCATTTCTGCCAAATACAATAATTGGTGTTTTTCGAACAAATAACGAATATCGGCTGCATTAATTTCTGCCCCTGCCGTTTCGAAAGTGGTGGCGGGTACGCAAGAAGGCACACCAAAATAAAAGTGAAAATTGACCTTTTTTGCATTGTCAATTAGGTGTTCTATTCCCTTGACACCCAAGACATTGGCTATTTCGTGAGGGTCAGAAACCGTAGCCACTGTGCCATGTTTTACCGCCAACTTTGCAAACTCCGAAGGCATAAGCATAGAACTTTCTATATGCACATGGGCATCTATGAAACCTGCCAAAACATAGTGTTCGCAAACTTCGTTTATGGGAGTAATTTTGCTTATTTTGCCATTGGCAATGTGAATTTCGGCTGCAAAAATCTTGCGTTGCTTGATTTGCACGAAGTTGGCTTTAATTTTGGTGGTCATGGGTGCTTTTTTACAAAAGTAGAAAAAAATAGCAGTTTATTATGTTTTCTGCATCAAAATTTTTACCTTTTTTGCCACTTAGATACTAAGAAACACTAAGTTTCACTAAGAGTTTTTTAGTGAAACTTAGTGTTTCTTAGTATCTAAGTGTTAGCTAATTATTTAATTTCATACCTACTATTTCATATCTATTACCAATGAACTACCTTGCTCATTTATTTTTGTCTGACCACGAACCACAAAAAATGGTGGGCAACTTCATTGCCGATTTTGTAAGAGGAAATCAAGTGCAAGACCTGCCTTTGGGTATTCAACAAGGCATTAAATTGCACCACAAAATAGACCAATTTACAGACCAGCACCCCATTGTGTATGAAAGCAAACTAATTTTGCGACCTCTGTATGGCAAATATGCTGCGGTGCTGGTCGATGTGTTTTACGACCATTTTTTGAGTCGGCAGTGGCAGGTTTTTAGTTCGCAAGACCGTCAGGCTTTTTGCGAAGAAGTGTATCAAAATCTCAAAACTAACGAACAGTGGTTGCCTACTTCTTTGCAAAGTTATTTGCCCGACATGATTAGGCATAATTGGTTGTATTATTATGGCGAATGGGAAGGGGTGCGGCGAGCCTTGCAAAATCTGGCTAACAGGTCTGCACACCGCAAAGACTTGGCACAAGCCCTAAGCAGTTTGCAGACCCATCACGCCATTTTTGAGCAACATTTTCTTGCTTTTTTCCCCGAATTGATTGTCTATTGTAAAGAAATAGGGAAAATTAATTAGAGCCAGAAGTTACTCATAAAAACTAATTTGTTTGGTTTTGTAATTGATTACAGTTTTGTATTTCCTCAAAAAATCGTAGCCCAACAGACCATCTATCATTTTGACAGTGCCTGTGTTAAGATTCTCTACATCAGAAACCGTTGCTTTCATATTTTTGAAGGTCAAATCTCCAATTTTTAGCCCTTTTATCTTAATCAAAGGCACAATTTTTACTTTTTTGTCTGCTCCGCTCAACTCATCTGTACCTTTGTCTTTGGTATGTTCCTTAATGGTTTGGTATTGATTAGTGCCAATTAGGGCAGTAGAAGCACCACTATCTATGCCAAATCTGAGGGTTTGATTGCCAATCGTAGCTTTTACCACCGCCAAGTGTGCTGTAATTTCTATTTCACCCTGATATAAAAGTTTGCCCTGCGGTTTTGGCAAATTTTCGGCATCAGCCTTATACAAATTCAGCAAATTGTCTTGATAGTTGTAAGTTGTTTGGTAAGTTGACAAGACGTTGTAACCAATCAAACCTAAAATTTCGCATTTGTTAGCTTTTTCTAAGTGTGCCATGTCAATCGCAAGGCATTTTACATCTTTCAAGGTCATACTTTGCCACAAAAATTCAGTTGCTACTGCATAACTTGTGCCTACAATCTGCCCGCCAGCACCCGATATACCACCCAACACTTTGTTATTGTCGCCTTTGGGCAGGTCGTCAAAATATTGTTTGTTTAGAATTAAGACAGGAGAACCACTATCCACAATAAATTTACCCTTCCTTCCATTGATTGTTGCCTCCACAAAAATCAAGTTTTTCCTGACCTCAAAAGGGGAAGTTAAACTTTGAGGCATTATATTTTTGGGGTCTGCACTCAACTCTTTGTCTGCTTTCATTACAGAAGCTCCTTTTAAAATATTGATTTCCAATAACTTGCCCACATTATCAATCAAAAAAGTATGTTGCCTTTCTGTGCCGTTTTCTAATTTAAAAGTTGTTTCGGCTTTGGTATTTGTGCTTTCAATTTCCAATTTAGTAACATTAATAGTTGCTATTTTGCTTGGATATTGCAAAAAAACTTGTTTCAAAACAGGTTGCAACATCGTGCCACTGATATTGGCTGCTTTGGTTTCAGGCAAGAGGTAAGGAGAAAGAGGTGTAAGATTTTTTTGGTTAATAGCCTCGCCAATAGCTTTTAATGCCTGATTAACCAATAAATTGTCAGGTGCTATTTCATTAACTAACTTAACAGATGAGTCTGTTTGTGTAATAGTTTGCAAGTCATTTTGAGCAAATACTACATTTGTGCCTTTGGTTGCTAAGAAAAAAAAGGCAAAGGTAAGGAATTTTCTTACGTTTTTCATGGTAGATAAGAATTTAAGGTTTACGATTTATTTCGTATTACAAATATCTACGACTGTGTTCGTAATTCAAAAATTTATCTACGATATTTTTCGTAATTTAAGATTTTTTAACTTCTTTTGCTCATTCTCCTGCATTACTCGGTGGCACTATCCAACCATTCATTATGGCATGGCGGGCAGCTTCCTCAGTTTCTTGCATAACCAACACCTGCGTAAAACCACCATAAAAATCCTTAAAAACCTCGTTGATAAATTTCAATCTTTCGGGGTCTTTCACATCTCTGATGTAAATAGCCAAAATTCTATTGGGGTACATTTCGGCAATTTTGCGGTAGCTGGGGGCATCTTGTTGTCCACTGTCGCCAATTAGGATAAATTGCAAATGAGGGTACGTGTCCATAATCTTGACAACTTCGTTGATTTTATGTTCCCCATGGGCAGACATACTTCCGCGTGATTGGTTGTCTATGCTGTAATCTCGAAGGCAAAATACGCCTTCGGGCAGGTCGTGTACGTCTATGAGGTGGGTCAAAAAGTCGTATAAATTCCAAGGGCTGCTGGATACATAAAACATGGGGTTGTGGTTATTGCCACTTTTGCCTTGTTGCAAAGCCCTATAAAAACTTCGCACTCCATCGAAAGGTACTCTGGTTAGGGCATTTTTGGTAAAGGTATTTTTTACCATTTTGATAATATCCGTAGCCGAAGTTTCTATAATGGTGTCGTCTATGTCGCTGACAATGCCAAAATCTGCCGAAGGTGGTGGTATCAGCACCTTGCCTGTTTCTTGCAACACGCCTACCTCAAACTGTCCAATGGGTGAGGCTTGCAAACGAACTTCAAAATTTTCGGCACGGGGCAAAACCTGCACTGCTGCCTGTGAGTCTAACGCTAATTCGAAATAACCTTGATTGTCTGTTACTACAATATTGGGTATGCCCTGCCACTTGACCTCGACTATGGCTTGCGGAATGGCATCACTTTCCAACCGTTTATACATATTGAGCATATTGATAAAAGTGCTGTCTTGCTCCGTAGGCAAGGTTATTTTCTTGGTTTTCAGCACTCTACCTTTGATAAAAATTTTTTGGTCGGAGCCATAGCCTCTATACACCACCACCTGCACATCACTAAACTTGTCTAAGGTTTCTTGCACCTTGTGTTTGAGGGAGTCTATTCCCTCTTCGGCTACCAAAGCTGCTTGCTTAATGAATTGTATCCAATCTGCCATCGTCTTAAAAGTATTTAGAACTCACAATTAACAACTAACAACTATTTACTTTTCTGTTTTTTCTATCCAAACTAACTGAATAGGCAAGTTGGTAGCCATAGCAAAATACTGTACTTCGTCTTCTAAGTCCTCGTCTTGGCGGTTTAAGTGCCAACAAACAGACAAATTGCCTTTTTTGTCTTTAAATTTTTTGAGTATTCGCAAAATTTCCAGAATACATTTGGAACTGCTGGTGTTAAAGTAGGTAATTTTGACATGAAAATCAACAGCCAAAGAAGTTTCTGCCAAAAAACTTTCCAACCAATTATAAATAGGTTCGTAAAATGCGTAGGTGTTTGTAATATACGACTGCCCTTCTATTTCGCACACCCCTGTCTGGGCATTGAAATTGATGTAAGGCATCACTGGGTTAGTTTTTTCTATTAACAAACTTTGCATTGGAGAAAAAGAGTATGGATTGAAAAGCATACAATACTGTTGCCACAAAGATAAAACAAAAAATTATACTTTGAGTTTATATTTTCGGCTATTTCATACATTGTAAGAATAACAGAAAATATAAAACTGCAAACGAAAAACTGAATAAAAGGTTTGGTTTTTCTATCCTTTCGTAAAACTTTCTCTTGGGTGAAAATCTTTAATCATTTGTTTTAAATATTCTCTGTCTAAATGCGTATAGATTTCTACGGTGGTAATAGACTCATGCCCCAACATTTCTTGTATAGCCCGCAAATCTGCTCCACCCTCCAATAAATGGGTAGCAAAAGAATGGCGAAACGTATGCGGACTCACGTTTTTGGTAATTCCTACTGCTTCGGCACACTCTTTCACAATATTAAAAATCATAATTCGGGACAAAGAAGTGCCTAAACGATTGAGAAACAAGTAATTTTCTTCACCTTTTTTGATATTTACGTTGCAGCGTATTTCGTTGATATAGAGCCGAATGTATTTCATGGCGTCTGTGCCTATGGGTACTATGCGTTGTTTGTTGCCTTTGCCTGTAACCTTCAAAAAATTAATTTCTTCGTAAATATCAGTCAATTTGAGGTGGATTAACTCCGAAACTCTGATGCCTGTGCTGTATAAGGTTTCTATAATGGCTCGGTTTCGCATACCTTCGCGTGTGGAAAGGTCTATCCCTGCCAACATTTTTTCTATATCTGGAAACTCCAATACTTCGGGTAGCTTTTTCGACATTCTCGGAGGAGAAACAAACAAGGTAGGGTCTTGCTCTATTTCTTTATTATCGAGCAAATAATTGAAAAAAGATTTAAGCCCTGATAGGATACGGCTCTGCGAACTTGCCTCCACTAAATCGGCTAAGTATTGCAAAAAGTCGAGAATTACGGCTTCTGTAACTTGTTGTGGCAAAAGGTTTAGCTGGCGAAGTTCTATGTATTGGTACAGTTTTTCTATATCTCGCCGATAGGCTTGCACCGAATTGGCAGCCAGTCCTTTCTCTAACTTCAAATGATTTTCGAAACTGCTGATGCTAACAGACCACATGGGGATAAATATGAAATATGATGTTTTACAAAGCTTCTACAGTTGGAGGCAATCCCCACCAAGGGGTATGGTACACAATACTACGCAACTTAGGGTAGCTAATTATTCCAAAGTTAGTGAAGAGTATTATAATTTTTATCATAGACTTAATTTTTATTTATTTTTGAATTAATTAACTTTGCAAATTGCAATTCATACACAACCTATATTATTAAATGACTCCACAAGAAGCCCTAAAAAAATATTTTGGTTACGACCAGTTTCGCCCCTTGCAAACAGAGATTATTGGCAATGTGTTGGCAAAAAAAGATACTTTTGTGCTGATGCCCACAGGCGGCGGCAAGTCTGTTTGTTTTCAAATTCCTGCCTTAGTGCAAGAAGGGACTTGTGTAGTGGTGTCGCCGTTGATAGCCCTTATGAAAGACCAAGTGGAAGGGCTGCTGGGCAACGGCATTGCGGCGGCTTACCTCAATAGCTCGCAAAATCCTGCTGAACAACGGGCAGTGGAAACCAAAATGCAGCAAGGCAGACTGAAATTGTTGTACGTTTCTCCCGAAAAATTATTAAGTCAAGGCTTTATTGCTTTCCTCAAACCCTTGACTATCAGCTTGTTTGCCATAGACGAAGCCCACTGCATTTCTTCGTGGGGGCATGACTTCCGCCCCGAATACACGCAGTTGAAACACCTCAAACAGCATTTTCCTCATACGCCTATCATGGCACTAACGGCTACGGCTGATAAAGTAACACGCAAAGATATTGTTACGCAGTTGGCTTTGCAAGACCCTGAAACTTTTATAGCTTCTTTCGATAGACCCAATTTGTCTTTGACTGTTAAGCCAGCCCGAAGTCGTTTTGATATGTTGCTGTATTTTCTCAAATCAAGACCCAACCAATCGGGTATTGTCTATTGCTTGTCCCGAAAAAATACGGAGGGCGTAGCCGAAAAACTAAGAGAAAAAGGAATTAATGCCCAAGCCTACCACGCAGGTATGGAGGCAAGAGAGAGGGCAAAGGTGCAAGAGGATTTTATTACTGATAGAACTCCAATTATTTGTGCCACCATAGCTTTTGGTATGGGTATAGACAAGTCGAACATTCGTTGGGTGGTACATTATAATATGCCCAAAAATATGGAAGGTTATTACCAAGAAATAGGCAGAGCAGGCAGAGATGGATTGGCAAGTGATACGCTGTTGCTTTATGGTTTAGACGATTTGATGATGTTGCAAGAGTTTGCCCAAAACAGTGGACAACCCGAATTGCAGTTGTCAAAATTGGAGAGAATAAAGCAATATGCAGAAGCCCAAATTTGCAGACGAAAAATCCTATTGAGTTATTTTGGCGAAACCTTAGCCGAAAATTGCAATAATTGTGATGTGTGCAAAAATCCGCCTACTTTGTTTGACGGCACCGTAGCCGTACAAAAAGCCTTGTCTGCCATAGTCCGCACAGAGGAAAAAATAGGGTCGGCTATGCTGATAGATATTTTGCGAGGGTCTAAAAGAGAAGATTTAGTCAAAAAAGGTTACGACCAAATCAAAACCTACGGAGTAGGTCGTGAATACAATCCTTATGAATGGCAGCAAATTTTGTTGCAAATGCTGCACTTGGGTTTGGTAGAAATTGCTTATGACGACAACAAAGTGCTGAAAATCAATGAGTTTAGCAAAGATGTGTTGTATAAAAAACGTACCATTTTGCTTGTTCCCATAGAAAACAATGCCTTTGATAGCAAGAAAAATGCAGCCGAGAAAGCAGCCAAAGAAAGACCCAAATCAGAGTCAGAAGTGCTTACCGAGCAGCTTTTTGAGGAACTGAAACAGACCCGACTCTTGCTTGCCAATCAACGCAACATAGCTCCTTATTTGCTGTTGAGTGATGCTTCGTTGCAAGACATGGCTACCAAAAAACCAATTACGCCCTTGGCTATGCAAAACATTTCGGGTGTTGGTGCAGCCAAATACGAACAATACGGACAGGCTTTTTTAGATGTAGTAGTTGATTTTCTTTTGACAAGGGTACAAACAGGAGCAAAAATTACAGGGGGAACTTATTTGCAAACCCTTGCTTTGTATAAAAAGAAACTATCCATTCAAGCCGTTGCTGACCAAAGAGGTTTAAATCCTTCCACCATTGTGTCGCATTTGGCTTACCTCTACGAAAATGGCTATGAGATTGATTTTCAGGATATTGTATCTGATATGGAATACCTCGCCATTATCAAAACCTATCAAAATTTGGAAAAACCCGATGCAACCAAACCTATTTTTGAGGCATTGGGCGGAGAAATTGGTTACGAAAAAATACGCATAGCCATAGCAAAGTTTAAGGTAAACGAGCAAAAGTAATTTATAAAGCAAAAACCATACAAAATGAATCTTGCAATCGTAAGCCGTTTGGCAGCACAGGGCGAAGGTTTGACCATTGAATTTAAACGGAAGGCAAACCACCCCGATAAATTAGTGAAGGAAATGGTAGCTTTTGCTAATACCGAAGGCGGCAAGTTGTTGGTAGGTGTAGATGACGACGGTAGCATAGTGGGTGTAAAATATGCAAACGAAGACGAATTTGTGTTGAAACAAGCCATAGAAAAACATTGTTTGCCACCAATAAATTACCAAACTTATAAAGTAGCCATAGCCCCTAATCGTCATGTATTGGTATTTGATGTGCAGCCCAATGTAGAAAAACCTGTTTTTGTGATTTACAATTTCAAGAAAAACGTGGGTGTTGCCTATATTCGGGTGGCAGACCAAAGCCTACAAGCCAGCCGCGAAATGCGACAGATTTTGAAAGGACGTAGCCAAAATATTGAAATTACATTTGCTTATACAGAAAAAGAAAGGATTTTGATGCAATATTTGGCTACAAACCTCAGAATAGATTTGGAAACTTATACAAAACTTATCAACCTGCCAATGAATGAAGCCTCGCAGGTTTTGGTAAAACTAACCATTGCTAATGTAATTAAAATAGAACCCGAAGAAAGTAAAGATTGGTTTCGGGCAGTGATGGTATGATATTTTTGATTGTATAAATATGAATGTAGCATAAGAACTTGTTTAGTTGCCTTCAAGCAGACGACTTCGCACACAGATAACACTGATTAAACTGATTTTTGCGGATAAAAAAAATAAAAAATCAGTGTTTTATCTGTAAAATCAGTGTTATCTGCGTGCAAAAGACGTTATAACTTTCCCAACTAAACAAGCCCTAAGTTTAACTCCATTGATAAATTAGCAAAAAAATATAAAAAAACATTATGCTTGCATAGTATTTTTTTATATTTTTGCAACAACAAAAAAGCTTACAACTTAGTTGTACTAACAAAGTTGTGTAGTTAAAATATATTTGCTTGTTTTGAGAAAGAGTATTTGTTTAGTTATTCGCCTGAAGGCGAATATACAGTGAAAAAATTGCAAAATTCTAACCTTCCAATAATATGAAAATTTTAGTTTGTATCAGCCACGTACCCGATACGAATGCCAAAATTCCGTTTAAAGACGGGCAGCCCGACCTTGCTGGCGTAACTTTCGTGATTGGTCCTTACGATGACTTTGCGTTGGCAAGAGCCGTAGAACTTCGCGATGCTTCGCAAGGCAAATTGACCGTACTCAATGTAGGCGGTGCAGATACCGAACAAACCATTCGCAAAGCCTTAGCCATTGGTGCAGATGATGCCATTCGGGTAAATGCAAGCCCTACCGACTCTTTCTTCGTTGCCTCGCAGATTGCTGCCATTGCCAAAGCTGAAAGCTACGACCTCATCATGATGGGACGTGAAACCAGCGACTACAACGGCGGACAGGTGCATGGCATGGTGGCTACGTTGCTCGGTATTCCTTGTGTTACGCCTTGTATGAAATTAGACGTGGCAGGTGGCAAAGCTACTATGTTGCGAGAAATTGAAGGTGGCAAAGAAACTGTTACAGCCAACTTGCCTTTGGTTTTAGGTTGCCAAGAGCCTATTGCAGAGTGGAAAATTCCAAACATGAGAGGTATCATGTCTGCCAAAGCTAAACCTTTGAAAGTAGTTGAACCTGTGGCGGTGGCTGCAAAAACTTCGGTTACAAAATACGAAGTGCCTGCTGCGCGTGGCAACTGCAAAATGATAGACAAAGACAATGTGGAGGAGTTGGTAAAGTTGCTCAAAACAGAAGCTAAGGTCCTTTAATTAGTTAGTAAGTTTTGTTTAGTTAGTAAGATAGTAAGTTTTAAGTTAGTAAGTTATTGATTAAAAAAATAACAGCCTAACAATTTTAGCCTAACAATTTTAGTCTACTAATTTACTACCTTACTAACTAAGAACTAAACAAAAACTTACTAACTTAAAACTTACTAACTAAACAAGGCTTACTAATTTAAAACTTACTAACTATTTTATGGGTGTTTTATTAGAAAAAAGTTACTCATTTTCTGTAAGAGTAGTTAAGTTGTATAAATATTTAGCCAGTAAAAATTCGGAAAAATCTTTGATTATTCAACTATTGCGTAGTGGAACTTCTATTGGTGCAAATGTGGAGGAAGCATTAGGGGCACAAAGTGATAGAGATTTTGCTGCTAAATTATACATTGCTTACAAAGAAGCAAGAGAAACAAGTTATTGGCTTAGGTTACTAAAAGATACAGATTACCTAAAAACAAACGAGGCAACTTCTATGCTGAATGACTGTGATGAGGTCTTGAAATTGTTAGGAGCAACACTAACCACACTAAAAAATAAACAAAAACTAAAATGAGTTAGCAAGCTATTAGTTAGTAAGATAGTAAGTTTAGTTAGTAAGATAGTAAGTTTTTAGTTAGTAAAAAATAATTACTACCAACTTACTATCTTACCAACTTACTAACTAAAAGCTTACTAACTTACTAACTTACTAACTTACTAACTTACTAACTTACTAACTTACTAACTTACTAACTTACTAACTTACTAACTTACTAACTTACTAACTTACTAACTTACTATATGTCTTTTCAAAAAATCACACCACCGCCTTATGTTCAAGAAATGATAGGTGGCACAAACGGCAATCATTATTTGGATTTGATAGGCAATTTAACTTCTTATCCTATTCCTGAAATTCCGCTGCCTGCGGTGCAACAAAACAATTTGTTGTTAGACATTGGCGTGGGTTGGGGACGGTGGATGGTGGCTGCTGCCGAAAAAGGTTATGTGCCTGTGGGAATTGACATTAAGCTGGAGTCTTGCGAAGCTGCTTTGACGGTCTTGAAAGATTTGGGGCATACAGGCTATACAGTGGTGGCAGATTTGCAAGCAATTCCGTTTCAGGACAATGTTTTTGAGCAAGTTTGGTCTTTTAGTGTCATTCAACACACGCATAGACGCAGGGCTTTGAATTGTTTGAAGGAAATTCACCGCATTTTGCAGCCCAATCAAAGTTGCAAATTGGAATTTCCCCTCAAACATGGTTTTTGGAACAAAAGGGTGATAGCCAACCGAACAGATAAAAACGAGGAAAATGATTTTGATTCTTGGTGTGTGCGTTATTATGATTTGAAAGAATTGGAAAGTTGGTGCAATACCATTTTTGGAAATTTCAATTTTTCCAATCATTGCTATTTTGGCATTGGTATTTTGCCCTTAGATTTGTACTATGTGAAGTGGTACTATAAACCTATTGTGGCTACTTCTTTGCTCTTAAATGCAACTTCCAAAATAGTCAGTCCGCTAAAATACGTTTCGGATAGTGTGTATATTGAGGCAAAAAAACAAGCAAGCAATGGGGCAAATAGTGCAACCACTTTGCTAACAACGGAATGGAAAAAAGACGTTTTGCAAAAAGATTGGAATAATTTGGCTATTGTTCCTCTACTAAAATGTCCTGTTTCGGGTAGCAAATTGGTGTATGATGCCGACCAAAATCGGATAATTGCAACAGAATCGGGGCTGTATTATCCTGTGAAAAACAATATTCCTGTGTTGTTGGAAACGGAAAAACAAATTTTATAACTATGGCTTTCAGTGATTTTAAAACAATTTTTGACGTAGCCAATAGCTACCAAACAAAACTTACCAAAAACGTACTTTTTGGTGATGTGCTTCCTATGGAATTATCTAAGGAGTTCATGGAAGACCTTTCTTATTGTTTGGATATGAAAAAGCCTAATCCGAGTGCAATAGCTTTGTCCGAAAATTTAATTTCACCCATCATAAGATATGTAGGCAGGCATCACCGCAATTTGTTGATTTGGAGCAGAGAATATGACTTAAAAGTAGATGATAAATTATGTGGTACGCCAGATTATTTGTTTTCTTACACCGAACAGCCCGACACTGTTTCCAATACCATGCCTTTGGTGTGCGTATCGGAGGCAAAAGTAGATAACTTTACCTTAGCTTGGGGGCAAACCTTAGCCGAAATGGTGGCTTGCCAAAAACTATATCCTACTATGGTAATTTATGGTTTTGCAAGCAATGGGGAAATGTGGCAGTTTGCTAAATTGGAGGATAATGTGTTCCATCAGGACAAAAATAGTTATAATATTGCAACCCAACCCAACCAAATAGCAGGACTTTTAAACTATATTTTTGCACAAGCAGTTTTAGAGGCACAAAAGTTTTTAAAGCACCATAACAACATGAGTGCATAGCAAGAGATAATATTTGTACCAGAAATATTCAAAAAATAAGACAAAAAAAGCTATAAACTATGCTCAACACCGACTTTCTTTCTCCTGCTTTGTTGCAAGAAATAGCAACTAAATATGGCGGTGCTGCCGAAGTAGAGGCTATTCGTATCAATTTTGAGGGCATTACCACCTTCAATGGTGATATGCTTTGTGAATTATCAGCACAATATCCATTACTTGATTTTGAAACCGAAGGAACAACTATTTTACTCATTAAACCTATGCCAAACTTTTTTGATAACCAATCTAAACTAACTCGTCTGCTCATCAAATTGGGAATGTGGAATGAAATAAAAAACAACCAAAAGGGAGAACTTTTAGACTCTGGCGGCTCAGTGCAGTTTATAGAAGGTAGCGTAAAAATGCCCGATATTACCTATATTTTGCGTACTAAATTGGCAGACCAACCGAAAGAAAAAGTGATTTTGATAGTTCCTGATTTTGTAGTAGAATATGTATCAACTTATGATAGTTTGAAAGAGGCAAAGAGAAAAATGGAGTTTTATATGGAAAGAGGTATTGCATTAGGTTGGTTGATAGTACCCAAAGAACAGCAAACTTACGTGTATAAGCCCGATGAAGTTGTCCGCACAGTACATTTTCAAGACGAATTGACAGGGGAAAATGTGTTGCCCGATTTTCGGGTGGTGTTGGCAGAACTGTTTGAGAGTTGAAATTGTTTAGGTGCTTTCGGTTTCTCAAAACCGAAAGTTTATTTGCTTGCTTTCGGTTTCTCAAAACCGAAAGTTTATTTGCGTGCTTTCGGTTTCTCAAAACCGAAAGTTTATTGGTAGTGGTTTCGGTTTTGAGAAACCGAAAGTTTTGGTTTTGAGAAACCGAAAGTTTTGGTTTTGAGAAACCAAAACCACAGTAAAACAAAAATTTAAAAAAAAATTTACTAACTAAAAATATGGCAATTCTTGTGTATGTGGAAACCGAAAATGGTTCTCCCAAAAAATCTTCCTTAGAAGCTGCAACCTACGGGGCAGCCGTAGGCAAACACTTAGGCAAAAAAGTGGTAGCAGTGGTAGCTGAAAACAATGCAGCAAATTTGGCTACATTGGGCAACTATGGCATAACCGAAGTGTTGCAAGTAAAAACCGACCAAGCCTTAGCAAGTGATGTGGTGGCTGCAATTATAGCCGAAGCAGCACAAAAAATAAGTGCCGAAGTGGTGGTTTTGTCCAAAACAACAGTCATTGATGCAGTTGCACCCATTTTGGGCATCAAATTAGAGGCTGCGGTGGCTTCTAACGTCATTGCTTTGCCCGACTTTGCCAATGGTTTTGTGGTTCGCAAAGGCGTATTCACAGGCAAAGGTTTTGCAGATGTGAAATTGGAAAGTAACGTAAAAGTGCTGACGATTAAGAAAAATGCAGTGGTAGTGCAAACCACAGGTGGCAGTGCTTCGGTGGCAGAGTTGAGCATGACCGTACCCGCAAGTGCAGTGGCAGTAACCGAAGTGCAGAAACAAACAGGCGACATTTTGTTGCCCGAAGCCGACTTAGTGGTTTCGGCAGGACGAGGCATGAAAGGGGCAGAAAACTGGGGCATGGTAGAGGAATTGGCAAAAACTTTGGGGGCAGCCACAGCTTGCTCAAAACCTGTTTCGGACATGGATTGGCGACCACACCACGAACACGTAGGACAAACAGGCATCAAAGTTAGCCCAAATTTGTATATTGCTTTGGGTATTTCGGGTGCTATTCAACACTTGGCGGGTGTAAACTCCTCAAAAGTGATTGTAGTGGTAAACAAAGACCCCGAAGCTCCGTTTTTCAAGTCGGCAGATTATGGTATTGTGGGAGATGTGTTTGAGGTCATACCAAAATTGACCGCAGCCATCAAAAGTGCAATGTAGGGTATAGTGCTTTCGGTTGCTCAAAACCGAAAGTAAGGTGTGGTTTTGGTTTCTCAAAACCGAAAGTTACTGGGTGGTTTCGGTTTCTCAAAACCGAAAGTTACTGGGTGGTTTCGGTTTCTCAAAACCGAAAGTTACTGGGTGGTTTCGGTTTCTCAAAACCGAAAGTTACTGGGTGGTTTCGGTTTCTCAAAACCGAAAGCCACCTATACAAATAAGTTTAAATCATTTCATATGCAACTGTATCAACTTACGCCTCATGTGGCTATCATTATGAACTTTTGGAGCAAAGAAAAATGTAAAGATTTTATTGCCCAAATTGAAGCACGAGGTTATCAAAATGCAAAAATTAATATCCATACAGGATATTTTTCTCAGATTTGGAAAATATTAAAAGATTTTTTATTTTTGTTCGCAAATTGCGAATTGCGAAATGAAAAAACATAACGGAATGCGTCCCTTAGATGTGGTCGTTTTACTTAAAATCATCGCCTATCCGAATGAAAATTGGAAACTTATCAACTTGGCTTCCGATTTGAACATTAGCCTATCGGAGATAAGTGTTTCGTTGTCCCGAAGTGCTTTTGCTGGGTTAATAGATGCCACAAAAAGAAAGGTATTTCGGAGAAACTTATTTGATTTTTTACAACATGGCTTACGCTATGTATTTCCGCAACGAGCAGGTGAATTGGCTATTGGTATGCCTACGGCTCATTCTGCCCCTCTTTTTACTCAGCAACTCATCAGCGAAGACATTTATATTTGGGCAGATATGAATGGTAATGTTAGAGGACAAGTAATAGAACCTTTGTATCCTACTGTTCCCTTTGCTTGCCAAAAAGATACGGTTTTATATGATTTATTGGCTATTGTAGAGATTTTGCGAGTAGGAAAAACAAGAGAAATACAGTTGGCTTTACAGAAATTAGACAAAATATTTTTTCAATCGTGAATTTACACCAAAGTTTAGTACGAATAAAAGCTATTGCTACTTTGTTAGGAGAACTAAATAAAGAAGTAGTTTTTGTGGGTGGTGCTACAGTGGCATTGTATGTACCAGAGCCTGCTGCCAGTGAAACACGACCAACAGATGATGTGGATATAGTAGTAGAAATTGCTACTTATGCAGACTACACGCAAATAGAGAAACAGTTATTGGCTTGTGGATTTCAGCAAGACGTTTATTCGCCTGTTATCTGCCGTTATAAAGTGCAAGGAATTATAGTAGATGTAATGACAACTATTAATATTTTAGGTTTTAGTAATCGATGGTATCCTGAAGGATTTAAGACAGCCATTGAAATTGGCATTGACCAACAAACTATTATAAAAATTTTTTCTGTTGGTTATTTTATTGCTTCCAAAATAGAGGCTTTTAGAAGTCGGGGCAACGGAGATTATCGTCTAAGTACGGATTTTGAGGATATAGTTTATATTTTTGAAAATCGCAAGACTATTCAGGAAGATTTAGAAACCACTAATGGTGCTTTGCGTGTATATTTACAAGGACAATTTCGCATTTTCTTGGCAGATAAAAATATAGAAGAAGGCATATCAGCCCATCTTACGCCTCGTTTTGCAGCCCAGAAACTACCAATTATATTAAAAATTTTGCAAAAATATATTGAGTAGTGTGGTGGTGAAAAGTAAATTTTATCCGTAAAAAAAACAGGCACAAAATATGTTTTGCGGACTGATATTATGTATAGAAAGTTGGCAGAGTAAGTTCTGTTTGAATTATCGTGTACTAAAAAACATTATTTTCATTCACACCTCATTTTTATCTATTTTTTTGAGTAATTGCAACCAAAATACCCTATGAAAGAGAGAAACCTAAAAAACTCCCCTTTGGGGTTGGGAGCTTGCCAATTTTATGTTAGACCGTATCATTTTTTTTTCCATTCACAACAAATTAATTGTAGCTTTATTTACAGTTGCCTTAATTTTATGGGGTTCGTACTCCTTTACCAAACTCCCCATCGATGCCGTACCCGATATTACCAATAATCAGGTGCAGGTCATCACCGTCAGCCCGTCGTTGGCAGCACAAGAAGTAGAAAGGCTAATCACTTTCCCTGTTGAATTGACTATGGCTACCATTCCCCAACAAACCGAAATTCGGTCTATTTCTCGTTTTGGTTTGTCGGTTGTTACCATTGTTTTTACAGATGACACCGATATTTATTGGGCAAGACAGCAAGTCTTTGAGAAGTTGCAACAAGCAAAAACCAAAATTCCTACCCACATCGGCGACCCCGAATTAGCTCCTGTTTCTACTGGTTTGGGCGAAATTTACCAATATACCTTACACGCAAAAAAAGGCTACGAACAACGCTATTCGGCTATGGATTTGCGGACAGTGCAAGACTGGATAGTACGCCGCCAACTCTTAGGCACAAAAGGCGTGGCAGACGTGAGCAGTCTGGGTGGCTACGTCAAACAATACGAAATAGCTATTCAGGCAGACAAATTGCGGAGTATGAATATCACCATTACCGATATTTTTGCAGCTTTGGAACAAAACAACGAAAATACAGGCGGGGCTTACATAGACAAAACTCCCTACGCCTACTTTATTCGCAGCGAAGGTTTGGTAAAAAGCCTCGATGAAATAGGCAAAATTATAGTAAAAAATAACAAAAATGGTACACCTGTTTTGATTAAAGATGTAGCAACTTTGCAGTGGGGTTATGCCACCCGATACGGTGCCATGACCCGAAATTTTGAGGGCAAACAGGGCGAAGTGGTAGGGGCTTTGGTGCTGATGCTCAAAGGAGAAAATTCATCGGAGGTTATTCGCAATGTGAAAGAAAGAGTAGAGCAGATTCGCAAATCTCTGCCCGAAGGATTGGAAATTACAGCTTTTTTAGACAGAACAACCCTCGTCAATAACGCCATTCAGACCGTAGCCACCAACCTCATCGAGGGGGCATTAATCGTCATTTTTGTCTTGGTTTTGCTCTTGGGCAACTGGCGAGCAGGGTTTATTGTGGCTTCGGTCATTCCGTTGGCTATGCTTTTTGCCATTTCTCTCATGAATTTTTTTGGTGTTTCAGGCAATCTCATGTCTTTGGGGGCTATTGATTTCGGCTTGATTGTGGACGGGGCAGTTATTATAGTCGAGGCGGTGCTGCACCAATTGAATACACACACAAGCCCCTCACTCAGCCCCCCAACCCCCGAAGGGGGAGTTACGGAAGAAGGTAAAACTCCCCCTTCGGGGGGTTGGGGGGCTTCTCCCCCTTCGGGGGTTGGGGGGCTTTCAGGGGGGCTGAGTGGGTTACTTGTCTATCAAGCCGCCACCAAAATCCGCAATTCGGCAGCCTTTGGAGAGTTGATAATTTTGATAGTTTATTTGCCCTTGTTGGCATTGACAGGCGTGGAGGGCAAAATGTTTAAGCCTATGGCACAAACTGTAAGTTTTGCTATTTTGGGTGCTTTTATCTTGTCTTTGACCTACGTGCCTATGTTGTCTGCCCTGTTGCTAAAACCGCAAATGCTGCATAAAAAGACGTTTTCAGACAAATTAATGGATTTTTTTGCAAGGATTTACACCCCAATTTTGCTTTTTGCTTTGCGGTGGAAAAAAACAGTCATAGGTTTTACTTTGGTATTTTTTTCAATTAGTTTGTTGGTTTTCAGGCAATTAGGTGGTGAGTTTATGCCCGAATTAGACGAAGGAGATTTTGCCGTAGAAGTTCGGTTGCCACAAGGAAGTTCCTTAGATGAAACAGTGCGAATTTCGTTGTTGGCAGGAGAAATTTTGCGAAAAAACTTCCCCGAAGTGAAGGAAGTAGTGGGCAAAATTGGGTCGGGAGAAATACCAACAGACCCCATGCCCATAGAGGCTTGCGACTTAATGGTGGTGCTGCACGACAAAAAAACTTGGACTTCTGCCCAAACCAAAACCGAATTGGCAGAAAAAATGTCGGCAACCTTAGAAAACATCATAGGCGTAGAGTTTGGTTTTCAACAGCCTATCCAAATGCGGTTTAACGAACTGATGACAGGGGTGAGGCAAGACGTAGCCATTAAAATTTTTGGGGAAGATTTGGAAATATTGGCAACAGAAGCCCAAAAAGTGGCAAATTTGGTGGGAAATGTAGAGGGCGTAAAAGATTTGTATGTGGAAAAAGTGCGAGGTTTGCCTCAAATAGTGGTGCAGTTCGATAGGGACAAATTGGCGTTGCATCAGGTTACTGTGCAGGAGGCAAACCACGTGTTGAGTACGGCTTTTGCAGGTGGCGTGGCAGGTTTGGTGTATGAAGGCGAAAAAAGTTTTGAGTTGGTAGTCAGGTTAGACTCTTCGCAACGCAAGGAGATAGACCAAGTTCGCAATTTGTTTGTGCAGAATCGCAAGGGAGAGCAAGTGCCACTTGCCCAAGTAGCCACGATTGAGTTTCAGAGTAGTGCCAGCCAAATTCAACGCGAAGACACCAAACGGCGAATAACGGTTGCCTTTAATGTCAGAGGTCGTGATGTGGAGAGTATAGTGAAAGAAATAGAGCAAAAAATGGATAAAAAAATTAAATTTCCCGCAGGATATTACTCCACTTTTGGAGGGCAGTTCCAAAATTTACAAGAGGCAAAAAGTCGGTTGGCGGTGGCTGTGCCTGTTGCCTTGTGTTTGATTTTGGTTTTGCTGTATTTTACTTTCAATTCTATCAAACAAAGTTTGTTGATTTTCTCAGCAATTCCTTTGTCTGCCATTGGTGGCGTGTTTGCCTTGTGGTTGCGAGGAATGCCGTTTAGCATTTCGGCAGGCGTTGGGTTTATTGCCCTGTTTGGCGTGGCTGTTTTAAATGGAATAGTGTTAATTGGAGAATTTAACTACCTGAAAAACAGTGGTTTGCAAGGTATCAAAGCCATTGTTTTGCAAGGCACACAAACCCGACTTCGCCCTGTGTTGCTTACGGCTTTTGTGGCTTCTTTGGGTTTTTTGCCTATGGCTTTGTCTTCGGGTGCAGGTGGCGAAGTGCAAAAACCTCTGGCTACTGTGGTCATTGGTGGTTTGCTTTCGGCTACTTTGCTTACGCTGTTGGTGCTGCCTTGCCTGTATGTATATGTAGAGTGGGGAGATAGAAAGAGAAAAGTAGCAACAGCTTTGCCAACTTTGTCAATTATTCTTTTACTTTTTGCACCTTTTATTACATTAGGGCAAAATCCAATGACAAATGAAAATTTGGGTGCAACAAAAAATCCAACTGTTGCAACTTTGCCCACAACCCAACCATTGAACTTACAACAATTAATAGCTTTGGGTTTGGAGCAAAATACGGCTGTGAAAATGGCAAAAACGCAAATCAAGTTGCAAAAAAGTATCAAAAAAACGGCATCGGACATAGGCAAAACCAACTTTAATTTTCAGTATGGGCAGTACAACAGTTTTGTGAACGACAATAGTTTGACAGTCAATCAAAGTTTTCCTTTTCCCACGGTGATTAGTCGCCAAGTAGAGTTGGCAAAGGCAAATTTGGTGTTGGCAGAATTGGACAAAATCACGACTGAAAAAGAATTGGTACGTGCCATTAGGTTGGCATATTTTGAATATTTGTTTTGGGAGGCAAAGCAGAAATTGCTACAACAACAGGACAGCCTTTACAAAGAATTTTTGCGGGTGGCTACGCTGCGGTGGCAAACAGGCGAAACCAACCAAATGGCAAAAGCTATGGCGGAGTTGCAGTGGGCAGAGAGGGAAAACTACAAAGCCCAAACCCAAACGCAACGCAATGTAAGTCTTACCAAATTGCAAACTTTGCTGCACACCACACAACCTTTGGTGGTTGAAACTTTTGCAACCTTGCCACAACTTACTTTACAAAATAGTTTGGAAAATAATTTGCAAAATAATTTGCAAAACAATTCGCAACCTATTGAAAATCAACATTTTGACAGTACTGCACTTGCCAATAATCCTTTGTTGGCTTCGCTGAAACAAGAGGTGCAGATAAGCAACTACGCCATAGCAGCCGAAAAAGCAATGCTGTTGCCCGACATTACTTTGGGATTTTTTAGCCAAACTTTGGTGGGCTATCAAACCTCTTTTGATAAAAAAGAAACCTATTATAATTCCCAAAACAGGTTTAATGGTTTGATAGCAGGTTTGTCTTTTCCCCTGTGGATACGCCCACACAAGGCACGCATAGAGGTAGCCAAAGTGCAGCAAGAATTGGCAAAACAAAATTTGGAATATGCTCAATACAATTTGTCGGGAGAATATGCCCAATTTTGGCAGCACTACCAACAAAGCCAACAAACCTTGCGTTACTATGCACAAACGGCTTTGCCTACCGCCGCCTTGCTCTTGACCCAAGCCCAACAGACTTTTGTCAATGGCGAAATCAGTTATGTGGAGTATTTTCAGGCTTTGAAAAGTGCCGTAGCCACCCAACAGGCTGCTACGGAGGCTGTTTTTCTGAATAATCAAGTGGTAATTCAGTTGGAGTTTTTGAGGGGGGAGTAGGGAAATTGTAAGTAGTTTTTTTCTACTACTAACTTCTTTTTTGTACTTGTTCCAAGAATATCTGCCATTGATTTTCTCTGTGAATATCAACAGTGAAAGCATTGTATTTTTGCAAAAAAATCATTAATTGACCTATTTCTTGGGCTATTTTGCGATATAGTTTCACATCTTCTTGTGGAATATTCACTGTATCTTTGGCACTTTCCAAAATACTTTTGTAGGCTTCTATCCAATATTTTGTATAATTAGCCCTTAAATGTGCCTTGTGAATGTCGGCATTATCCAAATAAATAGGAATAAACCTATTATGCACATCACCATTTTTCCAAATATAAAGCAACTCTTTCATACAGTTTTCACTCTCTAAATAATCTTTGCTTATCACAGCAATAATAGCTTTGTTATGCTTGATGAGTTTCATAAATTGGTCTGTATTGCCTTTATAACCTAATACATTTTTATCTTTTATAACAGCAATATTTTTGCTGGCTAATACTTGCTGTATTTCTTCTACAACTGCATGGCTTTGAGGTTTCCAAGAAAAGGAAACAAAAACACTTTCACGTATATTGAACCAATATTGCAGAGCTTCTATTTGATTTTCCAGCCCTGTATATTTCTCTTGCCATTCTTTGGGCAAAAGTAAGAAAATAGGATTATCATAAAAATATAAGTCTTTAAGATTAGTCAAGCCTTGTAAAGAAGAAATATCAGAAACTTGATTACTACTAAAATTTAATGCTATCAATTGGGTTAATTTTTGTAAACAAGAAATATCAGAAACTTGATTTTTTCTAAAAAATAATACTTCCAATTCAGTTAAATTTTGTAGGCAAGAAATATCTGAAACTTGATTATTATTAAAACCCAATAATTTTAACTTAGTTAGTTCTTGCAAACCAACAATATCAGTAACTTGATTGGAATAAAAGTCTAATAACTCTAAATTTCTTAATCCTTGTAATGCAGAAATATCTGAAACTTGATTATAGGAAAAGAATAAACGACTTAAATTGTTTAAACTTCGTAGTACAGAAATATCTGAAACTTGATTACCAGAAAATTGCAATATTTTTAAATTAGTCAATCCTTGTAACCATGAAATATCTAAAATTTGATTATTGCTACTATCTAACTTTTGTAAATTTCTCAAGTGTGCTACCAATGACAAATCTGAAATTTGGTTTCCACTAATATCCAATTCTACCAAATTAACTAATTGTTCTATGCCTTTGAGTGTAGTCAATTTGTTATTAGAAAGGTTTAATTTTGTCAAATTTTTAGGCAATGGAGGAATTTCCTCCAAGCCCAAACCACTCAAATCTAAAACAGTGTTTTTTTCGTCTTTTGATTTGGTATGTAAATCCAAATCTCTTACCAATTCGGCAATTTCTATATATTTTTTGGCAAAAGGCGAAAAGATTTGATTCAACGTAGGGGCTGCAAAAACAAGATTTTCCCACAAAGAAATGCTGGGTTCGTAGCTAATAATAGTTCTGTCTAAAAATTCTCTTACAGATAATTTGCTGTTTTTCTTCAAAGACAAATAGGGAATAAAATTGTTTTGTATCATTTGCCCAAAGGCTTTTTCAAATCTCCCAATCGTATCTTCATCACGAGCCACATCATTAGAAAATTGCACTCTTGAATAGATAGGCATGATAATACCTTCCCTATATTTTTGCTCTGTGATATAAGGCGAATTGGCTACTTGCTGCATAACAGCCGCACAACCTTCTATATTTTGTTGCGTTGGAGCTACTACGGCTATGTTTACATCAGGAAATTGGATATTACAAATATTAGAATAGTCGTTTAAACCAGTTCTGCTGTCTATGAAAATGAAATCATAATCCAATTTTTTTAACTCCATTTTGAGGTACTCAATGTATCGTTTGCCTCCAAACACTTCATAAAATTCGTACCAATCAAAATCTATACAAGTTGCTTTGTAAGCCGCTAAATCGACATATTGCCCCGCAGGAATAAGGTCTATACGCCCTTTTTCAAAAGTAAGGAGATTAGCAACATAGTCATTCGTAAATTTAGGTAGTTCCTCTGCCGATTGTATTTCTACACCTTTTCGCCTTAACTTGATATAATCTTGGAATAAATCTATCAATCCTTTACATGAAATATCTTTATATTTTTTTCCAAAATAAAAGTGTAACCCAGGAGCTTCTAAATCCCAATCAATTAAAAGGACTTTCTTTTTTTGATGATAACAAAAATAGGCAGCCAAATTAGCTACCAACTGACTACGCCCTACGCCGCCTTTATAAGAATAAAAAGATGCTACCATTGGATTTTATAAATTGATTTTGGGTTCTTCTATTGTTTTAAATTCAGGAAAATTATTGCTAATTTTCGGCGCATTAAAATTAAGAATGTGATTGAGTTTTCTGAAAAGAGAATGTTTATTAGGCACTTCCAAATCTATGTGTAAAAAGCCCAAATCCTCATATTTACCATTTGTAAAATAGTCGTAAAAGCATTGGCACAAAATATCATCAAAAATATTTTGAGTGATTTCTTTCATTACCTTTTGCAATCCGCTATCCAATTTTTCGCAAATGGGAATAATACAACCTCCAGTTTTCTTGTGGTCAAAAGATTTTGCTACTTTACGATTGTGCTTTTGGGTAATAGGGTGCAAAGCCCAAATATCTCCTATCAATACGATATTTTCCTCTTTTCCATTGATTTCTAATTTATAGTTTTTTGCTTGCTTGTCATCATTGAAACTAATAAACTGATACAAAATTTCTACATCAAACTGTTGCTTAAAAATATCTAAAAGTTCTTGTATTGTTTCGTCATTATAGGGTTTCCAATCCGAAGGAGAATTACCATAACGAACATGGACTTCCTGCTGCTCAAAATTATCCAACACTTTTTTATCTTTCTTGTCTTTGCTCTCTTTTTTGATTTCTTGTAAATGGTTGGTTAGTTGCATTTTATCGCAAGCTAATACTAAAACATGAAGTACCTTTGGTTTCTGCAAAAACAAAGTCAAAAAAGTTTTTAACCGTTGATAAAAATGGGCAGTTGCTTTGCCCATCAAGAACTCATTTTTTAATTCATTCAGGATAGTACGATGCTGTGGCAGAACATGGTTTTCTATTTGCTCAAAAAACTCGGCAATGTGTATATTGTCTATCAAACTATTAAAGTGTTGGAGATTTATTTTGTTAGCCATCGCAGTTTATTTTTTGCGTTTATTTTTCTGTAACTGGGTACGCAAAGTAGCAAAAAACAACAAGTATTCAAATTTTTTTGGTAAAACCTTAATAGTAATCAAACTTTGGAAGAGTTTTGAGTGAAAACCTTAGCAGTGCCGTAGCCACCCAACAGACTGCTACGGAGGCTGTTTTTCTGAACAATCAAGTGGTAATTCAGTTGGAGTTTTTGAGGGGGGAGTAGGGAGAAATATGAAATTAGATGATTGGTTATCCAGTATTTGCATTTGAAAATATTATTTTACCACAACAGGGTTTCTTTTAACGGCTTTGTATGGATTGTAGCCGTTAGATTCTTTTTGGTAGTAGCCTGTGCCGTCATAAGGTCGTTTTTGTGGGGCTGTTTTACATTCCAAAGAGCAGGCACCGTCCATTGTTACGCCGCAAGCCTCGCATATCGCAGCGTGGAGGTTACATTCTGCATTGGCACAATTTACCATTCTGCCCGAAATAGTGCCACATACGTAACATTTAGAAATTATTGTCGGGTTTACCTTGTTTACTTCGGCAGCTATTCGGTTGTCAAACACATAGCATTTGCCCTCAAAATCTTCGCCGCCTTGCTCTATGCCGTATTTGATAATGCCTCCTTCTAATTGGTAAACATCTTCAAAGCCATTTTCGAGCAAATAAGCACTTGCTTTTTCGCATTTGATACCTCCTGTGCAGTAGGTAATCACTTTTTTGCCTTTGTACTGTTCCAATTCCTTTATTTTATCGGGAAAATCTCTAAAGTTCTCGATATCCAACGTAATTGCATTTTTGAACTTGCCTAATTCGTGTTCGTAGTTTGAACGGACATCTAAAACCACCACATCGGGTTGGTCTTTCATTGCCTTAAAATCAGCAGGCGCAAGGTGTTTGCCTGTGCGGATATTGGGGTTGATGTGGTGCAAATCGGCGTGGACAATTTCAGATTTTGTTCTCACGTGCAGCTTGGCAAAGGCGTGGGTTTCGTAAGGCTCTACCTTAAAATCTGTGTGCGAAAATCTGGGGTCTGCTTTCACAAGTTCCATATAGCGTTGGCAGTCTGCACGCAAGCCCGACACAGTGCCATTCAGCCCTTCGGGCGCCACAATAATACGTCCTCTCAAATTGAGGTCTAAACAGAGGTAGTGGTGTGCCTCTCTAAATTGTTCGGGGTCTTCTATTGTCGTGTAGCAATAGTAGAGCAAAATATCATATTGTTTTTCCATAAATAGAACTGCCAAGTTTCAGGCTTGGTGTTTGAGAAATGGTAAAAAGTTTATACTAACACCACACGCTAAAGCGTAGGTTACAACTAACACCACACGCTAAAGCGTAGGTTACAATGCAAAATTAAACAAAAATAAGGAAAAAGCAATAGTTTTTTGCGTAATTGCAACCAGTTTAATGGGCGTATAAAATGTTGAATGTTTAAATGCAAAATTCATAACTCAAAATTAAAAATTAAACATGGCACTTTCTTTCTTTAAAACCAAATTTGGCAGAGGTCTTGGTATCTTTATTGGTTTATTTTTTCTGCTGTTCTTTTTGCGTTTGGCTTATGGCTACTATGAAGTGGACACCAATTTTGCTAATGATTTTTCCCAAGACTTTTTTAGTAGCAAAGGAGATTTGCGAAAGAACTATGCTTCCGAAAAATTTTATGAAAAAGCACCGCTACCGCAGGGAGATATACAACAAAAAGTGAGCTATGCCAACCAGCAAAAGTATGAAAAAACGGCTTCTATCAAGAGCAAAACCGCCAATTTTGAGGAAGACGAAAAGCAAATTAGGCAGTTGAGCAAAGGTTTGCAAGCTATTATTCAATACGAGCAAAATATGGGCAACAAGGGCAGTAAAGAATTGCACTTGTTGGTTGGGGTCAATCCCGAAAAGTTTGATGAGGCGTATAGCCAAATTCAAAAAATAGGGGTTATCAAGGCTACTGAAATTACAAAAGTCGATAAAACTAACGAATATCGCAACCTCAATGCCCAAAAAGCCTCCTTAGAAAAAACTTTGCAATCTTTGAATGAACTCAAATCAAAAGGTGGACAAATTGCTGATTTTGTTTCCTTGCACGACAAGATTTTGGAAATAGAAACACAATTACAGACTTTGGGCGTAGAATTAGGCAATTTCGATACAGAAAATGAGTTTTGTAGTATCAAATTTTCCTTGTATGAAGGTATCACCGAAAAGAAAATTAGCCTTGCCCACCGCATAAAAGTTGCTTTGGAGTGGACAATCCAATATTTTGCTTTGTTGGTATTTATTTTTCTCTGTATGGCGGTTTGTACTTTTGTGTTGCTGTTGGTCATAGAAAAGTTGCAACTTATCCAAAAATTATTGCAACAAACCAAAGAGGGGGAGGAGTAAAATAGATAGGACAGGCAGAACTCAAATTGGAGTTGGCAGCCGAAAAAATACGTATACTCGGCAAGGTCTGAAAAAGACCATTGCCAAGGTTTCACTAAGAAAATGAAATAAGCATTTTTATTTTGCAAATTAGCAAAGAATTTTTTAAATTTACGAAAAGCCCAACAGATGACTGCTATAGAACAAGCCGAAGACTTGGTTAATCAAGTGCAAATTGCAGAGTATTTTGCGTTTATGAAAAGCAAAGTAGGCGAAAATGCTATGCTAAATCAACTGCAAAAGAAATTTATTTTGGGCAAAGCTGACGAGGATTTTTACGACCAACTCAAAAGTCTTGCCCATTTGTTATTGGATACAACTAATGAAAATAGTAACCAAAACAGCAATCAAAACAGAGATTGAAAAAATTGCAGCCCTGCAAAGTTTAGGCAATTTATATGGCGAAAAACCCGCAAATTGGCAACCTTACCAAAATAATCCTGCTGAAACTATTGCTGATTTATTCAAAACCTATCATTCAGCTACCAGTATTGTGATAAAAGGCTAATTTCTCAATTCCTTCGACTGGGCTGATGATGACGAAAAAATAGACGATTTGCGTGATAGGTGGGCAAAGAAAATGATTTTGGTAACAGACGGCGTTGCTATTTTAAAACCTGAAAACTCGGTAGTAAAGGATATTTTTAATACTCAAGAAAATATTGGTGGGTTTATGCTACCTTTATGCGAAAAAATGAATGAAAGTGCAAAAAAATACATTACTTCGCAAGTAGCAAAAGAGTTGAAAACAACGCATAGACGTTTTTGCAAAAATTGGAAACAACCTTACTTTCATATTGAATTGGAAATTCCGAACAAAGATTTATTTTTTCGCAGATTGACTAATTTAGCAAGCAAAATGGATATTATGAGTTCGGCAAGTGTGCCTGAGTTTGACAAGCCAAAAAAAGAAATCAAATCATTAGCCAATTTAACCAATGACTAATCCATACAAAATTATTACTTTTTATTCTTTCAAAGGCGGGGCAGGTCGCAGCCAAATGGCTGTAAACTTGGCTGCTTACTTGTATTATTACTTAGACAAAAAAGTTTTATTGATAGATTGGGATTTGGAAGCTCCATGTTTAGATGCCTACTTCAAACACTTTGATAGAAAAACTATTACAAGAGGTTTGGTAGATGTTTTTGAGGATTATGTGAGGCTGATGCAAAAAGAAAGCAAATTGGAACTAAAAGATTTGCCTTTTTTAGATTCGTCTTGCATTTATGGTATGTTGCCAAATCCAAGTGAAAAAGAAAATGAAAAAGACCGAAAAGGCAAAATAGATTTAATTCCTGCTATTAATTACAATCGTGAAAATTATACGCATCTTATCAACAGTTTTGATTGGTTTGTTCGTATTGAATTTATTACTGGGCAAAATACCCATTCTTTTACACAAAGATTATTGGTTTTTATTCAAACTCTAAAAAGTAGATACTTCATATAGCACGCAGATGACGCAGATTTAGCGGATTTTCACGGATTTTTTCTATAACTTACATAAATCTGTGAAAATCAGCGTAATCTGTGTCATCTGTGTTCCAAATAAATTATGAGTTTCGTTGCCCTTCCGTTCAACCATTGGCAGGGTCTTGCGACCACTGCCAAGGTTTCACTCTTTTTGGTTTCACTTTTGTTAGTTACCTGTGCTATCTTTTTTCACGTCGTCTTTTGGCTCCTCTTTGGGAGTTTCTTTTGGTTTTTCGGGTTCCTCTTTGGGTTGTTCTTTTGGTTTTTCGGGTTCAGGTTTTTTGCCAAAACCACCAAATAAGCCGTTTTTAAGCCTATTGAGGGCATCTTCTGCACGTTTTTGAGGAGGTTGGGCGGTGCTGTCTTTTTTCAGCAAGTCTGAAATTACTTGTTTGCCTGTTTCCACGCCTACTTGCTTAACAGAGTCTATTGCCTGTTGCTTTTTTTCCTCTATTTTTTCTTTAAATTCTTGTTTAATGTCGTCTGCTGTGCCTTTGGCAAGGGCAAACGAAGGACTTTTGTAGTTGCCACCAATGTTGATAAGCAATTTTACGTTGTCTTTGGCTGCCATGTTCGTGCCTACGTACTGGTCGAGTTTGCTGCTAATTTCGCTGCCTAATCTGCCTTTGGGTACATTCACTTCGAGCAAATATTCTAAACTGCCGTCTAAACCATTGCTGCCCTGAATAGACGAGGCTATATCTCCCAATTTGAAAGGCGTATTTTGTACGTAAAATCTGCCATTTTCTACCTTGCCTTGCAAATCTATGTCTTTCAGTTGGTTGCTCAAATTGTTTAATTTTAACAAAGATTTGAGTTTGTCTATCAATTCTGCATTTTGCAGGGCTGCGTCTATGAGTTTGATTAAGCCACCGCCACTCAACGAGGTCATAACGGGCATCATGTCTTGACCCAACAGCCCTTTGATATTGAAACCTGTGCTAAAATTGCCTGTGAGGTTTTGGGCTACGGGCATCAGAGATTGCACTGTATTGAAAGTTTTGTAGGCTTCGGATACGCCTACATTGGTAATATTGAGGTCAAAATCAAAGGTTGGTGCAGCCACGTTGGTTGGGTTGTAGCTGCCATTGGTAACAAAACTGCCACCTAACGTATTGAATTGGAAACCATTGAGGGTTAAAATTCCTTTGCGGAGTAGCACACCACCTTTTGCATTTTGGAGTTTCATATTGGTATAAAGCACCTCTTTTATGTCAGAAGCAAAGGTAAAATCTACGTTTTTTGGTAGTTCTATTACCGAATATTTGCCCTGTGGTTGGTCTTTTTTCTTGTCTTCGGAGAGCCACTCGTTGCAGTCAAATCTTGGCGAATTGAAAGTTAAATTGCCTCTAATTTCCTCACCAGACAACATATAAGGAATGTAATTGGAGATTTGCCCCGCCATCTGCACTTCCGATTTGCCGACCTTGCCGTTGTATTTTTCGAGCAAAATATTTTGTGGTGTAAACGTGAGCAAAGCATCGGTAATGGTTACGCCTTGCGGTACGGCTGTGCTTGTAAACGTGAAGTTTTGCAACGTCATATTGCCCGAAGTAGGCAATTTATCGTATTTTTTTGCTTGGGCATCAGACAATTTGCCTTTGGTTTTGATGTCTGCCACCAAATTTCCTGTCATTTTTTTGTCGTCTAAGGGGTAGATTTTGGTAATTTTTTCCAAATCCATCTCTCCTTTTACTTCTATATTGTACGCAATATCGTCTAAATTCTCAAAAGTGCCTTTCATATTAAAAGGTTTGCCTTGCAAAGCCAAATTCAGGTTGCTTAACTCTATTTTGGTGTCGGATTTTTTGCCTGTTGTGTTTGTAACGGTGGCATGAACCGCCATATTTTCCATTGGCATAGTAGGATATTTTTCACTTTTTACGTAGCCGTCGGTGAGTTTCATTACGGCATTGATTTTTGGAATTGTCTTTTGCAAGGTATCATACACACCATTTGCCTTTACATTCAACTCAAACAAACCTTTGAGAGTTAGGCTGTCTATGGGAAAAACTTGGGTCATTTCTGCCAAATTAACCTTTGCCGTAATGTCCGCATCAATCGGGTAGTTTTTGAGATTCATCACTTTCACCCTGCCGTTGATAGGATTTGAGCCTAATTTCATTGCAAACTTGCGAATATCGACCACTGTGTTGGCGGTTACGCCTGTTTTGTTGTCCACCTCCATATCTATTAGCACCTCGCTGACTGGCGTAGGCAATTTTGGATATTTAAAATAGCCATCGTTTACTTGCAATTTGAGGTTATAGGCGGGCATTTTTTTCAATTTTTCGTCATATTTGCCCCGCACAAAACCATTGAAAGCCATACTTCCTTTGGTATCGAGGTCTTCATAGCCTTTGAGAAAAACCGAAGGAATGAGAGAAATGAAGTTTTTAAATTCGGTTTTTTGGGCTGCAAAAGTCATGTCCATGTCATAGACACCCGCATTAGGCATAGCAAAAAAACCTTCGAAGGCAGTAGAAAAGTCGTTGATTTTCAGTAAATTGTCTTTGAAAGTATATTTGCTTTGCACCATATCCATAGCCAAAATCATGTCAGCTTGCAACTTTACTTTGTTTAGGTAAGTGGTGTTTTCGTAAGCCGTAGTCAGTTGGTCTATGGTCGTTTTGAGTTCGAGGTCAAACTCATCTTGGTTAAAATCTCCCTTGCCTGTGTGGTTGAGATTGGTAATGCGTAATTGGCTGTTTAGCAATTTGTCGTCATAAGTAATTTGTCCGTTTTTGATTTGCCACTGGTCTATGGCAGCCGAAAATTTGGTTTTGGCAGTATCTGTTTCAGCCTGTTCGGGTTGAGGTTTGGCTATGTCGTAATTTGCTTGCCCATTTTTCAACACTTTTACATTGATTTTGGGTTCAATCAAATAAATTCCATTGATTTTGATTTCCTCACCAAACAAAACAGATTTAATATCGAAGGCAATTTCAAAATCTTTCATCGCCAGCAAAGTATCACCCGCAAAAGGGGCTTGATTGCGTATCAAAAAATCGTCTAACGAAGCCGTAATGTGTGGAAAATGAGGAATAATAGTCAAATCAAAGTCTGCAAAACTCACGTCTGCATTCACTCTTTGGTTGATTTGTTTCTCTATTTCGGCTTTGATTTTCGGTTTCATCAAAGCTGGCAAGACCAAGGCAGCCACTGTAAACAGGGCTACCAAAACAGTAAGGGTTATTAAAAACTTTTTCATTGGTTTTGGTAATTAGTTTTACAAAAATAACAAAAAAATGTTTTTATACGTCATTTTATTTACTTTTGCAAAAAACCAAAAAATGAATCTTTCTCTACAAAATAAAACCTCAGTCGTGTGTGGTAGCACACAAGGTATCGGATTAGCTACTGCCCATGAATTAGCAAGCTTAGGAGCTACTGTGGTGTTGGTGGCTCGAAATAAAGAAAAATTGCAAGCCATAGCCAACAGCCTGCCTTGCTCTTATCAACAAAAACATAGCTTTTTAGTGGCTGATTTTCAGCAACTTGACAATTTTTCAGCTACGATTCAAGCCTTTGCAACTGAACTCCACGAACAGAACAAAGCAGTACATATTCTAGTCAATAATACAGGAGGTCCCACAGCAGGGCAAGCCATAGATGCCAATTTATCGGCTTTTTCAGAAGCATTTGCTGCCCACTTGTTATGCAATCAGGTATTAGTGCAAGCTTTTGTCCCCATGATGAAAGCAGAAAATTTTGGGCGTATTGTCAATATTATTTCTACGAGTGTCAAGCAACCTTTGCACAATTTAGGGGTTTCGAATACCATCAGGGCTGCCGTAGCTAATTGGGCTAAAACTTTGTCTTTGGAGTTGGCAGCTCACCAAATTACAGTAAACAACGTATTGCCTGGTGCCACCAAAACCCAACGATTGGCAAGCCTTATTCAAAATAAATCTGCCAAAACACAACGTACACCAGAAGAAATTAGCCAAGAAATGCTGGCGGAGATTCCTGCACGCCGTTTTGCAGAAGCCCAAGAAGTGGCAGCAGCAGTAGCTTTTTTGTGTAGCCCCGCCGCAGCCTACATCAACGGAATTAATCTACCAGTAGATGGAGGAAGGCTGGGGTGTTTGTAAATCATGTTGAATTTTTAGGTTTGAATGTTAAATTTTAATTTCATATCTATTAGAGGTTATTACGATAATTTTTGTATAGAAAATTAACTTGTTGATTTTCAGTTAATTGACCTTGCAGTTGGAGGCAACCCCCGCCAAAGGGTACGGTACAAATCGTAATAACCTCTATTGCCAGCCTATCGAATTGTATAATTTTTGCAAAATAATTCGAAAATAAAAGCCAAAAAATTTGGAAAATCCAAAACAGGCTGCTACTTTTGCAACCTCAAATCACACAGGATACTATGTTCATTTGTACATGAGCATCAGTCCTAACAGTTTAAAGTCTTAACCTCTTTATGTTGTTAGCAAGTCTTCGCACCAATTTGTTTGAAAGGTGTAAAACTTGTATCTCTTGTGTGCCTGCGAATAAAGTTTCGTGGGTTTTTTTTATTGTATTTTACTAAATTAATTATAAAGTCATGTTACAACCTAAAAGAACCAAGTACAGAAAGCAACAAAAAGGCAGAATCAAAGGCTTGGCTCAAAGAGGACATACGCTGGCTTTCGGGGACTTCGGTATCAAGTCTATGGAGATTGGTTTCATCACTGCTCGCCAATTAGAAGCTGCCCGTATAGCCGTAACTCGTGCCATGAAACGCGAAGGACAGGTTTGGATAAGGATTTTCCCAGACAAACCAATGACTCGCAAACCCGCAGAGGTGCGTATGGGTAAAGGTAAAGGTGCACCTGAATTTTGGGTGGCTTGTATCAAACCTGGTACTATTCTCTTTGAAGTGGTGGGTGTGCCACCAGAAGTTGCAAAAGAAGCATTAGCATTAGCTGCTCAAAAACTACCTGTTGTTACTAAGTTTATAGTAAACAGACAGTATGCCGAAACAGCCGCATAATTTTAATTGTTCAAAACAATGAAATACAAAGAAACAAAAGACTTGTCGATAGAGGAGTTAGACAACCGAATAGCAGAAGCAAAACGGGACTTGGCAAAGTTAAAATTTGACCACCAAGTAGCACCTCTTGAAAATCCACTGCAAATCAGGGAGTTAAGACGTGATATAGCACGTTATCTAACTGCCCTCAATGCAAAACTTGCACAAGCAAACTAACACAGTGTTCAGATACACTTTAAATTGTCTGAATAAACAATGGAAGAAAGAAAAGCAAGAAAAGTAAAAATTGGATTGGTAGTCAGCAATAAAATGCAAAAATCCATTACCGTAGCTGTTGAACGTAAGTTAAAACACGCAAAATACGGGAAGTTCATGAAAAAAACTACAACTTTCATGGCACACGACGAAAACAACGCTTGTAACGAAGGAGATACTGTAAAAATTATGGAAACTCGTCCTTTGAGCAAAAACAAATGTTGGAGATTGGTCGAAATCGTTGAGAGAGCAAAATAATTTGTCGGAGATATTACTTCTCCAACGAAAAAGCCGATAGGCTCTTTGCTCCATAATTTCGCTTAGCAAAAAAATACTGAGATGTTACAACAAGAATCAAGATGTAATGTTGCGGATAACAGTGGTGCAAAAGAGGTTTTGGTTATCCGTGTTTTGGGTGGCACCCGCAAAAAATATGCCCGCATCGGCGACAAAGTAGTAGTAACCGTGAAAACAGCCTTGTCTTCAAGCAATATGAAAAAAGGCACAGTTTCGAAAGCAGTCCTTGTAAGGTCACGCAAAGAAACTCGTAGAAAAGACGGTTCTTACATTCGTTTTGACGACAATGCAGTCGTATTGCTCAATGCCAATGACGAGCCAAGAGGTACTCGTATCTTTGGACCCGTTGCACGTGAACTTCGCGAAAAACAATTTATGAAAATTGTTTCTTTAGCACCCGAAGTTCTTTAATTTAAACGCAGAAAGTTTCAGAACAACATGAGCAAGAAAAAAGTAGTTTTCAAGCAACATAAAAAATTGCACGTTAAATCTGGTGACAATGTGATGGTAATTTCAGGTGATGAAAAAGGCAAAACAGGAACTATCAGAGCCGTATTGAAAGAAAAGCAACGTGTAATTATAGAAGGTTTGAACTTAGCAACTAAGGCTGTTAAGCCTTCTCAAAGCCAACCCGAAGGTGGCTTTATTCAAAAGGAGTTAAGTATTCACATTTCTAATGTGCAATTAATTGACCCTAAAACCAACAAACCAACTCGTATTGGTCGCAGACTAAACGAGAAAACAGGCAAGTTGGAAAGATACGCTAAAAAGTCTAACACAACGATTTAATTATGGCTATCACACCAAGATTAAAAGAAAAATATACAAAGGAAGTCGCAAGTACCTTGTTGAAAAAGTTTGAGTACAAATCTTCAATGCAAGTGCCTCGTTTGACTAAAATTTGTATCAACAAAGGGATAGGTTCTGCCGTTTCTGACAAGAAACAAGTAGATGTAGGCGTAGAGGAATTGACCACTATTTCAGGTCAAAAAGCTGTACCTACAAAATCTAAAAAGGCTATTTCGAACTTCAAGTTGCGTGAGAATATGCCGATTGGAGCAAGAGTAACCCTAAGAGGAAACATGATGTATGAGTTCCTCGATAGATTAGTTACAGTAGCCTTGCCTCGTGTAAGAGATTTCAAAGGCATTGCAGAGTCGGGTTTTGACGGCAGAGGAAACTATACGTTAGGGGTAAAAGAGCAAATCATTTTCCCTGAAATCAGTATAGACAAGGTAAGCAAAATTACTGGTATGGACATTACCTTTGTTACCACAGCCGAAACAGACGAAGAAGCTAAGGAATTGTTGAAAGCATTAGGTATGCCCTTTAGTTCAAACCAAAAATAATTTGACGGACAATGGCAAAAGAATCAATTAAAGCTCGCCAACGCAAAAGAGAACGTCTGGTAGCTAAATTCGCAAAGAAAAGAGCAGAACTCAAAGCAGCAGGAGATTACGTAGGGTTGGACAAATTGCCAAAAAATTCCTCAAAAGTTCGTTTACGCAACCGTTGTAAACTAACAGGCAGACCGAGAGGCTACATGAGAAAATTTGGTATCTGTCGTAACCAATTCAGAGAAATGGCAAGTGACGGCAAAATACCTGGAGTAACGAAATCAAGCTGGTAATATTCGGTTCTATTGGGCGGTAAAACGACCAAGAAAACTTTTCTAACACGCTAAAAACTAATTCTGTAACAAATTCCTTGTGTGAGAACACAGGGTTCAAAATATTAGAACAATGACAGATCCAATAGCAGATTATCTGACAAGGTTGAGAAACGCAATCAAGGCAAACCACAGAATAGTGGAGATACCTGCTTCTAATATCAAGAAAGAGATTACGAAGGTGTTGTTTGACAAAGGCTATATCTTGAGCTACAAGTTCGAGGATAGCGAAAACAAACAAGGGCTTATCAAAATAGCCTTGAAATACAACCCAGTAACAAAACTTTCTGCCATGATTCATTTAGAAAGGGTAAGTAAACCGGGCTTGCGTAAATACACAAAGGCAGAAGATATGCCCAAGGTATTAAACGGCTTAGGTGTGGCAGTAATTTCGACCTCAAAAGGCGTAATGACTGATAAAGAAGCACGTCAGATGAACGTAGGTGGCGAAGTTCTTTGCTATATCTACTAAAAAGTTGCTCTTTTCTCATACCGTACTGTGTCGGACAGTTTCCGACAACATTTTTAACCTTAGAAACTAAGCCTTGCTCATAGCAAGTGCTGACATCTAAAAAAACATACTACAATGTCGCGTATTGGTAAAAAACCATTGACACTTCCAAAAAGTGTAACCATTACAGTAGCAGCAGGTAATGTTGTAAAAGTAAAAGGACCAAAAGGAGAGTTGTCGCAAACAGTAGATCCTGATATTACTTTCAAACAAGAAGACGGTGTGCTTACTGTTGAAAGACCTACTGAGCAAAAAAGACACAAAGCATTGCACGGCTTATACCGTTCTTTGCTCAACAATATGATTGTTGGTGTAACCGAAGGCTACAAAAAAGAAATGGAATTGGTTGGGGTTGGTTTCAAAGCCAATGCTGCTGGTCAGGTTTTGGAATTAAGTCTTGGCTACTCACACAATATTTATATGGTTATTCCTGAAGAATTGAAAGTGGCAACTGAAACCCCAAAAGGTAAAGCGCCATTGATTACACTTACAGGTATAGACAAACAACTCATTGGTCAAGTATGTGCAAAAATTCGCGAACTCCGCAAAGTTGAGCCATACAAAGGCAAAGGTGTGCGTTTTGTTGGTGAGGCTATCCGCCGTAAAGCTGGTAAATCCGCAGCTAAGAAATAGTATTTTGGTTGTACGGCTGTTCAATCGTGCAAATAAATTGTTAATCATTTTTATAAAATGGCTACTCAAAAATTACAAAGACGTGCTAAAATCAAACTAAGTATTCGTCAAAGAGTATCAGGTACAGCAGAAAGACCGAGATTATCTGTCTTCAGAAGCAACACCACAGTCTATGCACAAATCATAGACGATACGCAAGGACGTACTTTAGTTAGTGCCTCATCAGTAGAAATTGCCAAAGGCAAAAATGCTACGATTGAAACTTCGAAAGAAGTAGGCAAAAAAATAGCCGAAAAAGCTCTACAAAGTGGAGTGAAAAAAGTCGTGTTTGACCGTAATGGTTATTTGTATCATGGCAAAGTGAAGTCTTTGGCAGACGGAGCAAGAGAAGGCGGCTTAGAATTCTAACCGTTTTCAGTTTTATCACATTCTCGAACAAGATAAGAATATGTCGCAAATAAACGTAAGAAGCGTAAGAGCAAGCGAAATAGAACTCAAAGACAGAGTAGTAGCTATTCAACGCGTTGCGAAAGTGGTAAAAGGTGGTCGCAGATTTAGTTTTTCGGCTATTGTGGTTGTAGGTGATGGCAAAGGTATTGTAGGTTATGGACTTGGCAAAGCTAACGAAGTAACTGATGCGATTGCAAAAGGCATCGAAGACGCAAAGAAAAACCTAATCAAAGTGCCTGTATTCAAAGGTACTGTACCCCATACCATGGAAGGTAAATTTAGTGGAGGTTTCGTTTTGTTGAAACCTGCTGCTCCCGGTACAGGCGTAATTGCTGGTGGTGCTATGCGTGCAGTGTTAGAGTCTGCGGGCATTACTGATGTATTGGCAAAATCAAAAGGTTCTTCTAACCCTCACAATGTAGTGAAAGCTACTGTTGATGCGTTAATCAAAATGCGTGACCCTTTGACTGTTGCCCAGCAACGTGGAGTTTCTTTAACGAAAGTTTTTAAAGGCTAATCGTCATGGCAAAAATCAAAATTACACAAGTAAGAAGCACTATCAAAAGACCAAAAGACCAAAAAGCTACGATTGAGGCTTTGGGTTTAGGTAAAATAAACCGTACTGTGGAACACGAAGCAACTCCACAAATTATGGGTATGGTGCGTAAAGTTGCTCACTTAATTTCTGTAACTGAGGCATAATATTATGAAACTGCATACTTTAAAACCTGCACCTGGTTCTGTAAAAACAGGAAAACGTCTTGGCAGAGGTGAGGGTTCAGGAATGGGCGGCACTTCTACAAGAGGTAATAAAGGTGCTAAATCACGTTCGGGCTATAGCCGCAAGTTAGGCTTTGAAGGTGGTCAGATGCCCTTACAAAGACGTGTTCCAAAATACGGCTTTAACAGCCCTAACAGAGTGGAGTACAAAGGTATTAACCTTGATACTTTGCAAACCTTAGTAGAAAAATTAGGCTCAACTACTATCACAGTAGAATTATTGAAGTCTAATGGCTTGGTATCTAAAAATGATTTGGTAAAAATCTTGGGTAGAGGCGAAGTAAAATCTGCTATTCAAGTTTCTGCTCATGCGTTTTCTGAAACAGCGAAAGCTGCCATAGAAAAAGCTGGTGGCAAAACTACTGATGTTCCATTGGCAGCTCGCAAAGCTGTTGAATAAAGGAGAAAGGAGTACGGTTTCTGTAAATCGTACTCTATTCTTGTATCCTAATTTGTGTGAAATTGTGCAGAGCAAAGACTAATAAACTAAAAACACAAACAAACAGCTAAAATTATTGCTGCCTATTCTGTTGTTTTATTTATAGGGGTTGCTATAACGATAAAAAATTTATGAAAAAGTTTATAGAAACTATCAAAAATATATTCGCAATAGAAGAACTTCGCACTAAAATTATTAACACCATCGGGTTGTTATTGATTTTTAGATTGGGGTCTTATATTGTGTTGCCCGGTTTGAATCCTGCTGTGTTGGCACAAGACACCAATACACAAGGTATTTTGGGGCTAATCAATGTTTTTTCTGGCGGTGCTTTTTCTCGTGCCTCTATTTTTGCTTTGGGTATCATGCCCTACATCTCTGCCTCTATCGTTATTCAGCTATTGACTATTGCTGTACCGCATTTTCAACGGATGCAAAGAGATGGCGAATCGGGGAGAAAGAGAATGAACCAAATTACAAGGGTGCTTACCATCTTGATTGCATTGGCACAAGCATCTGCCTATATTACAGGTACGATACAAGCGGAGGCTATTATGATTGACCGTTGGTTCTTTACTGTTTCGGCTATGATTATCTTAATGTCTGGCACTATGTTTTGTATGTGGTTGGGCGAAAGAATAGAAGACAGGGGAATTGGCAATGGAATTTCTATGCTGATAATGATAGGTATTATTTCGAGATTGCCGTTTGCTTTGATTTCAGAAGGAGCATCTAAGGGCAGTCAAGGAATGTTGTTATTTGTTTTAGAATTGGTAGCTTTGTTCTTTGTGGTAATGGGCGTTGTGCTAATTACCCAAGCTGTTAGACGTATTCCTATTCAGTATGCAAAACAAGTGGTTGCAAAAGGAAACAGAAATAGGGCTATGGCTTCAACGGGACAAAGGTCTTACTTGCCTTTGAAAATAACAACCGCAGGTGTGATGCCAATTATTTTTGCTCAATCTTTAATGTTTGTGCCTTCTTTATTGGCTTCTGCTTTTGCAGATACAAGTGATGTGGCTGTTTATATTTATACAAAATTCTCTGATTTTACCTCTTGGCAGTACAATTTGACTGTTTGCGTATTGATTATTTTGTTTACTTATTTCTACACAGCTATCACTATCAATCCAAAACAGATAGCAGACGATATGCAACGCAATGGTGGTTTTATACCTGGTGTAGAGCCTGGTAATCCTACCGAAGAGTACATTGGTGGTGTAATAGACCGTATTACTTTGCCCGGTGCTTTGTTCTTGTCGGTGTTAGCTATTATGCCAGCTTTTGCAGCCTTAGCAGGTATTACTTCTGAATTGGCTCAATTTTATGGTGGTACTTCGTTGCTCATTATGATTGGTGTAATTTTAGATACTTTGCAAAGAATAGAAAGCTACTTGTTGATGAAACATTACGAGGGTATGATGAAAACAGGTGAGGTTGGTGAACCCGAAGTAGTAAGTGCCATTCAATAGTTTTTCTTGAAAATACTCTTTAAAATAAACAAAGCCACAGATGAAAATTTGTGGCTTTTTTTTGGAAACTCTGTTAATAGTTTCTACAATCACATCTTTGCCAAATTTTGATAGTGCCACAACGTCTATTTATGAAAAAAACAGCAATTACCGAAAAAGCAAACAACGTAATCACTTACCAAGAGGCAAAACTCGAAGTAGAAAGCATAGTAAGGCAAGTGGAAAACAACGAAATACCAATAGAGCAACAAGGAGAAGCCTTAGACAGAGCCACTTTTTTGTTGGACTTTTGCAAAACAAAGTTGCAAACTATAGAGAAAAGCCTTAATCAAAAATTAAATTAAGCAAACTTTGCTACCCTCCAAGCACTTAAAGCCTTGTAAGGGTAGCAAAAAATTTCTACATAGGAGGCAAAGGCGGAGGTACAGTTCCAAAAACCGAAACTAATTCTGGCACTTGTCCAGCCGTAGCCCACGCTGCCATGCCTTGTTTCCAAACGTGAGTTTGTTGGGTCAGTTGCCCTGTTTGTGCCATTTGTGCCAACTGTTGCAAGTTAAAAGGGCCTGTTTGTTGTCCATTCACAGCCACAAAAAACTGCACCATTGGCGGAGGTGGCGGCGGAGTCATATTATTTTGCTGGTTCATTTGGTTTTGCTGATTCATCTGGTTAATCATTTGATTGGCAATACCAAAACCCAAACCCATGCCCATACTTTCGTTCAACGCACCGCCTTGTGAATTGCCAATGGCATTGGCAGTTTGAAATTGAGTGTATTGATTGAGGTTGCCCAAAATGCCCATAGAACTGCGTTGGTCGAGAACTTTTTCCACTTCGGGTGGCAAAGAAATATTTTCAATCAGCACTTTTTGTATCTGAATGCCATACTCTTCGAGTAAACCTGGTGCTATTTTTTCTTTTACGTAGCCCGAAAATTCATTGTAATTGGCAGCCATATCTAAAACAGGAATTTTGCTTTCGCCTATGATGTCTGTAAAACGAGTTACAATTTCGTTGCGGAGGTGGTCGGCTATGTCTTCTGTATAAAACTCTGCATTAGTGCCTGCCAATTCTTTCAAAAATTTGCCCGCATCTGTTACTTTGAAGGTATAGCCACCAAAAGCCCTGATTCTAATAGCCCCAAATTCGGCGTCACGCAACATAATAGGATTTTTAGTTCCCCATTTCATGTCGTTGAAAGTTCGGGTGTTTACAAAATAAACCTCTGCCTTAAAAGGGCTATTGAAACCAAATTTCCAACTTTTGAGTGTAGTTAGAAGAGGCATATTTTGGGTGGTCAGCGTATAAGTACCGGGCGGATAAACGTCTGCTAATTGCCCTTCGTTGATAAAAACAGCCGTTTGCGACTCTCTTACCACCAACTGCGCCCCGTATTTAATTTCGTTGCCTTGTCTTTCAAAACGATAGACAATGGTATCTCTGGTATTGTCGAGCCACTCTATTACGTCTATGAATTGCCCTGTGAGTTTGCTGAAAAATGACATGATTTGTGTGTTTTTTTTGTGTAACAGTATATTTGCCTAAAGGCGAATGGAATCTTCGTAAAGATGTCATCTTTTGAAAAGCTGACATCTTTACGAAGGCGAATGTACTTAGACCACCCGCATGGCATTTAGAAATCTTTTGTTGTAGTAATCTGAAAAAAGAGTTTCTTCAACCACGCCACGCGAAGTGGAGGCATGAATCATCAGTTGCCCTGTGGCACCACCTCTGGTTACGATGCCTACGTGGGTTACAACCTTTGGTCGGCTGTCGTCTGTGGCAAAGAACACCAAATCTCCAGGTTGCAGGTCATTTCTACCAACAGGCTTGCCAAATTTGGCTTGGTCGACAGAACTGCGTGGAATTTTGACTCCTACGGTGCTAAAAGCCACAGAACTTAGCCCTGAACAGTCTATTCCTGCTTTGGTAGTACCTCCAATTTGGTGTTTTGTCCCCAAAAAAGTGCGAGCAGAAGTGATTGCACCCATTACAGCATCACTCACGCGGAGAGGTTGCTGTTTGGGAGTTTCTTCTTGGGGTTGGTTATTGGCTACTACTTCGCTGAAAAACTTATCGAACAAGGCTTGATGAATCCGCAAATCTATGGTTACACTAATCGGATTGCCTTTGGCGTCTTTATTAAAAACTATTCCTTGCATATTGAATGAAAATAAAGGTTAGTAATAGATATGAAATGTTGGTAGTGCCACACAAGTTTGGTTCTTACCCCAAATTTGCATTTTTAAACAGCGAAATATGCTCTTTGAGCCAAATAGAATTGTCTAAATCTTCCATTCTCCGCACGGTTTGCGATAGATTTTCCAAATCATTGATAACTTTTTCCTCTACATTGCCTTCTATGTCGGTCAAAGATTGGTCTATGCTTTTGTTGGTATTTTTTTCTTGCAAATTTTTCAAATTAGCAGCCACACCTTGCAATTTTTGCCTATTGACTTCCTGAAACTTCAATCTGTCGAGTTCTTTGTCTATTTTTTTGTAATAGGCAACTCTGGTTTCTACTACATTCAGGTTTTTTTGTGCAGCCTCTATCAAGTTTTTGCCCAATTCTACACTTTCTACATCGAGTTCACTGTGAAAGTCGTTTTCCAAAATATAAGCATTTGCCCCATCAAGATTTTTGAATTGGTAAATTACTTTGGGATTATTCATTTTCGACATATCGAAGGCATCTCTTATCCGATAAATGGATTTGTAAGCCTCAAACATATTGTGTTCGAGTTCTTTTTTGAGTTGCAAATCGTCATTCAAAAACACTTGGTTGCCGCGTTGCACTTGATTTATTTTTTCCTCTGCCTCTGAAATTTTTGATTTTTGCACTATGGGTTGTTGTTGCAAAGGATTGGCAAAATTATTTGGCTGTTGTTGTTGGTAGTTGGGCGTAGTTTGGTTGAGAATAGGATTGACCTTAGCCCCGCTTAATTGCGTTTGCTGAAAACCATTGTAGGCTTGCTGCAAAATAGACAAAAATTTGGCAAATTGCCCACGTTGGAAATAACGGGCTTTGAGTTGTATTTTTTTGCCATCTTGGGTGCGAATGATGCAACGGGTATCGGGGTGGTAGGTGTTGCTGTGGCGACTATCATCATGGATTAAAATAGTGGCAACTTCGCCTTTTTTCAAAGGAGCAGACCCTCTTTTGCGATTTTTATATTTTTCGACCACCTCCACACTTTTAATATCGGCAAAATGAACAAAATGCTCTTCGTTTTGGTAGCCTGTGGTTAAAGACAAGGTGCTTTCCGTTATTTCTAAATCTTTGAGTTGGTGCTGAAAAAACTCCGTAGCTAACGGAATACCTACGGCAAACAAGCCAATCATAGAAAAAAACTTCAAGGCGGAGGGCATCATGATGACCGCAAAAAACAAGGCAATCGTACCAATGAGTCTGCCAATGAAATAGTCGTTTACAAGAGGTTTGTCTTGTAGCTTATACAAAATGGGTGGTTTATTATCAGTTTTATCGAGATACATAACAACAAATAGGCAATAGACTGGTTGCTAAAATCATTGGAACACAACTTAGCTGCTACCTCAAAGGTATCCGATAAGTATTTTTCGTTTTTTGCAAGCAATCTAATAAAAAGAAAATTGAATAAAGTTTGCTAAGTTGATATGTTTTTCTGAAAAAAGAAACACAATAGAAGTTTTTTTGTTTACGTACAAGTGGTAGTTTTGTTGCACCAAATTTAAAATACTCCTTAGAGATGAAAAAAATAGCAGTCATAGGTTCTGGCACTATGGGCAACGGCATAGCCCACGTATTTGCCCAAACAGGTTTTTCGGTGGCTTTGATAGACATTTCGGCTGATGCTTTGCAAAAAGCACAAGCTACAATAGCCCAAAACTTAGACCGACAAATTAAAAAAGGCACACTGACCGAAGCCGAAAAAGAAGCTACATTGGCTCGTGTGCAACCGCATACAGACATGGCAACAGGCGTGGCAGCGGCGGACTTGGTGTTGGAGGCTGCAACCGAAAACTTTGAACTTAAAAAGAAAATTTTTACTCAATTAGACTCTGTTTGCAGCCCCCAAACTATTTTGGCAAGCAATACTTCGTCTATTTCCATCACCAGCATAGCAGCAGCCACCAAAAGACCTACACAAGTGATTGGTATGCACTTTATGAATCCTGTGCCTGTGATGAAGTTGGTTGAGGTCATCAGAGGTTATGCCACGTCTGACGAAACGACCAAAACAGTAATGGAATTGTCTAAGCAATTAGGCAAAATACCTGTGGAGGTAAACGACTATCCTGGGTTCATTTCCAATCGGATTTTGATGCCCATGATAAACGAAGCTATTTGTGCTTTGTACGAGGGTGTGGCAGGGGTTGAGGAAATAGACAACGTAATGAAATTGGGTATGGCACACCCGATGGGTCCTTTGCAGTTGGCAGATTTCATTGGTCTTGACGTTTGCAAATACATTCTCGATGTGCTTTATACAGGTTTTGGCAATCCTAAATATGCTGCTTGTCCTCTTTTGGTTAATATGGTGAATGCGGGGCATTGGGGGGCAAAATCAGGCAAAGGTTTTTATACCTATCAAGGCAAAGAAATGCAGGTTTCGCAACGGTTTGCGGTGAAGTAGAGGTAAAAAACTTTATTAGAGTTTATGAATAAATTTTTGTTATGAGGTTTGAAAAAAGATGTCATTTTTTTGAAAAATGACATCTTTCGAAAATTATTCATAAACTCTATTAATTGCGTTGATGGAAAAAGATAAGTTGTTCTTTGATAAGCACTACCGAGTGGAGGAAGCCAAAAAATTATTGACCTCTTCCACAATAGAACAGCTAAACATTTTGGGCATTGCCTTTGCTGCGGGTTTCGATTCTAAAATTGCTTTTAACACTACTTTCAAAAAATTATGGGTATATGGAAGCAGGGAGCTGCTAACCCCCTTTTTTCAGCACCTCACCCACCTGTAATGTGTAGGCTTGCCATGCAGGAACTAAGGCTGCTGCCAAAGCCAATGCCCAAACCAAAGCAAAAATTAAAAACTCTTCCACATAGAATTGGTAAGGGTCAAAAACCAGCCACCTTTCGCCTAATTGATTGATTACCAGCAAACTACTATGCCCTACTATTGCCCCTAAGCCGATGCCTAAACCAACCAAAATAGAGGCTTCGAGTAGCAGCAAAGTTGCTGTTTGCAAAGCCGAAGCCCCCAAAGTTCGCAGCAAGGCAAGGTCATAGCGGCGGGCTTGAAGGGCATTGTAAAAAACCACAAACAGATTGAAAAAGCCCATGAACAAAATTAAATAAGCAAATTTTTGCACAAAATCTGTACCTGTGCCTACCAACAAAAATAACCTTGCCACCTCCATAGCTGGTACGGCTGCCTGCAAATTGTCAGTTTGATTGACCAATCGGGGCAACATTACATTGCCCAATGGCGACTTAAACTGCAAAAGCAAGGCTGTGATAGATTGAGATAAGCTGTCGGCTTCTTTGGTTGTTGCTTTCTCTTGCTGTTGGGTTTCTTGGTGGTCGTGGTCTTTTTCTTGCTCTTCCTCATGTGTTGCGTGTATGTGCCAAACATTTGCTAAATCTGTGAGAATCAGCCTATCTATTACAGTTTGTGTAGCATTTAAAATGCCTACGACCTTATAAGGCTGTTCGTGTGCCTCCCCGTCTGCTGCTAGCCCATGTGAGCCTGCAAAATTACTACCTATTTTTAAATTCAGTGCAACAGCCACTTGCGAACCTATGCAAACTTCCATCGGTTTTGCCCAAACTCTGCCCACAGCCAACGTAGCTGCATAATGTTGGACATAACTCCAATTTGTCCCCACAATTCGAAAACCTTGATAACTATCTCCCAGCCCCAAAGGAATTGCTTTTTTCACTAAGGAATTATTCACTATAGCCTGTACGGATTGCAAAGTAATATTGCCCGTTGGGTAGTCAGCGTGGTAAACAGCAGACAAAATAATTTGCTGAGGACTACCTTTTGCCCCTACCACCATGTCTATTCCCTGTAAATTGCGACTAAAATTTTCTTCACTCTGCTTGCCACCTATCAACAAAATGAGCAGAATACTTACACCCAAACCAATCAGCAGTAAATTGACAAGGGTACTCAAACTGTTGGCGCGCAGGTAACGATAACTAAGGTAAAATAAACTCATTTTGCTTGCTAATATTTTGGGTTGCTAATATTTTGACAAAACTACCAAAATAAATAAACTTTGGGAGCAAACCAACAAAAAAACGTCATACAACTTTGCAGTCGTATGACGTTTTGCTTAGAAACTTAGCTAAAACTTAGCCTTGTTGTTGCAAAGATTTCAGTTCAGCTTTAAGGCTGTTGAGTTCTTTGGTCGACTCGTCTATTTTAGCACCAAACTCTGTACGCAACCTGTCGGCAGTTTTAGATTTTGCGAAGAAATCCAAGTTGTTTTTCCACAAGGCAATGTCGTTTTCTATATTGCTGATTCGTTTACGCAACACTTGTTCTCTGTCTTTCAATTTTTTGACTGCATTAGGCGTATTTTCGTAGCCTTTGAGTTGCAAACCGAACTTCAATTTGTCTTTTTCGCCCGCATTCATCTCCACATTTACCAAAAAGTCTTCTATTGCTTTCGCATATCTTTCTTGGATAGTAGTCATGTTTTTGCGTGGCACAAAACCAACGGCAGAAAAAGCAGCTTGTTGCACTTCCAATTTTTTCAAGTCTTTTTCTTTTGCCACCGCCATTGCCTCTATTTGCTCACAAATAGCTTGTTTTTTAGCCAAATTTTCGTCAAATTCTTTGTCTTGGTCGGCTCTGCGGTTGCGTTTTCTTTCGAAGAAAGCATCACAAGCAGCTTTAAACCTTTCGTAGATAGTATCTTTTTCCTTTTCAGGCACAGGACCTACTTCTTTCCACGCCGCTTGCAATTTTTTGAGTTCTTCCGTTACCTCGTCCCAGTTGTTGCTGTCTTTCAAGGCTTCGGCTTGTTCGCAAAGTGCCACTTTCTTTTTCAAGTTTTCGGTTCTTGCTTGCTCTATTTGCTCAAAAAACTTGGTTTTATTTGCAAAGAAAGCCTTGAAGTTAGTCCAAAACTGTTTGTTTATATCTTTTGCCACTTCTCTTGGGGCAGGTCCCACTTTTTCCCATTCGTCTTGTAAAGCCAAAATTTCTTGGGTTTTGGTGTTCCACTCGCCAATTTTAGTGCTTGTAAATTCAGGATAGACCTCTATCTTTAAGCACAACTCTTGTTTGAGTTTCATGTTGGCAGCTTGCTCCTTCTTGATTTCCTCTACGGTGTTGCGTTTACGTTCATACACCTTGTCCGAAGCCAATTTGAATCGTTGCCAAATAGCCTCTTGGTCTTCTTTTGGTGCAGGACCAATGGCTTTGTACTCTTCGTGCAAACGGTTGAGTTGGGCTATGCTTTCATTGATATTTAAGACCTCCGCTAATTTCTCGGCTTTGTCGCAAAGTTCGAGTTTAGCCACCAAATTGCGTTTTCTGTCTAAATCTAATAATTCGTTTTCTATATTTTTTTGGCTATAAAAACGGTCGAGCAACGCCTTGTACGACTCATACAAACCTTCGGATTGTTGCGGTGCTATTTGCCCCGCTTCTTTCCATTTGGTTTGGATTTCTTTTAGTTTTTCGAAGGCAGTTTTGTCTGTTTTTCCCGAATCTACCAACTCTTTAAGTTGTTTGAGGGCATCGTGTTTAGAGGCTAAATTATTTGCTTTTTTCTTTTCGATGTCGTCAAAATATTTAGCTTTTTTCTCTTTCAAAGACTTGTATTGAGCAAAGAATTTTTTGCTCATGTCGTCTTGTTTAAACTCAAAGTTGTCTGCCACGCCGCCGTCAGCCAAAAACTTTTCGAGAGCAGTTTCTCTTTCGGTTTTGTTGCGTTGGTCTATTTCGGCTTTGAGCAGACGCAAAGCCGTATCCACTTTGCGGAAACTAACTTCTTTGGACAGTTCCAAAGTAGCAGCCAAAATTTCTTCTTTGCTAAGGTGTGCGTAGCTTGCTTCATGCTCCTCTGCACTTTCTGCACCTTCTGTTTCGTGTTCTCCTTCCGCTAAGGTTACGTGGTCTTGTTCCAAAGCAGCTTCGTTGTCGATGATTTCTTTTTCTTGAGCCATTGTGCTTGTCAATGTTAAATAGTACAATTTCAATTACTTGCCTTCAACAAAATGACCTTTTGTTGGTTGTAAAACTGTTTGTGGTCAATTTGTTACCAAAACAGCACAAAATTACAAAAAGAGTTTGGTAATAAAAAAGAATAATCTTTTTTGTTTAATAAATTTGGTTTACCACTGCAATTAAGCAGAGTTATTGGGCTAATTCTGCTCTCAAGTCTTGGATTTGCTCGAAAGACAAGCCTGTTAATTTGGCAATTATTTTGTCCTCAAAACCTTCTAAGATTAAATTTTTAGCAACTTCAATTTTACCTTGCCTTTCTGCTGCCAATCTATACGCCTCTTTTGCACTTTCTGCTGCGTTGCGGTTTTTGCTTTCCCGCAGTTCTTCAGGATTCAGTCTTTCATAATCAATCAGTTCTGCTACTTTTTTTACGCCATGATTTTTGAGGTTAATGCTTGGGTTTTCAGGGTTTTTGATTGACTCTTTTACCAAACTTAACCAATCTCTATACCCTTCGGGTGTGGTGTCTTTGATGTAATGGTGGTTTAAGAAAATTAGTTTGTGTCCAAACACGTCAAACTCTTTGCCGTCCAAATCAAACAAATTGCTGTGGTGAAACAAAATATCTCTTTCCACTAACTTACCATTTCTTTCTGTGCCTATGTATTTGCCTGTAAAAACGGCAATCGTATAAACTACTTTGTCGGTCTTGTATTCCTTCGAACTGCGCTGCATTTCGGCTATTGCCATGTTGTGGTAGAGCAAAAACCTATCAAAGTTGTAATCGTAGTCGACTTTTTGGATTTCTACGATAATTCGCTGGTCGTGACTCTGAGCAAAAATATCGTACTTAAAATCAATGTGGGCAATCTTTGGCTCAAACCGTTTTTCGGTTTCTACTGTTTCAGGCACAAAATCCACATTAAATAAATCTCTTACCAAACATTGTAAGACAAATTTGTCTGTAAAAGCCTTTTTGAAGATGACTTCATTTGCTAAGTTTCCGAGCATAGTGTGTTTTGATTATATGGCAAAGATACAAAAAATAAAAAATTATTACTCAAAAAACTATTTTTAAATTCCTTGCAAAGCAAACCCAAACATTTTGCCGTTTTTATCGTTAGTAGTTCGTATGAAATCAGCAATTTATTTTAGCTCTTTGCTCTTTTTAGTTTTAATGAGCAGCTTTTTTGTGGCTTGTGGGCAGCAGTCGCAATCAAGTGTTACCCAACAAACTGCCTCTCATTTAACTCCAACAGATAAAAATATGGAAGTTGCAACTTTTGGTGCAGGTTGTTTTTGGTGCGTAGAAGCTGTTTTTCAACGGCTGAATGGCGTAGAAAAAGTAGTTTCGGGCTACTGCGGTGGCACAGTTGCCGACCCTACCTACAAGCAAATATGCACAGGCAACACAGGACACGCCGAAGTGTGCCAAATTACTTACGACCCAAAAAAAATAACTTATGATGAGTTATTGGAGGTTTTTTGGCAAACCCACAACCCTACTACACTTAATCGTCAGGGCAATGACGTGGGTACGCAATACAGGTCGGCAATTTTTTATCATAACGACACGCAAAAGGCATTGGCAGAAAAATACAAAAAGGAACTCGACGCATCGGGGGCTTTCAACCAACCTATTGTAACAGAAATTACGGCTTTGCCCACGTTTTATGCTGCCGAAGATTATCACCAAAATTACTACAACGAAAATTCTAATCAGGGCTATTGCCAATTTGTGATTGTTCCTAAAATAGAAAAACTGAAAAAGGTCTTTGCGAACAAACTAAAAAAATAGGTAATTATTTATGCTTAATTTTTATACGTTGGCAATGGTGCTTTTGCACCTTGACAATCGTATAAAAATAGAGTTTGTACGATTGTCAAGGTGTAAAAGTTACAACTAACCAAACTAATTAACACAAAATTATTCAACCTTTTTAACACATAGACAAAAAAACTATAACTTTGCCACAAAAATTTAACTCAATTAAATAATATGGCAAAAGGTGCAATTTCGCAATTTATAGAGAAAAACTATCTCCACTTCAATGCTGCTGCGTTGGTAGATGCTGCAAAAGCCTACGAAGCTCAATTAGCCAACGGACATAAAATGTTCATGACTTTGGCAGGGGCAATGAGTACAGCCGAGTTGGGCATTTCTTTGGCAGAGATGATACGTCAGGGCAAAGTCCACGCCATCACCTGCACAGGAGCAAACTTGGAGGAGGACATTTTCAATTTGGTTGCCCACAATTTCTACAAACGTATTCCCAAATACAGAGATTTGACTCCACAAGAGGAGTGGGATTTAATGGAAAATGGTTTTAATAGAGTAACCGACACTTGTATTCCCGAAGGTGAAGCTATTCGCCGCATAGAAAAACACATTTTTGAACTCTGGAAAGCAGCCCAAGACAAAGGCGAAAGGTATTTGCCACACGAATATTTTTATCAGCTTATCAAAAGTGGCGTATTGGAACAATACTACCAAATAGACCCCAAACATTCGTGGATGTTGGCAGCTTGCGAAAAAAATCTACCCATTATAGTTCCAGGTTGGGAAGATTCTACATTAGGTAATATTTTTGCCTCTTATTGCATCACAGGCGAATTGCAACCCTCAACGATGAAGTCGGGCATTGAATACATGACCTACTTAGCAGGTTGGTATGCCGCCAATCACGGAGGCAAAGGCATTGGTTTCTTCCAAATTGGCGGCGGCATTGCAGGTGATTTCCCTATTTGCGTTGTGCCTATGTTAAAACAAGATTTGGAGAAAGATGAAGTGCCTTTCTGGTCTTATTTCTGCCAAATTTCTGATTCTACAACCAGCTATGGCTCTTATTCGGGTGCTGTACCAAACGAAAAAATATCTTGGGGCAAACTCAACGTAACCTCACCTTCTTTTGTCATAGAATCTGATGCCACGATTGTTGCTCCTTTGATTTTTGCTTATATTTTAGGGCAATAAATGTCGTTTGTGGGGACACAAACAACGGCAAGAGTGAAACTTTGGCAGTGGTCGATAGACCCTGCCAATGGTTGAACGGAAGGCAAGACGAAACCATCGGCAGGGCAAAAAAGCCACTGCCGAGGTTTGCGAGGAAAAAACACAAACAAAAAACTTTCGGTTTTGAGAAACCGAAAGCACTTCAACAAGAAAAAACTTAATTTCATAGCCCTTACTTCACTACTCTATTCTATTTTCTACAAATTTTACCATTTTTTGCCTGCACAGGCTCTTAAAAGTAAAAAAATATTATTTTTTTTCGCAAATATTTTTTTTCTTATCAAATTCCGTATTTACCTTTGCGTCCGAAAATTAAAAACCGTAGCATAATGACTACAAACTCTCCGTTACCAATTTCAAACTTCGTTCTTTCAAAGACTGTTTGAGGTTGATAATTTCTTGAATTTCTGCGGTTATTCGGCTTATTTCTGCTGTATCTCTGTGGATTGGCAACTGAAAATCCATTATTCGGTTGCCCAAAGTTGATAGCGTGGCTTGGGTAAAAGTAAGCATTTCTACCTGCTGTTGGGCTATTTTGGTGTTGAGCAAATAAAACAAATAAAACGGATTGATAACCTTGGGCTGCAAGACTCGTATTTTTCGTAAATGACTTTGAATAATACATTTGGTATCTGCTGAGGTTACGATTGCAGATTTTCCAATCAAAAAAGTGCCATCATTCACAAATAAAATGTCGTTTTCTCTTACGTCTTGCTGCTTTTTGTACTGCAAATAAATTTCTTCGGCTACTGCTTTTACGCTATTCGTTTTGATTTCCCAATTCACAATGTCTGTTGTCCGCACAAAAGGTACATCGCCTGTACCATAAAATCTCGAACCTATTTCGTTGCCTCGTTTGATTTGCAAAACTCCCTGCTCTACCAATTCGCCAATTCTGACTAAATCATAGTTGCCACTTTTCTTAATTTTTGAAAGTGCTTCTTTAATTTCAGGCTTATACGTTTCGGGTATGTAAATATGTTCAGTAATGTTTTCTGTTGGCACAATAAAACCTAAAACACTTTCCTCATCTAATTGATTATCAAGAAATTGTGTGAAGTTTTGGCGATTATTAAACATATTTTAAGGTTTTTATTAAATCCTCATCAGAAAAATATTTGTCATACCTTTCCTCTATAATTTCTTTGCTTGCTAAATCTTTATTTATTCTTTCTAAAAAAGCTTTAAAATCTTTATTCATTCGTGATAGTTTATTGACCATATCCCAATCTAAGTTTTCTTTGTACTTGGCAGAGTAGATAACTTCGGAAGCATTGGGATTGAGCAAATCTATACGAATTACACCAATGCCAAAAGAAGTAGAAAGTCTTTTGAGTTCATCAAAAAAATCATCATCTATTTCAAATTTAGCAGCTACTAAATAACTTTCATTTGCCCAAGAAGAATTAGAAACACATTGAAAAAATGCAGACCTTAGATTATGAAAATTTAACTCTCTTTTCAATTCAAAAGAGAACAGTTTTATTCCAAGCCCGCCTAATGATTTCGTTAAATCAAATACATCAGGTTCTAAATCTCCTAATGAAAAATAACAACCAACCATGTCTGGGTGTACCCATTCGCCATATTCTTTCTTATCTGAAACACTTTGCCGAATAGTTTTGCAATAGCATTTCATATACAATCTTGCATAATAATTTAGATATGGGTGCAAATCTTTTTCTAAGAAAGACAGTTTCTTATCTGAAATTTCCAAAATTGGAATATCTACCTCAATATCTGTTTTTGGAGTTTTAGGATTAGTTTTTTTATCTTTTGGATTTTCTTTTAAATTTGATTTATCTACAAGGTGTTCATACTTTTTTAAAACAAATTTGGTGGGTCTATAACCTATTTTGATTACAGGATAATTTAAGTCATCTTTAATCAATTTATAAATCAATGCACCAATAGTAGCTGCTGGTGTTTTTCCTTGACTTCGGAGTTGTTTGTCATAGCCTTTTTCCTTAGCAAAATCCCATATTTCCTCTGATGACAAAGGTTTTTTTGCTTCTTCAAGCACTACTTCTATAAGTTCGTCAAAATTCATATTTTTCGTTATGATTTTTTAGTTTTAATCAGAACGTGAAAATATATGAAAGTAAAATAATTTCATAATCTGCGTTACGAAATCAGAAAATTTTTATTCAAAAGTGTTTCGTGAACATCATAATCTTGTCTTGTAAGCACAATGTCATTTGCCAACTCAATTTCCTTTAAGGCTTTTTGGTAATTTTCTATACTATCAAAAGAGCCTACAAAGTGAGAATAGGTTTCAGGCTTATCAATATCGTAAAGAAAAACAGTATAAATTTTCATAATCTCTATGCAGCTAATTTGTAAATTATATTTTCCGACATTGGCACTTTACACAACGGACAAGAAATAATATCTATTTTGTTTGTTGGAAAATTGGCAGCAGGTAGTTTTATTTTGGTATCAATTTTTTGGGTTGCCAAAATAGCAATAACTTTTTTGTAAATCATGTCAAAATCAACTGCATAGTTATCTACCACAACCGAAATACCTAATAAGGCGTAAGCCTCCACTGCATCAGTCCAATTACAGGCTTCGTAGGCAGTGATAACGCAGGAGTTTTGTGTCCACTCCACCTCACCCCAATACCGCAAGGTTTCTATATGTGGAAACCAATGTTTGGGCAAAACAGCATATCTTTCGGGCAATTCATAGACTTTTTCGGAGGGGTAAGACACTTCTTTGCCTTTTTTGTCTTTGACAACAAAATTTAGGGTTGTTGCTGTAATTTCTATTCTCTCAATAGTTTTGGCAAAAGAAATTGATTTTTGTGCAACCACCAACGGATGCCACCGCAAATTACGATTAGAAAACGGAGCCAATCCTTGTATTCCTCTTGTGCAGAGAGCATCACGTTGCAATTTGCCACCGCCCAGCCCTTGTCCGCCATCTCTGGTAGTTTTGCTCATCTTGGCAAAACTGTTTTTAAACTCTTTTTTCTGCTCTTTGTCTGCCAAACTATCTATTAAAACCTCTGCTATTTGGCTGCAAAGTTCTAATACTTTTTTGTCTAATTCGGTCAAAAAATTTGCACTAATGGTTCTGCCTTTTGCCATTTTTTATTGAAAATTTTTGGGGTTTTGCAAAGTTAATGATTTTTTGGTTTTATACAAAAATCTTATCATTTTAGCTATCGATAATTGGCAAAACCTCCGAAACCGATGCCAATATGCGGACTGTCTATTATGAATATGACAACCTCCACAGGCTGCAATATGTGAAAGACGAAAAGAAAAATATTTTGGAGGCGTATCAATATAATGTTACAAGGTAAATTGCAAGGTGTCCCTACGTTGCACGTAGGGCTATTAATGTTCAACCCCTTCGGGGTTGTAAAAAAACAATTCCAAACCAACCTCGAAGAGGTTGAACAACAATAGCCCCACGTGCAACGTGGGGACGCAATGCGAAACGTGCAACATATACGTTGCACGTAGGGCTATTAATGTTCAACCCCTTCGGGGTTGTAAAAAACAATTCCAAACCAACCTCGAAGAGGTTGAACAACAATAGCCCCACGTGCAACGTGGGGACGAAATGCGAAACGTGCAACATATACGTTGCACGTAGGGCTATTAATGTTCAACCCCTTCGGGGTTGTAAAAAACAATTCCAAACCAACCTCGAAGAGGTTGAACAACAATAGCCCCACGTGCAATGTGGGGACGCAATGCGAAACGTGCAACATATACGTTGCACGTAGGGCTATTAATGTTCAACCCCTTCGGGGTTGTAAAAAACAATTCCAAACCAACCTCGAAGAGGTTGAACAACAATAGCCCACGTGCAACGTGGGGACGAAATGCGAAACGTGCAACATAGAAAAAAAACAAAAAATGTGCAGACTTTAGTCCAATGCTGTTCGGCTAAGGAAAGCAAAATAAGTCAAAGTAAAACTGTACTTTTGTAAAGTTCTCAAGTCTACAACAGATGATTTTACAATGACTTACAGCCCAAAGGTATTCGAAATAATTAAGAAATTACATTTTTTTGTCAATAAATTAACGACCAAAGAGCAGTTTCGTAAGACGAAAAGTGATTTTAGTCGTAGTTGTGAAAAAGGATTAGATTTTACTTCTTACTGTTTACTAGTGTTACATCTCATAAATAAGTGCCTATTTTTTATTTTACTTTTTTTGGTTATCTTTGTGCTATGAAAAGTCCCGCCATAGTTTTGAGTTCCCTACAACGTGAATTCTTAACCACCTTATCCAAACAAACTACAGGCAGTTCTCGTGATAGAGAACGGGCAACAATTATTTTACATCTCTCTGATGGTTTGTCAGGTCTACAAGTAAGTAAGTCTTTAGGTTTA
>JAAFKA010000010.1 GCA_013299115.1 Cytophagales bacterium
AAACCTAAAGACTTACTTACTTGTAGACCTGACAAACCATCAGAGAGATGTAAAATAATTGTTGCCCGTTCTCTATCACGAGAACTGCCTGTAGTTTGTTTGGATAAGGTGGTTAAGAATTCACGTGGTAGGGAACTCAAAACTATGGCGGGACTTTTCATAGCACAAAGATAACCAAAAAAAGTAAAATAAAAAATAGGCACTTATTTATGAGATGTAACACGAGTGAAAGTAAAACAAACTAGTTAAATTAATTTGTTAAAATATTTAAAAGATAGAATAATCTATATTCTATCTTTTTTTGCCATTTCCGAAAAAAGTATGTTGCAAGAGCAAGAAAAAGAAAGAATTTTTAAAAGTCAAACCATTGATTTGCAAGAACTTAGCAAAGCATACGCCATTACGTTGTACTTAACTTCTGATGGCTATCAAGACCAATTTGGAGGAGTGAATAACCAAAAGTTTATGGTAAGAAAATTCAGAGAATTGCTTACCACCATTGCCGACTTACCGATGCACACCCAACAGCAAACTTTGGATAGTACCATCAAAAACTTTATGGCAGCAGGCAGAGAAAAACAAATAGACGATATTTTGGTGTTTGGTGTGAAATTGCAATAACCTCTATAAAAAACTACCTCTGCGAAAAATCCTCCACCTTTTTATTGGTTTCGTCAGCTTCGGGATTAATGCCGAGCAACTTATTTTTAATTCGCAACTTTTGCAATTCTTTTTCCAAAGGATTTGCTAAATTAGGCAGGGCAATCAAAATGAAATAGCCCACCACAGGCAAGCACGTACACACGCAAAACCACAGCCAAAAAGACCTCCCACGAGATTGAGCAAAATGCCCACCTACCAATGGAAAAGCTAACAACAATAGACAAATAAAAAACAGTGCATCGACCAGCATAAAACAAGTTTTGTGTAATAACGGCTTGTATTTTTGATTGTTTTACTTGTTTTGTTATTTTTGTAAAAAGTAGCAGAAATGTAGCATACGCTTTAGCGTGTGTCTTTTCAAAAGTAGTAGAAATGTAGCATACGCTTTAGCGTGTGCAGTAACTAAACTCATCAAAACCATGAAAAATTTATCTTTATACATACTCTTTTGGTGTTTTTTATACACTTTACCCGCCAAAGCCCAAGAGCAGTTGGCACAGGCAATGCCCTTAGCAGCAGCGCAGCCTGATTTGGAATTTAAAATCTTGCCCAACCAAAACCAATGGCAGGCAGACGTAAAATACAGGGCAGCCATACCCAACGGGGCTTTGTTTTTCAAAGACAATGGGCTGAATTACACCTTTTTAGAATCAGAGCCTTTCTCTCATCATGGCAAGGCACAGGCTCACGCACACGAGACACACCAACGAGTGAAAGGGCATGGTGTAGAAGTCCGTTTTTTGGGTGCAAACAGCCAACCTACGTACAGCACCGCAGGCGAGGGAGCAGAAAAATACAATTTCTTTTTGGGTAGCAACGCCGATAAATGGGCAACAGATGTAAAAAGTTACACCAAATTGACTTACCAAAACTTGTATCAAGGCATAGATTTGCGGTTTTATTCTCACCAAGAAGCCTTGAAATACGAGTTTGTAGTAGCACCAAAGGCAAATCCTGCCCACATCAGGCTGCAATATGAAGGGGCAAATAGTGTGCAGATAGAAAATGGCAACCTCAAAATTTCTACTTCGGTGGCTGACCTCATCGAGGAACACCCTTATTGCTACCAAGAAATAAACGGCAACAAAGTGGAAGTGCCAGCCAATTTTGTTTTAGAAGGCAATATTTTAACCTATCAATTTCCGCAAGGTTACAACACTAAATATGAATTGGTAATAGACCCTACACTAATTTTTTCTACTTATTCGGGCAGTATAGACGATAATTGGGGTTTTACAGCCACTTTTGACAACGGAGGCAACCTCTATTCGGGTGGTATCATCAATGGACAGCAGCTTAACCCTTCCATTGGTGCTTTCGATGCTTCTTTTGGCGGCGTTTGGGATATTGCCCTTATCAAATACAACGCCACAGGCAGCACAGCCTTGTATCTCACCTTTTTGGGTGGTGTGCAAGCCGAAATCCCTGCAAGTTTGATAGTAAATAATGCAGGAAATTTGGTGGTTTTGGGTGCTACAAGTTCTCCCGATTTCCCCACCACCGCAGGGGCTTTTGATAGAACTTACAATGGCGGTGCACCTGTGGTAGCCGAAAATATCAATTTTGAAAATGGGTCAGACCTTGTTTTGTCTATCCTTAGCCCCAATGGTAACAATTTGTTAAGTTCTACTTTTGTTGGAGGCAATAACAATGAAGGAATTATTAACACACCACCCACCGTAGGCAATACCATTATGCCCAACTACGGCGACACTTTTCGGGGTGAAGTGGTGGTAGATGCTGCCGACAATGTGTATGTAGCAAGTGCAACAGCTTCGAGCAACTTCCCGATTTTTAATCCTACTTTTCCGTTTATTGGCGTTTTTGATGCCGTAGCTTTTCGGTTAAACAGCAGTTTGTCTGCCCTCACCTGGTCGACTCACATAGGAGGCAATGCTTATGATGGGGCATCGGGTATCAAAGTCAATGCAGCAGGAGAAATTTATGTAGTTGGTAGCACCAGCAGCATTACCTTTCCCATGCCCACAGGAGGTTTTCAGTCGGCTTTTTCGGGTGCAGTCGATGGATTTGTGCATAGATACGCTGCCAATGGTGCTTTTTTGAGTGGTACTTTTATTGGTACACCTCTCTACGACCAAGCCTACCTTATAGACCTCGATGGAGCAGGCAATGTCTATGTATTGGGCAACACCAGAGGGCAACACCCCATTTCAGCCAATACTTTCAACGTGCCGAATGGGGGACATTTTTTGTATAAAATCAACCCCACTTTGAGTACCCGATTGGTTTCTACGCAATTCGGGGCTAACAATGGACGCAACCCAAGTTTTAACCCTACGGCTTTTATGGTCAATGATTGTGGCAACGTCTATTTGGCGGGTTGGGGAGGTATTACCAATGCTACTTTCTTGTCAGTCAGTGGTTTGCCTGTTACCTCCGATGCCCTGCGGACAGGAACAGACGGCAGTGATTTTTATTTGGCTATTTTGGGCAAAGACTTCCGAAATTTCTTGTATGGTACTTTTTTTGGTGGCAATGGCAACAACCCTGGCGACTCCGACCACGTGGACGGCGGCACCAGCCGTTTCAGCAAAAATGGCGTAATTTATCACTCCGTTTGTGCTTGTCGAACTAATTTTGTACCAAGCACACCAGGGGTTTGGCGACCTCAAAACGGTGCAGCCCTTAACAATGCTTGCAATAGTTTGTCTTTCAAAATGGATTTAGACCCCTTATTGGTGGACTTTACGCCTATCGATGTTGCCACCAACCAACCAGTAGCCAACAATGCTTGTGTGCCTATCAACGTCAGGTTGAGAAACAACTCTCGAAATGCAACAGTTTTTGATTGGAATTTGGGTACTTTTGGTACTTCTACTGCAAATGAACCTACTTTTACCGTTACCACCGCAGGGGCTTACACCTTTACGTTGCGAGCCGCTAACCCCGATTTTTGTTTGGGTCCCCTTACGGTTACGCGCAGCATACAGGTACAGGGAGGTACGGCAAGCATCAGCCGCGGCGACACCATTTGTCAAGGCAGAACTACCACATTGCAAGTTACGGGAGGTACGGCTTACAGTTGGACACCCACCACAGGACTAAGCAATGCAGGAATTGCCAACCCCGTAGCTTCGCCTACTGCCACCACCACTTATCAGGTCGTGGTGCAAACTTCGCCAAATTGTTTTATTCGCCTGAATACAACAGTGGTCGTTTTGCCTATTGCAACGGCTCAATTTGATGTAACACAGTCCGATTCTTGCTCTCGTATGCCTTTGATAACCATCAGAAACACCTCCGCAGCAGGCGCAACCTATCTTTGGGATTTTGGCAATGGGCAAACTTCCAATGTGCAAAATCCAGCCCCATTCCGCTATGCAAGGGCAGGAACTTATACCATTGTTCTCACTACCAATGCCACCAGCACCTGCCCCAGTGTGTTCAGGAGGACTATCACAGTGCAAGAAAACCAAAATGGTGTAAGCCCTGCCGTTTCGCCAAGGCAACAAATTTGTGCGGGAGATTCTGTCCAATTAGTGGCTTCGGGAGGTACTATTTACGTATGGACACCCACCACAGGACTCAGCAGACCCAACATTGCCAACCCCAAAGCAAGCCCTGCCCAAACGACCACTTACACTGTCCGAGTCCGCAATGCTTTTGGTTGTTTCAAAGACACCAGCGTAACTGTTGCCGTTTCGCCTCGTTTGACTGCAAGATTTGCCACCCAACTATCCGATAATTGTGCGGTAATTCCCTTAGTCAATTTTACTAACCAAAGCACAGCAGGAGCAGACGTGAGTTATTTGTGGAGTTTTGGCAACGGACAAACCTCTACTTTGCAAACGCCGCCACCTTTGCGTTATGCTACGGCGGGTACTTACACAGTGATTTTGACTATTCGCAACGAAAATTGTGTAAGAGCAGACACCCAACGGCTGGCGATTGCTGCCAATGACGACAATAATTTTGTGCAGCGTATTCAACTCAACCCCGACAGGCGAATTTGTGCAGGAGAAACTACCCAACTTTCTGCCACAGGTGGCACTACTTACGCATGGACACCCACCACAGGACTCAGCAATGCTGCCATTGCCAACCCTACGGCTACACCGACTGAAACTACTCGTTATGCAGTCCGCATTACCAATCGCAGTGGCTGTTTCAAAGATACTTCGGTTTTGGTAGATGTTGCCCCGCGTTTGGTGCTTGACTTCGACATCACCCTCGAAGAACTTTGCGAACCTTACCCCTTAGTGCGTATCATCAGCAAAGTGAGTGGGGGCGACACTTATACGTGGACTTTCGACAACGGCACTACCTTTGTCGGCACGCAACCACCCCCATTGAAATATACGGCAGATGGCACTTACAAAATTTCGGTTACAGGCAAAAACAGAAATTGTGAAAAGACCAACACCCAAGAAACCATACAAAAACGTATCATTGCCAATGATTTTTACAGACAAATTCGAGTAGTGCCACGCAACGCAACGGCGTGTGCTACGGACAACGTGCAACTCAACGCCACAGGTGGTTTCCGTTACCTCTGGACTCCCGCCACAGGACTAAGCAACCCAAATATTGGCAATCCTGTTGCAACGCCTACACAAACAACGACTTATAACGTGAGAATATTCAACGAAAGAGGTTGCTTTGTCGACAGTGCAGTCGTTGTGAACATTGCACCCAACATCACCGCAGATTTTGAGGTGCGTATTTCCTCCGAATGTGGCAAAAACGGCATCGTCAGCTTTGTGAATAAATCGACAGGCAACGGACAATCTAAATGGGTTTTTGGCGACAACCGAGCTGTTTCAGACAACAACACCAAACCTTCGCCTATGGACATCAGCTATGAAAAATCTGGAGAATACGAAGTAATTTTGGAAGTTTTCAATGGGGTGTGCAGACGTAGCAAATCGCAAAAAATAAACGTGGAGAATGTAGTACCGCCCAACGTCATCACACCAAATGGCGACAACAAAAACGAAAGATTTGATTTAGGCGTGGTCAGAGCAGGCTGGCAATTAGAAATTTACGACCGTTGGGGCAAACCTATTTTCAAATCGGACAACTACCAAAATGATTGGGGACAAGATGCCCAAAACGCAACGTATTATTACTTGCTTACCTCCCCCGAAGGCAAAACCTGCAAAGGCTGGCTCATGGTGTTGCGAGGAACGGAGTAGCTGTTAGGCAAAAAAACTCCACAAGGGCTTAAAGCCTTTGTGGAGTTAAGTGTCTTATTAAAACTTTTAACTATGAAAATTAATTACTTGCCCCGCCTTTCTGCACCACAAACTTCAAGGTTTGCAACACATCGCCACTTCTAAGGGATTATGGTAAAGTACACTACTATTTCGACCAAAATAAAGGTTCTCGCCACTATACATTGCATTGTATTGCCCATGCGCTACGGGCAAACCCTTATAATATTGCTGGTATTTCTGGTGGATATTTCCTTTTTTGTTGGTAAAGTTACTGACAAAAGTAAAAGAAACTGCTGGATTGGGGGCAAGATACTTTTGAAAAATAGCCTGAGGCTGGGCAAGGGGCAACTGTTCTGCTGTATTTTCTACCGAGAGCATAGTTATAGTCCCGTTGGCTGCCTTCAATTCAGGAATTTGGGTTTGGACTTGTACCTGAAGGGCAAAGCAGACTAAGAAACTACCAAAGCCCACGCCAAGCTAATTCTTTTACTATTTTCATCTTTTTACTGTTTAAATGGTGGATAACACATTCACCTTACCCCGCCCAGTTTTCTCTGTCCAAACTCCTGTATTGAATAGCCTCTGCCAAGTGTTCTATTTTGATGTCGGGGCTGTTGGCAAGGTCTGCAATGGTGCGTGAAACCTTGAGAATTCTATCGTAAGCACGTGCCGATAAGCCCAATTTTTCCATTGCTCTTTTGAGCAAAGATTTTCCTGCTTCCGAAATTACACAAATTTCTTTTACCATTTGCGAGGGCATCATGGCATTGGAATATACTTCGTTTATTCCTTTAAATCTTTCGGTTTGTACTTCTCTTGCCTTTACTACCCTTGCTCTTATGGTCGCACTGTTTTCTGCTGGACGGTTGGCTGTCATTTCGTCAAAAGAAACAGGCGTAACTTCCACGTGCAGGTCTATACGGTCGAGCAAAGGACCACTTACCTTATTCAAATAGCGTTGCACAACCCCAGGACCACAAACACATTCTTTTTCGGGGTGGTTGTAATACCCACAAGGGCAGGGATTCATGCTGGCAATGAGCATAAAGTTGGCGGGAAAATCCACCGAAACTTTTGCACGTGCTATGTTTACTTTTCGTTCTTCTAAGGGTTGTCGCATCACTTCGAGAACTGTACGTTTAAATTCGGGCAATTCATCGAGAAACAACACGCCGTTGTGGGCAAGAGAAATTTCGCCCGGTTGGGGGTGTCCACCACCGCCTACTAAGGCTACATCGCTGATGGTGTGGTGCGGTGAACGAAAAGGTCGTTGCGAAACTAAGGACGCAGACGTACCTAATTTGCCAGCTACGGAGTGTATTTTGGTCGTTTCGAGTGCCTCCATTAAGGTTAAAGGGGGCAAAATAGAAGGCAATCTTTTGGCAAGCATCGTCTTGCCTGCCCCTGGTGGACCTATCATAATGACGTTATGCCCTCCTGCTGCTGCTATTTCTAAGGCTCTTTTGATATTTTCCTGCCCCTGCACATTAGAAAAATCTGCGTCATAATGGTTTTGGGTGTTGAAAAAAATATCTCTGGTGTCCACTTCCAAAGGTTGTATTTTCAATTCACCTTCAAAAAAATCTATTGCCTCCTCTAAGGTTTCTACGCCAATGATGTCTAAATTATTGACAATGGCAGCTTCGTGGGCATTTGCCTTGGGCAAGATAAAGCCTTTGAAACCTCTTTTGCGAGCTTCGATGGCAATGGGCAATACGCCTTTGATGGGTCGCAAAATTCCGTCTAACGATAATTCGCCCAAGATGATGTATTTCTCCAACGCCGTAGTTGTCATTTGGTCGGAGGCTTGCAAAATTCCCAACGCAATGGGCAAGTCGTAAGCAGAACCTTCTTTGCGGAGGTCGGCAGGAGCTAAATTGACTACGACCTTCTGACGGGGCATTTTGTAGCCGTAGTGTTTGAGGGCAGCCTCTATGCGTTGCTCACTCTCTTTTATGGCACTATCGGGCAAGCCGACCATAAAATATTTTGTGCCTTGCGATACATTGACTTCTATGGTAATGACGTAAGCATTGACTCCAAAAACAGAACTGCCATAGATTTTTGAAACCATAAAAGAAATGGAGATTAAGGTTGTAAATTATTGATTGTCAATTAATTATTTTTTAACTTCGCAAGGGCTTTAAGCCCTTGCGGAGTTTTATTTTATTGCTTAGGTGGCACTTTCGATTTTGAGAAACCGAAAGCACATTAAAAAACCTACAGCCTAAAGGCTATGGTACATTCATGGAAAGTTATACCTCAAATTTTGTCAATTTGACAAATTCTTGTACTCTTTCTTGCACTTCTTTGTCGGTAAGGGTAAGCAACCTTTCCCAACCAAATTTTTCTACGCAGAAAGAAGCCAAGGTAGAGCCATAAATCAAAGCCTGTTTCATGTCCTCAAAATTGGTGCTATTTTTCTTAGCCAAATAGCCAATAAAACCACCTGCAAAGGTATCACCTGCACCTGTGGGGTCAAAAACTTCTTCCAAAGGCAGGGCTGGGGCAGCAAACATTTTGCCTTCGCCAAACAACAAAGCCCCGTGTTCTCCTTTTTTAATAATCACGTATTTAGGTCCCATTTCGTGGATTTTTTTGGCTGCTTTTCGCAAAGAATATTCTTTGGTAAGTTGGCGAGCTTCTTCGTCATTGATAGACAAAACATCTACCAATTTGAGGGTTTTCATTAAGTCGTCCCAAGCCACGTCCATCCAGAAGTTCATGGTGTCCATGACCACCAATTTGGGTCTTTTTTTCAACCGATTGACTACGGTTTGTTGCACAGCAGGAGCTAAATTGCCGAGCATTAAAAATTCACAATTTTGATAAGAATCAGGTATCAAAGGGTCAAAAGTGCCTAATACATTGAGTTCTGTAACTAAGGTATCACGAGAATTCATATCATTGCGGTATTTGCCTGACCAAAAAAATGATTTTTCGTTTTCTTTGATTTGCAGTCCTTCGGTGTTGATGCCCTTGCTTTGCATGAGGGCAATGTCTGCTTTGGGAAAATCACCGCCCACAACTGCCACCAAATTAACAGATTTGGTAAAATAAGAGGCAGACAACGTAATATAGCTGGCGGCGCCGCCTACAATTTTGTCGGTCTTACCAAAAGGGGTCTCTATTGCATCGAATGCAACCGAACCTACGACTAATAAACTCATTGTATTTTGTTTGTATGAAATGATATGATATTTTTGCAAAGTTATAATAAAAAGTAGAGCTTTGCTATACTGTTCGGTGCAAAATTATTTTTTGCTGCCTTAAACTTTTGATTGTCCAACAATTTTTGTGAAATTGAAACAATGTAGGCTTATGATTTATCAAATGCTCAAAAGAGTCTTTGATTACAAAATATTCAGTTGATTATAAAAATCAATTTTGTAAGTATTACTGATAGTCAGTACCTTACGATTGATAACCACTGCTGTATCTTCAATATAGTCTATATTTCGGCAATTTACAATAAAAGAACGGTGAATTCTTACGAAATAAGAAGGTAGCCTTTGAATGAGTGCTTTCATTGTGCTGAGATAAATATGTTGGTGTTCTTTGGTGTGAATCAGTACATAGTCGGCTAAGGCTTCTATGTAATAAATATCTCGCAAAAATATTTTTATCAAATTGCTATTTACCTTTACAAATACATATTCTACATTTTCTTTCAATTTTTCTGCTCTAAAATAGAGTTCCTGCACTTTACGAACTGCCTTCATAAACCGCACATAATCAACAGGTTTTACTAAGAAATCTACTACACCATACTCATAAGACTCTAAGGCATAATCTCGTTGGGAAGTAATTAGAATAGTTGGAATTGGCGATTTGAGTACTCGCAACATCTCCAAACCAGTCATTTCAGGCATTTCTATATCTAAAAACAACAAATCTATATTGTCATTTTCCTCTATCAAATTAACGGCTTCTATGGCACTTTCGCAGGTTCCTGCTAACCTTAAAAACTCTGTTCTCCGCATAAACTCTGTGATAAACTCACGAGTCAGCGGGTCGTCATCAATAATTAAACTATTCATGGTTTTCTAAAAAATTAATTGATGTGAATAAATACAAGATTTGGGTTGTCAAACTTATAAATTTTGTAGCTATTATCAAATTGAATAGCTTATTTCAATGAAAATATTTACTCAAAATATTTTTTTGCAATCCATAACAAACCGAAAGATTCCCCACCATCTTTTTGGTGGTGTTTATGGTGGGCGTAGTGTGCTTTTTGTACTGCTTTGATATATTTATTGGCAGTGTGTCTAAAAAAAGGAAACCGTTGGTGAATAAAGCCGTCATGCAGTAAAAAATACAATGTGCCGTATAACAAAATTCCAATGCCAATGTATAATATCCAATGGGTATTTTTTAAGCCATAAATTAAGCAGGACATACATACAAAGCCAAAAAGCAATGAAAATATATCATTTATTTCCAGAAAACCTTTGCGGGGTTGGTGATGCGATTCGTGAATATGCCATAAAATGCCATGCATCAGATATTTATGTAAAGCCCATGAAAAAATTTCCATGCCTAAGAAAGCAAGCAAGACAAGAGTAAAAGCTATTAAAAAATTCATATTTTTATTTTTGCTCGTTAAGTTTGTAATTAGTTTTTGCCAAAGTATAGATATAAAGTTTGCCCTATCTATACAAGTCTTGAAACAAAGATATGTAAATTGCTACACTTTTTGCAAGGAAAGTGTTACAAAAAGAAATAGCTTGGCAAGTATTCAATGACCTGTTTTGAATATTCCTTGCAATTCAGTACCTTTGCTTTGTAATTTTTTTTCTAAAACTACTTGAAAAACACACTCGAACAAATCAAGGCAAGTCTGCCCGAAAAGTGGCAAGAACCACTGAATATGGAACATTGGAATTTTCGCAACTTCCGTTTCAATGTTTTTGCAAGGATTGTGTCTATTGGTAGCTCTATTTTTTTATTTGCTACCTTACTTTCGCAAACAGGTTATACTTTTTCGTCTTTTGGACTGTTGGTTTTAATAGTTTTGCAAACCTATTGGCTCATTAAGCACGTAGAAAATACGAATAGAGAAGTTGTCAATTTTTTAAATGCCATTCAATATGACGATTTTTCAAATTCCTATAAATTAAGCATAGAAGGTGAGTCTTTTGTGGCTCTCAACGATGCTTTTAACAATGTGTTGGCAAAATTCAGAGAAATTAGGGCAGAAAAAGAGGCACACCACCAATACCTCAAAACTATTATTCACCATGTAGGCATTGGCATTATCTCGTTTGACAAAACAGGCAATGTGCAAATTATCAACAATTCGGCTAAGCGGCTTTTCAAAATCAACCAACTGACGCACATAGACAAATTGCAAAATTTTAGCCCCGATTTAGTGGAAAAATTTAAAAAGTTGCGAACAGGCACAAAAGATTTGGTAAAAATAAGTTCGGAAAACGAAATTGCACAGTTGGCAATTTACGCCATAGAACTCAATTTGCAAGGCGAAGAATTTAAGTTGGTAACAATCCAAAATATTCACACCGAATTGGAGGAGAAAGAACTCGATGCGTGGCAAAAACTGATTCGGGTGCTTACTCACGAAATTATGAACTCCGTAGCCCCAATTTCTTCGTTGGCAGCTACTGTAAACGGCGAACTCGAATATTGTCAGGAAAAAGAGCAAGAAAAAGGGATTAATTGGACAGATTTGGAAGATGTTTATTTGGCTACTAAAACCATTCAACGCCGCAGCGAAGGACTGATACGATTTGTAAGTGATTTCAGAAACCTTACGCACATACCTATGCCTAAGTTTAAGCCTGTGCGAGTCGAGGATTTGTTTAATCACATAGCCACGCTGATGCAGACCGACATAGAGGACAGCAAGATTCGCTGCAATTATTGTGTAGAGCCTCCTTCGCTGTTGCTCATGGCAGACCAAGAAATGCTGGAACAGGTGCTTATCAATCTAATGAAAAATGCTATTCAGGCACTCAACGAATGTGAGGAAAATCACCCAAAAAGTTTGTTGTTGTTGGCAAAGCAAGACGAAAAAAGTCGTCCTTTGATTATGGTCAAAGACAATGCTGGTGGCATAGAATCAGAAGCCTTAGAAAAAATATTTATTCCTTTTTACACCACCAAAAAAACAGGTTCAGGCATTGGTTTGAGCCTTTCGCAACAAATCATGCGACAACACAAAGGCAATATCATTGCCAACTCCGAAGTAGGCAAGGGTACGGAGTTTATCTTGAAGTTTTAGTTCTTATACTCATTCGTCTAAATGCAAATGTAATTTTTCTACGGGGCTTCCATTCACAACGCCTACGGGCAGTAAAACCTTAAAAGTGCTACCGACTTCCAAAATACTTTCGACTGAAATAGACCCATTATTTTTTTCGGCAAATTCTTTGCAAAGTAGCAAACCTAAACCTGTACCCGATTCGCCTTGTGTACCTTTGGTGCTGTGTTTGCTGTCTATCCTAAATATTTTGTCCATAGTCGTTTCGTCCATGCCTAAGCCTGTGTCATTGACCGAAATCTGAACAAATTTGTCTTCTACTTTTTTGGCTGTTACGGTTACTTTGCCCCCTTCATTGGTAAATTTTAGGGCATTGGAAGTGAGGTTTCTCAAAATGGTACGCACTGCATTTTCGTCTGCATAAACCCAAATATCTGATTGGGCATTGATAACCAAATTTATCTTTTTGTTTTGGGCATTGAGTTGCAAAATCCCTATCAATTCATCGAACAGCATAGCTACTTGCAAATGTTTGGGCTTAAACTCTATGCTTCCCATCTGACTTCTTGCCCATGCAAGCAAATTATTGAGCAAATCAATCAAATTGCGAACAGATTTGTCTATGTCTATTGCCATCATTTTGATTTCGTCTTTGCTCAGGTACTCTACGTGATTGATAATGAGATTAGAAAAACCTGTCAAAGAATTTAAAGGCCCTTTGAGGTCGTGGGCAATGATAGAAAAGAACTTGTTTTTAGTGTTATTGAGTTCTTCCATCAGTTCACTTTTATGGCGAATGACCTCGTTTTTCTCTTTGAGTTCTTGGTTTCTTTTGTTGAAAAACCACAAAGACGACAAAGCCGTTGTGAACAAAACAGCCACAATTACAAACCACAAAACAAGATTATAACTTTTGTTTTTCTCCTCTTTCAACTCCAATTCTTTGATTTGCTTTTCTTTATTGAGAATAATTATTGCCTTTTCTCTGCGTGCAGTTTCTATAATTTCGTGCATTTCTGCCACTTTTTTGTTGGTATTTTCGTCAAAAATCAACTTTTGGTAGTCCGTATAAAGTTTATAATACTTCAAGGCTTCTGCTACATTTTGCGATTGTTCATAGACTTTGGAGAGATATAAATAAGACAAGTCTATGTATTCCTTCGACTCTGTTTCTTGCGACAGCGTAAGGGCTTCGAGTAATAAATCGGAGGCGGCGGTGTAGTTTTTGAGTGCTATGTTGCATTTGCCCAAATTAATCAGGCTGAAAGCCATACCTTTGCGGTTGTTGAGAGTTTTTTCCTCCTCGTAGGCTTGTTTGTAGTAAATGGCTGCGTGTTCGGGGTTGCCTTGCGTGATATAGACATCGCCAATTCGATTGGCAATTTCGCCTACATCTGTCGAGTTTTTGAAACCTTTTTTGAGTTCCAAAGCCTTGCGATAATAATCTAAGGACTGCCTATAATTTTTCATTATAGAATAGGTCAAACCATAGACTTTGTAACTGTCTGCAATTCCTCTTTTATCTCCTAAAACTTCTCTAATTTCTACGGCTTTTTGGGCGTGGTTCAGTGCCAATTCTTCGTTGCCCAATTCTGCATAAAGTTCTGCCATTTGATTGTAAGAGTCGGCTATAGCACGTTGATTACCAATCTGTTGCTCTATTGCCAAAGCCTGAAACTTATACTCCATGGCTTGTTCAAACTCCTTCATTTGCATATAAATATTTGCCAATTCATTCATCGCATCGACTGCCCCCAAATGATTTTGCTTTTTTTCATACGCCTCCAATGCTTGGTGTTGGTAGTCCAAAGCCAATTCATAATTGCCCATTTGCGAGCAAATACGCCCTAAATTTTGCAAACTATTGAGTCTTCCTTTTTCATAGTTCAATACGCTGGACAACTCTAAGGCTTTCATGCCATAGTGCAAGGCTTTGTTTGAGTTTTCGCTGGCATATTTTTGCGATACATTGATATAAAAGCTAACCGATACAGAATCTTTGAGGGTAGCTTTGTCAGGAGCAATGGTAGTATCTATTACAGTAGTTAGCTGGGCTTGCCCTTTAAAAGCAAGCAACAAGAAAAAAAAGCCCCAAATATAGACTCGAATGGAAGACATTTTATTGGTTGTAGGTTTTCAACCCTCGATATACAATTTTCTACTGAATTTACATAGAAATTGACCTTTTTTTTGTCAAAAGATATTGGTAATTGTTGCAGACTTCGATTCTTGCCTCTTTTGACTAATTTAATTTTTTGGTCAATTTTACTGCTTGCTTTGTGTCTATGTGACTAAGAAACTGGGCTAACAACTTGTCTTTTTTCTGATTTTCTGTAAAATCTTCTATCAAAGTCAAGTATTTATCTTCTCCTGTTAGTTTATACAAAGAAGCTGAACAGTAGATATTCACGTTTTCATTTTCCAAACCGTCTTGCAAGGCAGCTATAGAAGCAGGATGATTAAAGGCAGATAGAGCTAAGGCAGCTCTACGGCGGGCAGCTTGCACACCACTTTGCAAACTTAATGCTTCATAATTTTCTTCCTCTCCTCCTGTAGCCTTAATTTCTGTTTGTTTTATTTTGGGGTTCAATTCTTTTACTAAATACAAAATTGCTCGGTCATCTCCTAATTGTGCCATGTACGAAGGAATATCTATGTGTTGAAAAGGCTGCTTGTCTTGTGGCAACAAACTAACCAATAAATCAAAGGTTCCAGGTGCTTTCATTCGCACTAATTTTTTCACACACTCCGAAATAACATAAATACTTTCAGAGTTCTTTGCAATCTCATTCAATAACCTTGCTCCCAACAGTTGACGTGTACTCAATTCATTGAACAAACGGCTGGTAATTTCCACTTTATCTTCATCATACCAACAAAGAGCAGCCAAAAATTCGGCAGACTCTTGCGATTTTTGCTCCATCAAGTCTGTTATTAATGCCAGACGGCGAGAAGTGCTGTCGGGTTGTTGATTTTCTTCATGTTGAGATAATATTTCAAAGCACTCATACCTTTCAGATGAATAAGTCATCTGAGAAAAAGAAGGCAACCATTTATAAAATTCAGCTTGTTGGATACAAATCTCAGCCTCGTTAATTTCAGCCTTTTCCAAATGGTATTGAGCCAAACCTGAATGAGCTTCGTGCAGGCGAGGATTAATTTGTAAAGCCTTATCAAAGGCTTTTTTAGACTCGAGCAGATGCCCCAAAGTTAATCGACAATAACCCAATTTGACTATAAAATTGTCATGTTGAGGATAGACCTCGTTGAGATGTTCCCAACAACGCAGTGCCATCTCATAATGATTGAGGTATTGGTAGGTTGTAGCCAAATTTTCCCACGCATCACTTTCATAAGGATAGTAATCTGTAGCTTTTTGGAAGGCAGCCACTGCCAAATTCAGTTGTTGGGTCTTGTACCTTCGGTCTTCTGTGGAGTCTTGTGCAGGCAACCCTTGTAGTTTGTTGCGAATGGCTTGGTGATAATTGCCTTTTGTGCCTTGTCTGAGCCTGATTTCGCCTATACTCATGTAGAGGGCGTAGTCGTTATCTGTGCCATTGATGCCTGCATTCCATACACGAAGGGCTTCATCTGTTTCTCCCAAAAAATCATTGACAGTGCCTAAAAGTAAACGGCTATCTATATCATCGGGGTTGGTTTGTAAATTTTTTTGTAGGTGTTTTTGTGCTTGTAAGATTTCGCCTTGGTTGAGCAGTTCTACAATGGCGTGCAAGCCATAAGACTGTGCTATTGCAAACAGACTACTTATGTAGAGGACTAAGGAAAGAATAGCACGTTTCATGGCAGGTCAAAAATTAGAGAATAGCCAAAAAAGGCTATGATTGTATCAAACTATACTTTTGCCTTTTTTTTCATAAAATTAACGTAATATTTCTAATTTTTGTTAGGTTTTGAGCATTTTTTTTGGTAAAATCTTTGCTATTAATCTTAATGATAATTGATAACCCCAACAAAGGTTTTTATTGATTAAAAACTTGGGAAAATCCACAAAAGTATATAGTTTGCAGTTTAATCTTATTTATGTATTTAACAACTTAAAATTTTTGATTGTTTTCTAAGTTTCTTAACTCACTATCAACAACAAGATGAAAGAAATCACTTTTACTGTATCTGTCAAGCAAGCACGCCTGATAATCAAGGGTTTAAGCAAATTGCCGTTTGAAAAAGTCTATGAACTCATTGGGCTGCTTAACGAACAAGCTAACAAACAACTCAAAGCAAAATAAACCCAAACCTTGTAAGGTTTTAAAAACCTTATAAGGTTTAAAGCAAATAAACCCAAACCTTGTAAGGTTTTAAAAACCTTACAAGGTTTAAAGCAAATAAACCCAAACCTTGTAAGGTTTTTAAAACCTTACAAGGTTTAAACCTCTAAAACCTTGCAAACTCCACCTTTCATAGCTGCCGAACTTTCGTATCCCGATAGTGTTTTTGACTATTATACGTTGCGTGAGGAATTTATCCGACTCGTGCAGGGGTTGGCGGGTGAGGTTTGGACAGATTATAACGAGCATGATGCAGGGGTTACGATTATTGAGCAGCTTTGCTACGCCTTAACCGAATTGGCTTATCGAACTGATGTGCCTCTGGAGGCTTTGTTGGTAAATCCCAAAACAGGGCAGATACATCCTGAAAAGCAAGCCTTGTATGCTGCCGAACAAATTTTTGTGATGCAGCCCCTCACTGCCAAAGGCTACCAAAAATTGTTGTTAGACCAACTGCCCGACCTGCTCAATGTTTGGGTAGAACCCTTAGCAACCGAAGAAAAAAGCAAAAAAAGTACGCACTACCAAATTTTTGCCCAAGCTAAAGATGGAAGTGAAGCAACTAAAATTTGCAACCAAATCAAGGCTGTTTACCACCAAAACCGCAATTTGTGCGAAAATTTGGCAACTGTAACCTTGCTAAAACCTACGCCCATTACCCTGCACCTGACCTTAGCCGTAAACAAAGAGCAAAATGGCGAGGAAATAGTAGCCCAGTTGTATGCTGCTTTGTGCCATTTGTTTTCGCCTACTGTTCCCCGTTATTCGTTGGCTGATTTGCAAGCCGAAGGACTGCCCATAGAAAAAATTTTGGTGGAAACACCGCTGCAAAATGGTTTTATCAAAGACCAAGACCTGAAACCTCGCCCTACAAAGGTGGTGATGGCAGAATTATTGACCTTGTGCTTGCAAACAAAAGGAATTTTGGCGGTTGTTAATTTTTCTCTACGCTATCAAAACGAAGTGTATGAGGCTATTCACGAAGTTATCAACCTCAAAGCAGACGAATGGCTGGCTTTATCCTTAGAAAATTTGCACGTTATTCTCCAAAAAGATAGCATTGACTACCAACCGCAACCCCAAAAAGTGTTGGTGGCTTACCAAAATTTGCGACTCACTAAACAAAAAACATATACAGTGCAGTCGCCGCAGACTTCGCAAGCCACAGGTACTGCCCCCGATTTTGATACTTATTTTTCTGTGCAAGAGCAGTTTCCTGCCCTTTATTTGCTGGGCAAAGTCGGTATTCCTACTTTTGTTAGTCCCGAAAGACAAGCCCAAGCCAAACAACTGCAAGGCTATTTATTTGTTTTTGAGCAACTAATGGCAAACCATTTGGCACAACTCAAAAATGTGCATCGGTTGTTTTCTACTGATGCCTTGTTGCGACAAACTTATTTTGCTCATGCCTTGCAAGACGTGGCAGGAGCAGCTTATTTGGTAGGGCAAACCAAAAACGGAACTACTTATTTTGCAAATTACAACCAAAATTTACAAGCTACTCTGCAAGCAAATGACAATTTTCTGGAAAGACGCAACCGTTTTTTAGATTATTTGTTGGGTTTATATGGTATTGAATTTCAGCAATATTCTCTTGCCAAGTTCAACTATTATTTCAGCGAGGAAATTTTGCAATACAATTTGCTCTACAATAAAATAGCATTGCTAAAAAAATTGCCAAGTTTAGGGGTAAGACGTTTTGGGGCTGCCGACCTCACAAAACCTGCCCACGCAAACAACCGAGCAGGAATAGAAGAACTGATGCGAATTTTGCTGCACATAGAGGAATTGTATGAACCAACCAATAAAAAGTCAAGTGTTTTTGCGGTTTTCGAAAAATATCATTTGAAGTTGCAAAGTCAAATGGCTACGCAAAATTTCACTTTCTTAACTTTGGGTGCAGACGTACTGCAAACGCAATTTGACGAAGTGGAGGAGGCAAGGTTGCAAAAAGAATTTGCGGAGTTAGCAGACCAAGAATTGCAACATTTTTACTTAGAAAAAACAATTTTATTTACGCCCTATCGTACTGAAAATGAGTTGCTTAATAGCAAAAAATTGCAAACCATTTGCCCTGCTTGGCTGCAAAGTGGTGTGCAACTTTCCAATTACAGGATAGGGCGGATAGACAATGACTTTGTGGAAATTTACCAACTGCTTTGGCAGGTTGCACCGCAACAGTGGTTGCAAGTTGGTTTGTTTGCAGACAGAAAAGCTGCTTGCTATGCTTTGGCTGCTTTTGTACAGGTGTGCAGAGAACTCAACCGCAAAAGTGAGGCTTTTGCAGTGCGGGAAGTGGTGGAAACCCAAACAGTTCACTTTCTTTTTTCAGATTGGACAGCCCGTTTTGCCCAGCCTGCCTTCCGAAATTTGGTGGAAGAAACCATCAGCCTCAACTTGCCTGCTCATCTCTTGCCAAAAATTCATTGGCTTTCGCCTGAACAATTTAGGGGGTTTGAGGGCAGTAGCCATTAGCAAACCTCTGTGTTGGAAATTATAAGAGAGCTGGAAACTATAAGAGAATTGTAGATTTATACAAAGAGGTCTTTGATAAATCAAAGACCTGCGTTTTCACAAAGATTGTCTGAAAACCAAACTTTTAATCTTTTATCTCGAACTTTTAACTGGTAGTTAGCAACTATTTAGCAGCAGCTAACCTTGCATTTACTTCATTCCAATTGACCACATTCCAGAAAGTGCTAATATAATCTGGGCGGCGGTTTTGGAATTTCAAATAATAGGCGTGTTCCCACACATCAAGACCCAAAATAGGTGTACCTTTTACGTCAGCCACGTCCATTAGTGGATTGTCTTGGTTAGGCGTAGAAGAAACTACCAATTTGCCATTGCTTACAGCAAGCCAAGCCCAGCCAGAGCCAAAACGGGTGGTTGCCGCCTTTGCAAATTCTTCTTTGAAGGCAGCAAAAGAGCCAAAAGTAGTTTGAATAGCCGTAGCCACTTCGCCTGTTGGTTCTCCTCCTCCGTTGGGTGTGAGAATTTTCCAAAACAAGTCGTGGTTATAATGTCCACCGCCGTTGTTGCGAACAGGTGCAGGGTATTTGCTGATGTTTTTCATCAAGTCTAACAACGACAAACTTGCCATTTCTGTATCTTTTACAGCATTGTTGAGGTTGGTAACGTAAGCATTGTGGTGCTTACTATGGTGGATTTCCATAGTCATTGCATCAACATGTGGTTCTAAAGCATTGTAGGCGTAAGCCAATTTAGGTAATTCGAAAGCCATGATAATTGCTAATTTTTATTTGATGTGCGAAACTACAAAACAACTTTAATAAAAACGCATAAAAGTTAAAAATGTTTGCGGGCTATTTTAATTAGTTCTTTATAAACTGCTTGGGTTACTTTTGACAACTTTTTAGTATAAAAATCGTAAATCAATAGACAATCGACGAGCATTTTCGATTAAATGCCTGAAAATGAGATACATAAAATAAAACTTGTCGGAAAGCAACCTAAAAGTTGCGTGTGTGAGCATCTTAATCGTCGATAACTTTACCTTATTTGTTTACTTAATTGTAAAACCATGTTATTAATCTTGGTACTGGTTTATATTTTGGCTGTTATAGCCATTATGTACACTTTCAGAAAAAAAATATTTAGCGAAGTGTACTAAGCTGAACCACAAAAACAAAAGAAAATTTACTGTTTTGGTTTTAACTAACAATAAACTCTTTTGTTAAATCCTCTACCAGACTTTCTATAAAAAAGTCGTTTGTTGAACCAATAACTCCGCAAAATTTAAGTTTTGCGGAGTTAATTTTTTTTACTCTTTGATAATAAACGTAACCATATAACTGCGGGCTGCATACGCCACTGCCTCTGTAAAATTGAGGGTAACAGGATACAAAGCCTCCAAATCCTCCATTTTGATACTTGCCTTTTTCTCAGCAGTGAGTCGGCTGCCTTCAAACTTGTATTTTGCCTTGCCTGAGGGTACGAATTGAGCAACCAAAATGTCTTGGGGATAATTGACCCAACTAAGGCTATTGGGGTCTTTTTTGCCCCCATGCGTAATTTTGATTATAATGGCATTGCCTTGTTTTTCGGCTACCAAACGGACTAACATAATAGTATTGCCCATTTTTTCTTTCACACTCAACTTGTAAATATTGCGTTGTCCGTTGCTTTCGTCTTGCTTTTCTACCTCAAACGAATAGGTCGTTTTGGCTGCTCTCACTTCTCCTCGCACCATTTCATCTTTTTCGGGGGCAACAGGCAAGTCGGGCATTTTCCCTGCTGCGGTGGTAACGGCGTGTTGCCTAAACAAATAATCTGTTTTGGTCTGTTGCAATCTGGCTATCTCCTCTTTGGCTTCTTTGTAACCTGCCAAATCTTCAAATTTGGATTCTACTAATTCTCTGTTGATTTGCAACAAGGCTTTTTCATAATATTTGGTTGCCTCTGCCCCATTGCCTTTTATTTCTTGAATAATGCCACAATAATACAGAGCCTCTGTATCATTGTCTTTGGCTATTACTTTTTCAAAAACAGGAGTAGCTTTGTCTAAGTTATTGGTAAAAAAAAACAGCAAAGCCCTGTATAAATCTCCTGTATCACTAAATCTTTCGAAACTTTTGATAAATTGGTCTAAAAAAATATCTCCTTTGGTGGGTGTTATTTTAGCTGCTGTATTTGGCTCAACTGGTTTGTCGGCACTACCTCCGTTTTTTTCGCAATCTGCCAGTATTTTTTTGATGTCTGCCATGGTTTCGTAAGTTTCCAAAATCTCTCGACAATCAGCAGCAGCCCCTGCATATTTTTTCAACTTGTACCGAATCTGCACTCGTCGTATCAAATATTCCGTAGCACTTTGATAGCCAATGGCTTTATCGTAGTTATTCAGAGCTTCTTCCAACATTCCTTGTGCCTCGTAAGCAGCAGCCTGAAAAAAGTAAAAGTCTGCATTGTCTGCATCTAAGGCAATGGCTTTATCAAATTGCTGGTTTGCCTGAGCAAATTGTTGGTTGAAAAAATAATGCTGCCCCAAATCTAAATAAGCTGCGGGACTTTGTGGGTTGTTTTGGGCTACGGCTTCCAAAATGCTCAGTACCGTAGGGCTGTTTTGTGCCAAAAGTAGTTGCGAACAACACAAAAGGCAAATAAAAAATAGACGTTTCATGACGTTGGGTTGTTTTGGAAAAGCAAGGACTTGACAGCAAAGTATCTAAGTCCTTGTAAATGAACTTGAAATAGGTTTAGCTTAAATATGCAAAGCCCTGTTTTGCGTAGCAGCCAAGCAAGCCTCTTTAAAACTTTCAGTAAACGTGGGGTGGGCGTGGCTCATACGGGCTATGTCTTCGGCTGAAGCCCTAAACTCCATGGCGACTACGGCTTCGGCTATCATGTCCGCAGTGCGAGGACCTATCATGTGTACGCCCAAAATTTCGTCTGTTTTGGCATCTGCCAATACTTTTACTAAGCCGTCTAAGTCCATACTTGCCCTTGCTCTGCCACTTGCTTTGAAAGGGAAACTGCCCACTTTATAGGCTTTGCCACTTGCTTTGAGTTCTTCCTCTGTGTAGCCAACAGCTGCCACTTCAGGCCAAGTATAAACTACCCCTGGTATGAGCAAATAGTTGATATGCGGTTTTTGCCCTGCTATGGTTTCTGCCACAAATACACCTTCTTCTTCGGCTTTGTGTGCCAACATTGCCCCTTTGATGACATCACCAATGGCGTAAATGCCCTTGACGTTGGTTTCTAAGTGGTCGTTTACCTCTACTCTGCCTTTGTTGTCGGTTTTGATGCCAATATTTTCTAAGCCCAAACCTGCGGTATAAGGTTTGCGACCAATAGACAACAAGCAATAATCTGCACGCAATTCTACGATTTCTCCTTTTTCGTTTTCTGCCCTTACCACTACTTCCTCTCCCTCCACTTTTGCGTCTAAAACCTTGTGTTTGAAATGGAACGAAAAACCTATTTTTGCCAATACTTTTTGCAATTCTTTGCCCATAGTTTTGTCCATTGTAGGTATCAATCCATCGAGAAACTCAACGACTGTAATTTTTGTGCCTAACCTGCCATACACCGAGCCTAATTCCATACCAATTACGCCGCCGCCAATGATTATCATACTTTTGGGTACTTCGGGCATATTCAAGGCTTCGGTAGAAGTGATAATTCGTTTTTTGTCGTAAGGAACAGTAGGCAAAATAATAGGTTTTGACCCTGTGGCAATAATGGTTTTGTCGGTTTCTATGGTGGTGCTTGTGCCATCAGCAGCCGTAATTTTGATTTGGTTGGCAGTAACAAAAGAGCCTACGCCTTGGTGTACGTCTATTTTGTTCTTTTTCATCAAGAAATTGATACCAGCAACGGTTTGGCTCACTACCTCACTTTTGCGTTTAATCATTTGAGGCAGATTGACCTGTGGCGTAGGAATATCGATGCCATGCTCCTTGAAATTGTGCAAAGCATTGTGAAAATGCTCGGAGGAGTCCAGCAAAGCCTTAGAGGGAATACAACCCACGTTGAGGCAGGTGCCGCCGAGTGTGCTGTATTTTTCTATCAAAGCTGTTTTTAAGCCTAATTGGGCTGCACGAATGGCAGCTACGTAGCCACCAGGACCAGAGCCGATGACTGTTACATCATATTTCATGTGTCTGTGTATTTGTATAATAGATTTTAGTCTAATGTTATTAAGCTAAGAAACAACTTACAACCTCGAAGAGGTTGAACAATAATAGCCCTACGTGCAACGTAGGGAAATCTTTGCACTTTTTACCCTACGTTGCACGTAGGGCTATTATTGTTTAACCCCTTCGGGGTTGTTTTGTAATTTTTTAGCTTAATAGCATTGGACTTTAACCTATTAAAAGTTATTAGCAAAATTGTTAGCTTGCGAAAGTAAGGTTTTTATAGACAAAACGAAAGAAGGAGCAAATAAAATTTGCAAAGCAATAAATAATTTACCTTATCACAAAATTACCACTGCCTATCATGATGCCTTCGCAATACAACTCAACCATATAACGACCTGATTCGTAAGGTTTTGCAGTTTTGCAATCTATGACATATTGCTGTCCTCCATTATCGAAAACGACTTCTTTTGAGATAGTGTAGGGCATTTCTGTTCCTGCGTAGGTAAACTTGCCCAGACTGCCATCGGCTGCTAACAAGGTATTGCCTTGAGCATCTATGATTTTGATGAGGATATTCCGATTGCCTTTTTCGGCTATTTTGTTGTCGTCTATCTTAAAATTGATACGCAACAAAGCAAGATGCTTGCTTTTGTATTCGGTTTCTGTACGCACTTTGCCATTTTCGGCTATGGCTTGCAACACCAAACTGTTTGCCTTCAAACCAGCAGCTGACTTTATTTTTTGGCTTAGGTTTTCGGCTGTGCCACTCAAATCCGAAAGTTTATTTTTCAGGCTATCTGCGTGTTGTTTCAAATCCTGATTTTCAGACGACAACAACTCATTGGCTTTTCGCAACTCAATAATTTCATCGGCTTTTTGTTTCAATAAAGTTTCGTAAGCCTGAATTTTCTCTTTTATTTTGGCATAACGGTCTGCAGGTATTTTTTTGGTCAGTTTGAGTTCATATTTCTCTTTTTCTAACTGTTTTTTTACCTTCAACAGTCCATCTACTTTGCCACCTAACTTCTGAATTTCTTGTATTTTCTCGTCTAAGGCTTTGGAAATAGAATCCAATTTGGTATATACTTTTTCTAACTGTTGTTGTTTATTTTCCAATGCAGCCACGTCTTTGGTAACTTGCTGTTTGAGGTCGTAAGCATAATAGCCCAAAAAGGCAATAATTCCAAGCAAAACGCCAATAATAGCCAATAAAGAAAAGGCTTTTCGTTTAGTAATTTCACTCATGCTGTTAAAGTTAGTTAAATTGATGCTGTAAAGTTGCAAAGTTAATAATTTTTGCGAACAGTTGCTTAATATCATAAGAAAAAAACACTTGTATTAGCCAAGAAGAATTTGCAGAATATGAATCCAAACTTGCTGAACAGGTAGAAAGTGAATAGAGCAAAAGCACTATCTTTTGGTTTATGATAGTGCGATATAAATCTTAAAGTTATACTTCCACAAATGGCATTTCTCTGATGACTGCAAATCTTTCTTGCCATGTTTTTTTAGTCCAAAATAGTTGCGACCTATTTTCAATATAACTTAATGAAGGAACTACTTTGGTAATAAACTCTGGATTAAAGGCAGATTTATCTGCAAAAAAAGCATTTGCTCCGCAAGAGTCAACCGTAATAAATTGATAGTCATACTTTTGCATTAGTCTTTGCCACGCCTGAATAGAAACTCCCCAGTAAAGCATAGTGGGGTGAGCCTTAGTCCAATTAAAGTCGGCTTGGTAAGGAATGGTAATGGCTTGCTGGTCGCCAAAAGTAGAGTTGTATTCCAACACCCATATTTTGGGTCTATAACCTAACTGTAATATTTTTTCAACGATGTAATAATCATTGCCATCAATATCCAACGAAAAAACATCAGGGTTCTTGTGTGGACTGCGTTGCATAAGGGTTGCAACATTAGCTAAAGTAATAAAACTATGCACACATTCTATATAAGGGTTTCCCATGCGGTGAAAAATCCATTGGCAGAGGAGGTATTTGTTTCTATCTCCTTCTATCATTAAACCTGCATATTTTTTACAGATAGCTAACAAGGAGGTGTTATTTTCAGTGCCGTCAGATGCACCAATTTCTATAAAAAAATGATTGGGTGCTATTAATTGATTGCACAAATATTCTATGATACCATCTTCTCCGTTTTGGCTAAAGCCCGAAAATTCCCAAGTAATTGGCGAAGTCGGATGAATGGCGAGGCTTTGTCGGTTGAAAGTAGCCCTGCCGATTGCCATATTCATCAGTTGTAGGGCATGGCTAAAATGTCTTTGTGTAATTTTGTCTAAGTATTTATGCAGGGTATTTTTTAACATATTGCTTTGGTGTTAAGGCAGTGGATTTAATTGTATAAATCTTTGTTGATAAATAGAATCATCAATAGCTAACTTGACATATTTTTGCAAAGTTGAATCAAGCGTAGTTTGCAAAGTAGTACAAAGATATTCTATCTTGTTTTCTTTCATAAAAGAATACCTTAGTTGTGGTAGAGTTAAATCAGGATTGAGTAATTGCTTTGCTTTTATGTACTTATAAAATGGTAGTTTTAAGATATAAACTTTTTCATAAACAGCACAATTAGTTGTATCTATGATATTATCTCCTAATTGACTGTTTTTGTAATCTGAATTTAACAAGGTTATGTACTCACCATGATACATCATTATATTTTTTTCAGGCGAAATTACAGCAAAATTTTTATTTTTTGATTGACTATTTGAGATGACAGCCTGCACTTTTTTCAAAAAAGTGTAATTCACTTTGCTTTCTATTATTGAAAAATGTTCATTGAAGTATAGCTGTGTACAGTAAATACTGGAAAGAAAAGCAATGATAATTACCGACAAAAGCCAATAAACCATTTTTTGTTGCGAAGTAAACATAAATAATTTTAAAACTAATAAAAAATGCAGAGAAAAAAAGATTAAATAAAAGAACTGCTTGCTATTATAGTTATGTATCAATAAAATCCAAGCAACTGCCCCTCCTACTAATAATAGAGCATAAATTAAAAAAGTTTTTTGTTGCTCTCTCCACACTTGGTAATTAGTATAACAAAGGAATAAAAAAACAAATACGATTGGTAGATATACATATAAGTTTGTTAATAGAATTACAATTAGGCTTTTTATTCCTTTAACAAATATAGATAAATGATTAGATAAAGAGCCAGCAGATTGGCTCAAGTTATCTACATTTCCTACCACATAGAATAAAATTATAAATAAAGACAGTATGACAGCTAAAAAACTAATATGCCATTCTATTTTCTTTAATCTTCTATGAATAGAAACTATTGTTTCATATCCTATGCAAGCCAACATAACAGAAGGATAAGTAAGAATAGAAAAAATAGGCAAAAGTAACAAAAATGTTAAGCCTTTTTGAATTTTCTTTTCATAAACACAAATATAAAAACAAAGTAATAAAAGCATAATTGGCAATACTTTATGCATATTAAGTATTTTAGCATAAGTGCCTAAATATGCAGTTGCTTGTATAGAGTCAAAAAAGGGATAAAGCTTGGTAAAAACAGGATAAAAACCACTAATAAATGGCAAAAAAATACTAACTGCAAAAACAAAATAGTAGTGATTATATTTTTTTGTTAATAAATGCAACAAACCTAAAACTATGTTTATATAAAAAATAGCATCTAATATTAAATTTATTACAATAACTGTGGGCTGGTAAGTAACCCAAGCTATAATTCCAGTCAGCCATAACTCAAAATAATGATAAGGTTCTAAAGATGAATTTTGTACATCTAAATAATGCCACATATTGGTACTTTCTGTTCCATATGCAACTAATGAGTGAGCTATTTTTGCATAAAACCTATCATCAATAAAAGGCAGAATAAAATGTCCATCTTCTCTAACAAAATAAAATTTTAGGCTAAAAAATAAAAGAGAAGCCAGCCCTATTACGGTTATTTTTTGTAGCCAAGAAGGTTTATTGTCTGTAAAAATAGAGGTTTGGATTGTTTCTATTGATTTATCTTGCTTAAAAATACCCAACCCCCACGCCAGCAGTCCGCCCAAAGGCACTGCGGTCATCACAGATTTACCCCCTGTTCTAATGATAGCAACACCGACAGTTACTGTGATTACGCCTGCAAACAAAGACCAAAAAAGTTGCTCATAGCCTTCATAATCTAATTTTAGTAACCGCAAAATACCATAGCCAATTCCAAAAAATGCAGATAAAATAAGAAGCAAAAAGCTGTAATAGAGGATAAAATCTTGCATTGGACTAAACAAATAAATGTATAGCAAAGGTAAGACTAATTTACAAGATTACAAATATTAGAAAAAGTAAATCCGTTTAATAGAACAGAAACTGTAAGGTTGATTATAATTTATCTCAACAATTTGTTCTCCCACCGCATGGCTTCGCTGAGTTCATAATAGAGTATGCCCGAATTAGATATTTTTACTTCGAGCATACCTTTGCCAAAAAGTTGTTCGAGTTTTTTTTCTGCCAAAGGTAGCGGAATAGCCATCTGCACTGCCAACTGTTGGGGAGTTACCGAACTGTTTTGGCGGAGCATAGCTTTCATTATTTTTCGTTCTATAATTTCTTCGCGTCTTGCCCTTGCTTTTTTGCTCGAATCTTTGACCAAATGCACGCCAAAACCCAACGGCAATACACCCAAAAGAGAGGTAAAAGCCAACCAACCCAACTGAAAACCATCTGCCATGACCGAAATACCTGTAACAGTGCAGGCTAAACCCACCACACCCGAAAAAACACCAAAGCCTGTTTGTAAAAAGCTACCAATGGTAACACCGACTTCTTCGGTCTTAAATTGGATTTTATCTCCTAATTCGTTGATATTGAGAGGATAGTCTGACATGGAATTTGTGTTAATAAAAGCAAAACTACTTTTTATCTTATACTACTTTCCAAGATTTTAGTTGCAAAATAACTTAGTTTTTTGTAATTTTTTAGGTACGTTGGCAATGACTTAGGCAGCCCCGTCCAGACCTTGACAATCGTAATGGTTTAGCTATACGATTGTCAAGGTCTGGACGGGACTGCCTAAGTCATTGCCAACATATAAAAAGTGGCGTACCTAAAGAGTTAGTTAGTAAAACTCTATATTCTTTTACTTGTCCTTCCTGATTTCAGCCAATTTGCTAAACAAATCTACTTCTGTAGGACTAAGATTTTTTGGTATTTGGGCATTTAGTTTTACGTACAAGTCGCCAATTTGCGTAGGATTGGTGTAGTCGGGCAATCCTTTTCCTTTTAGGCGAAGGACTTTGCCGTTGTCCGTACCTGCGGGCAATATAAAGTTTGTGCCACCGTCAAAAGTTTCTATAAACACCTTGCCTCCCAAGACAATCGTATAAAGATTGACAGGCAACTCACAATGTAGGTCATTGCCTTCTCGTCTGAACAAGGCATGAGGCAACACTTTTACCTTCACAAACAAGTCGCCAGCAGGCAGTCCGTTTACACCTTCGCCACCTTTGCCTTTGAGTTTCAAAACTTGTTCGTGAGGGACACCAGCCTTGACTTGGATTCTCAATTTTTGGTTGAGTACGTGCAAAATTTTAGTACTCCCTCTATACACCTCTTCGAGGGTTATCTCCATTTCGGTTTCGTAATTTTGCCCTTTTTGCTTTTTGTTTTCGTTGCCACCAAAAATATTGCTAAAAAAATCTGAAAAACCTCCTGTTCTTTCTTTGCCAAAAATTTCAGAAAAATCGAAATTTGGCGTATCCTCATTAGGTCTTGTGTTCCTATAATATTCTTGTGGGTTGTTATATTGTTGGTATTTGTTCCAATTTTTACCTAAATCATCATAGTGTTTTTTCTTAGAAACATCAGACAAAACTTCATAAGCCTCCGAAATTTCTTTAAAACGTGCTTCTGCTACTTTGCTACCAGGGTTTTTGTCGGGGTGATAAGTCTTAGCCAACTGGCGGTAGGCTTTTTTTATTTCTTCGGGAGAGGCTGCTTTTTCCACTCCCAAAATGCTGTAATAATCTTTATAATCCATTGCAAATAATTTTGAGTTTTTAATTTTGAATCCGAATTATCTTAGTTATAAATCGCAGATTCAATTTTGAGTTCTTTGTAGTCATTATACGTTTTCTACCTCAATAAGTTGCTTAAAATAATGTTGAATGTTACAACATTGAATTAAAAATCAAGTATTCAAACTTTCCCTGTGCTTCCATAACCTCCTGCCCCTCTTTCAGTAGTTGATAGTTGTTTTACCTCCAGCCATTGGGCTTGTTCGTGTGTAGCAATAATGATTTGGGCTATACGGTCGCCATTTTGAATAGTAAACACTTCATCGGAGAGGTTGATAAGCAAAACTTTGAGTTCCCCTCTGTAATCGGCATCAATGGTGCCAGGACTGTTCAAAACTGTGATGCCATAGGTAAGTGCTAGCCCACTTCGAGGACGTATTTGTGCTTCATAACCTGTAGGTAATTCTATAAATAAACCCGTAGGCACAAGTACCCGTTGCAAAGGCTGCAATAGCAGGGGAGCAGACAAAAAAGCACGCAAATCAGCCCCTGCTGATAACTGTGTTTGGTACTGAGGTGTAGGATTATTTGAGGTATTGATTATTTTGATTAACATATTTATTGCAAGTTGCTTAACAAAAGACTAAATGTAATTAATAGACAAAGATAGTAGAAAGTTGTATTTAGGCAACTAATTTGATTGACGGTTATTTTATAAGAAATCATTAGCTATAAAAGTTCTTGAAAAGATGCCAACTTTTAAAAAGATGTTACTTTTTCAATAAAAATTACCCCACCTGAAAATCAAGTAGGGTAATTAAGCTATGAGAATAATTAAAAACAATTTTTCTTTTTAAACCTCGGCAGTGGCTTTTCAGCCCTGCCGATGGTTATTTTTACTTTTTTTAACTATCGGCAGGGCAAAAGCCACTGCCGAAGTAAAAAAATAGTTTTTAAAATTTAATCTACATTATCGTGCAAAAACTTGTTGCCACCTAAGAGGTCGTTGTCCTCGTTTATTTTCACACGCGAAAGGTGATTGGTAGCCGAATGATTGACTTCTTCTAACTTCACATTTTTACGCAAATAAGCAGGCACATCTCTTTTCTGTTGCAACTCCTCGTTGCTCAGTTCGTGAATAGATTTTAGGCTGTCCATCTTGCGTTTGCGTGTTTCATATTCAGTTTCTAAAACCTTTTTTTTTTCGTCTGCTCCTGCGTGGTGATACTCACCTTCTAAGCTATGAACTATTTTTTCAGGTTTTTGCACTGTTGGTGTAGCTACAATTTTTTTGCGTATCGGTTCTTCTGTTTCCTCTGTTTGCCCACTTGGATTAAAAAATTCATCGAAATTGTCGTAAACCACTTTGACTTTTTCTTTAATTTGCTTATTCTTTTCCAAGTCGAAAATCTTTTTTGGGTTTTCAACGGGTCTGTCTGAAAATCCTGTGGCTATGATGGTAACACCAATAGCTTTACCCAACGACTCGTCTGTTGCATAACCAAAAATAACCTCTGCTTCCTCACCTGCTTGTTGCTGCACGTAGGTTGTGATTTCCTCCATTTCCTCAAATTTGAAGTTGTCGTCATCACCAATCACAATACTCAATAACACATATTTTGAGCCATGAATGTTGGTATTATTGAGCAAAGGCGAATTGAGGGCAGATTCTACTGCACGTTTTGCTCTGCTTTCGCCTTCTGCCGTAGCCGACCCCATCACTGCCACACCCGAATCTCGCATAACAGTCCGCACATCTTCGAAGTCCACGTTAATTTGACCTGAAACTGTGATAATTTCGGCAATAGATTTGGCTGCTCTTGCCAACACATTGTCTGCTTGCCCAAAAGCCTCGCGCATGGTCATGTTGCCATAAACATCTTTGAGTTTGTTGTTGAGAATGACCAACAACGTATCGCAGTTTTTGCGGAGTTCTTGCAAACCCTCTTCGGCTCTTTTCATTTTGGGTGACCCCTCAAAAGAAAACGGAATGGTAACAATGCCTACGGTCAAAATACCCAATTCTTTGGCTATTTCGGCTATGACGGGTGCTGCCCCTGTGCCTGTGCCGCCGCCCATACCTGCCGTAATGAACACCATACGGGTATTTTGGCTCAATAGTTGGCGAATGTCGTCTTTACTTTCTATGGCTGCATTTCGCCCTCTTTCGGGGTTTGCTCCTGCACCCAATCCTTTTGAAATGTTGAGACCTAATTGGATTTTGTTAGGTACAGGGCTTATTTCCAATGCCTGTACGTCTGTGTTGCAAACATAAAAGTCCACGCCTCTTATTCCTTGCCTAAACATATGGTTTACAGCATTGCCGCCACCGCCACCAACGCCAATGACCTTGATGATAGAACTTTCGCTGTTTGGGTACTCAAATTGGTATCTCGAATTCATAAAACTATGAAATTGTAGGTTGTGTGTTTTTTTGCTCTGCTTACTGTGCCGTATCACGTATTTGCGGTTTTGATAAACCGCAAACACTTCTTGTGGTTTCGGTTTCTCAAAACCGAAACTTTTTTATGCTTTCGGTTGTAGCAACCGAAAGCACAAACAATCAACTCATTTGCCGTTGTTTGTGAAGACACAAACAATGGCAATAAAACTACGGACTAAAGTCCAATGCTATTAAGCTAAGAAATCATATTTACAACCTCGAAGAGGTTGAACACTAATAGCCCTACGTGCAACGTAGGGAAGTATTTGCAAATGTGCATCCAACCCCGAAGGGGTTGAACATTCGTGTAGCAATATGTCATTGTTCAACCCCTTCGGGGTTGTGGAGTGACTTTGCACCTTTTTCCCTACGTTGCACGTAGGGCTATTGTTGTTCAACCTCTTCGAGGTTGTGAGTTATTCTTAGCTTAATAGCATTGGACTAAAGTCCGTAGCTACACTAATATCTCTTATTGTCGTCGTAGTCGTCTATCAAGAAGTTTTTGGCTTTCTCCACCAAATTGCTCAAAAAGTCGCCACCGTTGCTTGTTTTTTGCGAGGCAGTTTGCGAACTGATTTGTGAGGTCATGGTTGGAGGCAAAAACTTAGCGTTGCGTAAAAAGTTTTCTTCTCTTTCGTCAATGGTTTTGAGGCTTGCCAGCACCAAACCCATACCTGTTGCGTGCATAGGACTTTTTACGGCTTCGTCTTTGGTCTTGCCCAAATATTCGTTAGGATGCCCTATTCGTACTGTTAATCCTGTTTTGAGTTCAAACAATTCGCAAATATTTTGCAACTGCGAGCCACCGCCTGTGATGACCACGCCACCTGCCAATTTATTTGCCAAGCCAGATTTTACCAAATCACTGTAAACCAAATCTACAATTTCCTCCATTCTTGCCTCTATGATGTAGGCTAAGTTGCGAATAGAAATTTCTTTGGGAGTTCTATCTCTTAGGCTTGGAATGGAAACCACCTCATTTTCAGGGGCTTCTTGTGCCAATGACCTACCAAATTTTACCTTCAACTGTTCGGCTTGGTGCTGCATAATAGAGCAACCTTGCTTAATATCCGAAGTAATGATATTGCCACCAAAAGGAATGACCGAAGTGTGGCGAATAATGCCATCGTAGAAAACAGCAATGTCGGTAGTGCCACCGCCTATGTCCACAAGGGCAACGCCAGCCTCTTTTTCCTCCTCACTCAATACAGCCATGCTCGATGCCAAAGGTTCGAGAATTACGTTTTCGACCTCCAAATCTGCCAACTGCACACAACGGCGTATGTTGCGAATAGCATTGACATTGGCGGTGATAATATGAAAATCACCTTCCAATTTTACGCCCGCCATGCCTATGGGGTCTTTGATATTTTCCTCATAATCAACAGTATAATGCTGCGGAATGACGTGGATAATCTCACTACCTGCTTCGGTTACAATGCGGTACATATCGTTTGTCAAACGGTTTACATCATCGAGAGTAATTTCTTCCTCACCAGATTTCCGCGTGATGTTGCCATGATGCACTGCACTTTTGATGTGTTTACCAGCAATGCCTACATTGACAACTTTGATGTCGATACCTGAATTTTTTTCTGCCTCGTCAATAGCTTGACGAATAGCCTCAGTGGTGCGGTTGATGTTGGTAATGATGCCGTCTTTCACGCCGTCAGAAACGGCACGACCCATACCTAAGATTTCCAATTTTCCGTATTGGTCTAATCTGCCGACAATAGCACACACTTTGGTTGTGCCTATGTCAAGTCCTACGACAATTTTTTCATTCTGCATAGCTACTGTGATTGTATGACTGTAAGAGTGGTGTGATTGGATAAATTATCAAAAAATACCACTGTTGTTCGTCTGTATATTCGTTTATAGATTTTTAGTAATTGTTATGGCGTTTTGGTTTTGAGAAACCAAAACCACTTGCCCAACTAAATTTTTTAAAATGGCGTTTTGGTTTTGAGAAACCAAAACCACTTACCCAACTAAATTTTTTAAAATGGCGTTTTGGTTTTGAGAAACCAAAACCACTTACCCAATTAAATTTTTTTGCAAGAAAACCTGATGAGAAAATTTACATTTTTTCGTACAGATAGTTTTATTTTTTGGTAATTATTTAGCACCACGTTTTTTATACGTTGGCAATGGTCGCAGACCCCAATCGTATGAAAAACGCAGTACGATTGTCAAGGTCTGCGACCATTGCCAACGTACCTAAATAGTTACATTTTTTGGCTAACAACTTCGAGTAAAGTAACAATCAAAGTTAACAGACTGAAAAAACTTATTATCAATTAGTTAGCTATTGTTAGTTGCTGTTTTTCTTTACTTACAAAAATTCAAATTTTTTTTTTAATAACAGAAACTTTTTGCAAATATTTTTTTTAACATTTTTTTAATTGTAATGTTTTACTTTAAGTAAAGTGATATAAATATTTGATTATCAATAAATTAACAAAAATTAAAGAATTTTTACTTTAAGGTTGTTTTTGTAACTTGGTGAGTAATAATGCAGTAAGATAACTTTTTTGTATGCGTTTGTTTTTGTTAGATACAGACATTTTAATTTGTATTTTCATTTTGTCATTCTGAGCATAGCAAAAAATCTGAGTAAGATTCTTCGCTACCTACGCTCAGAATGACAAAACTCAAAATATTGATGAATGTGAGTAGCTAAGTGTAATAATATTTTTCAAATACTTTTTATTTTTGTTTGAAAATTAAAATAATTGAATTATCTTTGCAATATGAAAAGTGAAAAAGCAGACAACAAACGCCAATTTATCTTAGAAGAAGCAGCCAAATGCTTTGGTAAATACGGCTATGAAAAAACAATCTTAGACGATATAGGCAAAGCAGCTAACATGAACAAAGCTACGCTGTATTACTATTTTAAGAACAAGGAGGAAATTTTTATGGCAGTTGTTTTGGCAGAGAGTGAAAGGTTTATTGCAGACTTGCAAGCAAAAGTGAAAGACGTAGGTAATTTTGACCAAAAAATAGTGAGTTATTTCAGTGAAAGATTGCATTATTATAAAAAAGTGGTCAATCTGCACCAGTTGTCGGTAGCCCAGTTGCGTTATATTCAGCCTTTGTTTGATGAGTTGTACCAAAAAGTGCAGCAAACCGAAATTGCATTTATAGCCCAACTATTGACAGAGGCACAACAAAAAAATTTGCTCCGCAGCCAAGAATCCCTGCCAAAAGTAGCTGAAACTATGCTTTTGGTAGCCAATGCCCTCAAACACGAAGGCGTATTGCAAGCCAAAGAACTCTATGCTCACGAAATAGACTATTCGGTCATAGACCAACAAACAAACTACGTTATTTTACTCATTTTAAAAGGTTTACAACAATGAAAACTGCTTTAATTACAGGGGCATCAGGTGGCATAGGCTTAGAATTAGCCAAAGTTTTTGCCCATCACAAACACAATTTGGTTTTGGTAGCCCGCAGCGAAGGCAAATTGAAAGCCTTAGCCAATGAATTACAAAGTCAATACGGCATTTCGGTTAAGATTATCACCAAAGATTTGAGTCTGCCCAATGCAGCCCAAGAAGTGTATGCAGAACTCAAAAATGCAAATGTAAGCATAGAGTTTCTTATCAACAATGCAGGTTTTGGTGAATTTGGCTACTTTCACGAAACAGCATGGGACAAAGAAGCCATGATGATAGACCTCAATATCAAGGCTTTGACTCACTTCACCAAACTCTTTGTGAAAGATATGGTGCAACGCAAATCGGGAAAAATTTTGAACGTAGCCTCCACTGCTTCTTTCCAACCAGGTCCGTTGATGGCGGTTTATTATGCTACCAAAGCCTATGTTTTGTCTTTCTCGGAGGCAATAGCCAACGAATTGCAAGGCACAGGCGTAACTGTAACGGCATTGTGTCCTGGTCCTACGGAGTCGGGATTTCAGGCAGCAGCCACTTTGGAGGAGTCGAAGTTGGTAAAAGGCAAAAAACTGCCTACGTCTTTGGAAGTTGCCGAATATGCTTACAAAGCCCTAATGAACGGGGAAACCGTAGCTATTCATGGCACAATGAATTGGCTTATGGCACAGTCTGTCCGTTTTACGCCACGCAAAATGGTTACGGCTTTGGTTAGAGTGATGTCTGAAAAAGCAAGTTAAAAAAAGAGACTAACTACTTAAACTCCTTCATGGCAAATAGGGTGCCGCCCAAAAAATCATATTCTTCGAATAGATTAGAAGCAAGACAGATAATTTTTTTGCTTTGTTGGGTAACAACCTTTTGCTGATACCAAAGTAAATTTTGTTTGTCAAGGTTGGCAGTTGGTTCGTCTAAGCATAGCAAAGGCACATCTGCAAAAAGAGCCAAAGCTAATTTTAACTTTTGTTTCATGCCTGAAGAAAAATACTTTATGGGTTTATGTAGTGAGGTTTTACTGAATTGTAATTCTTCTATCAGTTGTTTATTTTCTATAGTTAGCGGCTTAAAATGGGTGTGAAAAGTGATGCTTTCGGTCAGAGTCAGCTCTTCTATTAACTCCAAGTAAGGGGCAGCATAACTAAAATAATGAAACCAATAATCAGCAGGCAATAGTCTTTTGCCTCTTGTGTAGTAGATAGTTCCTGCGCTGGGCGACAACATTCCCACTAAGGTTTTGAGTAAAGTAGATTTGCCACTACCATTATTACCAACGATGATGTATGTTTTGCCGATTTGGAAATCACAAGAAAAATTGCGAAAAATCCATTCAGTGGCATACTTTTTACCCAAGTCTTTGGCTGCAACAGAGAATAACATAGAGATAGAATAAGAAAACATGACCAAACAAGCCATAGCTATTCACTGGTGGCAATTATTGATTGAAACAATAAAGCCACACAAATAGCTTAGGCTGCTCAAAAACCTATAAGATTTAAAAAATCTTATAGGTTTACTTACTGATAACGAGGTAGTTACATAATTCTATATTTCTATAAAATTATTCTTTGGACAGCCTCTATACTATATGTTTTAATTTTTCAATTTCATTTGCTCCATCATAGTTTCCACTTCGCTGAGCAACTTTTCGGCTTTTTCTTTGGCTTCGTTAGTTACTTTTTGGCTTTCTTCTTTTGCTTCATTGGTGGTTTGCTCATCTGTATTTTGTTGGAGCTGTTTGAGCAACTCTTCCAGTTGATTTTTATATTTAGAGAGCAAATAGCTCAATCTTTCCCTGGTATTTGAGCCTTTATCGGGTGCATAGAGCAAACCCAACACGGCGCCTACAGCTATTCCTGTGGCTAAACCTACCAAAAAACTACCTTGTTTATTCATGTCTTTGTATTTTGTTGCAAGTTATTGGTAAAATTACAATATTTTTTACTATTGACATGGCTACAGCCACTACGCAGCTACACGCAAAGCATACAACATTTCGGTTTTCTCTACTCTTTGGGCTACATAGTCTTTGTCCACCACAAAATGCTTGACATGACCCAACGAAGGCAACTCGAACATAGCCTCACCCATGATGTTTTCGCAGATAGAACGTAGTCCCCTTGCACCCAAACGCAACGCAATAGCTTTGTCGGCTATGTAGTCTAAGGCATCGTTGGTAAAGGTAAGTTCTATGCTTTCCATTTTAAACAATTTTTTGTATTGTTTGGTAATAGCATTTTTAGGCTCTGTCAAAATCATACGCAACGTATCTCTGTCCAAAGAGTCCATGCTCGTAACCACAGGCAACCTCCCAATCAATTCGGGAATTAAGCCGAAGTTTTTGAGGTCTTGGGCAGAAACATATTTGAGCAAGTTTTCTCTTTCAGGCATAAAATGTTCTTCGCCTTTGCCCACAAAACCAATAGGTCGGGTGTTGAGTCTTGCTGCAATTTTTCTTTCTATGCCCTCAAAAGCACCGCCGCAGATAAACAAAATGTTTTCTGTATTCAACTGCACCAATTTCTGGTCAGGGTGTTTTCTGCCTCCGTTTGGTGGCACACCCACGATTGACCCTTCCAATAACTTCAACAAACCTTGCTGCACCCCTTCGCCACTTACATCTCTGGTGATAGAAGGATTGTCGGATTTGCGTGCAATTTTGTCTATTTCGTCTATGTAAATAATGCCACGCTGGGCAGCTTCCACGTCATAATTGGCAGCTTGCAACAGTCGGGTCAAGATAGTTTCCACGTCTTCGCCCACATAACCTGCCTCCGTAATCACTGTAGCATCGGCAATGCAAAAAGGCACATCTAAAAACTTGGCTAAGGTCTTGGCTATCAAGGTTTTGCCTGTACCTGTTTCGCCAACCATAATAATATTCGACTTTTCAATGACCACTTCCTCCTCTTGCGTTGGCGGTTGTTGCTGCGGTTGAGGACGTTGCATGAGCCGTTTGTAGTGATTGTAAACGGCAACAGCCATTGTTTTTTTTGCCCTGTCTTGCCCTACTATATGTTGGTCTAACATACGTTTCATCTCCATCGGCTTTACCAAATTGATTTGGTAAGGTCTATTCTGGCGGGATTCGGCTTCTTTTTTGAGTACGAGGTCTGCCTGTACTACACAAGCATCACATATATACGCATCTATACCTGCGAGCAACATATTGACATCTCTGCGGTCTAACCCACAAAAAGAACAAGCCTCTGGTGGCTCTTGCTGCTGTTGTTTTCTTGCCATTACGATTAATGATAGTGATTTTTTTGCAAAATTGGTAATTTTTTTTGAAAAAACCGAAAGTTTTGGTTTTTTAGTTTTTAATACTTAATGTAAGTTGCATTGCTGCCACACAACTTACGTTACTTATCCCCAAATTGCCAAAAATAAAAAGTATCAATTATTTTGGTAAGCCCAAGAGAAATAGGTTAGGACTAAAATAGCACACAATGTAACCTTTTCAATTCTTTCAAACTTTATTGCAACCTTGTTTACAAGAAATACACCCAAATAGGATTTGAATTTATATTTTTTCGTTATTTTTGCAACTACTTATACCATTCTATCGATGCAAACTTCATCTTTTTTTTTCGCCATCAGGTTTTGCCTTCTTGCCCCCAAAATGGCAACTAAATTGTTTTTTGTCTTGTTGGCAATAGGCAGTTTGAGTAGTTGCCAAATTTATCACAATACCACTGCTCGATACAACGCCTATTTTATGGCAAAAGAAAAAATGTTAGAAACCGAAACTTTGTTGTTTGGCACACCCAAAGACAATTTTAACGACCTCATTTTTCTTTATCCCAAAATAGACACCAACCAGACCAAAGCCCAAAAAACTAACTTTGATTTTATAGTCAAACGGGCATCGTTGCCCATTCAGCAGCACCCCACCAGCAAATGGGTGGATTATTGCTATTTGCTCATTGGGCGTACACGATTGTATCAAGGTGATTTTCAGAATGCTATCAACACTTTTCGGTATGTAAACACCGAAAGTACCAACCCCGATGCCCGCCACAAAGCCCTAAATTGGCTGATGCGTGCCTTCATAGAAAACGAAGATTGGAACAGTGTGGAGTATGTTGCCAATTTTATGAGCCAAGAACCTATGATTAGCATAGAAAATGCAAGGGACTTTTACCTCAATTTTGCCCATTTTTATCGTATTCGCAAGCAATATGCCCAAGCCATTGCTTATTTGGAAAAAGCCTTGCCCGATGTGAAAAACAGAGAACTCCGCAGACGTTGTTGGTTTTTGCTGGCACAGTTGCACAAAAAAGTGGGCAATACGACACAAGCCTACCAATATTACACCACCTTGTTGAAACGAAACCCAACGTATGAAATGGAGTTTGCAGCCCGACTCAATGCCACAGGGGCAGTAGATTTTTCTAATCCTGATGCGGTGAACAAGGGAGCAAAATTTTTGGAAAAATTGCTAAAAGATGCCAAAAACATAGACCTCAAACACAAAATTTATTATGAAATGGCAAATTTTGAGGCAGGTCGCAAAAACTATGACAAAGCCTTAGATTATTTGACGGAGTCGGTTTATTATAGCAAAAATGACAAAAACCAAAAGTTCACTTCTTTCTTGCGTGCAGGCGAAATTGCGTTTGATTATCAACGCAATATGCCTTTAGCAGCAGCCTATTACGACAGTGCAGCTTTGTTTTTAGACCCCAAATCCGAAGGGGCAAAATCTTTTTTGGCAAAGCAAAAAGTGTTGAAAAAATTTGCTACACACTACAACACCATGACCCAAGCCGACAGGTTGCTTGCCTTAGCAGCCATGAACGAAAGTGAAAGAGAAGAATACATCAAAGCTGAAATAGACAAAGAAAAAGCCCAAATAGACAAGGAACTCATCACAGCCAAAAAAAGGGCAGAAATTCGCAAAAAAGACTCTCTGTTGGCGGCCAACTTGCAACAAAACAGTGGCGGACTCAACACAGCCACGCCCAATGTAGGCAACGCCAGTGCAGGTTTTCCCAACGCCAATACGGTGAGTGGTAGCACTTTTTTCTTTTACCAACCAGCCCAAAGTTTGCAAACCGCCAAACAAAACTTTTATAGAGAATGGGGCGAAAGACCTTTGACAGATAATTGGCGGTTAAGTTCCAAAATTTCGCCTGCTGCTATGGCTGCTTTCAATAGCAACGAGGAAAATAAGGCAAGTACCACGCAGCCCAAAGACAGCAAAACAGCACCAACCGAACAAGAATTGCGGTATGAAGCCCTGAAACCAAAGGCAGACAGGTTGGCTGAAATTCCTACGGAAACCGCAGCCTTAGAAGTAGAAAAAGAGAAATTGCAAGTAGCTTTATTCAATGTGGGCAAACTCTATGCAGAAGATTTGGAAGCAAAACTTCTTGCCGTTGAGCATTTGCAACGATTTGTCAATAAATTTCCACCACATAAATTGACCCCAGAGGCTTTGTATAGCTTGCAAAAAATATGTGCCGAAACCAAAAGTTGCAACTCCGACACCTATAAAGACCGACTTCGCAAAGAGTTTGCCTCGTCTATCTATGCCAAGTTGTTAGACAATAAAGATTATTTGGCAGAGTCCACCAAATTTAACACAGAAGCAAGCCAATGGTACGAAAAAGCCTACACTGCTTACCAATTAGGCAATTATGCAGCAGCCACCGAAGCCTTGCAACAAATAAAAACCAACTATGCCCAAAATTCGTACAAGGACAAAGTGATGTTGCTCGAAACCATGCTACTTGCCAAAACAAGCAAAGAAATGAGTGTAGTCAAAAAATCATTGGAGGACTTTTTAGAACTTTACAAAGAAAGCAATTTGCGTGAGTTTGCCCAAACTTTGTTGAAAAATATCAAATAGATTTTTTGCCTTGTAACATACGCTTTAGCGTGTGATTTTGTATAGGATTTTTTTTACTATCTTTGCAAAGTCTTTGTTGCAAATTGGTAGTTGCCGAATTAGATTAGGAGATATTTACAAAAAAAATTGTTTTAAAATTATGCTCATTGCCAATCCCATTTATGATGTAGTTTTCAAACGACTGATGGACAACGAAAAAGTCGCCAAGTTTTTCATTGGCACTTTTTTGGAACAAGATGTCGACCTCTTAGACCTGAAACCGCAAGAATACACCTACGAAGGGCTGTTAGACATTAAAGACGAGGCTGAACTCGAAAAAAAGAAGGAAGTCATAGAACAACGGTTGGGTATTCGCATTTTCAGAATGGACTTTGTGGCAACAGTAAAAACCAAAACTGGCGAACATAAAAAGATTTTGATAGAAGTACAAAAAGCTCAAGACTTAGAAGATGTGATGCGGTTTCGAAGGTATTTAGCTGAACACTACAAAAGAGAGGACAAAACAGGCGATGGCGAAAACAAAACACCTTTGCCCATTACAACTATTTATATTTTGGGTTTTATGCTTCCCGAAATTCTTACACCTTGCATCAAAGTAGAAAGACAATACAAAGACCTGATAAACAGCACCATACTAAACACCAAAAGTGATTTTGTAGAAAAGCTAACACATGATAGCTATGTGGTGCAGGTTAATAGAATTGGTGACCGTTACCAAACTCGTTTGGATAAACTGTTGAGTGTGTTTGAGCAACGCTATTTTGTAGAGGAAGGAACTATTGTGAAACAATATAAGCATGAGGCAGATAGTGAGGAATTGCAACTAATTACCCAAATTTTAAATTATGTAGGCACACACCCAGATGAGAGAAAGAAAATAGCAGATGAGGAGGAGGCGTGGCGTACAATAAATGCCTATATGCAAGACTTAAAGCGTAAGGCTGAAAAGTTCGAGAAAGAATTGGCAGTAAAAGACAAGGTATTGCAAGAAACTCAAAAGGAGTTGGAGGAAAATACAAAGGTGTTGGAGGAAACACAAAGGGTTTTGGAGGAAAATGCAAAGGCTTTATCCGAAAAAGACAAATTGATTGAGGAATTAATGAAAAAACTTAATCAACAAAAATAAAAAAATTGCTAAAAACTATCTTAAAATTTACAACTCATTAAAAATATGCAACTCGTTAAATTCATTTTTATATGTGTGGTCGCAAGCATCTTAGCCACAGCTTGCAACGGGAGTAGCAACACACCTACGCCCACCATTACCGACCCTGAATGTAAAAGCCCATTCAAAGACGCTAAATCTACTCGCAATGCCTTAATAGGACAGTGGACTTGGATACAATCCACCATCAATGGCAGAGGAGGCTCATCTACGGAAACGCCAGCCAGCACAGGAGAAACCAGAATTTGGAAGTTTACAGACAAAGAAGCAACTTATACTGTAAACGGCAGACTCATAGGCACTTACACCTACTCAGTAGATTCTTCTCCTTCGGCAGACTTTACATTGAGTATAGTCAATGCAGACGGTTCACTATTTAGAGTTTTCCAAATATTTGGTTGCAACCAAAGTATGCGTCTTTTCAATCTTTCTACAAGTATATCAGAAGAAAGTTTGTATCAAAAAAAATAACCAATAACAATAACAGCCGAATGACAGCACAAGCAAGTACATCGACAAAAAAATTATTAGAAGAATTAGGTATCAAACCTATCAATCCTTCGTACAGCACAGGTTTGCTTTGGGCAAACGAAAACGAAGGTGTATTGAAAGATATTTTTTCGCCTACTGATGGGCAAAAAATAGCAGCCGTAAGGTTAGCAGACCGCAAACATTATGAGCAGGTTATCAAAACTGCACAAGAGGCTTTTGTGGTTTGGCAAAAAATGCCTGCCCCACAACGTGGCGAAATTGTCCGCCAAATAGGTGAGCAACTTCGCCATTACAAAGAGCCTTTGGGCAAGTTGGTAAGTTATGAAATGGGCAAAATTTACCAAGAAGGTCTGGGTGAGGTGCAAGAAATGATAGACATTTGCGACTTTGCTGTTGGGCTTTCTCGCCAACTGCATGGCTTGACTATGCACTCCGAAAGACCCTCGCATCGTATGTATGAGCAATACCACCCATTGGGCATTATTGGTATTATTTCAGCCTTCAATTTTCCTGTGGCTGTCTGGGCTTGGAATGCCATGTTAGCTGCCGTTTGCGGTGATGTTTCAGTTTGGAAACCATCAGAAAAAACACCTTTGACTGCTGTTGCCGTACAACATATTTTGCAAAAAGTATTGAAAGACAACAACTTACCCGAAGGAATTTTTAACCTCCTCATTGGAGATGCCACCATAGGCGAAGCCATAGCTACTGATACTCGTATTCCTTTGGTGTCTGCCACAGGCTCTACGCGTATGGGCAAGAGAGTGGGTGCAGCCGTAGGTGCAAGGTTAGGTAGGGCTTTATTGGAATTAGGTGGCAACAATGCAATCATTATTACCGAAAATGCACCTTTGGAAATGGCTATCAGAGCCACTATTTTTGGGGCAGTAGGTACGGCAGGGCAGCGTTGCACGACTACACGCCGTTTGATTATCCACGAAAAACACTACAATACAGTCAAAGAAAGGTTAGTAGAAGCCTATAAAAAATTGCCTATTGGCAATCCTTTGACCGAAGGAACTTTGGTAGGTCCTTTGATTGACAAAGACGCAGTAAAAATGTTTACTCATGCTTTGGAACAAGTGCAGAAAGAAGGTGGCAAATTATTGTACGGTGGACAAGTTTTGACAGGAGAAAAATATACGTCGGGAAATTATGTAGTGCCTGCCATAGTAGAGGCAAAAAATGAATACCAAACAGTGCAAGAAGAAACCTTTGCCCCAATTTTATATCTTATCAAATACAGTGGTACTATTGAAAATGCCATTGCTATTCAAAATGATGTCAAACAAGGCTTGTCGTCGGCTATTTTCTCTCATCATGTTTTAGAAACCGAAACTTTCTTGTCGCATTGGGGTTCAGATTGTGGCATTGCCAATGTAAACATAGGCACTTCGGGAGCAGAAATAGGCGGTGCTTTTGGTGGCGAAAAAGAAACAGGTGGAGGCAGAGAATCAGGCTCTGACGCATGGAAAATTTATATGCGAAGACAAACCAACACCATTAATTTTGGTACAAGCCTACCTTTGGCACAAGGAATTAAGTTTGATATTTAGGTTTTAACTTCGGAAGTACCTACAAAAAGTAATGATTGGATTTATTAGAGGCTGTCTTTTCGGACAGCCTCCATTGAAAATTACACGCTAAACGTATATTACATTCCTTATTGCTAATCTACCTCATGTACTTCTTCTACCTTGGTAACAAAATATTTGGTATCGCCACGCCAAGAAAATTGGAAGTATTTTTCTTCATAATAAACTTTTACAGCCTTATTTTCGGTCATTGCTTTGTCCATTTGTTTTGCAACTTCTTCTGTATCAGGCAATACCGAAAAATCCCATGTACTTGCAATTACTCCTTGTTGGTTGCGTGAAATATTGGCAAGGTCTAATGTTCCTTCATAAGTTTTGAAAATGTAGCCCTTTTTGCTAAATTTCATTATTCTGCCTGTACGGTTGCCTTCGCTGTAACTTGCTTTGGTGGCTACAAAGAAAAATAGCCCTGAGCCAAGTCCACCCAGCAAAAATAAAATGACTACGACTTTTATGATTGTTTTTTTCATTTTGTTTTGCATTTTTAAATTTTCTTTGGAGTTTATCCCACTAAAACCTCTATATAATCCCCCGCCAAGTATTTGTTTGCCATTTCTGCCACTTGCTTAATCGTAACACTGTCTATGGCTTGTATATAACTTTGGTAGTAGTCCGCAGGCAAATCAAACAAATAAACAGTTCTGTATTTTTCGGCAATAGCAAAAGGCGTATTTAAGGAATTGACGAAAACTCCTTTCATATAATTTTTTACCATTTCCAATTCTTTTTTTGCTAATTTTTCTTTTTTGAGCAAATCTATTTCCTTAAAAATTTCCTCTACCGTTGCCTCTCTCACTTCCTTGCCCACGTCTGTACCTATGAGCAAATAACCCGCATTTTTGGAGAAAGCCATAGTAGAACTGATACCATACGTATAACCCTTGTCCTCGCGTATGTTTGCCATGAGCCTCGACCCAAAATAGCCACCCAAGATTTCGTTCATCACTTTGGTTGCAATATAATCTGCATCTGTACGCAAAAAAAGAGGTTTGCCTATTCGCAGTGAAGTCTGCATGACGTTTTCTTTTTCTATGTATAGTTTGTGTTTTTTGGCAGTCAGCACCATAGCAGGCGGTTGAGAGGCAAAAGTGGGCTGTACATCTAATTGGAAACTACTCAACCAATCTTTAATCCTTTGGAGGTCGGCAGGGACTAAACAGCCCGCCGTCAGCACCTCAAAAGGTTGTTTCAAATAGGCTTGTTGGTAAAAAGTAGCCAAGTCGTTTCGTTGTACGTTGGCTATGCTTTCGGCAGTCATTTCTGAGCCGTAAGGGTGCATAGCCCCAAAAATTGCAGCCTTAAAGTGTTGCGAAGCCACAAAAGAAGTTTTTTCGAGGCTCACTTTGAGGTTTTGAACAGAAATATCTTTTACTTTTTGCAGTTCTTGTTCGGGAAAAGAGGCTTGGGTCAGCAACTCACGCAAAAGGTCTAACAAAGGAGGCAAATGTTTGGTCAGGGCATACAACTCCACGTGGCAGTAGTCGTTTCCTGTTGAAATTTCTAAAAAAGCACCATATTTGTCAGTTTCTTCGGCTATTTGCGAAGAGTTTTTATTTTTTGTGCCTTCGTTTAGCAACCGAGCCGTAAAATAGGCAGTTTCTTTGGAGGGAGCAAACCAGTTGCCCGCCTTAAAAATCAGTTGAATGGCGACCACAGGCTGCACACCTGCCTGAATGTGGTGCAAACAGATGCCGTTGCTTAATCTTTCAGATTCGGGCTTTACCAAATTGAAAGCACTAAGGCTATGAATAGTTGGTGGATTTTTTCTATTAACAGTGTCGGTCATTTCTTTAAAATTTCTATTATTGGCTTTGAAAGGTATTAAATTTTTGGTAAAAGTCAAAAAAAATATCAAATAGCCTGTATACTTTTTCTCAATCCTTACAATACTTCAACTTCACTTGTTGCAAGTGCTTGTAAATCAACTGCAATTCTCTGGTTTTTAGGCAATCAAAACTTTCGGAAACGTAGAGATGGTAAACGTCTGCCTCGTCTTTTTCTACTATCATAAACTTCCAATATTGGCTGATGATAAAAGCCCCTCGCATAATGCTCACTTTGTTGAGGTTGATAGCAGCCACCAACTCTGCCAACAGTTGGTCTTCCACATCTTTGTTGGCTTCGGTGTGCTTAAATTCCTGAATGAAAAAGTAAGGACGTTGTGGGTCTTTGTTACCTTTTGCCACTACATAATCCACAAAACCTTTCAGTTCTATGCCATTCACTTCTGCGGTAATGCCTGCCTCATACCAATCTAAAACTCCAATTTCTAAAAAATTAACCTTGTCTAAAACAAAAGCTATAAACTTCATTTTGAGGTCTTCTTCAGCATAATGAGGTAGGTATAACTTGTGTTTCTTTATCAATTTTTCTAAAAAGTCTATCTCCTCATTGGTCAAATCATAACCAGCCCCAAACCATTCATCAAATTTTTCGGGTTGGTCTTCTCTCTGAATAGGCACAATTTTGCATAATTCGTCATAGCTAATACTGCCAAAAGAGTAGCTTTTCTTTTCCATTGTTGGGTTGTTTTGCTAAGCAAGTTAGGAAAACATTGGTAGAAAGTAAAGTAAAAGTATTTTTTATTTGGTAATTCTCCAATCAAGCATAGCAAATAACCTATTTTTAGGTTTTCTGCTATGCTTAAAAAAAGTAATCTTTTTTACTTTCTCTTGTTCAGATTATCGAACATTTCTTTAGCCTTGCGAGCTATGTCCTCCGCATTATCACGCATCTGCCCCATGATATCCTCCATTGGTTTCACTGTATCCTCAAAATCTTTTTGGTAAGCCTTGGCGGTGTCTTTCAGGTCGTCAAAATGAGATTTTGCTTGATTTTTATAACTGCCGTTCAGTATGTTGTCATATTCTCCTGACCTTACCCAGTTGATTACTTCCATTACCCGAATAACAGGAAACGGGTGAGTTAAATACAAGGTATTCAACACTTTATGCACACTGTCTAAGGCACTGTTGCGGGTATTATATTCTTCGGCTTGCTTGATAAATTCGCCCAAATCCATTTCGTCCACCATATTCCCGCCTGTGAGTTTCATCAAAGCACGAATAACCGTATCAGGATTTTGCGTAGCTAAGGCTTCGGCTCTGTCGGCACTCAATTCACTTTTTCTGTCCCATTCTCTTAGCGACAAAATCAATGCTTCGAGTGCAAGTCCTGTCAATGGAATTTGCAAAGCATATTGCGACAACATGACCAAAATGTGTAGCAAAGTTTTATACAACACATGACCACTGCGAATATGACCCAACTCATGCCCCAAAATGCCCAATACTTCGTCTTCTGTTCCCAAAGTTTGAATAATAGACGTGTTGAGAATGATAAAAGGCTCACTCCAACCTACGGCATAAGCATTGAGAATTGGGTTTTGAGAAATATACAATTCAGGTATTTGTTTGACATCTAACACGCGGCAAGCCTCCAAATGGAGTTCGTGTATCTTGCCAAATTGTTTGGGCGAAACCCTAACGGCAGATGCCAAAGTAGCCAAACGAATAGATTTTTCTAAGGTTGGGCTTAAAATAGTTTTCAATACGCTGTCTAAGGCAGGAATGGCACGCAAGGCTTTGAGGGCTGTACGGTCGGCGGGGTGTTCCCATGCTTCGGGCTGAATACCAGTCAAATAAACTCTCTTGCGGTCAGATTTAATGAGTGTAGGCATAAAAATATGTGGTTTTAAGTTAGCAAAAGTATTGTTTGTACAGACACAAACAACAGCAATTAATGGAATGTAGCATACGCTTTAGCGTGTGCAATGACTGCAAAATAACAGCACAACAAATCACACGCTAAAGCGTATGTTACAACGAATCACACGCTAAAGCGTATGTTACAATCCTGCATAGTTCAAACGAAAAATAAATTATTGGGTTGCTTAATTTTATATATAGTTACAAAATTGTACTTTTGCAGACAATAATCAAACAAAAACTTTATTACTTATGATTCAAAGAATTCAGTCTGTCTTTTTATTTTTCATTGGGGTTTGTATGGTGGTAATGCTCTTTACACCCATATGGACAAAAACCGCAGCCGTTTCAGGCGAAATAGTACAACTTAACGTGATTAGTCTTAGCTATACCAATCAGGCAAAAGAGGTAAGCAAAATACCAACTTTTTATGTAGGTATTTTGTGTATTTTGTCTTTGGTGTTGGCTTATGTATCTTTGTTTAGTTTTAAAAATCGTATGTTGCAAATTAAATTGAACTTAGTGAATACAGTCGTCATTATGGCTCTTTTTGGTTGCTGTACCTTTCTTATTTTTGTAAAAGGCGAAGCTTTAATCAGCAGTGTAGCACGTGGTACAATGGGAGTAGGGCTGTTTATGCCTGCTATTGCGTTAGTTTTCAATAGTTTAGCTAACAGATTTATTTGGAAAGACGAAAAATTAGTAAGGTCGGCAGATAGGTTAAGGTAAAAAACTAACACTATTAGAGGTTATTACGATTTGTACAGCACCCTTTGGCGGGGGTTGCCTCCAACTGTAGGGGCAATTAGTTGAAAATCAAAAAGTTATTTTTCTATACAAAAATTATCGTAATAACCTCTATTAATTGTTAAATCATTTTAATTTACTATCTGTTATTTTTGTTTTTATGTGTCGATAAGTTATTGTAAAAAATTAGCAAAGATTGTTTGTGAAAATGATTTTATAACAACCTCACAGGAAGATTAAATCTATGTGAGGTTAGTTTATTGTGTTTTGCAAACAAACCACTATTTTTTACTAACAATATTATCGAAAATAGTTGTAAAATTCACATTTTTTTTATCTTGCATACGAATTTTTTACCAAATTTGCAAAGTCTATTATTAATCTCAATAACCGAATACTGTATAACGGACTTTAGTCCGTTGGCAAATAAAATTTAGTCCGTTAATTTTGTCAAAGTAACCATAACTCACAACAATACTCGTGGAAGCAAATACTGGAAAAAGCAGAGTTATCATCGATAACGTATCTCCGCAAATAGATGGAGGTAAATACCCTATTAAACGTACCGTAGGCGAAAAAGTAACAGTAGCTGCCGATGTCATCACCGATGGACACGACGAAGTAAAGGCTGTTATTTTATACAAAAAAATTACGGACTCCACATGGACAGAAGCCCCCATGAAGGTAGTAAGCGTAGATAAATGGGGAGGTAGTTTTCGGATAGCCGAACAAGTGCCTTACCTCTACACAGTCAAAGGCTGGGTCGACCATTTCTCTACGTGGCAAAAAGGCTTGAAAAAGAAGTTTGACGATGGGCAAAACGTAGCCGTAGAATTAGAAATAGGGGCAAGAATGATAGAAAAAGCAGCCCTAAAATCTTCTGCCGCCGACTCCGAAAGAATGTTGCGTTATGCACACTCTTTGCGAAACCACCCCCAAATGTCGGAAGCAGTGGCAGCAGCCATAAGCCCCGAAATTTCGCAGCTTTATGAGTTGTATGCAGAAAAAAGCAATTCTACTATCTACGAACAAAGTTTTAACATCAACGTAGAGTTCAAAAAAGCCTTGTATAGCACGTGGTATGAGTTTTTTCCTCGTTCTACCTCCGAAACACCCTACAAACATGGGACTTTCAAAGACTGCCAACGAATTTTGCCTCACGTAGCCGAAATGGGTTTTGATGTGGTTTATTTGCCACCAATTCACCCTCTTGGCAAACTACACCGCAAAGGAAAAAACAATACCCTCAACGCAAAACCGGGTGAACCAGGTTCTTGCTGGGCTATTGGCTCAGACGAAGGCGGACACAAAGCCACCCACCCCGAACTCGGCACAGTGGAGGACTTTGTAGAAATGGTGCAATTTGCTAAGACCTTAGACATAGACATAGCCTTAGACATAGCCTACCAATGCGCACCCGACCACCCCTACGTAAAGCAACACCCACAATGGTTTAAATGGCGACCCGATGGCACAGTGCAGTATGCTGAAAACCCGCCAAAAAAATACCAAGACGTATTGCCTATAAACTTCGAAACCGAAGATTGGCAAAACTTGTGGATAGAACTCAAAAGTGTGTTTGAATATTGGATAGAAAAAGGCGTAACCATTTTCAGGGTTGATAATCCACACACCAAATCATTCAAATTTTGGGAGTGGTGCATAGCTGAATTGAATGCCAAATACAGCAATTTGATTTTCTTATCGGAGGCTTTTACCCGCCGAAAAATTATGCAGCACTTGGCAAAAACAGGTTTTACGCAGTCTTACACCTATTTCTCGTGGAGAAACAGCAAAGCCGAAATGCAGCAATATTTGACCGAACTCACCACTACGGAGGAAAGAGAATATTTTAGACCTAATTTCTGGCCTAACACACCCGATATTTTGCCTAAAACTTTGCAATTCGATGGAGATAATATGTTTGTCATTCGTTTTGCTTTGGCTGCTACCATGTCTGCAAGTTATGGTTTCTATGGTCCTGCCTACGAATTGATGTGGACACATGGCTTGAACGACAAAGAGGAATATTACGACTCTGAAAAATTTGAAATCAAAGTTTGGGATTGGTTTGCAGATACCAAATTCAAACGAATAATTAAGAGAGTAAACCAAATCAGACGAGAAAATCCTGCTTTCCAAAACACTTACAACATTCAGTTTATAAAAACTGAAAACGACAATGTATTAGGCTTTGTCAAAGTAAGTGATGATGGCAAAAACAAGGTATTGGTGCTGATAAACATGGACTCACGCAATACACAAAAAGTGTTTTTCAAAATGCCTTTGGCTACCTTAGAAATCAATGCTGGCGACAGATACAAAATGAATGACCTGATGAATGGCTTTGAGTATTGGTGGCAAGACGAGTGGAATGTCATAGACTTAGACCCTTATGATGTACCTTTCCGCATCTTCTCTGTCAATAGTTTCAATACCTATATTCAGCCGCCGTTGCCCGAAGTTCCAGATTTGGCGGAGTATTCTGGTTCGTAAACAGCTATTATTGCAATTTTTACCCAACCCTTTTCAAGTTTCATAACTTGGGAAGGGCTGAAAGGCATGATACAACTCAAAACAAGATTCGTAAAAATTTGGTAACTTATTTTTTTATCAAAAAATAACTTCCACCTCTTTAAACCTTCTCTTGTTTTAATCGTCTATAAAGTACCATGACATAAGTTTAGCGTGTGATTATGGACAACCTTTAAAGCAAAAGAATATGAAAAAGATAGTTGGGAAAATAGGCTTTATAGCCTTTTTTGGGAGTTTGGTCGTCTTGTTAAATATGATGAGTACGATGGAGGTGGCAGCACAAGTTTTTGTAGGCAGAAGGCATTACCGTCCTATTGTCGTAGCCCCTTGTCCGCCTCGTGTGGTGGTAGTTCCTCATCGTCTTGTGTATGTAGTGCAACCACCTGTCTATGTAACCCCTGCCCCTGTGGTCATAGTCAAGAAACCTTACCGCAGATGGCGGCGGTGGTAAATAAACCAATAACAAACTATTTATCTAATAAAAAGGTACATAGCCTTAAAGTATCAGATGAACTACTATTGCCAGAAAGGTTAGTTGTAGGTGCCATCTTTCAAAGAGATGACACCTACAACTAACCTTTCTGGCAACTTTTCAGTTGCTTTGTAATTATTTTGCAACTTCCTCAGCTACTTTTGCTTCAGCCTCTGCTTTTTTCTTGGCTGCTGCTGCTGTTCCTTTGCGAGTTTTTTCGGTTGCTTGCACCAATATTTCCTCTACATCAGCCAATACTCTGCCACAATGTTCGCAGACAATAATTTTGCGTTTGTCTTTGATGTCGGCTTGGCGTTGAGGAGGCACTACGTTGAAACAACCACCGCATGCATCTCTTTTTACTGTTACCACAGCCAACCCATTGCGAGCATTAGACCGAATACGATTGTAAGAATAGTACAATCTTTCTTCTATTTGTTTGCTGCGTTTGTCCCTTTCTTTGTTGAGTTTTTCCTCCTCTTCAGTGCTTTCGGCTATGATAGCATCGAGTTCTTTGCGTTTGTTTTGCAAGTTTATTTTCAACTCCGCCAAATCTTTTTCGGTTTGGTCTATCTGCTCCTCTTTTTTCTCCAATTTGGCAGCAGCTTCGCGCATTTTGCGGTTAGCTAATTGAATATTGAGGTCTTGCAATTCTATTTCTTTGGTAATAGCCTCATATTCGCGGTTATTTTTCACATTGGCTTGTTGCTCCTCATATTTTTTCATGAGTCTTTCAGCCTCTTTGATAGCATTTTTGTTGTTGGAGATTTCCTCGTTATATCGTTTCAGTTCGTCATTAAACTTTGTGATACGAGTTTCATAACCAATAATTTCGTCTTCCAAATCTTGGACTTCGGCAGGCAAATCCCCGCGTACTTTGTTGATTTCATCTAACTTAGAGTCAATAGCTTGCAAACGCAACAAGGCTTCTAATTTTTTGGCAATGAGGTTTTCCATATCGGCAAAATAAGTGTATCTTTATAAAGTGCTTGCAAAATTAAGTATTTTATTGGCTTAAACAATTTCGTTTGTGTATTTTTTATAATAAATTTTACAAAAGGTTTGTAAACTGTATAAACTTGTCTATATTTGCACTCTTTTAATAGCAATTATTAACACTTTATATAAAGTCATGAGTGAGTTAATCAGGTTCGTAGAACAAGAGTTGGCTGCAAGAAGAACTTCTTTGCCAACTTTCAAAGCAGGTGATACCGTAAACGTACACGTTAAAATCAAGGAAGGAAACAAGGAAAGAATCCAGCAATTCCAAGGTACGGTTATCCAAAGAAGAAGCAAAGGCACAAGCGGCGAAACTTTTACAGTTCGCAAAGTGTCTAACGGCATAGGAGTAGAGAGGATTTTTCCTCTCCTTTCGCCTGCTCTCGATAAAATTGAGGTCTTGAAGTCGGGCAGAGTAAGACGGGCAAGATTGTATTACCTCAAATTCAAATCGGGCAAAGAGGCAAGAATTAAAGAATTACGAACCAATACTGCCAAAGCATAATTGGTTTTCACGTTTTTGTTTTGTTTTTCATAGTAGATTGGAAGCCGTACATTTTTTAAGTGTATGGCTTTTTGTTTGTTAATTTTTAATTTTTAATGTTCAATGTTTAATTCAAAATTCAAGATTCAAAATTCAAAATTCAAAATTAATTTCAATGAAAGTCTATTGTGGCACTAAAGAATTTACTCCGTTGCCTTATGCCATTGTTACCAGTGGCACGTATGATGGCGTGCATTTTGGGCATCAGCGTATTTTGCAACGCACTGTTGCCCTTGCCTATATGTATAGACAGGAAAAAGCCGAGAGTGTGTTGCTTACCTATCATCCTCACCCTCGTTTGGTACTTTTTCCTGAGCAAAAAGACCTCAAATTGCTTACTACCTTAGACGAAAAAATAGAGTTGGCAGCCCAGTTTGGTATTCAACATTTTTTGATAATTCCTTTTAGCAAAGACTTTGCAGCCCAGAGTTCACAAGAATTTATCGAAAATATTTTAGTAAAAACTATCAATACCAAAAAATTAGTAATTGGTTATGACCACAAGTTTGGCAAAAATAGAGAAGGAAGTTTTGAGTATTTACAAGCCCACCAAAAAGAAATAGGTTTTGAAGTAGAGGAAATTCCTGCCCAGGAAATAGACGAAATAGCTGTAAGCAGCACTAAAATCCGCAAATCCTTAGAGGAAGGAAACGTAGAATTAGCCAATCATTACCTTCGTTATAGCTATTACGTGTCAGGTTTGGTGGTAAAAGGCAACCAAATAGGTAGAACTATTGGTTTCCCGACTGCCAATTTGCAAGTAGAGCCGCACAAATTAATCCCCGAAGAAGGAATTTATGCTGTTTGGGTGCATTGCAACCAAGAAATTTATAAAGGAATGTTGTATATTGGCAGGCGTACAACGCTGGGCAATGATTTGGAAAGAACAGTAGAAGTGAATATTTTTGACTTTGCTAACGATATTTATGGGCAAACTGTCCGTTTGCAATTTGTAAAACGGCTGCGTGGCGAGCAAAAATTCGAGTCTTTGACTGCTATGCAAGCCCAATTAGCAAGGGACAAGGAACAAACTTTGGAGGTCCTTAGTGCTTAACTTTTAGTTTCTAATATAAGCTGTATGCCTGTATGTAGTACAAAAAACCTAACTTAAAAATTTGCTATTGTCAATTTAAAATACTAACTTTGCAAACCTTTTATGAAATTATGCCTTGCCATAACCTTGTTTTATGGGCAATCATAGTTTCATAAAACTTTTTATAACGGTTTACAGATGGTAAACCGTTATTTTGTTGTTGTCAAGTTGTACCAATGTGTTGGGATTAAGGAGCAAACTTCTTAATGCCTCAATCTGTTGGTGCTTTTTTTATACCTTTAAACCAACATTATTGTTATGGCAGTATCTTATTTCACAGTAGAAGGACTAAATAAAATAAAAGATGAGTTGCACGAACTCCGCACTAAAGGCATTAAAGAGGTAGCCGACCAAATAGCCGAAGCAAGGGACAAAGGAGATTTGAGTGAAAATGCAGAGTATGACGCAGCCAAAGATGCGCAAGGTTTGCTCATGCTTAAAATATCGAAGTTGGAAGAACTAATAGCCAACTCACGTATTTTAGACGAAAGCAATATAGATACCTCAAAGGTTGCTGTTTTGTCAAAGGTGAAAATTAAAAATATGGCAAACAATGCCGTTATCGAATATATGTTGGTGTCGGAGGAGGAAGCAGACCTTAAAAAAGGTAAAATCTCTGTCAAATCACCAATTGGACATGGTTTGTTGGGCAAAAAAGTAGGCGACACAGCCGATATTATAGTGCCAGCAGGTAAAATTAAGTTTGAAATATTGGAGATTAACCGATAAAAATAATGCTTAATTTTTAGCTTTTAATTCTTAACGAACAAATTGCAAAAAGATGACATCTTTCAAAAAAGATGTCATCTTTTTCGTTTTACAAATTCCTTCGATAAATCCACAAAGAATCAGTTCCTAATTGCGTAACCTCAAAAACTTTTCCTTGTGGACGCGGGGCTACAATTCCCTTGCCGAAGGTAAGTGGAGAACGGAAAAGCCGAATTTCGTCCCATAGGTCATGCTCCAATAAGTTGTGTAGCACTTTTGCCCCGCCTTCTATCAAAATAGATTGCACTTTGCGGAAGTACAAATCCTGAAAAAAATAGTGCAAAAAACCTTCGCCTTTTATTTTTACATACTCCAAATTTTCATGAACTTCTTGTTTGTGTAAGTTATAACACAGCGTATCTTGTTGTCTATCAAAGAGATGCAAGTCGGCAGGCAATTTGAGGTCTTTGTCTATGACTACACGCAACGGATTTCGTCCTGTCCAGCTTCTCACATTTAAGTAAGGATTATCGTAGAGGGCAGTATTTGTACCCACCAAAATTGCATCTTCTTCGCCTCGCCACTTATGCACCAGCATACGCGAAATTTCGTTGCTAATCCAATACGGTTCATGGTTTTCTTTTGCCATAAACCCATCGGCTGTTTCTGCCCATTTCAGAATAATGTAAGGGCGTTGTTTGGTAATAAAAGTAAAAAATCTTTTGTTGAGATTTTTGCCTTCCTCCTCCAAAAGCCCTACTTGTACTTCTATGCCTGCATTGCGAAGTTTTTGTATGCCCTTGCCCGCCACTAAGGGATTGACATCTACATTGCAAATAACTACTTTTTTGGGTTGGTATTTGAGCAATAAATCTGCACAAGGCGGCGTTTTGCCGTAGTGAGAGCAAGGTTCAAGGCTTACGTAAAACGTGGAGTCGGGTAGCAAACTTTTGTCTTGTACTGCCTGAATAGCATTGACTTCGGCGTGAGGTTCTCCGTATTTTTGGTGGTAGCCTTCGCCTATAATTTGGTTTTTATGTACAATAAGGCAACCCACCATAGGGTTGGGGCTTACTTTGCCTCTACCTAAAACTGCAAGGTCTAAGGCACGCCGCATATAGGAAATGTCTTGTGTTTCCATGAAGTTTAGCAAAGAAAATTTTAATTTTGAGTAAACAACCATCTGCACAGGCTTTAGCCCAATGCTATTAAGCTAAGAAAACTTGCAACCTCGAAGAGCAATTCCATTGTGGGTTGAACAATAATAGCCCTACGTGAAACGTAGGGGAATATTTGCAAACTTGCATCCAACCTCGAAGAGGTTGAACAATGGCACAGGGTAAGTAAGGTTGTTCAACCTCTTCGAGGTTGTGGCGTACTCTCTCTTATCTTTTCCCTACGTTGCACGTAGGGCTATTGCTGTTCAACCTCTTCGAGGTTGTAAAAAACTCTTAGCTTAATAGCATTGGGCTAAAGCCCAATGCTACAAATTTATTGATTTTCATACTCAAAATAAAGAACATCTGATTCTTGTTCGTCTGATTTGAGTACAATTTTTTGTTTTCTCTTGCCGTCGTCTATCAGCAAGGCTGTTGTGTTTGGCGGTATGTTTCCTAAATTATGGGCAAAGGTAGCAATAAAATTGTAAGGATTGTTAGGGTCTAAGTTAAGATAAACAGTTTTGGCATTGTTTCGCAATTTATGGCTTCTGAACAACCATTTGCCGTTAAAATTAACAGATACTACATCTCCGTCTTCTTCGGCATCGTCAAAAAAGTCAATTTTCAATCGGGTATGTTTTACTGTAATGGTTTTTCCTTTTTTGATAGTTCGGTTTTGCAAAGTGCTTGGTTTTTCTTCGGCAAACTGTACGGCTGCTGTCGTGTCGGGTAATACTTTGGTTAGCATAATTTTACCTCCCGTGCAGGGATTTTGGGTCTTGTTTTCCTTGCCTGTCCATTCGCCTGTGAGGGTGTGGGTTTGGTCATGGGTGATGAGTTCCAATACGCCATTTTTCACACAAAAATCTGCTTTTTTGAGTATCGTATTTTCGTAGGCAATTAAAGTAGTTTCTTGAAAATACAACTTATTTTCCTCTGCCTTCCAAGCGGCTTGTAAAGAGGATTTGAGCAAATATTTGCCATCTGCCTTGTGTAGGTGCGAATAGGTGCTGCCTGTCCATGTTTGCAAGGCGGAAGTAGGCAATAAAGTAAACTCAAAATAATAAGCCGATGCCACCTTATCTGCTCCTGTCTGCGTAATTTTGCCCACCCACCTGCCCGCCAACGGATTTTGGGCAAAAGCAACAAATGAAAAAAAGCAACTAAAAGCAAAGCAGCCCAAAAAGATACTACATTTTGTCATAGAAATTAAAAATTGTCTATTATATTCCTTGCGAATTAATTATGCAATTTAACTTTATTTTTTGGTAGTTACAAAATTTTAGACTGCTTGTGAGAGTAAAAAAAAATTTGACTATGCAGTTTTATTGTGTTAATTATTCAGATTCTTTATTGCAATTTTGCGAACAGATATGCTATATTTGCAACCATTTTAAACCAAAAATCATTATACCGTGAAAAATATTTCGCTTGTCCTCAATGGCGTGCTGTTGGTGGCTGTTGCAGTTCTATATTATCTGCACTTTTCTTCTCCAAAAACTTCGGCTGCACAAAGCCCCGATTCGCCACTACCCGAAGGCACATTGCCCATTGCCTACATAGACTCCGATAGTTTATTGACAAATTACAAAATGGTAGATGACTTACAAACTGCCTTAGACGAAAAGAAAACCAAAATGGAAAAAGATTTGCAAGCAAAAGGTGCAAAATTAGAGGAGGAAATGGGTAGTTTTCAACGCCGCGCCCAAGCCAATTTGTTGTCTAACAACGAATTGAAAAGTGGACAAGAGGCTCTTATGCAAAAAAGAGATGCTTTATTGACCTACGAAAAACAACTTTCATCAGGTTTGATGGAGGAACAAAAATTAATCAGTATTCGTTTGTACGATTCTTTGCAAAGTTTTCTAAAAACTTACAACAAAGGTAACAAGTACAAATATGTTTTCAACTATACCAAAGGTGGTGCTTTTCTTTCGGCTGATAACCAATTAGATATTACAAAAGATGTGATAGAGGGAATGAATCAAAGATACAAAGCCAGCAAACCTGAAAGTACAGAAAAAAAATAGATGCAAAGCAAAGCGAAGAATCTGAGCTATTTATTGGATACTTCGCTTTGCTTAGATTGGCAACCTTATTTTTTCACACCCAACACATCAAAAATAAAGGCATATTCTAAGGCTACTTCTTTCAATCTGTCGAATCTGCCCGAAGCCCCACCATGTCCTGCGTCCATGTTGATAGACAAAACCAATTTGTTGTTGTCTGTTTTGAACTCACGCAATTTGGCAACCCATTTGGCTGGCTCAAAATACTGCACTTGCGAGTCGTGTAAGCCTGTGGTAATGAGCAGATTAGGATAGGCTTTTTTCTCCACATTGTCATAAGGCGAATAAGATAACATATAATCGTAATAGGTTTTGTCCTTCGGATTTCCCCACTCCTCAAATTCGCCTGTGGTCAGGGGCAAACTTTCATCGAGCATAGTCGTAACGACATCGACAAACGGAACTTGTGCCACCACGACCTTAAATAATTCGGGGCGAAGATTGGTAACAGCACCCATAAGCAAACCTCCTGCACTGCCTCCCATAATTGCCAATTTGTCTGAATTGGTGTATTTTTCGGCTATCAAGTAGTCGGCACAGTCTATAAAGTCTGTAAAAGTGTTTTTCTTTTTCAAAAACTTGCCATCTTCATACCATTGTCTGCCCATTTCTTGTCCGCCTCTGATGTGAGCAATGGCATAGCCAAATCCACGATTGAGCAAAGTTAAACGAGAGGAGCTAAATGTGGCGGGCATAGAAGCACCGTAAGAACCATAAGCATAGAGCAAAAAAGGTGCGTTGCCGTCTTGTTGGAAACCTTTTTTATAGACCAAAGAAATAGGAATTTTTGTGCCATCTTTAGCCGTAGCCCAAAGTCTTTTGGTTTCGTAATTGTTTTTGTCAAACTCACCCAAAACTACTTGTTCTTTCTTTAATTGCTTGGTTTTGTCTGCCATATTATAGTCTATGGTGGAGTTTGGCGTGGTCATAGACGTATAGCTGTATCGCAACCAAGCAGTGTTAAAATCGGGATTGTAGGCAATGGAGGCTTGATAAGCAGGTTCGCCAAAATCGAGGTAATGTTCTGTTTTGTCTGCCCATTTGATAATGCGAATTTTTGGCAAGGCTTCACTTTTTTCGGCTATTACCAAAAAATCTTTGAAAATTTCCAATCCTTCTACCAAAACATCAGGGCGGTGGGCTATTACCTCTTTCCAATTTTCTTTTGTTGTTTTCGAAACAGGAGTTTCTACTATCTTGAAATTGAGGGCATTGTCATTGGTGCGAATGTAAAATTTATCTCCAAAATGCTCTACGTCATACTTCAAATTGGCGGTGCGGGGCTGAATAGCAGTAAATTTGCTGTTTGGTTGGCGAGCATCTATATACAACACCTCATCACTCAAAGTAGAGGAATTATAGATAAAAATATATTGTTTCGATTTGGTATTACCTGCATAACAGCCAAATTTTGCATCTTTTTCCTCATAAACAAATTGGTCTTTTTGGGTAGTAGTTCCCAAAGTGTGTTTCCAAACCTTGTTTGACCGCAGCGTAACGGTGTCTTCTGTGGTGTAAAAAACAGTTTTATTGTCCGCAGCCCAAGCCGTAGTGGTAACGTGAGGGATTTGTTCGGTAAAAAACTTGCCTGTTTTCAAGTCTTTAAACTGCAAAACATATTGCCTTCTGCCTACGGTGTCTATCATCATAGTCAAAATATCGTGTTGAGGACTTACATCATAGCTGGCTGAAAAAAACTTTTTGCCTTTTGCTAATTCATTACCATTTGCCAATATTTCCTCTTGTGCCTCCAAACTACCTTTTTTTCTACAAAAAATGTTGTATTGTTGCCCTTCCTCAAAACGGTAGTAGTAATAATAATTGTCCAATTTGTAAGGTACAGATTCGTCTGTTTCCTTGACTCGACTTTTCATCTCTGCAAAAAGGTCGTCTTTCAGTCCGTTGATACCTGCAAGCATAGTATCTCGATAAGCATTTTCGGCTTTGAGGTAGGAAATGACTTCGGGATTATTTTTGTCATTGAGCCAATAGTAATTGTCTGTTCGTTTGTGTCCATGAACTTCCAATTCTTTTGGTATTTTTTTGGCTTGGGGCGGCGCTATGTTAATAGCCTGATTTTCAGCAGTTTTGGTTTGGTTACAAGCCCAAAAAGTGCCACAAGCCAGTAGCACAACAGCCAAAGTTTTAAAGTAAGGTGGGTAAAACATAAGAAATGTAATTTGGTGTTTGGTTATAAAATAGATAACGCAGTGTAGTATGTAGCATACGCTTTAGCGTGTGATTTTCTCCTGAATTTTGTAAGGCAAAACTTCACACGCTAAAGCGTATGCTACATTCTACACAACTTGTGAGATAAACAACCAAAAATAACATACTGTTGCCGTATTTTATTGCAAAAACTATTTTTTAGCAAAAATTAACATTTCTATATATGATTGGGCTTGTTTAGTTACTTCTTCTTGTTTCATAGTAGTTCTGAATTTACCATATAATTTTTTCTTGGTAGCAATTGGGCATTGCTATTGTTTGTAATTAACTAAAATAATTGATTAGCAAAATACTAATTCTGCTACCATACTTTCCATAGTTAATCCAGGTCCAAAACCTGCAGCAAAAAGGTAATTATTGCCTTTAATTGGTTGGTTATGTAAAATGCTTTGGAGAATAAATAGCATAGTAACGGACGACATATTGCCATAGTTTTTCAGAATTTGGTATGGAATAGCCAATTTTTCAGGGCTTAATTCTAAAACTTTTGCTACTTTATCCACTATGGTTTTACCACCAGGGTGAATTGCCCAGTGCTGAATTTGCTCTTTTGAAATTGCCAATTTTTGCAAGGCTTTTGCCAATAATTCAGCAATATTTTCTTCGACTAACTGAGGAATATAAGCACTTAGTCGCATCTGAAAGGCAGCAGGGGTAAGAAACCAAGCCATATCTGCCTCGCCTTGTAAGATAACCTCTGCATAAAAATTGTGAATTTGGATAGCAGTTTGCGTTGGCAAGGCAAGTTCATTGGCGTGGGCAGAGAGTAAAACAGCCGCCGCCCCGTCTGCAAATAAGAGATTAGCCCTAGTGTTGTCGTCATCGAGTAGGTGTTGGAAATGCAAGGAGCAAAGTTCTACACCTACTATCAAAACTTTTGCCTTTGGATTTGCTTTACAGATGAGGTCGGCATGTTTTAGTGCATGAAAACCAGCATAACAACCCATAAAATTAATAGCAGTTCGGTAAATAGTAGTTGGTAATTGGAGTTGTTGCAAAAGCAAAATGTCTAAACCGGGAGCAGCCAAACCTGTGCAAGAAACTGTGAGGAGATGTGTAATTTGTTGTTTGTCAAAATCAGGAGGCAAGCAATTTTGTACGGCTTCTAAGCACAAAGGCGGGGCATATTGCCAAAACAATTTCATTCGGTCTGCAATAGTAGGTGTGGGCGAGGTAGAAAAACGAGCAAAGAAATTAGGCATAGCTGTATGGCGTTTATCTATGCCACTGTTGCGATAAATCATTTGGAATTTCCTTTTTTCGGCCGCATTTAAAGTTAAAATTTCCAACATTTGTGCGAGTGCCTGCTCTTGTGTGTAAGAAGTTGGTGGTACAGCCAAACCAATTCGGTGTATAAAAGTCATTGTTTTATATTATCCTGCAAAGTACAAAACTATTTTTCAAAACTTGTTAATTTGAGTTTTGTTCTTTTAAAATAGTTAAACGACTTCTTGCGAAAGGCTAAATAAATAGACTTTCCAAACAAAATAACTTTCGCAAGAAGTCGTTTAACTTTTATACCCTCACCCCCATCATTGATATATCATCACGTTGAGGGCAGCGTTGTTGGTGCTGGTCTAAGAGGTTTTCTAAGGTCTTTTGCTGTTCGGCTAAGGGCAGAGGAGCTATGGCAAGCAAAGTTTCTTTGAGCAACAACGTACCAAATTTTTGGTTTTGGGGGTTGGGTTGGTCTGCAAAACCATCAGAAAATAGGTAAAGCATATTGCCGTCTTTGAAAGGTACTTCTTGGTTGGTAAACAAACGGCGAACTTCTTTTTGTCTGCCTCCAATTGCTTTTTTGTCGCCTTTTATTTCATACAAGCAATTTCCTGCTATGTCGCAAAGGTCAGCCTCTATGGTTTGGTCTGTTGTTTGGTCTTTGCTTTTGGCAGCTATGAACAATGACCTTTTTGCTCCCGCAAAAGTCAATTTTCTTGGTTGGTCTTCATAGGTAGTCAAAAGGCAAAGCACCACGTCCATGCCATCATCATTCACATTATTGTCTTGTTTGAGGGCAAGCCTTACGCCTATGTGCAGCTCTTCGAGAATAACGGCAGGGCTGTAAATCTTTTTCTGTTCGGTAATTTCATTGAGCAAAGTCGTGCCAATCATAGACATTAAAGCCCCAGGCACGCCATGCCCTGTGCAGTCATTGACAGAGAAAAAAGTTTTGTTTTCTATCTGCTTGCACCAATAAAAATCTCCTGATACAATATCTTTTGGGCGAAAAATAATGAAATGTTGGGGCAAAGCAGCTGCCAGCACTTGTTCAGAGGGCAAAATCACTTGTTGTATTTTTTCTGCATAGCGGATACTACTCAAAATGTTTTCGTTTTTATCCGAAATGGTTTTGTAAGCCTCCTCTAATACATCTTTTTGCCTTTCCAAGTCTTGTTTTTGGGCATACACTTCGGCTTGTTTGTGGTGCAAGGCTTCGTTTATGTTGCGAATTTCGGCAGTCCGTTGTTCTACTATTTTTTCTAACTTCTCTTTTTGTGCCTCCACTTGCTTAATTCGCAACTTGTAAACCCAATAGCCAAAACCCGCAAAACTCAACAAAACCAAACCCCTAAACCACCATGTTTCCCAAAAAGGCGGAGTAATTCTCAACTTAATAGTCAAGGTTTTCTTTGCCCACAACCCATCGTTGTTGCTACCTTTTACCTTTAATACATACTCACCTGCGGGCAAATTTTGGTAGGTAATGCTGCGGTTGTTGCCGAGTTTTATCCATTCTTTGTCGTAATTTTCCAATTTACATTCGTACATATTTTTGGAAGAGTGCCTAAAACTTAGGGCTACAAAGTCGAAAATTAGCGTATTTTTGTTGTAAGGCGTAACTAAAACGGCTGCATTACTCAAAATTTCTTTCACTTTTGGGTAGTGGGCAGAAGAGTCGGCAAAAATAGAAACCCCATTAACCGTAATATTGTTCATCACCACCGTAGGCACAAAACCATTGGCATCTATGCTTTCAGGGAAAAAAGTATTGAAACCATTTGTACCACCAAAAAATAATTCGCCAGCTATGGTTTTATAACTCGACTCAGGGTTAAATTCATCGCCTTGCAAATTGTCTAATCCATCGAAATTGAGAAATTTGGTCGTTTTAACATCTAATTTTGAAATTCCTTTATTGGTACTCACCCAAATATTGTCGTTGTCGTCTTGTTGTATGGCTTGAATGGTGTTGTGGGGCAAACCATCTCTGGTGGTGTAACGAATGAAAATGTTTTTATAACGGTCAAAATAGTTCAAACCTCCATTGGTGCCTACCCATAAATTGCCACTTTTTTCCTCATAAATACACTTGACTATGTTGTTTGACAAAGAAAATTGGTCTTCGACCTTGTTTTTATAAATGGTAAATTGTTGGGTTTTGGTATCAAATTTATTCAAGCCGCCGCCTGTGGTGGCACACCAAATAAAACCCTGCTGGTCTGCAATCACACTTTCTACTGTGTTTTCGCTAAGAGAATTAGGCAAATTAATGTCGTTTTTGTAGGATTTAAACTTGCCTGTTTTGAGGTTGAGGCAATTTAGCCCACCTTCACTGGTGCCAATCCAGAGAAAACCACTGGCTTCGCAAATGCTATTGATGTGTTCGTCTGACAAGGCTGCCGTATCATCAGGATTGGCTGCATAGATTTTAAATTTGCCCGATAATTTGTCAAATTCATTCAGCCCATGGTCTGTGCCTACCCACAATCTGTTGGGGTTTGACGGACTTTGAGCTACGCTAATCACGTGATTATCAGTAATATTGCTATTTTCTGTCGTGTAATATGTATAGTGCGAATACTTGGGGTCATACCTATTTAGTCCGCCGCCACCTGTGCCAATCCAAATGATGTGTTGGGTATCGCCGACTATACTCCAAATCATATTGTTATTGACCGAAGTACCTGCGTAAGCCGAAAGTCGTTTGACGTGAAATTTCTCTTTGCCGTAGTCGTGTATGCTCACGCCGCCGCCAATAGTACCTACCCATAAAATTCCCGATTTGTCCACCAACAAACTACTTACATTGTTAAGACTCAGGCTTTGTGGATTATAAAAGTCGTTGATATACTGCACAATGTCGTACTCCTCCGACTCGTAGGCTTTGGGAACTAAACGATTGATACCGCCGCCAGCCGTACCCACCCAAATATGCTCACTTTGGTCTTCGGTAATAGAACTTACGTTGTTGTTGGTCAGGCTTTCCTCGTTGGGGTTGTGTGCAAAAAAAGCAATTTTGTTTGTTGCAGTTTCTATTTTTCTGATGCCCTGTGCCGTACCAATCCAAAGATTGCCTTTTTTGTCCTCAAAAATGCAGCGAATAAAGTCGTTTTTTAACGTGGGCAAATAAGCAGAATGCAAGGTAAAAGTCTGTTTTTGAGGCAAATACATTTGCAAACCTGCCCCCATAGTGCCTATATAAATTTCGCCTTTTTTGTTTTCAAAAATAGCATGAACAGGCGAATTGAAGGAATTGGAATAATTAAAAGCATGGTTTTTAAATTGTTTTTTGCGTAAGTCCAAAATAGAAACTCCATCTTCTGTACCCAACCACAAATTACCTTGTTTGTCTTGCAAAATAGCATACACTTTGTTGTGGGCTAAGGCATTTTTGTCTTGGGGGTTGTGCAAAAATCTTTCAATTTTGCCTGTCATCACGTCTATTCGGTTCAATCCGTTTTGCGTGCCTACCCAGATAAAGCCCTGTTTGTCTTCGTAAACAGTCCAGATAAAATTATCGGAAATGGAATTAGGATTTTTTGGGTTGTGTTTGTAGGTCTTAAATTCATAGCCGTCATAACGGTCTAAGCCGTCTTGCGTACCCAACCAGATGTAACCCTTTGAGTCCTGAAAAACGCAATTTACTGCATTGTGCGACAACCCATCTTCTACGCTGAGTCTATCGAAACTTTCTTTGCCTATTTGCTGGGCATACCCCGAAAAACAAACTACGCATGGCAAACATACACACGCACATACATATACATACACGCACAAAAGCCTGCAAAAAGCCCATTGCAAGCCCTTTTTTTCGTGTTTTGTACGAAGGGCAACAGGCAAGCTAAGGAGGAAAAAATTTACTTTTAGGCAGTAGGCAGTCATGTAGTTTTTTGGTAATAACAATTTTGCGTACTATACTACAAAAAAATCTAAAAACTTGGGAATAATTGGAAAAATATTTTTTGTGTGATAGGTTTTAGTTACAAAATAATTGCTTTTCACTACAAAACTACTAACTTTGCTTTCGTTTTATTCATTCAAAAAATTATAGCTACCCATGATTCATAGGCAAACAGTCAAACAGCAAGTGCAGCAACCTCGCCCAAGTGGTCTGGTAATTAAAACTAAAAAATACGAATTAGACAAGCAACTTTATGTGAGGTTGGCAATAGAAAATGTGCTAAAAGAGTTTTGGTATGCGTGGTTTGTGCCTGTATTGATAATGCTTATTCCAATTTTTGTAACAGGTGCTTTTTGGTGGTGCTTTGCCATTGCCTTGATTACCAGCTTGTTATTTATTTTGTTTTGGGCTGCTCAGTTTACAGCTGTAACTCAAATGGAGCAAGGCAAATTGCTTTTCGAAAAATTGTTTTACGAAATAGATAGCAAAAATATCGTTATCAAACGCAACGACAAAGAAGGCATGATGCTTACTTGGGAGCAAATCAAAACTGTAACCAAAACCAAAACAGCTTTTTTGTGTTGGCTTTCACGTGGGCAATTTATCTATCTTCCTTTTGATTCTATCAAAGAACATGAATTGAAAATGCTGGAGGGACTACTCAAAAGAAAAAATATTTTGAAAGAAGACAACAGCCTGAAAGCCAACATTTTGGCTACTTTTAAGAAAAGACCAACAGTTTCACTTTAATTTCCCATGAAAATATCCTATAACTGGCTCAAACAATTTATAGACCTCCGAGAAGATGCCGAAGAAATTGGCAAACTCTTGACCGCAGCAGGCTTAGAAGTAGAAAGTATTACGCCTTACGAAACCATTAAAGGTGGTTTGCAGGGGCTGGTCATTGGCGAAGTGCTGACCAAAGAAAAGCACCCCAACGCCGAAAAATTAAGCCTGACTACTGTTGCACTGGGCAATGAGGTAGTAGTGCCTATTGTGTGTGGGGCTGCCAATGTAGCTACAGGGCAAAAAGTGGTTGTTGCCACCGTAGGGGCAACTTTGTACCCCACTGCTGGTGAGCCTTTGACCATAAAAAAAGCCAAAATTAGGGGCGAAGCCTCCGAAGGAATGATTTGTGCAGAAGATGAAATAGGTTTAGGAACAGCACACGAGGGCATCATGGTTTTAGAAACCCAACTGCCCAACGGCACTCCCGCAGCCCACTATTTCGGTTTGGAAACTGACTATATTTTCGAAATTGGCTTGACACCCAACAGAGCCGATGCTGCTTCGCACTATGGCGTAGCACGTGATTTGCGTGTGTTGCTCCAACGCGAATTGTGCAAAACTTCCTTGCACGATTTTAAGGTCGAAAACCAAAATTTGCCTATCAAAGTCGTGGTCGAAAACCCAACGGCTTGCCCTCGTTATGCAGGACTTAGCATCACAGGCGTACAGGTAAAAGAGTCGCCAACTTGGTTGAAAAACAGGCTCAAATCCATTGGTTTAAATCCTATCAACAACATTGTAGATGTTACCAACTATATTTTACATTCGGTAGGGCAACCTTTGCACGCCTTCGATGCCGATAAATTGGCAAACCAAACCATTGTAGTCAAAAATTTGCCCGCCCAAACTCCTTTCAAAACCCTCGACTCGGTGGAAAGAAAATTGGCAGCTACAGATTTAATCATTTGCGATGGCAACTCCACGCCTTTGTGTATAGGTGGCGTGTTTGGTGGTTTAGAATCGGGAATTAGCAACGGCACAACCAATATTTTCTTGGAAAGTGCCTATTTTTCTCCTGAAACTATCCGCAAAACTTCGCAACTGCATGGGCTAAAAACTGATGCCTCCTTCCGTTTTGAGAGAGGAACAAACCCCGATATGGTGTTGCCCGCCTTGAAACACGCAGCTTTGTTGATAAAAGAAGTGGCAGGTGGCACTATTTCCTCCGAAATTTCGGACAGCTACCCTACGCCTATCAAACCGTTTGACTTTTTGGTAAAATATGCCAATATCAACAGATTGATTGGCAAAGAAATAGACAAACATTTTATCAAACGGACTTTGCGTGCCTTAGAAATCAATATTTTGAGTGAAAATGCAGACGGGTTGCGTGTGGCTGTGCCGCCGTACAGGGTAGATGTGCAGAGAGAGGCAGACATCGTAGAAGAAATTTTGCGTATTTATGGTTTCAATCAGGTAGAATTGTCTGAAAATTTGGCTACCAGCTTTTTGGCAAATTTCCCCGCCATAGACAGCAACAAAGTAAGATACAAAACAGCTAACTTATTGGCTTCCAATGGTTTCTTTGAAATAATTACCAATTCGCTAACCAAACCTGCTTATGCAGAAACTTTGGGTTTGGCTGCTGAAAACAATGTAGAAATATTGAATGCCCTTAGCAACGAGCTAAGTGTGATGCGTCAAAGTTTGGTCTTGACAGGCTTAGAAATAGTTGCTTACAACATAAACCGCAGACAAAAAGATTTGCGTTTGTTTGAGTTTGGCAAGGTCTATCAAAAAACTACCAAAATTGCCAACGAAGTTGCGAAGGCAGAAACAGGCAATGCGGAAACAGCATCAACAATAGTACCAGAAACAGCACCAACTACAAAGATAAAATACAGCGAAAAGGTGCAGTTGGCTCTGTACCTCACAGGCAGCAAAACTCCTGAAACTTGGCAGCACAAAACCCAAAAAGTAACTTATTACGACTTGGGCGAGGCTGTTGCCAACTTATTGCAAAGTCTTAACATTACAGACTACCAACAAGTGGAAATTGGCAGTGGCAACAATGAAAATGCTTACAATAGCCAACTTTTTGCTTACGGTATCACCATTGTTTGGCGTAAGAAAGAAATTGCAAGGTTGGGCTTATTGAAACCAACTTTGACAAGGCAAGCCGACATTAAACAAGAGGTGTTTTATGCCGAAATAGAATGGGATTATTTGACCGAAAAATTGTCTAACCAATTTAATTACAGTGAGTTATCTAAGTTCCCAGATGTTCGCAGAGATTTGTCTTTGGTAATAGACAAAGCCGTAAGTTTCGACCAAATACAAAAATTGGCACGCCAAACAGAGAAAAACCTGTTGCAAAATGTTCACGTCTTCGATGTCTATGAAGGCGAAAACATAGGGGCGGATAAAAAATCTTACTCCGTTAGCTTTATTCTCAACGACCAGAGCCAAACCCTTACAGATGAGGCAATAGACAAGGTAATGGACAAGTTGATTAAGGTTTATGAGGACAAATTGGCGGCGGTGATTAGAAAATAAGCAACTTTCTTTCATGTCCATTTTAGTTATAGAAAATTTGTCGCAGCAACAAGTTCATTGCGAGCAAGACCAAACAGTGCTAAAAGCCTTGCAAAATGCACACATAGATTGGTTACAGGCTTGTGGCGGTAAAGGACGCTGTACCACTTGTGCAATGTATGTGTGCAAAGGGCAAGAAAATTTGACCTTTCCTACAGCTTTTGAAGAGCAGCAAAGCAAACTAACTAAACTGAGGGCAAACGAAAGATTGGCTTGTCAGTGCAAAATTATAGGTGAAAATGTGGTGGTGGTGGTGGTGCCAGACAGATTAAAATTGCCTCATTTGTCATATTCAATGTAAAAGAAGTGTGGTATAAGCTTAATGTAATGCTATTAGGCAAAAAATTACATTACTTACTATAAAAAAGGGTGTACCACAAACACAATGCTCAGCAATAACTTTCTGATAGTCATGTGTTTTAAAAAGTTATAAAAGAACTAACATTTTTCAAAGAAATGTTAGTTCCGAGTATTATATTTGTGGCACCATCTAAAAAGCCTATTGCAACAATGACCGACATACTAATTTTGCAAGAACGAATTAAAAACTCTATTTTGGTGGGAGAGAGTGATTTTAGAGAATTTAAGTCGGCATGGGAAGGACGACCAGACAATAAAAAACCTCGTTTGGTAAAAAAAATATGCGAAGACATAGCCGAAGCCTTAGTTGCTTTTGCGAATACTGATGGTGGCGAAATTATTATTGGCGTGGAAGACGACCTGACCATTACGGGTGTACCACACGAAACGGAGGCTATTGAAGTGATGTTGGCAGCACCGCAGACTCATGTGTATCAGGGGCAAGAGTTGCCCATAGTTTATAAGCTAAAAGCTACGATAGAGGGCAAAACAGTTTTGTTTTTTCAGGTGGACAAAGGAATGAGTGAAATTTACCAACTGAATGACGGCAGGGTGATGCGGCGAAATGAAAAACGCCAAACAGTGCCAGCCAATATAAAAAAGTTGCAATTTGATAGACAAGAAATTAAGTCGAGAGGTTATGATAGGCAATTTGTAGATGGGGCTTTGGTAACAGATTTAGACAGGGTTTTGCTGCAAAGTCTGGCAGATAGTTATTTGAGAGGTTATACAGTGGAAAGGTATTTGCAGCACTTAGGTTTGGCTCAATACACTACATCAGGTTTGCGATTGACAAGGGCAGCCTTGCTGTTGTTTGCAAAAGATATTCAACGGTGGCATCCTCGATGCCAAGTTCGTTTTGTCAAAATTATTGGTACAGAGTTGTTGGCAGGAGAAAAATACAATGTGATAAGTGATGAATTTGTGCAGGGCAATATTTTTGAGTTGCTTGCCAAGTCGTGGGAGGCACTTCGCCCTTATTTGGCTTATCAAACGGCGTATCGTGCCAATGCTACTTTTGAGCAAAAATTTATCTATCCAGAGGAGGCTTGCAAAGAGGCTTTGCTCAATGCCATTGCACACAGAGATTATGCAGCCGAAGGGAGAGGAATAGAAGTGCATTTGTTTGACGACAGAGTAGAGATAAAAAGTCCGGGTGCTTTGCTTTCTACACTTACAGTAGAAGATTTAGAAACCTTAGACAATAGACATGATTCGAGGAATGCAAAAATAGCTTATACGTTGAAAGTAAGTAAGTTTATGCGGGAAATGGGCGAAGGAATGAAAAGAATTTTTATGCTCATGCAACAAAATCAACTGCAAAAACCTAAATTGTACTCGAATACGGTTTGGTTTAGTGTAATTTTATTCAAATAGGTATTTATTGTTATTTTGACAGCTATATTTTTGACAGCTATATATGGATACGATTTTATTTTTGGCAGATAGGGTTAAGAACAATATTATACTTGGCGAGAGTCATTTCAGAGAATTTAAAACGGCTTTGGAAGGGAAACAAGATAATAAAAAACCACGTTTGGTAAAATCTATATGTGCTGATATAGGCGAGGCGTTGGTAGCTTTTGCCAATGCTGATGGAGGCGAAGTATTGATAGGTGTGGAAGACGATGGCACCATAACAGGGGTGCCACACCAAGAAAAAGATGTGCAAACTTTGTTAGGTGCTGTGGAAACTCATGTTTACCAAAATCAAAAACTTCCTCTGTTGAATGTAAGTAAGTTATTGATTGACAACAAATTGATACTCTATTTTTCGGTTGGCAAGGGAACTACTATGATTTATCAACTTCCAGATGGGCGATGTGTAAGAAGAAAAGATAAGGCAACTTTGCCTGCCTCTGTCGACCAAATACAGTTTGAAAGACAAGAAATTAGGTCGAGAGAATACGATAGTCAATTTGTAGATGGGGCTTTGGTAACAGATTTAGATAATAATTTGTTGCAGAGTATAGCCAATCAATATATCAAAGGGTTGAGTGTAGAAAGATATTTGCAACAAATAGGACTTGCAATTTATGGATTGAATGGACTTAGGTTGCGGCGGGCTGCCCTGTTGCTTTTTGCCTTAGATATAGACAAATGGCATCCGAGAAGTCAAGTACGATTTTTGAAAGTAAATGGAACTACCTTAGAGGCAGGCGAAAAATATAATGTAATGATAGACACTTCGTGGAAAGGCAATATTTTTGAACTTCTATTTAAAATTTGGGAAGATTTAAAACCTTTTTTGAGTTATAAAACCGAGTTTAGTAGTGAGGCTAAGTTTGAGCAACAATATATTTATCCTGAAATGGCAGTAAAAGAAGTATTGTTAAATGCAATAGCCCATAGAGATTATAGTATATTCAATGCCATAGAAATTTATTTGTTTGATGACAGAATGGAAATCAAAAGCCCTGGTGCTTTGCTTTCTACTTTGACTATCAGCAATTTGTATGAATTGGAAGGGTATCATGAGTCGAGAAATTCGTTAGTAGCAAAAGTATTGCGTGAAAATGAATTGATGCGTGAACTGGGCGAGGGAATTAAGAGAATATTTGGTATTATGGAGGCACAATCTTTTGCCAAACCAACCTTCTATTCCAATGGTTTATGGTTTAAAGTTATTTTTCTCAATAAAATGGTTGTTCGCCAATAAGTTCGCAAAAAAAATATGTCAGACGTTGTATTAAAAGTAGAAAATTTATATAAAAGGTATCGGTTAGGCAATGTGGACAGACAGGCTTTTAAGGAGGATTTGATTAGTTTTTGGGCAAAACTCACAGGCAAACCAGACCCTTATGATACCTATATCACGTCTAACGAATTGGCTGCAGCCAAAGATGTAAACGAAATCAAGAGTCGTTATGTGTGGTCGTTGCAAGATATAAACTTTGAAGTGAAAAGAGGGGAAGTATTGGGTGTGATAGGCAAAAATGGTGCAGGTAAATCTACTTTGCTCAAAATCTTGTCTAAAACCACAGCCCCCACCAAAGGGCAGGTAAAAGTAAAGGGCAAAATAGCCAGTTTGTTGGAAGTGGGTACAGGTTTTCACCCTGAACTCACAGGGAGGGAAAATATTTATATGAATGGGGCAATTTTGGGCATGACTCGCCACGAAATTACAGCCAAATTAGACGAAATTGTAGCTTTTGCGGGTATAGAAGCCTATATAGATACGCCTGTAAAAAGATACAGTTCGGGTATGTATGTGCGGTTGGCTTTTGCAGTGGCTGCTCACTTAGAGCCAGATATTTTGATAGTAGATGAGGTATTGGCAGTAGGCGATGCAGAGTTTCAGAAAAAGTGTATTGGCAAAATGAAAGATGTATCGGCAGGGCAAGGAAGGACGGTGTTGTTTGTGAGTCATAATATGACGGCAGTTAAAAGTCTTTGCTCGCAGGCTTTGTATTTGAAGAGTGGAAATTTGATAGGGCAGGGGCATACGCAAGAGATTATTAATACTTACTTAGACAATTATAGCAACAATATTACCCTGTTGGAGTGGAGTAGTCCTGAACAAGCTATTGGAAATGACAAAGTAAAAATAAAAAAATTTGAGATTATCAGTAAGATAGGCAATAGCAGTATTATAGATGTAAATACACCTATAGAAATCTGTTATGAATTTTGGAGCAACATCACAAGTGGTAAAACCAATTTGAGTATGCACCTTTTCAGCACCACAGACGAACATATTTTTAATATAGGCACAGATGCCAAGGAAATTGGTCAAGGTTTATTTCGTGGTGTTTGCAATATTCCCCCCAATTTATTAAATGATGGCACTTATTATTTACAGATGATGATTGTAAATGATTCAACTGTAATTTATGATATGCCTAAGCATTTATATTTTGAGGTTGTAGAAAACAGAGAAAATTCAGCGTGGTATGGCAAATGGGCAGGTGCTGTACGTCCCACTTTTATTCCGTTCTCCTTAGAAAAAATTTAATGATACCAAATGATTAATGTAACCAAAACTTACCTGCCTTCTTTGGCTGACTATCAATCCTATTTGGAAAAAATATGGGCAGATGGACAAATTACCAATCGGGGCAATTTGGTAAAAGAGCTGGAGCAAGAACTCAAAAAGTATTTGGGAGTTTCTGAACTTCTCTTTGTTACCAACGGTATGTTGGCTTTGCAGTTGGCTATCAAAGCCCTTGACCTCAAAGGAGAAATTATAACCACACCGTTTTCCTATGTAGCCACAACAACTGCTATTCTTTGGGAACATTGCGAGCCTGTTTTTGTGGATATTAATACCCAAAATTTTTGCATAGATGCCAATAAAATAGAAGAAAAAATTACTTCCAAAACATCTGCTATTTTGGCTACCCATGTCTATGGCTATCCTTGCGAAGTGGAGAAAATACAAGCTATTGCAGACAAATATCACTTGAAAGTAATTTATGACGCAGCCCATTGTTTTGGCGTGCAATACAAAGGACAATCTCTGTTGAACTATGGAGATATGGCTATTCTTAGTTTTCATGCTACCAAATTGTTTCATACCATAGAAGGTGGTGCAGTGGTTTGCAAAGACAAAGCATTGATTAAAAAAGTACAGTTGCTGCATCAATTTGGACATATTGGCGATGAACATTACATCGTAGGCACTAATGCAAAAGCAAGTGAAATACAGGCAGCTATGGGGCTTTGCGTGTTGCCTAAAATCTCCGAAATTATACAGCGAAGAAAAGAAATTTACTTTCAGTACAAAGAACTGTTAAAACCTTTATCTTTGCAATATCCTAAAACTGAGGAAGATTTTAAATATAATTATGCGTATTTTCCTGTTGTTTTCGATAAAGAAGAAACAATGTTGAAGGTAAAAGAAACCTTAGCTTTGCACCAAATCAATGCCCGACGTTATTTTTATCCTTCGCTGAACACACTCAATTATTTGCCAACTTCCTATGCTTGCCCTGTTTCGGAGGATATATCTCGGAGGGTGTTGTGTTTGCCGTTTTATGATAGTTTGCAAATAGACGAAGTGGAAAAGATTGCTGAATTAGTTAAATCGCAATAATGATGAAACAAATAATTACTTTCGTTCTATCAAAAGTAAAAAATAACAATGCAATAAAGTTATTGTTGTTTGTTATCTATGTTTTTTTGATTGCTGAAATACTAAGTTATGTTAGTTATTTATATGTTGTACCAGCTAACTTGAAAGAACCAGCTAAATATGTATTAGGATTTAGACAAGACCGCAGTGATGAGGTTACGTCTATCATAGATGATTTATGGACAAACTACCAATTAAATTCCCTTTCTTTGCGAGGTAATGAACATGGTTGGCGGTATGGTGGAGGTAATAAAAAAAAGAAAATAAGAATTGCTTGTTTAGGTGGCTCTACTACCTACAGTGACCCTGTACCCACAGGAGATTTGTCTTACCCTGCTCAGTTAGAAAAATATTTACAACAAAAAGGCTTAGATGTAGAAGTTGTTAATTGTGGAATGCCCTATTATTCTTCTGCTGAGGTTTTGGCAAATTATTGCTTTAAAGGCGTCTATCTCAATGCAGATATTGTGATAATTATGACAGGTTTGAATGATACAGAACCACTTATTTCTCCTTTTGAATATAAAAATGACTATTCACATTGGCGTAGAGCAAACTCGCAAATAGGCAAAGATGTATTATTCAAAAGGTTGTGGAAATTAAAATCTTGGACTATACGTCTGACATCTTTGTTATTAATAAAACCAGGACAGGGAGAAGAGGCATTAAATCAGGTATCAACGATTTATGAAGCTGCTGAAAGTAAAGATGAAAGCTATAAAAAAAGGTATCCGATTACTTTGTCTCAAAATTTATCTTCTCTCATAGGTATAATAAAGAATGCCAAAGCACAGCCTATTTTAGTGATTGATAATTATGTTCTTACTCGTAATGCAACACTTTATCCTAAATATAGTGAAATGGGGTATCCAGAGTTTAAACTGGATTGGTCTTATAAAAAGTGTATGGCTGTTGTAGATTCAGTGGGCAAAGCCTCTAATCTTCTCGTAATTCCGTTTAACAAATTTGAGCCAAGTAAAAAGGAGTTTTGGACAGATCATTGCCATTTGAATACAGAGGGAACACAAGAACAGGCTGTATTTATTGGAAATTTCATTTTAAATGATTCTATTTGTCTAAGTAAATTGAAATAATTATGAGATTAGCTATTATGCAACCTTATTTTATGCCTTACATTGGATATTTTCAATTAATCCAAGCAGTAGATAAGTTTGTTGTTTATGATAATATACAGTTTACAAAAAAAGGTTGGATAAATCGCAACAGGATTCTTGTCAATGGCAAAGATGAATATATAACTTTGCCTCTGAAAAAAGACTCTGATTATTTGGACATTAACCAACGCAACCTGGCAGAAAGTTTTAGTGAGGATAGGAGTAAAATTTTACGTAAAATTTCTGAATCTTATAAAAAAGCCCCGTTTTTCAAAGAAACAAGTTTAGTAATAGAAAAATTATTTGCTTTTAGTGGGTCTAATTTATTTGACTTTATTCATCATTCTATTCATATTTTATGTACTACACTTCAAATAGCTACCCCAATAATTGTTTCCTCTACCCTAACAATAGACCATACATTGAAAGCTGAGAATAAAGTTTTAGCTATTTGTAAGCAAATGGGAGCTACACATTACATCAATCCTATTGGTGGGGTCAATCTGTATGATAAAGATTTTTTTGCCTTGTCTTCAATAAAATTAAATTTTTTGCAAACAAAAGAAATTAATTACCCACAACTTAAAGGACATTCATTTGTTCCGTTTCTCTCTATTATTGATGTCTTGATGTTTAATTCTATTGAAACCATCAGTAATTACTTAAAAGAATTCGATTTAAAATAATAGTTATGTTACATTGGCAAAAACTTGGGAAAATATTTGACCCACAAGATTGGCAAACGCCGTCATGGATGCATTCATTTGCACAAGCTCCTTGCGTAATTCCTTATGATAATTTTTTGAGAGTTTATTTTTCTTGCCGCCCTGCGCCTGACAGTAAAGGTTCTTATGTTAGTTATTGTGGTTTCATAGAAATAGACAACGACAATTTTTTTAATATTCGTAGAATTAGCCAAAAGCCTCTATTAGAATTAGGAGGTTTAGGAATGTTTGATGAGTTTGGTACCTACCCTATTTCTGTGTTGCATTTGAAAAACAGTTATGTAGCTTACTACGCAGGATGGACACGTTGTGAGTCAGTACCTTTTAATGTAGCAATAGGGAGAGCAGAGAGTCTGAATGGAGAAACTTTTACAAAGACAGGAAAAGGTCCTGTTTTATCTTATTCTGTTGATGAGCCTTTTGTGATAAGTGGTCCCAAAATTAGAAAATTTGCAGACAAGTGGTATTTATTTTATATAAGTGGAACAAAGTGGGTTTTGGACAAAAATAAACCTGAACCTGTTTATAAAATTAGATTAGCTGTTTCTGATGATGGACTGACGTGGCACAAAGTCAATAAAGACCTAATAGAAAGTAGGATTGAGGCAGATGAAGCACAGGCAAGTCCCGATGTTTTTTTTTACAATGGGAAATATCATATGTTTTTTTGCTATCGATATTCTACCAATTATAGAAATTCAAACTTTGGGTATCGTATAGGTTATGCATGGTCTGAGGATATGCTTACATGGCATAGAAACGACAGTAAAGTAGGATTGACTATTTCAGAAACAGGCTGGGACTCTGAAATGATAAGCTACCCACATATTTTTGAGTTAAATAATAAATTGTATATGATGTATTTGGGAAATGGCGTAGGAAAAACAGGTTTTGGTATTGCTGAACTATTAAATAAAGAACAACTATGAAATGGAATAGCAAAGGACTTATCTTTGATTTAAAGAGTAAACAATTATCTTTTTTATCATTTGCTCAGTCGCCGCAAACCTTAGTTTTAAAAGACCGTCTAAGAGTCTTCTTTTCTACAAGAAAAAAAGAGGAGAATGGCAAGTACGTAAGCCATATCGCATACGTGGATTATGATGAAGACTGGAATATTATAGCCTTATGCACAGAAGGTATTATTCGATTGGGCAACTTAGGCGAATTTGACGAACACGGTATATTCCCAATCAATCCCTTGAAAGTAGGCGACGAAGTATGGGCTTATACCACAGGTTGGAGCAGGCGGGTTAGTGTTTCGGTTGAAACAGCAATAGGATTAGCAAAGAGTACAAACGAAGGACATACGTTTACCAAAATCGGAGCTGGAGGTCCCCTCGTAGCCAATAACCTACATGAACCTTTATTAGTTGGCGATGCCTTTGTAAAAAATTTCCATAATCAATTTTATATGTGGTATATCTATGGCACACACTGGTTGGTAGCCACAGATACAGAGCCTGAAGCAAGAATTTACAAAATAGCACAAGCAACATCTTCAGATGGCGTAGTATGGCAGAGAGATAGCCGTTGTATTATTGCCGATAGTATTCCAAATGAATGCCAGGCTTTACCCACTGTTATAGCACACAAAGGTACTTTTCATTTGTTTTTTTGTTTCAGACACCCTACAGATTTTCGTAAAAACCCACTTAGAGGTTATCAAATTGGTTATGCTTTTTCCAATGACCTATTGCATTGGACAAGAGATGATACTAAACTTGCCCAACAAATGCTTATACAAGAGTGGTGCATGGATATGCGTTGTTATCCTCATATTTTTGAGTGGCAAGGCAAAATTTGGCTACTCTACAACGGCAACGAATTTGGCAAGTATGGTTTTGGATTAGCTGAATTAGAATCTTTTTAAATAAAAGAATGGAAATTATTTATAAATTAAACACTGCCACAACAGAGCATATAAACGAGCATCTGCAAAAATGCTCTATGCTATTTGTGCCTACTTTAGACACCACGGTAAATATCAATGAATATGCAAATAAAATAAGAAACCATGCCCACACCTTTGAGGCATGGGTAGCTGAAGAGTTGATGGGGCTGAATGCAGCATATTTGAATCAAATAGAACAAAAAATTGGATTTATTACAAATGTTAGTGTAGATTTGCAACTACAAGGTTTGGGAGTTGGTAATCAATTACTAAAAAACTCTTGCCTTTATGCAAAAAACTTGGGATTTACACATATTAATTTGGAAGTTCACTCCTTAAATAAAAAAGCCTTTCATTTTTACCTAAAAAATGGCTTTACTGTCTTACATGAAAACAAAGAATATATTGTACTTCAAATCAAATTATGAATTAAGATGACACAACGCAACTATAACCAAGAACTGAAAGACACCAAAGAGCATAAATATGCTTATAATTTTGATTTTGATGTCATGCACAAGTATATGTTGAAATCTTTTTTGCCCTTTTTCAAAGGAGGCAAAGCTTTAGAATTGGGAAGTTTTAAGGGAGATTTTACATGGCGTTTACTACCCTATTTTAGCGAAATTACTTGTGTAGAAGCCTCAACTGATGCAATAGAACAAGCAAAACATAGGTATCAACAGCAACCTATCTTATTTATTCAAAATATATTTGAAGAATTAGAACCTTCGCAAAAATATGATGCTATCTTTTTGATGCACACCTTAGAGCATTTGGACGACCCTGTATTGGTGCTTGCTAAAATTAAAAGTTGGCTTACAGATGCAGGAAAGTTATATTTGGTAGTGCCAAATGCCAACGCCCCATCGAGGCAAATAGCCGTCAAAATGGGTTTGATTTCGCATAATGCAGCCGTAACGCCAGCCGAAAAAGAACATGGGCATCAGATTACCTATACCTTAGACACCTTAGAAAGAGATGCCAGAAAAGCAGGGCTCAACGTAGTGTATAGAACAGGTATTTTCTTTAAAGCCTTAGCAAATTTCCAATGGGACAGACTCTTAGAAACTGATATTATTTCTGAAGCCTACCTCGATGGTTGCTATGCTTTGGGGCAACAGTACCCAGATTTATGTTCAAGTATTTTTCTACTTTGTGATAATGGAAAATAAAGTGCCACTCGTAACTGTATGTTTGATAACATACAATCACGAAAAATATATTCGCCAGTGCATAGATAGTGTTTTAGCCCAAAAAACAAATTTTGAGTGGGATATTGTCATAGCTGAAGATTGTTCTCCCGATAATACACGAGCTATATTGTTGGAGTATGCCCAGCAATATCCTCAAAAATTCCAACTAATTTTGCAAGAAAAGAATATAGGAGGAGGCGAAAATTATTTGCAACTTCTTCATACACCAAAAGGCAAATACATTGCCTATATAGAAGGAGATGATTATTGGACAGATGAAAATAAACTACAAAAACAAGCAGATTTTTTGGAGGCAAATCCTGAGTATGCTATTTGTTCGCATAATGTAGAGGTAATTACTGAAATGGACGATGGTAGTTTCAAATCCACTGGTGAGTGGTTGGGAAAAGACCATAAGCCGCATTATACTATCAAAGACCTTATTCAATATGGTTCTGGGGGTGCAAGTTGTTCACTGTTTTATAGAAGAACAGCCATTGAAGGGATTACTCCTTATTTACGTGCCTTAGCCTCTGGTGATGTAGCAACGCAAATCTATTGCACAAGGTTTGCCGATATGTTTTATATGCCCGAAGTCATGGGTGTATATAGACTCAATAGAACAGGTGTAGTTTCAAAACACAACTCAATCACTATCTACGATGACATGGGCGTAAAAAATTGGCAGCGTATTAACAAATATTTTAATTATCAATACCAATATGAATTAGATTACAATTTATATCATTACTTTTACCCCAATTTAATGCAAGCCTATTGGCAACACAAACAAGTATTCAATTATTGGAAAATTCGTTTAAAGAAAAAAATTTTGCAACTAAAATACAATTTTTAATTTTCTATGACCATTCAAGATTATCTAAAAGCCTATTATTGGCAATATGTCAGACCAAATTTTGCACCTTCAAGTCCTGCTTACAAGCAACAAGAAATTATAAGATTGGCACAGCAAGCCCACATCAATACATTCATAGAAACAGGAACTTATCAAGGAGATACAACTGCAATTTGTGCCTCTCATTTTGCACAACTAACTACCATAGAACTGAGCAAAGAACTGCACGCCGCAGCAGTAAAAAGATTTGCAGACCAGCCACATATTAAAGTTTTGCAGGGAGATAGTGCCTCTGTTATTGCAGAAACTCTTACTACGCTTAATGAGCCTGCCCTTTTTTGGTTAGATGCACACTATTCTATGGGACTTACGGCAAAAGCAGAAAAAAATACGCCAATCGTAGAGGAAGTTATCAGCATCTTGTCGCACAAGGTCAAAAATCATATCATTTTAATAGATGATGCTCGATGCTTTCACCCAAAATATCCAGACCAATTTATAGGAGAAGCAGCCAATTCTTTGAGGGGCTACCCTACCTTAACAGAATTGATACAACTCGTTAAGCAATACGGCAATTATCGGTGCTATATAGTAAACGATATTATTCGCATTCATCTTTAAACTATTATTCGAAACTTATTTATCTGATTTTTCATGGTATTGGCATTTCTAAAAAAACTCCTCAAACGAATTCCGTTTGTAAAAAAACACCTCTACTACAAGGCGGTTGCCACCGCACAAGAGGCAATAACTTTGCAACGCAGGCAGGTAGAGGAAGATTTTAGAAAAGAATTTGATAATTTTTTGGCTACCAAAAAAGGAAACTCAACTTCTATCATTGCTTGGGAAGACCGTTATCCTTGCTTAAATGACAAAACAGTCGCCATTGGTTTTGACAGACATTATCTCTATCATACAGCCTGGGCAGCTCGTGTAGTTAAGCAAATTAATCCCGAAAAACACATAGATGTTTCCTCTTTAGTTTATTTTCCTGCCTTGCTTTCGGCTTTTGTTCCTGTGGCTTATTATGATTTTAGAAAACCTGAATTGGAGTTATCTAACTTGCAAGCAGGGCAGGCAGACTTATTAGCACTTCCCTTTGTTTCGGATAGTGTGCATTCCTTGTCTTGTATGCACACCATAGAACACGTTGGTCTGGGTAGATATGGCGACCCCTTAGACTATGAAGGAGACCTAAAAGCCATGCAAGAACTAAAAAGAGTAGTAGCAAAAGAAGGAAATTTGTTATTAGTAGTTCCAATTGGCAAAAATAAAATCTGTTTTAATGCCCACCGTATTTATAGTTATGAGCAAATTGTCAATTATTTCAACGGATTTAATTTAGTCGAGTTTTCACTTATAGAAGAAGAAGGAACAAATGGGTTATTGCAAAATCCAACTTCGGAAGTCATAGCTACACAAACTTACGGTTGTGGCTGTTTTTGGTTTAAGAAACAATAGACTATCATACAATCAATGGAAAAAGAAAAAATTAAACAATATTTACAACAGGCTTTTTGGGACGTAAATTATAGTGCAGATGATTTATATACTATTCTCACAAAAGAAAAAGCACAAGTAAATGCCATGACCTTAGAACGGATTTATATTCGTTTGCTAGAAACCTACTCTTGGTATAAACTATTGGAATTAGTACCCAAAGAACAGTTAGCAGAAATGCTTTCTGAAAAAATTATAAAAAATTTAAGGGCAGAAGCCTTAAGAATTAGATACTATCATGTCGCAAGAATATTACGAAAAACAACTTTATCCGTTACAGGATAAGGTCTTGGCTGTCATAGACAAAGTGAATTCAAAGTTTTACTTGACTGGTGGCACAGCTCTAAGTAGAGCTAGTTGTGCTTAATGATATTCTTTTTGGGCAAGACAATTCTCTTTGTTTGTAATCATAGAAAAATATGAACTTCATCAAAAAAATACTTTTAACTCTGCCTCCTGTCCGCAAAATATTGGCTTGGAAACACGCCTATTTTATACAAGAGCAACAACAAAACATAAGACTCAATAGCATAGGCACAACCAATGAGGAAGTACGATTGGCTTGGACAAAAGAACAGCTACAAAAATTGCCTGCGGGCTTGCGAATTTTAGATGCAGGAGCAGGTGAAAGGAAATTCAAGCCTTATTGCAAACATTTACAATATGTGTCGCAAGATTTTGGGCAATACAACGGGCAGGGTAATCAGGAAGGACTGCAAACTTCTTCATGGAATCAAGAAAATTTAGACATTGTTTGCGATATTATTGCAATACCTGAGCCAGACCAATCTTTTGATGCTATTTTATGCACCGAGGTTATAGAGCATATACCCGATGCAGCCTTAGCCATCAAAGAATTTGGTAGGTTGCTCAAACCTAATGGCATTTTGATTATGACTGCACCTTTTTGTAGTCTTACGCATTTTGCTCCTTATCATTTTAGTACAGGCTTTAGCAAATATTATTACGAACATCATTTGGCTGCACAAGATTTTGCTATCAAAGAACTAACCCCAAATGGAAACTATTTTGAGTATTTAGCCCAAGAAGTACACCGTATTCAGCTTGTTGCTGAGCAATATACCAAAGAGGGTTTGACAGAAGATGAAGCCTTAGCACAAAAAACACTACTCCACGCCCTCAGCAGGTTTAGCCAACAAGATAAATTATCTAACGAATTGCTTTGTTTTGGTTATTTGGTGGTGGCTGTAAAAAAATAATGTAACAAGTAGAAAGGTAGCACTAGTTTCGGTTTTGAGAAACCGAAACCACTTATCTCAAAAATAATTTTACTTCCTATGATTATCACTCGTCTTATTGGAGGGTTAGGCAACCAAATTTTTCAGTATGCTATTGGCAAGCAGTTGGCAATTTTGCATAAAACCAAACTGTTTTTAGATTGCAGAGATTTCGAGAACTATACATTAAGAAAATATGCCTTAGACTGTTTCCAACACACTGCCCAAATAGCCAGTACCGAACTATTAGAAAATTTTGAAAACTATCCTCACCACCTCAGCCGAATAGAAAGACTTTGGCAGTATCGTTTGTTGGGTAACCGAAACTTAAAAGTAACAGAAACTAATTTTGCTTATACCGAAGGAATTATCAAAAACTATGGCAGAAGGCAACACATTTATTTGGCTGGTTATTGGCAATCAGAAAAATATTTTAAGGCAGTAGAAAAAGAATTGAGAAAAGACTTGCAATTTTTCCCTATTGATACGCCGCTTACCTTACAATTTGGCAAGCAAATTAAACAAAGCACTGCCATAAGTTTGCACGTCAGGCGTGGAGATTATGTGAGTAATACAATGACTAATCAAGTTCATGGCGTGTGTAGTTTGGAATATTACCAAAAAGCTATTACTTTTGTAAAAGAGAAAGTAGGTAATCCAACTTTTTTTGTCTTTTCAGATGACATCGCATGGTGTAAAGCCAATTTTACAGAAAAAAATATGATTTTTGTGGAGAATTTGGCACACGACTATGAAGACCTTTACCTCATGGCTGCTTGCCAGCATCATATCATAGCCAACAGCAGTTTTAGTTGGTGGGGGGCATGGCTCAATCCTAACCCAAACAAAATAGTGATAGCACCCGAAAAATGGTTTGCTACCCAAGAAAATGATTATTCAGACGTGATACCTGTTAATTGGACAAAAATATTGTAAGATTGACTAAAAGAATATTAAAAACAATCTATCTTTGCAAACTTATTTTAGAGCAAAAGCATGAAAAAAGCATTAATCACAGGTGTAACAGGGCAAGATGGAGCTTATTTGTCGGAATTATTACTCCAAAAAGGTTACGAAGTACATGGCATTAAACGCAGAAGTTCGTTGTTTAATACAGACCGCATAGACCATTTGTATCAAGACCCGCACACGTCTAACTATCGTTTTAAACTACACTATGGTGACCTATCCGACTCTACCAACATGATACGACTGATTCAGGAAATTCAACCTGATGAAATTTATAATTTGGGTGCCATGTCGCATGTGCGAGTAAGTTTCGATATGCCCGAATATGTAGCCAATGTAGATGGCGTAGGTACGTTGCGGTTGTTAGAGGCAATTCGGTTGTTAAACTTGACCGAAAAAACTCGAATTTACCAAGCCTCTACTTCTGAATTGTATGGTTTAGTACAGCAAGTACCACAATCTGAAAAAACGCCATTTTATCCTCGTTCTCCTTATGCCGTAGCCAAAATCTATGCCTATTGGATTACTGTCAATTACCGCGAAGCCTATAATATGTATGCCTCGAATGGTATTTTGTTTAACCACGAAAGCCCTTTGCGTGGCGAAACTTTTGTTACTCGCAAAATAACCAGAGCTGTAGCTCGTATTGCATTAGGGCTGCAAGAAAAATTGTTTTTGGGCAACTTAGACGCTAAACGTGATTGGGGACACGCCAAAGACTATGTGGAGGCAATGTGGCTCATTTTGCAACAGCCCAAAGCCGAAGATTATGTCATAGCTACAGGCACAACAACCTTAGTGCGTGAGTTTGTACGCATGGCTTTTGCAGAAGTAGGTATAGAAATAGAGTTTAAAGGCACAGGCGTAGAAGAAAAAGGCTACGTGGTGCGTTGCAACCAACAATACAAAATAGCCGAAGGGACAGAAGTTTTAGCCATTGACCCTCGTTATTTCAGACCTACGGAAGTAGATTTATTGATTGGCGACCCTACCAAAGCCCAGCAGCAGTTAGGTTGGAAACCAAAATACGACCTCAAGGGTTTGGTGGCAGAAATGGTGGCAGCCGATGTAAAATTGTTTGAAAAAGACCAATACCTCCGCCAAGCAGGGCATAAAACTTTGAATTATTACGAATAAGAGTAATTGTTTAGGGTAGTTAGCTTAGGCAACTATCCTAAACACCTGTTACTTAGGGTTTAAACTCAATAATTGTATGTTTCAAAAATTCGGCTTCTTCGGCTGTTTCAGTTTTTTGAATTTGTTGCAATAAAAGATGGTACTGCTCGAAGACATCTGCCTCAAAATCAAGGTCTTGCGACTGATTAACTTGCTGCATATTTTTCTCTTGTAATTTGTTCAGTTTGCTTGCTACATTTTGCAACTTCTGTTGTCTGCTCACTTTTTCTATGGTTTTTTGCAGTTTTTCCTGCACCTGCTTATATGCCTGCATACGATTCTGCACCACATTAAGGTTAGCATACGAAGCTGCCAACAAATCTTGGGCGGTGTTTCGGTCTGCCTCGTCTGTTTCAGGCAAAAAATCATCTTTCAAAAAATAGTAGTACGTTTTATTATCGGGAGTATAGTGATACAAAACTTCCAAATTTTTTAGTTGTTCTTTCACAAATTCTTTCTCCTCTTGTTCTGCATACACGATGTGTGTCTGATAAACAGACCTGTATGTTTCTTGCAAGGCTTCAGTTATTTCTTTGGCAAGTTGCTTGTCTTGTTGCAACAGAGTTTCGCCTTGTTGGGCTGCTACCAATAATTTTTCTTCGTGGGTATTGGTCAAATTGATGTGTTGCTGTTGAAAAGAAAGAATAAATTTTTCAAAATCGGTGTATTCATAATCGTAGCTATCAAACTCCAAAGTAGCATTGCCCGATATATTTTTGGTAGCATGTGTAAGGTGCAAACGCAATTTTTTTATTTTTTGCGTATTGTTTTGCCCATCAAAAGTTTTAAGATTGCCAAGCAATACATCATTTTCTCCTATGAGTTCTACTTGTTGAATGTTTGCCAAAGCAATAGTTTCTTGACGATTTATCAAACCTCTACTTAGTTGCAGCCCTCCTTCGGGTAATAGAATGGTGTGTTTTTTTTGATAAAACAACTTATCTACGGCAGCCCCACCCATAAGCAAGGCTGCTGTGCCATAAAAAATACCTTCTATAAAATTGACATCTACCAACCAGCCCAAAAAACCTGCTACGCCAGCAAACATAGCCAAGCCATAATACACACCATCAGAAGCCTGTAAAGAGGTAATTAATTGCATATTTTGGTTTGTTTTCATATTGCCAAAGTAAAAGTATAAATAAAAATGTTAAAAAAAGAATGGTAATCAAATATTCTTTTGAACTTTGCAGGTGAGCAAAAAAGAAGATGCAAAAAATGGTAGTCCTACAGATGTTATGCTTAGACATAACATTTCTCAAAGAAATGTTACGTTTAATAGGGTAGCCTTGCTTGTGTGCCACTACCCAAAAAATAATTAAGCTTTTTATTAACTGCAACTTTTCATTTGCGACACCTTACCTAAATTTTTTATCACATGAGTTTATCGTCTATCAGTATCCAACGTCCTGTTTTGACTTTGGTTTTGTCTATTCTTATCATTCTCTTTGGTGTCATAGGTTTCCAACGGCTGGGGATTCGTGAGTACCCCAGCATAGATGCCCCTGTTGTCAATGTAGGCGTAACCTACGTGGGTGCGAATGCCGAAATCATAGAAAGTCAAATTACAGAACCTTTGGAGGAGTCTATCAACGGCATTGGTGGTGTAAAAAGCATTACCTCCACAAGCAGAGATGGGAGATGTAATATTCGAGTGGAATTTGAACTGAATATAGACATAGATGCCGCCGCCAGTGATGTGCGGGACAGGGTAGCACGTGCCGTAAATCTCTTACCTCCCGATGCCGACCCTCCCGTAGTGGCAAAACAAGATGCTGATGCAGGATTTATCATTGCGGTTAATCTCAAAAGTGAAACACGAGGACTGTTGGAACTCAATGAGTTAGGTGTGATGTTGCTGAAAGAAAAAATCCAAACCATTCCGGGCGTAAGCACCGTACAGATTTTGGGCGAAAGACGTTATGCCATGCGGTTGTATATAGATGCTGCCCGATTAGCTGCCTACCAACTCACAGCCTTAGATGTAAGAAATGCTTTGACAAGAGAAAATGTAGAGCTTCCATCGGGGCGGATAGAGGGCAAAACCACCGAGTTGAGTATCAAGACAATGGGCAAAATGACGACCATTGAGGAGTTTAACAACTTGATAATCAAGCAAGAAGGTGACAGAGTAGTGAAGTTCAAAGACATAGGCGAAGTAATGTTGGGTGCAGAAAATGACCGTACCATGTTCAGACGTGATGGGATACCAATGATTGCCTACGGCATTGTGCCACAACCAGGCTCCAACCAAATTGCTATTTCTGATGAATTTCATAAAAGATTGGAAAAAATCAAAAAAGATTTGCCCCCAGATGTAAGTGTTGCCGTTTCTTTTGACAATACGGAGTATGTACGCACTGCCATAGAGGAGGTAAAAGAAACTATTTATATTTCCTTTGGCTTGGTGGTACTCGTCATTTTCTTGTTCCTTAGAGATTGGCGAACTACTTTAATTCCTGTTTTGGCTATTCCTATTTCGTTGGTAGGCACATTTTTTATTATGTACTTAGCAGGTTTTACTATCAACGTCTTGACTATGTTGGGCATTGTGTTGGCAATAGGTTTGGTGGTCGATGACGCTATTGTGGTCTTAGAAAATATTTACGCCAAAGTAGAGGAAGGTATGCCGCCTATGCAAGCTGCCTTTAAAGGTGCAGACGAAATATTTTTTGCAGTTATTTCTACCACTGTTGTTTTGGCTGCGGTTTTCTTGCCCATTGCTTTTTTGCAAGGCTTGACAGGCAAGTTGTTTATAGAATTTGGCGTTGTCATTGCTGCTTCGGTCTTAATTTCTGCCTTTGTTGCCCTTACGCTTACGCCTATGTTGTCGGCAAGGTTGTTAAAAAGCCACCAAACAGCCCCCCAACCCCCAAAGGGGGAGTTTGACGTATTGGAAACTCCCCCTGTAGGGGGTGGGGGGGCTATTTCTCCCCCTTCGGGGGATGGGGGGCTTGGTCATTCTTGGCTCTATGAAAAAACCGAATTTTTGTTTGTTGCCCTCACCAATGCTTACGAAAATTCGTTGGTAACTTTTATGCGTGCCAAATGGTTGGCTTTTCCTTTGGTGGTGGCATCAGGCTTTTTGATTTATTATGTAGGTAAAAATTTACCGCAAGAATTAGCACCTTTGGAGGACAGGGGGGCATTTCGGGTGCAAGTTACAGGCTATGAGGGTGCAACGTATGAGTTTATGGACAAATATATGCTCGAACTCACCAATTTGGTGCAAAAAGAAATACAGGCAAGTGATTTGCAAGGCGTCATTGCCATTACTTCGCCTGCTTTTCAGGGAGCTACCAATGCAGGTTTTAGCCGTATCATTCTGAAAAAGAAACCCGAAAGGCAGCGTAGCCAACAAGATATAGCCGAAGGATTGGGCAAAAAACTCAACCAACTCACCGATGCCAGAGGATTTGTGGTGCAAGAACCCACTATCAACGCATCAGGTGGCAGAGGTGGCGGTTTACCTTTGCAATATGTCATTCAAACTTCGACCTTAGAAAAACTAAAAGAGGCTTTGCCTAAATTTTTGGCAGAGGCAAGTCAAAGCCCTTTATTTGGTGTGGTCGATGTCAATTTGAAGTTTACCAAACCTGAACTAAAAATTACCATTGATAGAGAAAGAAGCACGCAGTTGGGAGTTTCTGTTACAGATATTGCCCAAACTTTGCAGTTGGGGTTGAGTGGGCAACGGTTTGGTTTTTTTGTGATGAATGGCAAACAATACCAAATTTTGGGACAACTCAAACAAGACAGTCGAGATAACCCGCAAGACATCAAAACTTTGTATGTTCGCAACCGCAATAATCAACTCATACAATTAGACAACCTGATAAAAACCGAAGAAGTGAGTAGCCCACCACAACTTTTGCGTTACAATCGTTATGTGGCTGCAACCATTTCGGCAAGTATGGTAAAAGGCAAAACTTTGGGGCAGGGCATAGACGAGATGGACAGAATAGCAGAAAAAACATTAGATACAGGTTTTACAACAGCCTTAGACGGGCAGGCACGTGAGTTTAAAGAAAGTTCGTCGAGTTTGTCTTTTGCCTTTGCGTTTGCACTGGTGTTGATTTATTTGGTATTGGCAGCCCAATTTGAAAGTATTAGCGACCCATTTATTATTATGCTTACAGTGCCGTTGGCGGTGGCAGGTGCTTTGTTTTCCTTGTGGTTTGCCAACGAAACCCTCAATATTTTTGGGCAAATTGGAATTATTATGCTCATTGGTTTGGTAACAAAAAATGCAATTTTGATTGTAGAGTTTGCCAACCAACAAAAAGAAACAGGCAAAGCACGCCACGAGGCAGTGGTTTTTGCTGCGGTTTCACGTCTTCGCCCTATTTTGATGACAACAGCTTGTACCATTTTGGGTATCTTGCCCATTGCCTTGGCGTGGGGTGCAGGGTCAGAAAGTCGTGTATCTATGGGAATTGCGGTAATTGGTGGTATGGTGTTTTCTACTTTCCTTACGCTGTATATTATTCCTGCAATTTATGATTACATTAGCAGCAAAACGAAGTAGTTTTTAGTTATAAGTTGTTGTTAATCAATAGTTTATAAATTAAATTTACAACTTTTGAAATCAAGCTTGAAATGAACCTTTGGAGAAAATTTAAAATACTCTTCTAAGTAGTTAGACTTAAATAATCGACAATATTTTAAACTCTATATAGTTCATTATCAGATTTATCCGACACCTCAAAGGTGTCGGATAATTAGGTTCAATTACTTACTACTAAAGATTTAATCAAAAACTTTGCAAAACCAAAATACTTATTCTGATATGTTTGCAATACCTCTTATACAAGTCCTAAATCACCCACTTTTTGAGCAAAAACAAGTTCAAGTTTCAGTCAAAAGATTAGATTTGATTCATCCGCTGATACATGGCAACAAATGGTATAAGCTAAAATATAATTTGGCAGCAGCCCAACAGCAGGGAAAAACTTGCATAGAAACTTTTGGTGGTGCTTTTTCCAATCACATTTACGCAACGGCAGCAGCAGGTAAGCTGTTTGGTTTTCAGACCATTGGCAATATAAGAGGCGAAGAACATTTGCCATTGAATCCACTTTTGCGTTTTGCTACTACACAAGGTATGCAAATCCGTTATAAGGACAGGACTACCTACCGCCAACAAAGCAAACCCACAGCCCAATCGAATTTGCTTGAAAATTCTGAACACTATTTCCTTCCCGAAGGCGGCGCTAACGAGTTGGCGGTAAAGGGTTGCCAAGAAATAGCCGAAGGATTAGAAACTTTTGATGTGGTCTGCTGTGCTTGCGGTACAGGTAGCACCTTAGCAGGGATTTCGGCAGGTTTGCCACCTCACACACAAAAAATAGGCTTTGCGGTGCTAAAAGGTGGAAATTTTTTATACAAAGACATAGCTCAATGGACTAAGGCAACCGAAAACTTGCAAATCATGACAGCCTATCACGCAGGAGGTTATGCTAAACATACATCAACTTTATTGCAATTTATAGCAGATTTTAAGCAAAATTTCCAAATTCCAATAGAATATGTTTATACGGGCAAACTGTTTTTTGGCTTGTTTGATTTAATCCAAAATGATTTTTTTAAGCCCAAAACCAATATTGTGGTAGTACATACAGGTGGGGTGTATGAGTAATTGTTCATTTCCAAATTAATTGTAAGTTTTTGTTGATTTCCTTACTTGTTTTGCCTAACTTCGCCTTTTAAAAGTATAAAACACCAACAAGATGAAACTATTTAATTTCTTCAACAAAGATAAAAAAGAGGCATTAGACAAAGGTTTGGAAAAAACTAAAGAAGGTTTTTTTTCCAAAATTGGCAAAGCCATTGCAGGAAAATCTGTTGTAGATGAAGAAGTATTAGATGAGTTAGAAGATATTTTAGTAGCCTCAGATGTAGGTGTGGAAACTACACTCAAAATAGTGCGTAGAGTAGAAGAAAGAGTAGCAAGAGATAAGTACCTCAATACCAATGATTTAGATAGAATATTAAAAGAGGAAATTACTAATTTATTGACCGAAAACAAGTCGGCAGACATAGAAGGTTTTACATTACCAACTAACATAAAACCCTATGTGATTATGGTTGTAGGCGTAAATGGTGTAGGCAAAACCACCACGATTGGCAAATTGGCAAATAATTTTCTCAAACAAGGTTACAAAGTAGTCTTGGGTGCGGGAGATACTTTCAGGGCAGCAGCCGTTGACCAACTCAAATTATGGGGCGAAAGAGTAGGTGTACCTGTCATAGCTCATGGCATGAATACCGACCCTTCAGCAGTAGCTTTCGATGCCGTAAAACAAGGCGTGGATATGGGAGCAGATGTGGTGATTGTGGATACAGCGGGCAGATTGCACACCAAAGTCGGGTTGATGAATGAATTGTCTAAGATAAAACGGGTAATGCAAAAAATAAGCCTCGATACTCCTCACGAAGTTTTGTTGGTTCTGGACGGTAGCACAGGGCAAAATGCTTTTATTCAGGCTACCGAATTTACAAAAGCTACCGAAGTTACAGCCTTAGCCATTACCAAACTCGACGGCACAGCCAAAGGTGGTGTGGTATTGGGAATTTCAGACCAATTTAAAATCCCTGTCAAATACATAGGCGTAGGCGAAGGTATGGACGACTTGCAAATTTTTAACCGCAAAGAGTTTGTCGATTCTTTGTTCAAAAAATAATTCACAGATAAACAATAGTTTGTAACAAAGCATAAACTACAATCTGTAGTAATCATTCTTGGATTGAAGATGTTTTAGTTGTTTTATGGCTTTTTGTGTAAATATAGCTATCAGTATTCTCTCAATAGTTTTGCTATTTCTGCCCAAATAATTGCCTTGTCGAGTTTAAAAGTGTAATATTGTTCAAACAAGGCTTTGGTTTTTGCCAAATCACGTTGGTTGTTCAGGTAGTAGCCTATACAGTTGTAGAGATAGGCTTTTCGTTCTCCTTCGTCTGTGTCGGTAAGTTGTTGCCCTGTTTCAAATTCTTTCATAATTGTTGCTAATTCCAAAAAAGGTTCATCATAGTTTTTGAGGAGTCGCAACGGCATTTTGCTCAACTCCCCCATATTTTTGGTAATTTTTTTGTTTCTTTCCTCATCTGTTGGGGGCAATACCAATTTGCTATTTTCGAGATATAGGTCGTATTCATAAACCGCCAATCCAATTTCGCAAGCATAGCAACTGTGGTAATACGCCACGTCTTCGTAGTAAGAAACAACCAATCTCTGTTTGCCCTGTGCATCGAGGGCTGGGGCAGGAGTGATGTCTTTGCTGGTATTGGCAATGGAATAATAGAGGTTGTCGGCTTTGTTTTTTTCCAATATTTCGGTTTGGTAGCAACAGTGCATTCCGCCTGTGTAGGTGCGTAAAACAATTTCGGAGGTCTGGTTTTGGTCGAGGTCTGCAAACAAAATATCTACCGAATAGCCTGTTTCGGCTTTGCGTTGGTTGCGGTAGGTTTTGAGATTCATACCTTTGGCTAATTGATAAGTGTTGTATTTGTCCAAATCTTGTAACACTGTTGGGGCTGCTTGGGCGGGGTCAAAAAAAGTTTTGCCCTGTTGGTCGATATAGCCATAACCCTCCAAATAAAAAATACCTTGCTCAAAACCTTTTTGCATTTTGTCCTCAAAAGCCAATCCTTCGGGGGCTTGGGCGTCGTACTTTTTGTACTGAATGGGGACTGCCAACTGCCCTTCGCTGTTCAGAAAACCAACGCAGCCCTCAAATTCTACCTTTGCCATGCCTTCTTGATACTTTTCTATTCTGTCGTATTGCGGTTTTGCCAATACCTTGCCCTCTTTGTCTATCACTCCAAAAGCCCCTTTTTGTTCTACTACTGCCTTGCCCTCACTAAAATCTTCTATCAAATCATAGAGAAAAGGGACAACCAAACGACCTTTTTTGTTGATAACTCCCCACACATTGCCCATACGCACAGGAGCTAATCCTTCTGAAAAATGCCTCACTTCGTCATACAAAGGCGGAATAACTTCTTCGCCTCGCTGGTCTATAAAACCCTGTAAATCATTTAGTTGGATAGGCAATAACCCTTCTCTGCATAGTCTATCATCAGCAAAAAGAGGTTGATATGTTTTTTTGCTTATCGTGGAGTTGGCACTATTAATCACAATTTCTTGCTTGGGATTGACCCGAACAACCGCCAGACCTTCGCTGAAAGGAAAGCAAAAATAGGCTTGCGTGGCTATTTGCAAATGCCCTTTGGGTGTGTAGTAGTTGCAATTATTTTGGGCAAAACCACCCGAAAAGTTGCCACTTCTTTTGGGGAGCAAATATTCATTGCCTTTGAGGTCTATGATGAGGTCTTTGGATTCTAATAGTTTTTTTTCGGTTTCATTGGCAAAAAAATGTCTTTCGGCTTTATAAAAACCTTCGCCTGCGTGGGCGAGGGCTGTGTATTTCCACGCCAATAACTCTTGCCCTTTGCAGTTGAGCAAATTGCAACCTGTTAGGCTATCAGCCTTAAAAAACATTTTTACAATAAACAAAGTGTCTGCCTGTTTTTCTATTCTTTGCCAGCCCGCATACACAAAAGGCGTAAGCAATTTGCCCTGCAAGTTGAGCAAAGCCCATTGCTTTTTATCGTTTTGCACCCACGCCACACCAGCTTTAAAAGCCGTTGCTATCCTGTATTGGGCAGCTATGACAGGGGTTTGGTCTGGTTGGCAATAGCCCCATTTTTTATCCTTGTGAAAAGGAATTAACGGAGTGGTTTGGGCAAAACAACCCAAAGAAAAAAGGAAAAAATAAGCAAACAATAGTTTCATGTTAATTGTGAGTTTTTAATTGTAGTAATATATCCTGCCTTGTAATACCTAATAATTTCAAAAAAAAGCCAAAGTAAAAATTATTTTTCATAAAAAAAACTTACATTTGATTTTAAGTAGTGGAGCAAAATTAGTTTAAATCATTCCTTAGCACAATTAACTAATTATCAATAAGTTACAACAGTAATAATTAGCTGCTAAATTCTAACTACTACTTGCTATTATTATTTGCCTACTAAATTACAGCTTTTTATGAAAAATATAATCTTTGCAACTTGTTTAGCCATAGGATTTGGCTCAGTTGCCCAAGCCCAAAGTGTGGCTATCAACACAGATGGAAGCACTGCTGCTCCTTCATCTATTCTCGACGTGAAAAGCACCGACAAAGGTGTCTTAATTCCACGTATGACATCAGCACAACGCAGTGCCATTGCAGCACCAGCCACAGGACTGATGGTATATGACACGACGTTTGGCGGTATCTATTTTTACAACGGCACAGCTTGGACTTTGCTAAACAACAACTGGACAAACACAGGCAATGCAGCCGCAGCAAGTGATGTATTAGGTACGACCAATGCCCAGCCTTTGCGATTTATGAGCAACAACGCAGTCAGAGGTTTGGCTAATGCTTCAGGGCAATTAGTTTGGGGAGCTACCTCTCCACAAAATGCTGGTGATTTGGTCAGCGTAATTGGCTCTGCAACACTTCCTTTTACCCTCAATGGTTATTCTGCACAAAATGGGTCAGGTGTATGGGGAGAAGTTTTGTCAGCAAGTTCTACCTCTTTTGCTGCTATACAAGGCACATACAATGGTAGTGGAACAGGTAATGGCGTATTGGGTAACTACAATGGCACAAATACAAGTACCACGCGTGCAGGTGTATATGGGGTAGTGAGCCAGCCCACATTAGCAAGTGGTGGGGCGGGGGTTTATGGTTTCAATAACATAGCTTCGGGCAATCAACGCATAGGCGTATTGGGTGCTTATAGTAATTCAGCTTTTGGTATTGGGGTGCATGGAATTGCCTTTGGGGGTTCATTAATGACAGGAGATAATCATGTGGCAGTAGTCGGTTGGCGTGCTAATAATCAAAATTATAGTGGTTATTTTAATGGCAATCACGTGATTGCAAACGGAACAAAGTCGGCTTCTGTACCTACTTCTAAGGGCAATCAACTCTTGTATTGTGTAGAAAGTCCCGAAGTGTGGTTTGAGGATTTGGGAACTGCCCAACTCGTGAATGGTGAGGTGGAAGTACAACTCGACCCTTTGTTGTTAGAAACTGTGAGAATAGACGATACGCACCCGATGCACGTCTTTGTGCAGCCCCAAGGCGAATGTGAAGACTTGTATGTGGTGCATAAAAAAACAGGTTTTATTGTGAAAGAAAAAAATGGTGGCACTTCCAATGTTAAATTTTCTTACAAAATTATGGCAAAAAGATTTCACTTCCCCGACCACCGTTTTGGTAGTGATGCCGTATGGGGCGAAGGCGACACTCGCAAATATTCGCAAGTTGCACCCAAAAAACCAATAGATTATCACGAAGCATTGAAACAACAAAAAGAAATGGATAAAAATTGGAAACCTATACCAAATCCTGCTGTAACCTATCCACAAGAAACGACAGAAGGAGCAAATAACAGGAGTTCGCAAAAGCAGAATTGATAATGTTATTAGACCTTATTAAGATTTTGTATCATAGGCTTTAGCCCAATGCTGTTAAGCTAAGTAAGTAAATTTGTGCCGTTAGGCATTACATATTGGTAGTAAAATGAGCTACACCAATATTTTGTCCCGTAGGGACTTCATATTGGTAGCCCTATCAAGTTTCAGATATTTTGTGTAGTCCCTACGGGACAAAAAGTGTGGGGGAGGTCTATTTTTCTACCAATATATAGCCCTTACAGGGCAAAAAAAGGATTTTGTAATTACTCCTTAGCTTAACAGCATTGAACTAAGGTGTCCCCGACTAAAGTCTATGTTACAAACCTTAATAATGTCTATTATTTTCCTAACCTTTTAATCATCTTCTTATGAAAAATATATTAATTTTTAGTTTTACCTGCTGCCTCACTTACTTTGCACAAGCACAGCAAGTAGCTATCAACAACACAGGAGTAGCCCCACATACTTCTGCTATTTTGGATATGAGTAGCAATACACAAGGGCTGTTGATTCCTCGCATGACTGATGTGCAACGTACTGCCATTACAGCACCAACCACAGGCTTGTTGGTCTATCAAACCACAGCCCCCGAAGGGTTTTATTTCTATGACGGCACCGTTTGGCAAGCCTTGACAGGAAATATCTGTTACCTCACAGGCAATACACCCACAGCAGCCCTAACCGTAGGCACTACCAATGCCCAACCGCTAAAGTTTTTTACCAATAATTCAGAAAGAGGAAGATTAAACTCAACTGATGGAGAATTTATATGGGGAGCTACTGCCTCTCCTTATAGTAGTGATATGTTTAATGCTGCAAGCACTGCAACTTTTACCAGAGCCTTAGCAGGTTATACAGCCCACAATGGTTCGGCAGTGCGAGGTGAAATTTTGAGTGGAACAACTGCTTTCTCTGCTACGCAAGGGGTTTATGGAGGTTCAGGTACAGGAAATGGCGTATTAGGCAATTACAATGGCACTAATACAAGTGCTACACGAGCAGGTGTATATGGAGAAGTAAATGCTCCGACTGCTACCAATGGTGGTTCGGGTGTATATGGTTATAACTCCATAGCATCGGGGAATCAACATATCGGTGTATTGGGTGCTTACAATGGTTCAGCTTTTGGTATTGGCGTACATGGGCTTGCTTTAGGTGGCGGACTCATGGCGGGTAATATAGATGTGGGAGTAGTTGGGTGGCGAGCCAATAACTTAGATTACAGTGGCTACTATAATGGTAATCACGCCATTGCAAATGGCACAAAATCAGCTTCTGTACCTACTTCTAAGGGTAATCAACTCTTATATTGTGTAGAAAGTCCCGAAACTTGGTTTGAGGATTTTGGTACAGCCCAATTTCAAAATGGAGAAGTAGAGGTGCAACTTGACCCTTTGTTTTTGGAAACTGTTTTGATTGATGACGAACACCCGATGCACGTTTTTATACAAGTACAAGGCGAATGTAACAAGGTGTATGTGATGCCCAAAAAGACAAGTTTTGTGGTAAAAGAAAAAAATGGTGGCAACTCCAACGTCAAGTTTTCATATAGGGTGGTGGCAAAAAGATTTCACTTCCCCGACCACCGTTTTGGCAGTGACCCTACTTGGGGCGAAGGCGATACCCGCAAATACTCAGAAGTTGCACCTAAAAAACCAATAGACTACCAAGAAGCACTGAAACAGCAAAAAGAAATGGACAAAAATTGGAAACCTACGCCAAATCCTGCGGTAACGTATCCGAAAGAGGTGTTAGAAAATACCAATAGGCAGGAGAAGTAACCAAAAACATTGGTAATAATCCAAGTAATATTGTAACTCTGTTAGAACTAATATTTCTCAAAGAAATATTAGTTCTAAAACTATCCTTTTTTCAACACCTCGCCCACTTGCAATTTGTAGGCTTGCCATGCAGGAACTAAGGCTGCTGCCAAAGCTAATGCCCAAACCAAGCCAAAAAACAGAAGTAGGTTTAATGAATGAAAATAAAATTAAAGCAATTATGTCCAACTATGGAAAATATGATTTGATAACAACGGCTTACCAAAGATTCAAAGCAGACAAAGAAGAAAATAGAAACCACAAAGCAGATTCGACAACGGAGTATTTGCACATATTGGAAAAATGCTAACGATTTAGGTCTTGTTTTTATACGATTGGCAGGTTTGCAACCATTACAACATACCTAATAATGAACGTAACTAACTTTTCTAAAAATACTTAACCTATATTAATTTTTTTCAGGTTTTTTCCCTATACTTTTGTATTGTTAAAACAAAACAATTACGACAATGACAACAAGTCAAGAGAAAACAGTAGTTCACAAAGCTGACTCTCGTGGAATGGCTAATCATGGTTGGTTGCAAGCCCGCCATACATTCAGTTTTTCCAGCTATCGCAATCCTGAACGGATGCACTTCGGCGTATTGCGGGTGTTGAATGACGATATTGTAGCAGGTGGAACAGGTTTTGGTACACACCCTCATGACAATATGGAAATCATTACTATTCCTCTCGCAGGTGATTTGGAACACAAAGATAGCATGGGCAATACGGCTGTTATTCGTCATGGAGATGTGCAGGTAATGAGTGCAGGCACAGGCATTGAACACAGCGAATACAACAAAAACAAAGACAAACCTGTCCAATTATTGCAGATTTGGGTGCTTCCAAACAAACGCAACGTGAAACCTCGTTATGACCAAATTACCTTGAATTTGGAAGATAGAAAGAATAAATTGCAACAAATCTTGTCGCCAAGTTCTGATGATGCAGGCGTATGGATACACCAAGACGCATGGTTTCATCTGGCAGTTTATGACAAAGGTGTAAATAGTCAATACCAAATGAAAAAAGAAGGCAACGGTTTGTATGTTTTTGTTATCAAAGGAGATTTGCTAGTAAATAACCAGTTGCTTAATACCAGAGATGGTATGGGTATTTGGGATACTGCAACGGTTCAATTAATAGCAGAAACTGCAACGGAGTTTTTGTTGATGGAAGTACCTATGACGTTGTAAATAAGGTGGCACCACAGATGTAATGCGTAGCAGAACTAACATTTTTTTTGAGAAATGTTAGTTCTAATTTAGTTTCAGTATTATATTGCTGATACTATAGCTGCCAACCTACTCAACAAAATATTTGGAAACAAACCCAGCAACAAAGTAAGCAAAGTTAAAACCCACAAAATAATTTTTTCGGGCAGGTCGAGGTCTTGCAAAAAGCTAACAGGCAAAGAATTTTTAAGGCTAAACGAGCCTAAAAACATACGTTGATAAGTCCAGAGGAAGTAAGCAGCACTCAACAGCAAGCCCAAACTTGCTGCCACCGCCCAATACCAAGCCAACTGTTTGGCGTGAAAAGCACCAACTAAGGTAAGCATTTCGCCAATGAAACCAGAAAATGCGGGCAAACCTAATGAGGCAAAAAAAGCAACGGCAGTGAAAAAACTGTATTGGGGCATTTTTTGCAACAAACCTTTGTAATTTTCTATTGCCAAATCAGCAGTTTGTCTGTATAAAAAACCTGCCAACAAAAACAGCATTGCCGACAAAATACCATGACTAACTAATTGATAAACAGCACCTTGCATACCTTCTTCGGTTTGCGAACCTATACCCAACAGCACAAAACCCATGTGCGAAATAGAGGAATAAGCAATTAATCTTTTCAAATTGGTCTGCCCCAAAGCCACAAAACCACCATAGCCAATAGAAAATACGCCTACAATGGCAATGAGGTTAGCAAATTGATAGGTTTCGGCAGGGAAAACCGAGCAACCTATTCTGATGATACCATAACCGCCAATTTTTAGCAAAACTCCCGCCAAAATGATAGAAACAGGCGTAGGGGCTTCGGTGTGGGCATCGGGCAGCCACGTATGCAGGGGTACAGCAGGCAATTTGATTGCAAAACCAAACAACAGAGCCAAAAAAGCTATACTTCGCAAGGAAAAACCCGCAAGAGAAAAATTATTGGCAGGGTGCAAAAGAGAATTTTCGATAAAATTATTAGGTTGGGTCATTGCCAACCAACTAAAAGTATGTAAAGTTTCGCCATTGATTTGGGTAGTAACAGACAAACCTAATCCTATCAAAACCAACAAGATAGCCAAAGAACCAACAAAAGTATAGATAAAAAACTTGATAGCTGCATATTCTCTCCGTTGCCCTCCCCAAAGTCCGATAAGAAAATAAAGAGGCAACAGCATGAACTCAAAAAAGAGGAAAAACAAAAACAGGTCTAAGGCTGCAAAGCAACCCATGAGGGCAGCATTGAGCAGAAAAAACAGGGCAAAATAAGTTTTTTGTTGCTCTTTTATCTCCACCGAAGCAACCGCAGCCACCAACAGCACCAAAGCCGACAAGCAAAGCAAAACTGCATTTAGACTGTCCACACCCACAAAATAGTCCACCGCCAAAGTTCCCAAAGCACCCAAAGGCAATCGAAACCATTGGTACTGCTCCACAAAGAGCAAAGTAGGAGAAGTTGGCAGCGTGGTGGGAAAATTTTGGGTGGGCAACTGCAAAAAAATATAGCAAGTCATGACACATTGCACCAAACCCAACAAAATAGCTATACCTTGATAGGTTTTATTGCTTTGCGAAGGAGCAAAAGCCACGCCCAAAGCCACCAACAAAGGCAAGAAAATTAGAACAGAAAGCATAAGCAAAGTTGGTAAAAATTTCGTGTTTTTGCACAATTAACCAAAAAAGAAATTGCTATAACAGTCATTTTTGTCCTTCGTTTATGTTTAAATCTTATAAAGCATCCTACTCCTTCTCCAAAATATACACATCTTCTTCGGGTTTTTTCATCATATACTTTTCTCTTGCAAACTTCTCAAACAGTTCAGGACTTGAAGACAATTCTTTAATGTCTTTTTTCAACTGTTCTATTCCTTGTTGATAAAACTCTTTTTCTTGTTCCAAATCTTTTAGTTTTTTTTGCAGCAAATATTGTTCATACACATTGTTGCTATCAAAAAATGCCATCCAAAGCACAAAAAAAGCAGCAAAGAGTACGTAGAAATTGCGGAAACGAAGGAAAAAACGAAAGATTTTAGTTTTCATTGAGTTTTGTAGAATAATATTTTTCCCCTACGTTGCACGTAGGGCTATTGTTGTTTAACCTCTTCGAGGTTTTCTTTGGAGTTCATCAGACCCCCAAATTTACTATTTTTTTCTATACAAGTGCCAAACACCAAAAAAAAGATAAAAATTTTGCAAAGTCAAGGCAAAATATCGAACTTTAAAAACAATTAAGAAACCTATTTATCAGACACCTCGCAGGTGTCTGATAATTCTTAATGATACCAATTTCTTGCAAAGACAGCCATCGGGTGGCTCAAAGCCACCCGATGGCTAACAAATTCAACATTCAAAATTCAAAATTCAACATGAATCCTACCACCGAGCTAAAGATAAAGCAATTAAGTGAAAAAATAAATCATTACAACACGCAATATTATCAAAATCATTTATCGGAAATTTCTGACGAGGAATTTGATAAATTATTGGCAGAATTGCAGCAATTAGAAAAGCAACACCCGCAATATGCACAGGCAGACAGCCCCACGCAACGCGTAGGTGGCACAGTAGCCAAAGAGTTTGTGCAAGTTCGGCATCGTTATCCCATGTTGTCGTTGAGCAATACATACAGTGCGGAGGAATTGCAGGAGTTCGACGAAAGAGTAGCCAAAGGTTTGGAACAGCAGCCCTATCAATACATTTGCGAAATGAAGTATGACGGTGTAGCCATTAGCCTGATTTATGAAAACGGCAACCTAACCAAAGCCATAACCAGAGGAGATGGCGAGCAAGGCGATGACGTTACGGCAAATGTGCGGACTATCAAAACTGTACCTTTGCGGGTGGTGGCAGCCGATTTGCCCGCCTATTTTGAGGTGAGAGGCGAAATTTATCTGCCACGTGAAAGTTTCGACAAAATCAATGCAGAAATAGAAGAGGAAAACGTCATGCGGGCAAAACAAGGCAGAAAAACTTTGACTCCGTTGGCAAATCCGCGAAATGCAGCTTCGGGAACTATCAAAATGTTGGATTCTGGTGTAGTTGCCAAACGAAATTTAGCTTGTTTTGTCTATGATTTGTTGGGCGAAAATTTGCCTTTTCGCACCCACGAGGAAAGTTTGCAAGCCCTCAAAAAGTGGCAATTTAATGTATTTGACGACAACCGAAAAGTGAGCAATATTGGTGATGCCATAGCCTACATTGCCGAGTGGGAAACCAAACGATACGAATTGCCTTTGGATACAGACGGCGTAGTGGTCAAACTAAACGACAAAGCCCAAAGAGAGCAATTAGGTTTCACTTCCAAAAGCCCACGTTGGGCTATTGCCTACAAATACAAGGCTGAAAATGAGCCAACTATCTTAGAATCTGTTACGTACCAAGTCGGGCGGACAGGGGCAGTTACGCCTGTTGCCAACCTCAAACCTGTTCGTTTGGCAGGCACTACGGTCAAACGTGCCACTTTGCACAACGCCAACGAAATAGCAAGATTGGATTTGCACGAAGGAGATACCGTATTTGTGGAGAAAAGTGGCGAAATTATCCCCAAAATTACAGGCGTGGACAAAACCAAACGCAAACCTAATGCTCAGCCCATTTTGTACGTTACGCATTGCCCTGAATGTGCAACTTTATTGGTGCGAAACGAGGGCGAAGCCATTTTTTTCTGCCCCAACGAAAAAGGTTGCCCGCCACAAATCAAGACCAAAATAGAGCATTATGTTAGTCGCAAGGCAATGAACATAGACAGCGTAGGAGGCAAAACAGTGGAGGCTTTGTTTGAGAAAAAACTCCTCCGCACGGTTGCAGATTTATACAAACTCACAGCCGAGCAAATCCGAAGTTTGGACGGTTTTAAAGAAACTTCTACCAATAATTTGCTCAAAGGAATAGAAAATTCTAAACAACAGCCCTTTAAAAACGTCTTGTTTGGGTTGGGTATTCGTTTTGTAGGTGAAACAGTAGCTGAAAAATTGGCTGATTTTTTCAAAAATATAGACAATTTGGCAAAAGCCTCCATAGAAGAATTGCAACAAGCCCCCGAAATTGGCGAAAGAATAGCCGAAAGCATAGTAGCTTGGTTTCAAGACGCAGACAATCAACAACTGATTGCCGAACTCAAACAAGCAGGTTTGCAATTTGCTACTACCGACACGCCAAAAGTCATTTTGGGCAACCAATTAGTAGGCAAAACTTTTGTTATTTCAGGCACATTCAAAAGTTTTGGCAGAGAAGAACTCAAAGACTTGATAGAACAATATGGAGGCAAAGTCTTGTCGGGTGTATCGGGCAAACTCAACTTTTTGGTGGCGGGCAACGAAGCTGGTAGTTCCAAATTGGAAAAAGCCCAAAAAGCAGGTGTAGCCATTATTTCAGAAGCAGAATTTAAGGCAATGATTGAGTAGGAGAGTTTTAAGCAATCAGGACAAAAACCCCACAAGAGTTTGAAACTTTTGTGGGGTTTTGTATAAACTATCCAAAATAATTTATTTAGGATAAAACTTTGTGCGGATAGAATCTACTCTTGCCGCCGCCTTCCCATCTGCATCGGCAGTATAGGTGTTGAGAGTTTGCTTAGCTGGGGCACCTCTTTCTCCATAAATACGAGGGTCCTCTGCATTTACAGCTTTGAGTTCTGCGTGGTTGTGTCCGTTGATACCGCAAGCCGAAAACAACATAATGGAGGATATAGTAACGAATATTTTTTTCATATAGCCAAAACTTTACAGACTTTTGGAAACAAATTTGTTTATTGGTTTCAAAGTTATTTAACTAATTTAAAACTGCAAAGAAAATAGGGCTTTTTTTGCATACAGCCCCCACAATTTATGGAAGAAAGAAAACGCAGACGTTATAAACGGAAAGGCAGAACTAAAAAAATGACTACCAAAAGGTTTTTTACCTTAGCAGCAGTGTATTCCTTAGGTTTATTTTTGGTGTTTTTATTGGCTTATGGCTTGATGGCACTATTTGGAGTTTTGTTCCCCTCTAACAAAGATAGTGTAGCTGCCAAAGAAGGTATAGATATTTTTGTAACCTCCAACGGTTTTCATACAGATTTGGTCGTGCCTATTCGCAACGCCAAGACTGCAACGGATTGGCTTGCAAAATTTAATGACTCTACTTTTACTGCCAAGTATCAAAACTACCAATACGTTTCTTTTGGTTGGGGAGATGACGGCTTTTTTATGGAGTCTTACAATGACCAATTTCCTTCTTTGCCTACTACTTTTATGGCATTGTTTGTACCCACGCCTACGCTGATGCACGTGCAGTTTTATCAAACAGGGTTGCAAACCTCCGAATATGTAGCCCCGATGAAAATAACCGAAGACCAATACAAAAGTTTGATTTTATACATCGAGCAGTCGTTTAAGACAGATTTAGACCAACATTTTATTCCTAAAAATGCCAAAGGTTACAGAGCAAATGATTATTTTTTCCACGCCAAAGGCAGTTATCATTTGTTTAGCACTTGCAATGATTGGACAAATACAGGTATTAAATGGACAGGTAACAAAACGGCAAGCAAAGCACCTTTTGCCCAAAGTGTGATGTATTTTAGGAAATAATCTTTGCTTTATTTTCTAAGATAAATTGTTTTTCTGGGAGTGCAATACAAGTATTGTTTACAAACTATCTATTTTAACTCTTTTGTTGCTCTTTTCATTGCAAATGATTAGCTTTGAAAACTTTTTTTGTAGCTCATCAATCTAATCCACCAAGTCTGTTTTATGGAAAAATCAGTTTTATTAGTGGCAGATGATAATCCTGAAAATTTGAGGGTTATCAAAGATATTTTGAATCAGGAGGGAGATAATTATACACTGATGACTGTTCCCAATGGCAGAGTGCTGGTAGAAGTAGCCAAAAAGAAAAAACCTAATTTGATTATTACAGACTGGGAAATGCCCGAAATGGACGGTTTAGAGGCTACCAAAGCCATAAAACAAGACCCTGAAATTAAAGATATTCCTATTTTGATGTACACAGGGATTATGACTTCGCCCAAAAACTTGCAAACGGCTTTGGCAGCAGGAGCAGTGGACTTTATTCGCAAGCCCTTAGATGCAACGGAATTGTTAGCAAGAGTACAATCTATGTTGCTGTTGGGAGATTCTTACCGCCAAATCAAAGCCCAAAAAGAGGAAATAGAAAGAGAACGTAAAAAATCAGATGAGTTGTTGCTCAATATTTTGCCCGAAGAAGTGGCAGAGGAACTGAAACAAAAAGGATTTGCCACACCCAAACATTACGAATTGGTTTCTGTTTTGTTTACAGACCTCAAAGGCTTCACAAGTATTGCAGAAAGACTATCAGCAGAGGAAATTATCCAAAAACTAAATTATTGTTTTCAGGCTTTTGACCAAATTGTGCAAAAATACGACTTAGAAAAAATCAAAACCATAGGTGATGCCTATATGTGTGCAGGGGGCATACCCAATGCAAATACAACAAATCCTGTGGACATTGTAAGAGCAGCTTTAGAGATGCAGGTATTTATGGAGGAGTGGAAAAAAGAAGCAAAAGCAAAAGGCGAGGCTGTGTTCGAACTCCGATTAGGTATCAATACTGGTAATGTAGTAGCTGGAGTCATTGGAACAAGGAAATTTGCTTATGATATTTGGGGAGATGCTGTCAATCTGGCAAGTCGCATGGAATCTTCGGGTGAAGTGGGCAAAGTCAATATTTCAGGTGCTACCTACGAATTGGTAAAAGATTATTTCCACTGTGTGTATAGAGGCAAAATAGAAGCCAAAAACAAAGGCGAAATAGATATGTATTTTGTAGAAGGGACAAAGTAAGATTTTCATGCACAAAAAACAGACTAAATTCCGTTCTACAGCTACTATGCAACTTACGTTACTTACTAATTTTGGTAAATATTTCACAGCAAGGCAGTTAATTGTTGTTTTACTTTTTCGGTTATTGGGGCAGTTTTTTGCTGTTTGAAATCAAAACAAACCATTGTAAAAGTAGCTTCTGCAAAAACTTTCAACATATCATTTTCGGTTGTAGCCAATACATTGTGCAAGACAAGGCTCGAATTGCCAATTTTGATACAACGTACAAAAATTTTTGGGTCGTCTTGCAAACGCAAGGGAAACCGAAAATCTATGTTGGCATTGGCAACCACAATACCAACTTCTTGCCAATTCCAATCGAGAAAACGACTGAAAAATTGAATTCTTGCCTCCTCAAAGTAGGTAAAATAAACTGCATTGTTGATAACGCCAAATTCATCTAAGTCTGACCATCTTTTGGCTATGGTGGTCGAAAATGGAAAATCTTGTGGGGTCATATTATAAAATAATAGGTATTTAAAACCAATTTTTATTTTGATTGAGGAAAGTAGCAATTTCTTGGCTGTATAGCACATGGTCTATGGGAGCAAGAGCCAAAGCAGCTTGGGGCATAGTAGGGATAAAACAGTCTTCGGGGTGCTGTACAATGGTCAGACCACCAGTTTCTTTGATATTTTTCATACCAAAAGCTCCATCTCTATTTGCACCTGTGAGCAAAATACCAACTACTCTGTGCTTGTAACTATCAGCAGCCGACAAAAACAACACATCAATAGAAGGTCTTGAATAATGTACCAACGGACTTGACGATAATTCAAACTCAAATTGTTCATTGATGACCAAGTGTGTATTGACAGGGGCAAGATAAACCACACCACCTTTCACTTTTTCGCCATGTTCAGGTTCACAAACGGGCATAGCTGTAGCATACTGAATGACATCACGCAAACCCGATGTTTTATCAGTTTGTAGGCGGTGCAATCCAATAATGACAGGGATAGTAGGCGTAAAATTCAATTCTTTTAAAATCTGTTTCACTACTTTTATACTTCCTGCCGAGCCACCCATGACTAAGGCTTGGTATTTATTTTTTTCCAAGTGCTTTGTGTTCTATAACAATTAATAAGTCTTCTATTACTGTACTAAGGTAAGTCAAGCAGGCTTCGCTTTTTACCAAATAATTATATACGCCCTCTGCCTGCACCTGTGCTAATACTTCTATATCTCTTTGTGCCGAAACCACCACCATTCGGGTCGTTGGACTTGACTCTTTTATCTGACGTATCAACTCCAAACCACTCATATCGGGCAGGTTGAGGTCTATGATGGCAATAGTGGGCAATGCCGCTATGTCGTTGAGCATAGACGAAGCATTAGAATAGGTTTTAATTTCCAAATTTGGTATTTCGGAAAGGGCTAACAGCAAGAGCATACCTTCTGTGCGGTTGTCTTCAATCACAAAAACTTTGTACTTTATCATGCGTATAGGATAGTTAGAAAGTTAGGGTACACTGTTAGCAAAAGTATAAAGAATAGGCTGTTTTGCAAATTATTTGTAGTTTATTTTAATAAAGTAACAAAATAGTTGTTTATCAGGAATTTAAAGATGTCATCTTTTCAAAAGATGGCATCTTTAAATTCCTGATAAACAACTATTTTCTTATTTTTCCCCATTTTTCAATAATTGCCTCTACAATGTCTTGGGCTACGGCAGTTTTGCTTTTCAGCGTAAATTCTTTTTGACCTTCGTGGTCTATCAGCGTAATTTTGTTGGTATCATGCCCAAAACCTGCCCCTTGTTCTTGCAACGAATTGAGTACAATCATATCCAAATTTTTGCGTTGCAATTTGCCCTTGGCGTGAGCAACTTCGTCATTGGTTTCTAAGGCAAAACCTATGTGCAACTGTTTGGGGCTGCGAATAGCACCTACTGCTGCTGCTATGTCTTTGGTTTTTACCAATTCTATGGTTAGTTCATTGTCGTTTTTCTTAATCTTAATTGGAGATTTTACTTTGGGTGTATAATCTGCAACAGCAGCCGAATGAATGATAATATCTTGTTTATCAACGCATTGCATCACAGCCTGATACATTTCTTCGGCACTTGTAACGTCTATTCGCTGCACACCATCAGGCACAGGCAAATTGGTAATGCCACTTATTAAGGTTACTGTTGCCCCTTGTGCTGCCAAATTTTGGGCTAAGGCATAGCCCATTTTTCCTGTCGAGTGATTGGAAATAAACCGAACAGGGTCTAAGGCTTCGCGTGTGCCACCTGCGGTGAGCAACACATGCACACCTGACAAGGCAAGCACAGGAGGAGTTTTTAGGTTGAGTGCAGTAGCAAAAAAGTCTTGCAAAACGGCAACTATTTTTTCGGGTTCCTCCATACGTCCTCTGCCCGACAAGCCACTTGCCAATTCGCCATCGGTTGCCTCTATCACAAAATGTTTGGGAAACTGTTGCAAAACTTGCAAATTTCGCAAGGTGGCGGGGTGAACATACATATCCAAATCCATAGCAGGGGCTACGCACACAGGACAACGTGCCGACAAATAAACCGCAGTAAGCAAATTGTCGCACAAGCCGTTTGCCAATTTAGCTAAGGTGTTGGCACTGCAAGGAGCTATGAGTAATAAATCTGCCCATAAACCCAACTCCACGTGGTTGTTCCATTCGCCAGTATCTTTGCTTTTTTGGTAGTGTAGCAAAACAGGATTTTTGGCAAGCGTAGCCAAAGTCAAAGGGCTGATGAAGTCCGTTGCTGTTTCGGTCATCACCACCTTGACCTCTGCCCCTGCCTTTACCAATAACCTGACCAAAAGAGCTGTCTTGTAAGCTGCAATGCTGCCTGTTACACCCACTATTATTTTTTTGCCTGCTAACATAGAAAATGAAACAAAAATATTTTTTCATAAAACAACTTAATCTAAAGGGTAAGTGAGAAATAGAATATTAAAAGTATTCTATTGATAAGTCCCTATTCAGCCTTCAATAGTTGCAAAGCTCTAAAATTTTTTACATAATTTGCTGAAAATTCATTTTTTTAATTATCTTACCAACAAATTTATTTTCAAAGGCAATGCTTCGTCTGTTTTTGGTTTTTCTTTTTGGTTTTTTATGCTGCTTACAAAGCCTGTATGCCCAACAAGCTGCGTTAGACAGTTTGGAAAAACTATTGGAACAGCCTTTGCCCGATACCACCCGCATAGATATTTGGTTTGACTATACCCAAAAAGGACAATATGCCCAGCCCGACAAATCCTTAGCTTATGCCAAAAAAGCCTACGAATTAGCCCAACAGTTAGGGGACAAAAAACGGTTTGCTATTGCTTGCAACAGGTGTGGCACTACCAACTGGGGCAAGGGCAATATGAACATAGCCATGATGTATTTGCAACAGTCGTTGGGTCTTGCCAAAGAATTGAAAGATGAACTATTGGAGGCTCGAAACATTGGCAATATTGGCTTAATTTACAGTGCCACAGGCAATTATCAACAAGCCTTAGTCTATTACAACAAAGCCTTGTTGCTGTTCGAAAAACTGAAAATTGAGGAAAGAATTGCTGTTTTGTCTAATAACATGGGCAATGTTTATATCAGCCTCGAACAATACGACCAAGCCCAAGCCAAATTATTGCACGCCTTGCCTATATCCGAAAAAGTAAACCCTTCTTTGTTGTCGAGTATTTATTTTAATTTGGGCAATATTGCTTTTAAAACCAAGCAATATGAAGTGGCAAAAACCAATTTGGAAAAAGCCTTAGCTTATGCCCAACAGTACAAAAGAGAAAGTACCCAATCGAATGCGTACAGGTTGCTGGCAGAATTGGATTTTGTGCAAGACCAACAGGCAGCAGGAGAAAAAAAGATATTGCAAGCCGTAGCCCTTGCCGAAAAATTACAGGCAAAGGAGGAAATGTATCGGGGCTATTTGACTTTGAGTGCCATGTATGCCAGCAAAAAAGATTTTGCCAATGCCTACAAATACAAAAAACTCTATGCCATTTACAAAGACAGCGTGCAAGGGCAAGCAACGCAAAACTCTTTTCAGATTTTCGAATACGAAAGAAAATATGGTGAGGTAGCCCTGTTGAAAAAGGAAAAACAGTTGCAAGAAGAAGAAAATACCAAACAATATTACTTTTTATTGTCTTTGGGCTTAGGTTTTCTGTTGCTGTTGGGTTTGTCTTTCCTGTTTTACCGCAATATGCGTTTGCAAAAACAAACCACCCAAAACATCAAATTATTGGGCGAAATTGGGCAAAAAATCACTTCGAGTTTGGAGTTAAACGAAATTTTTGAGCAAGTATATTTGAATGTAAAAAGCCTGATGCCCGCAGATAGTTTTGGAATTGGCGTGTATGATGCCGAAAAAAATAGTTTGCGGTACGATTTGGCAATAGAAAATGGCAAAAGGTATCTGCCTTATCACCGCAGTTTAGACGATAAAAACCAATTTGGGGTGTATTGTTTTGAGAACAAAGAGGCTTTTATGCTCAATGACGTGGCAAAAGAGTACCAAAAATACATAGCCGAAAATACTGTATTAGGCGAAAAACGCCAGTTAGAAACAGGGGAAATGGCAAAAACAGCCCAAGCTATGCTTTATGTGCCGTTGGTGGCAAACAATGAAGCCGTTGGTATTATCACTGTGCATAGCAAAATCAAAAATACCTATCAGCCTATTCATTTGGATATGCTCAAAACCATAGCGGCTTATACGGCTGTTGCTCTCAAAAATGCAGAGATTTACCAAGAAACCGAGCAAAACCGCAAGGAAATAGAAATCAAATCGGAGGAATTGCAACAAACCAACGAGGAATTGCAACAAACCAACAATGCTTTGAGTGGGGCATACCAAGAAATTAAGTACCAAAACGCAGAAATTACCGATTCTATCAACTATGCGTTGCGGATACAAACCGCCATCTTGCCTTCGGTGGAGGAAATTACGGCAAGTTTGGGCAAAGAAAGTTGTTTTATTTTGTATAAACCTCGCAATATTGTATCAGGAGATTTTTATTGGTTTGCAGACAAAGGCAAACGAAAAATCTTAGCCGTAGGCGACTGCACAGGGCATGGCGTGGCGGGGGCTTTTATGAGTATGATAGGCAATGAACTGCTCAACCACATAGTCCACGACAGCGAAATTTACCAACCTGCCCAGATTCTGAGCCAAATGCACAAAGGATTGATACAAGCCCTTACCAAAAGTGGACAAAACCACATAGCAGATGGATTGGACATTGCCCTTATCAAAATCAATACAGAAAAGCAAACTATCAGATATGCAGGGGCTATGAACCCAATTTATGTGGTGGAAAACAACGTCTTGCGTGAACTCAAAGCCTATAAACTACCCATTGGTGGACACTATAACAACAACGAAAGGAATTTTACCGAAGAAGAATTTAGCTACATTGGCAATGGATTTACTACGATTTACCTTTTTTCAGACGGCTACCAAGACCAATTTGGTGGCTCGCAAGGCAAAAAGTTTATGACTAAGCAGTTCAGAAATCTCTTGCAAAGTATTCACCACAAAAAAATGCAAGACCAACAGCACATTTTAGAAACCACTATCAACGATTGGATTCTTGCCAGCAACGAAACCCAAACAGATGATATGACGGTAGTGGGGGTGAGGGTGTAAAAATATTTATCCCTGCCCTCTACACATATTCATATCAGAAATTTCAAACTGCATTTTGTAATAGTCAAAATGCCACCATTCGTTGCTAATAGCCTTAAAACCAACCTGTTGCATAATATCTTTTAGCAACTTACGATGAGCCTGCACAGTAGTTGAGTGTGGGTAGTTGAGGTGGGCAGCTTTGCCCAAAAAATCATAAGGAGTACCCATGTCTAACTCTTTGCCTGTTTGGTCTATCAAAGTCATATCTACGGCAGCTCCTCGGTTGTGCATACGCATACCCTTAGCGGGGTGCGAAATATAACCTTTTGGAGCTACTTCCCAGAGTTTCCACTGCACCGAAATAGGTCTGTAGCCATCAAAAATCTTGATTCGGTAACCCTGTTTTTTGAAAAGCTGTTGGGCTTTTACCAAATCCAAAGCCACTTTTTTGCGTAGCCAAACCCTGCCGCAAGGATACAACACCTGCCCTGTAAAATTATCTGCAGTTGCATATTTGACATCAAGCACCAAGGTAGGGTCTAAGGTCAGCAGTTCTACCATTACAGTATCTTCACTGGCTAATTGATTGGCAGAAATAGGCAAAGCAGAAGTAGTTAGTTGCGTAGTAAAACAATCAAAATAGCTTGCAAAAGCCCATAAACAACTAAAAATAGTAAGTAGCATAATTATATTTTATTAATTCGTGCAATTTTTTTCATTTAGGTAGCTAAACCTTTGTTGGTATTGATAAGTCTTGACTTACTCTATTTTTTTTTTATCTTTGTAATAGAAAAAAGGTTGCCCAACTTTTTTGTGAAAACGTAGTTTTTGGTTTATCAAAAACCCTTTTGGACAAAGCATTTGATAAATCATATATACAAATTATTTAACAAATTTTCTAATTCTCAGCCCAATACCATGCCAACTATTGCCATTCAGTCTTACCAAAGTCCAGTAGGAGAATTATTGTTGGGAGTTTTCAATGAGCAACTCTGCATTTGTGATTGGAGCTATAGAAAAATGCGAAAGCAAATAGACCATCGGATACAAAAAAATTTGCAAGCCACTTACCAGATGCAAGACCATCATCTGCTCAGGCAAACACAGGCAGAATTGACTGCCTATTTTGAAGGCAAACGCCAAGAATTTACTATTCCTTTGTTGTTAGTAGGTACACTTTTTCAGCAAACAGTTTGGCAACACCTCCAAAAAGTTCAATATGGTAATACAGAAACATATTTGGGTTTAGCAAAAAAAATGGGCAACGAGTTGGCTATCAGAGCAGTGGCTTCAGCAAACGGAGCTAATGCTATTTCTATCCTAATACCTTGCCACCGAATTGTTGGTAGCAGTGGCGAATTGACAGGTTACGCAGGGGGCTTACCAGCCAAAAAAAAATTACTCGAATTAGAAGGTGTTCAGCAACAGTTGCAACTTTTTTGATTTGGGTTCTTATAAAAAACTATTCGTAGCACAACTTTAAGTCGTACTACGAATAGATATGTTTTTTACTCCTTATAAAACCTATCGTAGTAGCTCCTAAAAATTTCTTCGTGCCTGTCAAATTCGGCTTTGTAAAATTCTTGGCGTTTTTTGGCTCTTTCTATCCGTTTTTTCAACTTTTCTACCTCCGTATTGGTGGCATTGGCAGTAGAGTCGTCTTCTGCGGATAGGTTAGGCTCGTCTTCTACTATGGTAATATTGAGTTCAGGTTTTTCAAATTTTTGGATACGTCTTTCCAAAGAGGCTGCAATGCCGCCTTCTCTGTCGGCTGCACGTCTGTAACCCAGCATGAGTTGCTGCATACTCATCATGGCGTAGTCTTTCAGGCTACTGTATTGAATACCATTGCCTGGGTTTGCCACCACAAATTTGAGATTGGTTTCTGACATCTCCAACAGTCTTTTGCCCAAAGCCTTTGCCTTGTCGTCTTTGCCTAAGAGGTGGTAAAGTTCCACGTATTTTGGCAAATGATAGTCGTAATCGTAAGGAATACTGTAATCTGGAATTTGTATCAATGCCGAGTCTAATACTTCCTCTGCACGTTTTTTGTTGCCGTCTAAGAACAGTTGCATACCCAAACGGTAATAACATTCTCTTTCGTTTGCTCCAAATTTTCTATATTCTTCGTCGTGGTAATTGGCAGCACTTTCAAAACCTCTGAATTGGAAGGTCTGCATATTTTTGTCCATGATTTTTGCATCTACTTCGCCCAATTCTCCGCCCAAAGTTTCGGCTTTTACAGGCACTAAACGGTAAGCCATGCCTTCCATTTGGAGGTAATCACGCAATTCGAGAGCCATAGACCTCGACGAAGTGTTGTTGAAATAAATAGGTCTGTCCCAATTAGAACTTGCAATCAAATCCAAAATCATCATATCACTTTTGTAGAGAGCAGACGAACTTTGTTTCATTTTGATAACTAAGGTGTCCACTATTCGGTGGTGTTTTTCTTTTGGCACTACATTTTTGGCTATAATTTCCTTTTTGTTTATAGGCAAAAACAGGGTACGTGTCGGAATAGAAGCCGTAAAACTTCCACCTTGTAACTCTACCAACAGAGCCTCGTCATTTTTACGAATCAAGGTAAGGTATTGTTTCAAATCAATGCCACCTTTCACATAAGGATTTTCTACATAAGGAAGAAAGTCGTTTACGCCAGATTTGTAGTTGTCGAAGGTCAAAGAATAAGGCAACGGGGCAGATTCGTAGGCTTGTCTGCGAGTTTGCTCTATGTACCAATCTGTTGCATAATAACTCAATACCAAAACCCTTACATCAGTTCTAAACCCTTCCACGTCTTGCACATACCAAAGGGGGAAAGTGTCATTGTCGCCACCTGTAAACAAAACAGCATTTTTGGCACAACTTCTTAGCGTATTTTTGGCTTGGTCTATCGAGTGGTAACGACCTGACCTGTTGTGATTATCCCAACCTTTGAAACCCATCAAGGCTGGCACTACCAAAGCCAAACTTCCTGCCACCACAGGGCGTAAGGTATCGTTGGCTATTGCTTTTTTCAGAAACTCCATAATTGCCAAAGCCCCAAAACCTATCCACATTGCAAAGGCGTAGTACGAACCTACATAAATATAGTCCCTTTCGCGTGGCTCTACGGGTGGCGAATTGAGGTAAACCACAATGGCTACGCCTGTCAAAATAAAGAGCAAACCGACAATGATAAATCCTTTTTCGTCTTTTTTAAGTTGGTAAAACAAGCCAATCAAGCCCAAAATCAAGGGCAACATATAATAATTATCTCTTGCTTTGTTGTTGGCCACAATGGCGGGCATTCCTTCGCTGCTTTCAAACGGCGACAACCACGCTGCCTCTTTTTCATCTCCATCACGTCCCGCAAAATTCCAGAGGAAATAACGGAAATACATGTGTCCAATTTGGTATTTGAACATATAGTACAAGTTGTTGGCTAAGGTTGGTTTTTCGCCTTCCCTCATGTTTGCCCAAGACCTATACAAGTCGGGGTGGTCGTCCCCTTGACTATACATACGTGGGAGCAATACGTTGTCCTTGTAAATAACTTCGGTGCGGTAATCGTAAATTTCGTAAGTATCTTTGCCTTTTCTGTACATTGCCTCGCCTTTTTCTACTCCATCTCTTTCAGACATAAAAGTACGACCATACAACAAAGGTCTGTCGCCGTATTGCTCACGTTTGAGGTAAGAAACGAAACTCATCACGTCTTGTGGGTCGTTTTCGTCTATGGGTGGGTTGAAATTTGAACGTATCAAAATAATGGCGTAAGAAGCATAGCCAATTAAAATAAAAGAAAAACTTAGCAAAATGGTGTTCATCAACACTTTTTGGTGCTTGATAGAATATTGAATACCATAAACCAAAGCACCCAAAAACAAGAAGGTAAAAAACAAAGCACCTGCACCAAAAGGCAACCCAAAAGTGTTTTTAAATACAATTTCGAACTTGCCTGCAATAGACGGAAGCCCTGGTATTACGCCTACCATGATGATACCAACAATGACCAAACTCAACAACATGGCGATAACAAAACCTTGAAAATCTTGCTTTGCGTATTTTTTGTTATAATAAATATAGCCCAAAGCTGGTACTGTTACCAAGTTCAATAAGTGGACCCCAATAGACAAACCTATGATGTAAGCAATAAAAATCATCCATTTGTTTTCATCGCTGGCATCTTCTATGGTTTCCCATTTGAGCATAGCCCAAACCACGAAAGCCGTAAAGAAAGAGGACATACCATAGACCTCTGCCTCTACTGCCGAAAACCAAAACGAATCGGAAAAAGTATAAGCCAAAGAGCCAATAGCCCCTGTAATGATTAACGAAAGTTGTTCTCCTTGTGTGTAAGTCAATTCATTGCCGTTATTGGCAGTTGGTTTTACTATTTTTTTGGCAATAAACACAATAGACCAATACATAAACAAAATGGTAAAGGCACTGGAAAGTACCGAAACCATATTTATCCAAAACGCAACTTTTTCTACGTTGCCCAGTGCCAAGAAAGAAAATAGTCTGCCAATGAGCAGAAAAAGAGGGGCACCTGGGGGGTGAGGCACCATGAGTTTGTAAGAAACGGCAATAAATTCGCCACAATCCCAGAAACTTGCCGTAGGCTCTACGGTGAGTGTATAAACAAGGGTGGCAATGCCAAAAAGCACCCAGCCCACCATATTATTAAGTTTGTTAAAAGTCATTATTTCTACCAAATAAGTATTTTGGCTGCAAAGCTACTGATTCTTAAAAGTTATAAAAAGATTTAACAATTTTTATTTTGCGTGGCGTGTTTGTATAGCTGTGGCACTATCAAAATTAGCACATTTTGCGAGTTGTAATAGAACTCTTACGAAAGTTCTTGAAAATCTATTTATCAGATAGCTAAGAAGTGTGTGATACACATTTTTGGACTTCCGCAAGAAATCTAATAATTTTATCTGGAAAATCTATAAAATTTGGATTGCAAATATAAAATAATTAACTTGTTTGCCTAAATTTGCTTGTATGCCAAAAAACTTATTCCTATTTGCTTTCTTGCTATTTTTTACGTCCTATTTTGGTCTTGCCCAAGACACTTTACCCACCGTTTTACAGCCTGATGTAAAAGAACTGTTGGAGGCAAAAGTGGAAGTCAATCAAGAGGAAGTTATCTCTACGGGGAGTTCCAAAGAAACTTTGTTGCGAGAAGCAGCGGGGATAATGTCGGTTATCAATGCCGAAACTATCCGCAATTTGGCAGTCCGTGATTTGCGAGAACTATTGCAAACGGTGGCGGGTTTTGATTTTGGGACAGAACCCTCCGAAGGCACTATTTCGGGCATTATGCGAGGCAATGGGGCTGCTTCGGGTGGGATACTGCTGATGATTGACGACATAATGATGAACGAAGTTGCTTATAATACCTATCTTTTCGCCAATCGTATTTCCTTAGACCACATAGAGAGAATAGAAATTATTAGAGGAGCAGGCTCTGTACGCTATGGCGGTTCGGCGGCTTTGGGTGTAATCAATGTGATAACCAAAAAGTATGAACAAGGCATTGGGACTACTGCCTCCGTACAGTCGGGCGTATCGGAAGGAGCTTTGTCGAGGAGTAATTTCTATTTTTCTACTGCCCAACGCTATAACAACAAGGTGGAAATTTCGTTGGCTGCTTCGCGTGGCTACAACCGCCAAAGTAATTCCATAGATAAATTAACTATTGGTGGAATAGACAGAACTATCAGCTACCGAGATTCTGCTATGAATACCAGCACCAATATTAGTTTGGGACTGAAATACAATGCCCTGAAAATCAATATAATGTATGACGAATTTGAAAATAAAACTTATTATGGTGATGGCAATCCTTATTTCAAAGGCGTATTTGCAACCATAGAAAATACGTTTCAATTAGGAAAAAAACTTACTTTTACGCCCTCCTACGCCTTGCGGGTACAAGAACCTTGGAACTATAATAACATTGCAATAGGTGCTTATTACAATATATATGCAGTTAGGCACACCGCCAATGCTATTTTTCGCTATGCACCTCACCCACACTTTAACATGATAGCAGGGCTAAGTTTTTTTGGAGACGACCTGCAAGGCAAAAGTTCTTTGCTTGTCTTTTCTAATGGCACAGGCAGAGCAAACCTCAATGACATAGCCTTATTGAGTGAATTGGTCTATAATTCCAAATATGGTAACCTCATTGTTGGTGCAAGGTTAGACAAATACAGCAGTGCTACTTCGCCTGTTTTTATCCCTCGTTTTGCTTACACCAAAATTTTTGGTAATTTTCACGCCAAAGCCTTGTATAGTTTTGCGTTTAGAAACCCCTCACCCGCCGAAGCAGGTTATGCAACAAAAGCCTTAGAACCGCAAAAATCGCAAAGTGCAGAGGTTGAAGTGGGCTACAAATGGAAAGATAGACTAACTTTGACTGCCAATTTGTTCAATATTATTATTTCTGATATTATTGTCTTTACATTTGATAACCAACAATCGGACTATAAAAATCAAGGCTCTACGGGGACAAATGGTGTGGAATTGGAACTTAAGTACCAACACAAAAAGCTGTTTTTTAGGGGTAACTATGCCTATTATGCCACCAATTACAGCCAAGCGGGGTTGGCAAACTTGTTTTTTGGTGTGCCACTTGCCGAACAGACCAAAGAGATTATTGTGCCAACTAACGACCAGCAATTTTTGGGTTTTCCAAACCACAAGGTTACTGCCCAAATAGGCTATCGGTGGACAAACAATTTTTCTACACAAGGCACTGCCATTGTGCATGGCACAAGAACCACCGCCTCGCAATATGAATTTTTGGAACTGCCCACAACAACGGTTTTAAATCTTAACCTTTCATACAGAAATTTTTTTATCAAAGGGCTAACCGTAGAGGCGGGGGTATATAATTTGCTCGACCAACGCAGCATAGTAGCAGCTTATTCAACAGGTGATGAAACCTATTATGTTTTAGACCCCAAAAGGGAGTTTATTATGAAGTTGAGGTATGGGTTGTAGGGTAGATTTTATCTATGAATGAGCTATTGCAATAGGATTTTCACTACTTTTATTTATCTTGCCGTTTGAAAATTAGTATTATGCAACTAAAAAGTATTTCTATAAAAAAATTTCAGAGCATCAAAGAAACTGCTATCCTAAATATTCCAGCCAATAATCAGTGGATTTTTATGACAGGAGAAAATGGCAAGGGGAAAACCAACCTTTTGCAAGCAATAGCTTTGGGTCTAATGGGCTATGAAAATCATACCTATTCCTTTGCCAAAAAACGGAGTATAGAGATTATTAGCACCTTGCATAAAACAGCTACAACCGAAACAAGCAAACTAACAACTTCTACAAAGCCTTTGGTGGCGATGGCTGCTTATGGTTCTTCTCGCCAAGACATAGCCCCCTATGACAATGACGAAGAGGCATTAAATAGTCCTACCTATAGCTTGTTCAGAACCAGAGGCTACTTAAAAAGTATAGAATTAGAATTAGCCAAATGGTATTTGAAACGGGAAATTAGCAATGAATTTAAAGAAAAATATGACAATGTGGTGGCGGTATTAAAAAAATTACTACCAAATATTGCAGAAATTACAATAGATATAAACAATAAAGACAAAGTAAAATATACAGAACAAGACGAAAATGGAAAAACTTATCCACCTGTTTATTTTGCACAGTTGGCATCGGGTTTCAAGTCTATTATCAGCATTGTTGGCGATATGATTATTCGGTTTTTTGAGCAAACAAAAACAAATAATCCAGCAAAGTTTGAAGGTATTGTTATTATAGATGAATTGGATTTGCATTTACACCCTAATTTGCAGATGCAATTACCGACCTTGCTATCAACAATTTTTCCACATATTCAATTTATTGTATCTACCCACAGCCCTATTCCTTTGTTGGGTGCAGTTCGCAATTCTGTATTTATCAACGTAACAAGAAATGCAAAAGATGGCACAATGGTTAGCAACCTTGACCACATAGATATTTTTAATCTTACGCCAAATACGATTTTGTCTTCGCCTTTGTTTGAATTTAATACCATTTATCCGAAAAATCACAAACCCGAAGACAACATAAGAACAGAAGATTTATATGATGAGGTAAAACTCAATGATTTTTTGCGAAAAAGATTAGAAAAATTTGTAAATTCTTAGGCTATGGTAAAAGTAGAAAAAGACTTAAAAGTTATTCCGAATAGTTTGCAAGATGCTGATTGCAAGCATAATTTGATAATTATTCTTGCAGCAGGTAATGGGGAAGCTATCAATGACAAGATTTACAAAGGTATCAAGAATAATACAAACTCAGATGGTTTTGGAGATGTGCAACAAGCCCTAAAAGACTTGTATCGCAATAAATGTGCGTATTGTGAAAGCCCCGAATTTAACCCACAGATAGAGCATTATAGACCGAAAAAGGGCTTAATGACTAAAAATAGTGCTTTGAAATGGAAAAAAGTAGAAACTCACAAAGGTTATTATTGGTTATGTTATGATTGGAGTAATTTAGTGCCTTCGTGTGCAAGTTGCAACGGAATAGGGCGAGGCAAAGATGTAAAATTTCCATTGTTGAACGAAAGCAAACGGATTTTTAAGCCAACTGTTGATAACAATGCTATTGCTCTGAACGAAATAGAAAAACCCTATTTGTTACACCCCGAAATTGACGAACCTAAAAACTTCTTTCGTTTTGATGACAAAGGTAATATTTTTGGGACAGACACAGCAGGCAGAGGGGAAATGACCATAGAAATTTGTTGGCTACGGGCTAACGAAACTTTGAGATTTAACAGAAAAGACCAAGTTTTTGATTACTATACAGATGCCCTAATTGCAGCACTAAATTTGTCTGATGTTGTTGCTAAACAGGGTTTAATCAAAAAAATTATTGAAAAATTATATAGAGATTTACACAACCCTGAAAAATCTTTTCGGTTGTATCGTTGGTATTTCTATACACATTTCAAAGAGTTTTTGGCTATTTCTTTGCTCCCACAACCAGAAATAGATTTTATTCTGGGGATTTATGAGGAGGTTTATGAAGAAAATAGTGAAGCAAAATGAAAACATAGCATGAAAAACACTCTACCATATTTTCTCCTCCTCTGTTTTTGCTTTTTGGCAATGCAGATGAGCCACGCCCAACAAAATAATACTGCCCTTTGGAAACAATCCTTAGCGGAGGCTGAACAACAGGGCAACACGAGCCAAATTGTAAACATTGCCAACCAATTAGCAGCGTTTTATGTGCAGCAAAAAGATTATGCTGCTGCCTTGCCACACACTTTGACTGCCTTAAAAAGTGCCGAAAGTTTGAGCAAATCACCTGAAAATGATAAAAAAGTTGCTGAATTGCATTTTTTGCTTGCCAATATCTACAAAAATCAAAAGGCGTATAGCCAAAGTTTAGTACATTTGCAAAAAGCACAACCTGTTTACCAAAACTCTGTCCGCCAAACCGAATGGACAAAGGAAATGGCTGTTTGCTATGCTTTGCAAAAAGATTATGCCAATGCCGAAAAACATTATGCGGACTTGTTGCCAATAGCCCAACAAAATAAAGACACAAACACCGAAGTTTTGGCTTTGTCTAATTTAGTCAGCCTTTGTTCGGCACAAAAAAAATATACAGCAGCTACGGAATATTCCCAAAAATTGGTGGCTTTTTATGAAAAAACGGAGGCAAACAACCCAAACAAAAAAGACGAAAAAACTACCGAAAATTTGGCTTTGGGCTACCAAAACACAGGCTATTTGTTTCGCCAACAAGGAGATTTGAAAAACTCTGCCTTGTATTTGAACAAAGCTATTGAAAAATTTAGCCAACAGAACCAAGAAAATAGTACGGTTGTCAATAACATGGCGGTTACGTATTCTATGCTCGGCAATTTTGCTGCCGCCGATGCCTATTACAAAAAGGCAATAGAGTTGGGTAGCAAAAGCAAAAATCTCACAGACCTTGCGACTGCCTACAATTTGGCTGCGGGCAATGATTTAGTCCGCAAACGGAGTTTTGATGCCATTTCCCTCGCCAATAAATCTATTGAAGTTGCCAAACCTATCAACGCCTACAAAGCATTGAGTGATGCGTATTTGGTGCTAAATAATGCTTATACGCAGCAAGGTGATTTTAAGCAAGCCCAAGAAAATTTTAAATTGGCGGAGGACTACCGCAAATTATTGGAGGCACAAGCAGCCAAACAAAAAGAGGACAACCAAAAAGCACAGGCAGCTACGCAACAAACCGAAAATGATTTGTTGTTGGCAATGGCGGACAAGGAAAAGCAAAACTTGACCTTAAAACAAATGGCGTTGGAGGCTCAAAAGCAAGAACAGGCTTTGCAACTTTTGCAACAAGAAAAAAACTTGCAAACAGCCAAACTAAAAAATGAACAATTAGCCAAAGAAACTGCCGAACAGCAGCTAAAACTTGCCCAACAAAGACTGGAAACAGAGAGAAAAAACCAAGAAATTGCACGTTTGGAACAACAAAAGCAACTGCAAAATCTGGAAATAGAGAAAAAACAAGCCCAACAAGAGGAGCAAAAAAAGGCGTTGGAATTAGAAAAAAATAGAAATCAGTTGTTAGAAACCAACCGAAAAGTGCAAGATTTGGAATTGAAGGAGGGCAAAAACAGAGAACAGTTGGCATATTGGGCTATTATTGGTGCTTTTTTGATTGTGGCTATTGTGGCAGTGGCTTTGTGGCGAAACCATAAGCAAAACAAATTATTGAGAATACAGCAAGCAGAGATTGGTGAGAAAAATGCAGAATTGCAAGCCTCCGAAGAAGAACTGCGACAAAATGCAGATATGTTGGTGGCAATGAATGATAATTTGTCCGAAACTTTGGGGCAGGTGCAGGAGCAAAAAGTGATTATAGAAAAGAAAAACGGCGACATTGTGGCTTCTATCAACTATGCGTTGCGGATTCAAAAAGCTATTTTGCCACCGTTGAGCCAAATACAGGCTGAGTTTCCCGAAAGTTTTGTGTTCTACAAACCTCGCGATATTGTGAGTGGAGATTTTTATTGGTTTGCCACACTGCCCGAAAAAACTATTTTGGTGGCTGCCGACTGCACAGGACATGGTGTTTCAGGTGCTTTTATGACCATGATTGGCAACAATATGCTCAACCAAATCATAGAGGAGCAAAACATTACCGAGCCAGACGAAATCCTTAACCAAGTGCCAGCCTTGCTCCTCAAAATTCTATCTTCTTCCGAAAATAAGATGAAAGACGGTATGGATTTGGCTATTTTATCGGTTGCCAAACCCAAACAACAAGATGCAACCACGCCCATACCCGTTAGCTATGCAGGGGCAATGATACCTTTGTATTACGTTGAAAATCAAGAACTTAAAGAAATTAAAGCCGACAAAATGCCGATTGGAATTAGCAAAAATGAAGGGTTTAGATACAAAAAACACAGCTTGGCGGTGCAAAGTGGCACCAGTTTCTATTTGGCTTCTGATGGCTACCAAGACCAATTTGGTGGCGAGGCTAATCGCCGTTTTATGAAACGCCAAGTGCGTGAGTTGCTGCTGTCTATTCACGCAAAACCTATGGCAGACCAGCAAATTCTTGTTGAAAATACGATTAGGGACTGGCAAGACGCAGGCAATGAAAACCAAACTGATGATATGATGGTGGTGGGAATAAAGGTTGGGTAGTTTTTGTGTGAAATATTTTTTAAAAATTTAGTTATTACTAAACTTTATGCCTAAATTTGAACTCCAAAAGATAGATGCTATTGTTGGCAAGCAAGCATTTTATAAATTGCTGAAAGATGGTAATTGTGAGTTTGACGAATTTGTTGCACAAATTAAAGCAGAAGGAAGTTTTGATAAAGAAATTACAAAAATTTATGCCTTAATGCAGCAAATAGTAGAACTCAAAACTTTGCCACAAGAAAAATTTAAAGAACTCCCAAATCCGAAATCAGAGATTAAGGAGTATGAAATCAAAACCAAACATTTAAGGGTTTATTTATTTCATCAGGCAAATACAGGCAAAATAATTGTTACAGGTGGCAAAAAAACTACACAAGACCAAGACATTGCACATTTCAGAGAAACCAAAAAGAAGTATTTGGAAAACTTAAAAACTAAATAAACAAAATAGCTTAAACAAAACTAAAAAAATGACAAGAGAAGAACTTTTGCAATCAGAAGAATACTGGCTGACAAGCATACAAACGGATTTGTTTAACGAATTGCATAGCTACATGGAAACTCACAACCTTAATCGTACACAATTAGCTGCACATTTGGGCGTAAGCAAGGGCTATGTAACGCAAGTTTTGAGTGGAGATTTTGACCATAGACTTTCAAAATTGATAGAACTTTCTCTGGCTATTGGCAAAGTTCCTGTTTTGCAGTTTAAAAATTTGGCTGAGGTTTTGCAAAAAGAAAAGCAAACCAAATTCACAATCCTTTTCAATAAATCTTTCAATAGTTTTAATACAGAAAAGACACCAACACTAAAAATAGCTTAAAACTATCGTACAATGAATGTAGATATATCCTTAGCAAGTATTGAGGAAACAGAATTTTTTTATAAAAACTCTATTCTCAATGTTGCCAATTTTGATGCAGATGTCCTACAAATGCACGTTAATTTGCTAAAAAATATTGATTTAAGCCAAAACTTTGTAAATATTCTTACCATTGTAACTTATACTTACAATGAGCAGGAAGCACTACGTTTGCAAGTCAAGATTGATTTTGCTTTGCCACAACTGCCCGAAATTATTACACAAAACGCAAATGGCTGGCAACTTCCCGAAGCCATTGATACCGTCTTACAAAGCATTAGTTACTCTACTGTTCGTGGTTTTTTGGCTGCCAAAACGCAAGGTTTGCCACTTCATAAGTTTTATATGCCGATTGTAGACCCACAACAGTTTGTGAATTAAGAAAAAAATAATTGTTTAGGTACGTTGGCAATGGTCGCAGCCCTTGACAATCGTACCACGTTTTTTATACGATTGTCAAGGGCTGTGACCATTGCCAACCCATAAAAAGTGGAGTACCTAAACAGTTACGAAAAAAAATAACTACCAAAACTAACAGGGGAAGTTCTTAGGAAAAACACTTTATACTTTCCAAGTTTTAAAAACTTGATAGATATTTTTGTTTTGTTTTTCGTATATTTGTGTAAACCAAATTTGCTGGTTAGTAAAACAAGTGTGGGAAATGAAAGAAGATATGCAGAAGTTTGATTTTATGATGAGTTATTAGTAAATATACGTAAAAAATTGAACCAATGATAAAAACTTCACTTCTTCTTATTGTTTTACTTTCCTTAGTTAGCAGCCACCAAAATTTTGCCCAAGACAGTCTGCCACCTATTTTGCAGGCAGATGTAAAAGAATTATTGGAAACAAAATTGGAAGTCAATCAAGAGGAAGTTATCTCTACGGGAAGTTTCAAAGAGGCTTTGCTGCGAGAGGCTGCGGGCATTATGTCGGTCATTTCTGCCGAAACTATCCGCAACACCGCAGCACGAGATTTGCGTGAGTTACTTTCCATTGTGGCTGGTTTTGATTTTAATGTAGAAACATCAGACAATGTGATTACGCTGGTGGTGAGGGGCAATTCGGCAGGTTCGGCAGGTTTGTTGCTCATGGTCAATGACGTGATGATGAATGACGTAGCTTATGGAACTTATCTTTTTGCCAACCGCATACCCTTAGACCATATAGAAAAAATAGAAATTGTTAGGGGAACAGGCTCTTTGCAATATGGCGGGGCTGCATCTTTGGCGGTTATCAACATTATCACCAAAAAATACGAACAAGGCAAAGGCACTACCATTGCTGCCCAAAACGGCATTTCTGATGGCAAATTTTCTCGGCATACTATCTATTTTTCCACAGCCCAACGCTATCAAAACAAGGTTGATGTATCCTTATCTGGTTTTCGGGGCTACCTCCGCCAAAGCAACGCCACAGACAACGTAATGGTAAACGGGGCAGAAAAATTTATCAACTATGCAGACAGTGCCATGACTACAAGCACCAATGTTAGTTTGAGCATACAATATAAAGATTGGAAGGTCAGTATGCTATACGAAGATTTTGATAGCAAAAATGCGTATTTGGCAGGCGAAGTTTATTACAAAGGATTGTATGCAACCCTTAGCAATACTTTTCATTTGGGCAAAAAACTCACTTTTACACCGCTGTATAGTTTTCGTTCACAAGAGCCTTGGAACTATAGCAACCACCCCACTGCCAATAAGTTGTTTAATTTGGACATCCGCAGACATACGCTAAGTGGTATTTTTCGTTACATACCCAACAAAAATTTGGCTATCAACACAGGGTTTAATTTTTTTGATGATGTATTGACTGCCCAATTTCCCCAGCAAATTTTCTCCAACGGTAAGGGCAATTTCTCCGTTAGTAACTTTGGCGTGCTTGCCGAAATGACCTATAATTCCAAATTTGGAAACCTCATAGCAGGCATAAGGTTAGACAAATACAGCAGTAGCAAAAATGCCGTTTTGATACCTCGCCTTGCTTACACCAAAATTTTTGGTAATTTTCACGCCAAAGCCCTGTATAGTTTTGCCTTCCGAAATCCATTGGCAGCCGAAATAGCCATAGCCACAGAGGGAATAGAACCACAAAAATCGCAGAGTGTGGAGGTAGAAATTGGCTACAAATGGAAAGACAAATTAACCATAGCCGCCAATGTTTTCAATATTATGAACTCTGATGTAATTGTTTATACTTTCAACAACAACGTATCTGATTATGCCAATCAAGGAAGTTCTGGCACAAATGGGGCAGAAATAGAACTAAAATACCAATACAAAAAGTTGTACTTTCGCAGCAATTATTCCTACTATACCACCAATTACAGTAAAAATGGACTTGCAAGCCTGTTTTTTGCCGTAGCCCCCGAAGACCAAACTCCCGACAACATCATTCCCAACAATCCTAACCAATTTTTGGGCATTGCCAACCACAAAGTTACTGCACAAATGAGCTACCAATGGACAAGTCAATTCAGTTCGCAAGTTGCTTTCACAGGGCATGGGGCAAGGACAATTCCTTCGGGCAACGAGTCTTTGCAACAAGGCGAAACCTATTTGCTCAATCTCAATTTTTCGTACAGAAATTTATTGACAAAGGGCTTAACCTTAGATGTTGGAGTCTATAATTTGCTCAACCAACGGCTGCTGCTTGCCCCCTATAATTTTGGCGACGAAGCCTTTTATGTGTTGGAAAATAATAGGGAGTTTGTGGTGAAAGTGAAGTATGGGCTGTAAAATACTATTTATCTATCACAATGACTTCCAACTCTTTTCCCACTTTTATTGTGGCTGCCTTGTTTGCGGTGGCAATCAAATCCTTTTATTCTTGGGCTGGTCATACAGAATTGCAATTTGTTTTGCTACCAACGAGCAAAATAGTGGCTTGGGTGGTCAATCAACCTTTTGTTTATAGCGAAAAACAAGGTTTTTTATTTGCTGATTTGCAATTGACAATAGATAAATATTGTGCAGGTTTAAATTTTTTTATCATTAGTTTCTTAGCTACTTTTTTGGCTTTGGCACCCGTTTACAAAGCAATTAGACAAAGAGTGTTGCTTTTTGGCTCTTTGGTTATCTTATGTTTGGGTTGTACCATTTTTGCCAATGTAGCCAGAATTTTAGCAGCCATTCGCACCAATCAATTCGCCTATACTTGGCTCAGAACAGAGTGGTTTCACGAAGCACAAGGGGCATTTGTGTACTTGTCTATTTTACTCACGTTCTATATAGGTTTGTTATGGGTAAATAAAGAAATTAGAAGTGGGAAATATTAAAATATGAAACAGATTTTGTATTTGTGCTTTGTTTCAAACGTAAAAAGTTTAATTAGCATAAGCTGTGTTTGTTACATTTCCTACTAAGCAAGCTACACTAATTATAGTACTACTTCTTGGATTAGCGGAATTAGCACCTCAAAAATTGTTTGCACAGGATTTGATTCTACTATTCTTATTTTGCTATTGATTTTATCAGCTGCTAATTTGGCAGTGTAGAGTCGTAGCCCTGTCATGTCTGACCGTTGGTGAGTGCGATGAAAAATCTCAAACACTTTTTCCCAATGCTCAGGCGGAATGACAATACCTGTATATTTTACAAACAAACACACATATTGCTCTTGCCTGATGAGGTAGAGGTGAATAAACTCTGTTTGAGTACGGTCTTGTGGCGTACTTGACAGACTATCAACGGCATTTTCGAGCATCTGCATCAGCATAATTTCCATCGTATTGAGGTCAGAAACTACATCTAATACATCAAAAGCATTGACAGATATTTTTACACTCCTAAAACTTTCTTTCTGTTGGGCTTCCTGAACAATTTTGCTAATGATTTGCTTAATCTCTATTTTCTCAAATTGAACAGCCACATTTTTCATCTTGTTGATAGCCAACAGACGGTTCAGAATGTCGTCCATTCGTTTGGCGGTGCTGTGCAACATCTCCAAATATTCTAAGGCTTTTGCTTCGCCTACCTCCATTTTTGCCAGATTGCAAAGCCCCAAAAAAGTAGCTAAGGGTCCCCGAATGTCGTGAGAGGCTCTGTAAACGAAACTATCTAATTCTTTGTTAATGTTTAGCACATCACTGTATGCTTTGTTGAGGTCTTTGGTACGAGCTACTACGATGTCTTCCAAATTATGTTTAGAGTGGCGAAGTTCCTCATTTTGTTGTTGAATTTTGTTTTGTTGTTTATCACTCAGCCTTGTAAGCAATTTGATGTCATACAACAATTTTTCGTAGTTTTCGGTCAAATCTGTATAGGCTGCACGCAAGTCTGCCACAGGCATATCGTTAGTGGCGATAGTCTGTTTGGCATTGGCAAGCACTTCCTCCTCGTTGTGGAATACGTGTCCGTAGTCTTCGTTGCTTGCGTCTTTCTTGGGGTCTATTGGATTCATGCCTAATCAGATACAAATACTTGCAAAGGTAATAGTTTTTGTAAGATTAACAATTAAAATTATTTCTTTCCTTCAAAGGTATAAACAAACTCTTTTACAGTGCCTCCTGTATCTATCTCCATAAAACTGTGCATTTTGTAAGTTTTACCCTCTTCGGATACATATTTTTTGTCGGCTTTGGTTATGGTAAACTTATTCACTTCGTCCACCATGAGTTGAAAACCCTCGCCACCCCATTCGTTGCTTTTGTCATCTACGATATAAAGGTAGTAATATCGAGTGGCAACAGTTTCTTTAATCAACTCTACGGTTTCTGGTTCTATTGAAAACCAACCCTCTGAAATCCACTTTTTGGTTTCGTCTGTTTCGTCTAAGTACGCAATAGCAACTTGAATGGGTCTGTCGTGGTTGTTTTTGATACTCAACTGGGCAAAAGTTTGATTTTGTAACAAGGTACAAATAAAAATAAAGCTATAAAACAATATTTTTTGCATTGCTGTAATGATTTTAGTAAAATTTTGTCAATATTGCGTACCTAATGTAGTGCGTAGCTCCAGCTACGCTGAATGTGCTGGGGGTTGCTACAACCCCAACGTGCTTTCGGTTGTAGCAACCGAAAGCACGTTGAAACCTCCCCCACAAGGGTTTGAAACCCTTGCGGGGGGACAGCACCGACTATAAAATTGTAGGTTTGCAAATTCTTTGCATTTTACATTAAAATTTGCAAATAACAAGACTTTTGAAAATATAAAATATATGTGTTAAAGATGACATTTTTTAATGGTACGACAATTCGAAAGATGTCATCTTTAACACCAAGCAAACCAAACCTTAGCCATGTTAGACAAAAATGGAATTGCAAAACGAATTGCAAAAGAAGTAAAAGACGGTTACTATGTCAATTTGGGTATTGGTATTCCCACGTTGGTAGCCAATTATATTCCACAAGGTATGAATGTGGTCTTGCAATCTGAAAATGGGTTGCTTGGCATAGGTCCCTTCCCTACGGAGGAAGCCGTAGATGCCGACCTTATCAATGCGGGCAAGCAAACCATCACCATGCTCAAAGGGTCGAGTTTGTTTAGTTCGGCAGATAGTTTTGCTATGATACGCGGCGGACACATAGACCTCACCATTTTGGGGGCAATGGAGGTTTCTGAAAATGGCGACATTGCCAACTGGAAAGTACCCAACAAAATGGTAAAAGGAATGGGCGGGGCTATGGATTTGGTGGCTTCTGCCAAAAATATCATTGTGGCTATGCAACACCGCAGCAAAGATGGGCAATCAAAATTGTTGAAAAAATGCAGCTTACCCATCACAGGTTTGGGTTGCGTGAAAAAAATTGTAACCGAATTGGCAGTCTTAGACGTATTGCCCGAAGGAGGTTTTAGGCTGTTGGAAAGGGCAAAAGGCGTATCTGTAGAGGAAATAAAGGCTGCTACCGAAGGAAAATTGATAGTGGAAGGCGAAATTCCTGAAATGGAGTAAGCTGTAATTCTTTACTTTTTGGTAAAATGAACTTGTCCAAAAACTTATAAGGTTTTTAAAACCTTATAAGTTTTAGCTGTATGTTGTTATACTAATTAGCCACTACACCTTTCTGCACTACTAATTTCAGGGGTTGTACGCCCTGCTCGGTTTCTACCAAGACCGTATAAATGCCATCTGCCCACTGCGTTACGTCTATAATTGCCTCGTTGGTTGCCTCCTCGTTTTTCAGCAAGATTCCCAACGGATTGTAAATTCTCCACACAAAGTTGGTGGTTTGGTTTTCCTGTTGATTGCTATTTTTGATACGGACTGTGCTGGAGGCGGGGTTGGGAGCCAACACAAAACGCAAAGGAGATGGACATATTACTCTCGGTGGGCAAGGTCTGTCATCGGGCAAACACTCATACAAAACAGGGGCTGAAAAAGGTGCTGGCACACCACCTGCAAAACAACGATTTTTGGCTGCCACGCTTACCTTTGCTGTGCCGTAGCCAATGATTCTGTAAAAAGCTGCATGATATTCTTCGCTTACTTTTTGCAAGACATTGGGGGTTTCGTTTACCCAAACTGTTTCGGTTCTGCCCTCGCCGCCTTGCACCTGCACGCCATAAATACGCCCTACACACAATTCTGTGAAATTGGGCTGCAACACTTTGATAGGATTGGGTCTGCCGAGCCAAATAAAAAAAGTTTGTGTAGCTACTACTTTTCTTTCAGCAGGTGTGGCTCCGCAATAGGCTATGACCTGCACCCTTGCATAGTAATTGACTGTGAGGTCGCCGCCACCTATTTCTATAAATTTTAGGCGAACAGCATTGCCTCCGCTATTAGTACCCCAATCAGCACCGTTGCCGTCTGTGAAAAACAGCCCTCTGCCTTCGTCTAAAATCCGCCATTCGTAAGTAACTTGTGAGGCAGGCGTATAACCATAAGTGATAGCAGCTGTGGTTTCTTCTGTGTGGCAGAGCAAAGTGCTGGGTGCAGTGTAAGAAACTGTAGGAACAGTTTTAGGCAGATTGGGCAAACCGCCAACTGTCAAAAGATTGACTGCATACAGGGCATTGTGGACAGTGGCGTATTGGACAGAACATTCGCCATGCATTTCTTTGGCAGCAGCCAAAGCAGCAGGGGCTATGTCTTTCCACTGGGCATTGTAAGGCAGGTGGTTGTACATACGATATGCTATTTTCTCTGCATATTCTCTACCCAATCCTTGCACTGAATAGAAATTATTGACCTCATTGATTCCTGTTTTACCCTCACACAAGATATAAAACCAATGAGCAAGTAATAAACCTCTTGTGTGTGGGTCACTATAGGATGAGGTATTAAAAAAATCTGTTATTTTTTGAGGGATTTTGTAAGTATCCATACCTTTTTTGAGCGAAGCATTGCCTACTATATTTGGTTTTTCTATAGAACGCAGACAACCAAAGTTTTCTTTCATTACTTGCTCACCCATTGTCCAATCGTCTCTATCGACACACATAGCCCAAATATCACTAAATCCCTCGTGCAAGTCCCAAACTTCGGCATATTCATCTGTAACTAAAGTATTGTTTGACAAATAACCCAAACGCAAGCCAAAACTGTAGGCATGACCAATTTCGTGGGCTACAAAATCTAAACTGGTTGTGGGCTTAAAAGTAGTTCCCCCATTACCATAACGAACTACTTTTTCTGCTTGACTCCAACTTGCATTGTCATGTGTAGGTACTAAAACACCATTTATTTTTACAAATGATTTTGCATTAGCCAACTGTACTAACTCTGTATTGTAGCTGCCATCATAGCTATTGCGGAAATGTGTATTTTTCCAATACTCTACGGTTTTGGTAGCCCCAAAGTGGGCATCATGCTCTGGTTTTGCTGCCCACCAGTTGTTAGTTCCGTAATTGCTGTATTCAGTACCTGATGGCAATGTACCACCACCTCCATTGAGGGTGCGTATGTTATTGTCTTGGTCATGCAAGATGTATTCATCTGTTGTATTAGGTGCTAACGAAGTTTTTAGCGGTACATTATTCCCATTATACAAGGTATTTGCTGTATTGTTAACTTGGCAACTGCTATTGACTGTTCGCAGGAGTTTGCCTGTTTGGGCATCTATGGTAACTTGCATGGCTATGTCGGGGTTTGTAGCACGAATGTACATGGTGTAGCCCAACTGGTACGTGGTAGTATCTTTTTCTTTTGTAGCTACTATACTCAACAAAGGATTAGGGAAATAAGTAGCTTTTTCGTCTTTCTTCAACTGTTTAAACAGTTTTTCGGTAGTTAGATTCTGCCAAGCATATTCCTTTGCCCCTATGGCTTGCATGGCTGCCTGAATAGCTGCTGTTGAGTTTAGTTTTTGCTCTACGGCAAAATCAACTATGGGTAGATATGTACCATTGACAGCGTAAAGAGTGCCTTGTTTGTTGCTATGCAAAATATATTCGCCACCCTCTACCAAAATACCTTTGTAATATTGCTGGTAACGACTATGTGTATTGCCATCAGTATCGGTTTCAGTGTGGTATTGTACCAATGAAACACTGCTGGGAATGTGCAGCAACTGGCGAAAAACATACTCACTTTGGGTACTGCCAAGTGGTGTACCGACCAAGTCGGCACGTTGAATGATGTTTTTGTACTGGTGAACAGCAACCAAAGTTTGGGCTGTGGCATTTTGTAAACACACAGCAAAGAGGGCAAGCAAAAAGCTTGCTTGCAGATAAATAAATTTCATAAGTTTTGAAAATAAAAGTGAAATATTTAGAAAACTACTGTAAGTGTTCTCTACAACTTACAGTAGTTAAAAAAAGAAAGACTAATTAAAATCTACGATAACAACAGGATTAGTTAAATTGGCAACAACTTCTTCTAAATTTGCAGTACCGGCTAAACCTAAATTATGTGCAAGTAGTGTCCCATCACAGTAAAAAATGACTCTACCAGGGTTATTTAGAAAGCTATATACTTTTCTATTTTTGTAATCATACTGAACTATCAAACATCTTTTGTTTTGTTCTTTTGCCTCTGCTATCATTTTCTTTATCCAGCCTATTTCTTCGGCTGGATTTTTCACACTCTCACAGGCAAGTGTGGGCGTAGCAGGGTCTGTTGGTGGTTTTACTGACACTTGATTAGTAGCTGCAGCAGTAGGCTCAGGCGTAGCCTGTTGGCAGCTTAGGGCATAGCTACACAGCAGGGCAGCTATGGCTATGGTTTTTAAGGTTTTCATATTGGGTTTGTTTAGATTTAAAAAAAAGTAAGAAATAATTGTAAGTAATAAATTTTTTGCAAAGGTAAATAGGATTTTTGATATTTTAAAGCAAAATTATTTTTATTTTTATTTTTATTTTTATTTTTATTTTTTGTAAAATTTTAAATAAAATGGTATTATTTTAAATTAAATTATTACAATTAGATGAAAATATAAAATATTTTATTTTTTACACCCTTATAAAACTGCTGATAGGTTTCGTGTGTATAGCCCGCATTGTCTTGAAAAGTACGCAACAAGGTAAAACTGTTGTTGGTATTAATTTTCAAGATGTTATGGAAAATAACATCAGGCGTTGTGTTTTTAGCTACAGATAAATCTGCATACAGCACAGAACCAAGTGCATTTTTATTGGCATTGCTCAATTGTTGGGCAAAGCTAAAGCAAGTAATCCCCAAAAAGAGGACAACGAAAAGAAATATTTTTTTCATAAGTTTGGATTAAAAAGATTTTTGTGGAAAGGCTACAAACTCAATGAATTTGTAGCCAAAAAAGGTTATTTTTGTTCAAATAAGATAACGGGAGTTACTGCATTTTTTTCTATATCTTCATATAGCCGCGCATCCTCTAAACTTCCACCATATACTCCGCAATTACCGCCTGAAACTCTTATCGACAAATCACAATTTGCAAACCACCTACAGCCATCTGCAGTTTTTTCTACATAATAAATAGGTTTATTTTTGTAGGTGTATTGTATCACACGACACGAGGTGCGATAAGTTTTGAAGTAATTAATATTATCTTTCAGCCACTGTATTTCCTCCAGAGGATTTTTGATATTGGCACACTTGTCGGGTGTGGCAGGTGGCGTAGGCTGTACGGCAGAGCCAGCAGCAGTAGGCTCAGGTGTTGCCTGTTGGCAGCTTAGGGCATAGCTACACAGCAGGGCAGCTATGGCTATGGTTTTTAAGGTTTTCATATTGGGTTTGTTTTAGGTTTAAAAGTAAAATATTTTGCAAAAGTAGGTAATGTTTTGATATTTTAAAGCAAAATTATTTTTATTTTTTGTAAAATTTTAGGTAAATATACTAATATTTTGAGTAAAATTATTGTAATTAGGTATAAAATGTAAACTTTTTTTTAATTGATACTGTTTTTGTTTATTTGAAAAATAATTAAATTTTAGCACACAGATTACGCAGATTTTACAGATAAAACACAGGTTTTTTTATCTGTAAAAATCCGTATAATCTGTGTTATCAGTGTGCTTGATTTATTTTGAAACTATTTTACTCAAAACCAAATAAAAATTATAATTTTGCTTACATTCTATTGTAAAAAGTGGTAGTGCCACATCTTATTATGTTCAGCATTAACAGTTCTTAGAGAACTGTTAGTGCTAAAAGCCTGAATAAATTTAAGAAGTAAAAAACAACCAAATGCAAAGTAAGAAAAAAATAATCAACGACCCTGTGCATGGCTTTATCTCCCTGCCCAGCGAATTGATATTGGAGGTTATCAATCACCCTGTTTTCCAACGACTGCGGCGTATCAAGCAGTTGGGATTGACAGAGTTGGTGTATCCTGGGGCTTCGCACACCCGTTTTCACCATGCTTTGGGGGCTATGCACCTGATGAGCATAGCCTTAGATACGCTACGAAACAAGGGACACGCAATTTCTGAACAAGAATACGAAGGAGCTTTGCTTGCCATTTTGCTGCATGATGTAGGGCATAGTCCATTTTCTCACGCCTTAGAACACAGTATTTTAGACAATATTCGCCACGAAAAAGTATCGTTGTGGCTCATGCAATACCTCAACCAACTTTTTGGCAACCAACTTCAAACAGCCATTGAAATTTTTAGCAACCAATATCCACGCCGTTTTTTGCACCAGTTGGTTTCGAGCCAATTAGATATGGACAGGTTGGATTATTTGCAAAGAGATAGCTATTTTTCAGGTGTAGTAGAAGGCAACATTGGGGCAGACAGAATGATACGTATGCTCGAACTCCGAAATGACGAAATTGTGGTAGAGGAAAAAGCACTGTACAGCATAGAAAGTTTTTTGAATGCACGCCGCCTGATGTATTGGCAGGTGTATATGCACAAAACAGCTGTTGCCGTAGAACAAATGCTAATTACTTTGATTAGAAGGGCAAAACACTTGTTGCAATATGGATATAGCTTGCCCGCCACACCTGCTTTGTCCTTCTTTTTGGAAAATACTATTGGCATAGACGATTTTTTGGTTGCCCCTCCCAACTCCCAAACAACAGCCTTAGAACATTTTATTCAGTTAGACGACTACGATATTTGGGGAAGTATCAAACTATGGGCTACGCACCCCGATAAAGTGCTTGCCTTGCTTAGTAACCGACTACTCAAACGCCAACTTTTTAAGGCAAGAATAGAAAATGACAAATACGATTTGGCGGAAATCAACCAAATAAGGTTGCAAACGCAACAAAATTTGGGACTAAGCCCCGAAGAAACCAAATACTTTGTGTTGTATGGCGCACTTACCAATGCTGCCTATTTGGCGGGGTCGCAAAAGATAAATATTCTCAAAAAAAATGGCGACATTATAGACATCGTGCAAGCCGCCGACCTGCCCAATGTGAAAGCAATGAGCAAGGTGGTAAAGAAGTATTATTTGTGTTATCCGAAATGAAAACAAAGTAGTTAACCTAAGTTGCGTAGTGTGGGCTTCAGCCCACGCTATGCAACTTCCATTCAATTTAATCTTATGACCATGATTATTTCCAAATCAATACTGATACTTTGCTGTTTGCTTTGCTTTTCTTTGAGTAGTTGCCAAAACCACGAAAAAATATTGGCAGACAATAAATTGCTACTCGAACAAGGCAATTATACGGCTGTTATCAAGCAACTCAACGAGGTATTGGCAACAGATGATAAATTGGCTGATGGTTTTAACCTGCGTGGGGTGGCTCACCTCAATACGGGCAATGCCGAAAAAGCCCTTGCAGATTTTAATAAGGCTATTAAAATAGACAGTGAAAATTACAAATATTTTTATAATCGGGGCAATGTCTATCAACAGACGCAACAATGGGCAGATGCCTTGCAAGATTATGACAAGGCTTTGACTTTAAACGAAAACATTGCAGACCTGCACACCAACAGAGGGGCTGTTTTGGCTATGATGAACCGCAAAAAAGAGGCATTGGCAGCACTCAATAAAGCTCTTTCACTGAATCCTGCGGACAATAAAGCCTTGTTTAACAGGGGGCAAGTTCACGCCAACTTAGAAAATTGGGACAAAGCCATAGACGACCTCCACCATTGCGTAGGTGCTAACCCCGATTTTGGCAAAGCTCACCTTGCCTTAGCATTGGCAGAAATCAAGCAGGCAACAGGCAAAGCAACCGAAGAAAGTTGCGAACACCTGAAAAAAGCTGTGGCGTTGCAAGTAAAAGAAGCCGAAATTGCATATCAAAATTATTGTCAAGCAAAGTAGTTCGATATAATGACAAAATACAAAATAGTAATGCTGTTATTGCATATTTTTTGATATAATTTTTGTGTTTAACAAATTATTTAGATTTGCTTAACAATTAATAGCAAAAAGTATTGAAAAATATGCACACTTTTTGCTAATTTTGTATATAGAAAAACTGTAATCTTATGAAAGCTATATTTACTATTCTTTTGGTACTGTGTGCTATGCTGGCGTTGTTGCCCCAAGCCTCAGCCCAATATACATTTAAAAAATTGACACAAGAAGGTGTAACAAAAACCAAAACCCCTGCCATTGCCCCTATTCCAAAAAATTGGGGGGATACTTCGGTTACAACTTATGCTGGCGGCTCTATCGAGATTTTGCTCTATTTTGTGGAAGGCGACCAATACGATAACGTATTTAACCCCAACCCAACTGGTTTGTACCTCAATGGACAACATTTTTACTTCTTTTGCGACCCTGACAAGGTTTTTAAGCAAAGTGTATCTATGATTGCAGATATTTATGAATTTACTTACCTCAAACGAAATTATTTGTGTGCGTTTACCTTGCGTGAGCAAAATACAGAAAGCAAATACAAATGCTACAATCTGTTTGATATTACAGACACAAAAAAAATTACCCAAGTTTCGTTTCCTTCCATTCACATAGGCGAAGATGCTTTTGGAGATTTTAATTTCGACGGAGAAATGGACTTTGTTACAGTTATCAACCGCAAGCCCGAAGGATTTAAACAAAAAACTACAGGTAATGCCTATATGGTAAAAGCATACAGCATCAAAGGAAATGTGGCAAAAGAAATGGTAAATAGCAAAGGTTTCCCACACTACATTTACGGAACTTCTGATGAAAATATGGATAATTTTAGTGTGTTGCAATGCGACTGGATGATGCCTCTAAAAGACTCAACAGGTATGGAGCAAAAAGTGAAAGATTATTATCCTGATTACGTAGCTTTTAATCCCAAAGACAATGGAATTTTTAATATAGAGGGAGTAAAAGTAGAAAAAAATAAATACAGTGTGATTGTAGGCAAATTTGATGATGACGGCGGAGCAAAAGAAATTTGCGAGGAAATCAAAAAGAAAAACATAGGCAACGGACATGGCTACGACCTTTATATTATGATGGACCAATACGGACCAAGAGATATAAAATGGGTAGTAATGGTTGGTAACTATATTACCAAAGCTCAAGCCCAGCAAGCTGTCAATACGTTGAAACAATACGGTTATACAGATGTGCAGATACGAGATTTGCGTGCTGCCTATTAGTGGTTGTAAGTTCTTAATTCGCAGATTCAACTCTTGGAATCAAGTTTGAAACGAAATTTAGGAAAAATTAAAATAGGTTAAGTGATGTCATATTTTATGTTTATTTTTGAATTGCAAAATAAAAAACTAAAATAAAAACAATGGCACACTTAACCTTAAAACAAAGATATGAAATTGCTGCACTTTTTGCAACAGATTTATCACAAAAAGAAATAGCTCGACAAGTTGGGACTAGTGAAAGTGCGATTGGGCGGCACTCCGCTTCTAAGGAAAAAAAACGTAACAAAAAAAGTGATACTTTGTACGATGCGGAGGTTGCTCATAATTTAGCCCTACAACGAAGGAAAGACAAAAAACAGTACAAATTTAATGAAAATATTGAGATTTACATTAAAAACTTACTTGAAAAACAATACAGTCCAGAGCAAATTGTAGGTGTTTTGAAAAAAGAAAATATTGCCGTAATGAGTCATGAGTGGATTTATCAATATATTTATCAGGATAAGAAAAATGGAGGTAAACTCTATGAAAATTTAAGACAAAAGAGGAAATATCGTAAAAAAAGGTTGCTAACCAAAGAAAAAAGAGGGATAATACCAAATAAAGTGATGATAGCTGAGAGACCAGCAATAGTTGAGACAAGGGAAAGATATGGAGACTGGGAGGGAGACACCATAATTGGAGCTAACCATCAGGGAGCAATTCTAACATTAGTTGAACAAAAATCACGATTTACTTACATTGAGAAATTAGATGGAAAAACTGCAAAAAATGTCGAAAATGCGGTCGTAAATTTCTTCAAAAGAACAGGGATGCCCTGTGAAACTATTACTTTTGATAATGGCAAAGACTGGGGTGGCACTCCACTTTACAAATCATCAAGAAATTACAAACGAAATAGGCGTAAAAATTTATTTTGCCAACCCCTATCATTCGTGGGAACGAGGACTTAATCGCAACGGCGAACCGTGAAAATACAAATGGTTTAATACGTCAGTATATTCCAAAAAAGTCGGATTTTAGCAATTTTGCTACTGAAAATATTGCTGAGATACAAAATAAATTGAATAATAGACCAAGAAAAACACTAAAATTTGACAGTCCAATACAAAATTTAACCAAAAATAAAATTGCATTTCAAAGTTGAATCTGCGGTTCGTAAGGAGGTAAAAAAGCCTTTTTCGGCTTTTTTACCTCCTTACGAACTATAACACTATCAATCCAACACCACAACCTCCTCTTTCGGATATTTCACACTGTATTTAATCAAATGTTTTTTCTCCTGCTTGGCGGGCAAGGTATATTTCCACGTCAATTTTTGGGTTTCGGTTTCAATGCTTGCCTCTTTTGCTTCTTGGTCTAGAACCTCAATTTGCTTATTGGTAGAAAGAGGAAATTGGTCTTGCACAGTAATTAAAATAGCTTGCTGTTTGTTGTTGCGAATACTAATCTCGTAGGCTCGGCTGTCGGTTTTGTTGCTACTCAAAAACTGTTTTTTACTAAACTCTTTGAGTTTTTTCCTCTCTACCACAATGCCCTTGTCCTTGCCCAAAGAAATAGACAAAGTATCTCCTGCGTTTTTGAAATCCAAAATAGATTTGCCCAAAAATGCCCCTTCAAAAAACAGATTGACTTCGCCCTCTAATAAATTCAATTCCTGCCAATCCTTGATTTGGGCAATGAGAAAAGCACTTTTTTCTAATTTGGGAACAGCAATGTAATCATAAAAAGCCTCTACGGTCTGCGATTTCACATCTACTGTATAAATTTTTCTGTCGCTGGCAATCGTATAAGGCGTGGCTATCTCAAAGTTGATAGTCGTAGGTTGATAACTTTCTTTGATTTCCAAAGGTTTGGAGGCTTTCTTTTTTGATTCTTTCTTTTTGTAAAACTCGACATCATTGTCATCACCTCCACGTGTTGTACCATATGCCGTTACGACTATTTCACTTAGTTGTGCAGCATCTGCTTTCAATGCTAAATCAATTTTGTTCGTATTGATAGGTTTTTCTTCTGTTTCCATACCAATAAAACTAAATACCAAAGTTCCTGCACCATTTGGTACTTTCAATACATAAACTCCCTCTACATCTGTTTGCGTACCAATGGTTGTACCTTTCACCATAACAGTAACCCCCGGTAGTGGTGTGCCATCATCTTTGCTCGTAACTTTTCCCCTGATTTCATTGCCTTGCAAACCTCCAAGTACATTTATATTTGTTGTTCCTCTGCTCCAATAATTGTCGCCAAACCGCAAGTGCCAAGTTTGGAGTTGTGGTGCTACATTGCTTTCATTTGGGTTGCCATTAGAAACTACCAATTTCACTTCTTTCCAATCTTCGCCAGACGACTGAAAAATATTTGCCTTAAAAGCCAAGTCTATGGGATTGCTGATGTCTTTCACTCGCAAATCGTAGGTAGCAAACCAACCTGCTTGCTGCACCAAATAACTCACCTCAAAATTGGCTGAATTAACAGGTTCTTTTGCCAATACTGTTACCAAAACTTCGCTGGTTGCAAAATTTCTGCTTTGGTTCAGGGCTTTGAGTTGTTGGTTATTTTTGAGGACAAGGCTGTCTAATTTCTTGATATTTTGCTCAATCTCATTCTGTTTCAACAAGTTTTCAGTCAATCTATTGCGTTGAAAATCAACAGCTTCTTTCAAATCTGCTGTTTTAATGCCTGTATTTGCCCCGCCAATTTGCATATTTTTTGCCAGCATATTTTCCTCATTGGTATAAACCTCCAACATACTCCGTTCAAAAATTAGTTTTTGGGCAAAGGTTGCGTTTTGTTTCACCAAAACTTCGGTTTCCTCTCGCCGTTGTTGTTCGTTGAGGTAGTTATTTTGGTGGACAACAGATAAAATTGTAAAATCACCTTCGCCTTTTACCTGCACACTTTGCTTGTCTATGTTAGGCGAAATTCCCGCAAAAACCAATTCGGTTTTGCCTTGTGGCAAAGCTGTTTTTGCTTTGCGAAGCACTTGCGCACCTTCTATAAACACTGTAACTTTCTCAATTTTGGAAGTTACAGGTTGTTTTTTGGTTTGTGCCAAAATTTGTTGGCTTGTTAGCAACAACAGATATAAAAGAGAAAGATATTGAAACATGAAAAGTTGGTTAAATAGGTGGAAAGCATTGCAAATTAATTGTCTATAAAAAACTACTGATAGCTAAGGTTAGACTCAAAGGTGAGCCTCCTGTTCCACCTCTATTTTCTTACGTTCTTTGGGGTCTGTGCCTATGTAGTGTAAGAGGTCTGTTATCATTTTCAACTCTTCTATGTCCAAGTCGTGAGAAAATATTTTGTCCTCTTTTTTGTATTGTTCTGCCAAATAATTGCGAAAACGTATCAAATCAATCGAATTTTTTGCCTTCTGAATTTCTATCAAGACCTTCTTGTATTCGCCTGTTTCGGTTTTGAGAAACCGAAAGCACAAGAGAGAAACCGAAAAGCACCAAAAAAGAGGTGCATTTAATCTAATTCCCTGCTGTAGCCGTAGTTTCAGGATTTCCTCCCAAATCAAACTGCTCGTCGACTTGCGATTTTTCTTCTTCGGCTTTTTTGGGATTTAGTTTGTCGAGTTCCATCTGGGCAGCACGAGAAAAACTGCCGTAGTCAGCTTTTTTGAAAGCCTCTTTAGCCTTGTCTAATTGGTTCATAGATTTTCGGACTGTTGCCAATCCGAAGTGATACAAAGCTCTGGTTTCAAAGTCCAACCCTGCTGCTGCGGTGATAATTTCCAATAGGTTGATAGCCTCTTGGTAATTTTTTAACCTGTAATTAGCCATAGCTTGGACAAACATCATTTGGTAGTCGGTCGGTTTTATTTTCAATGCGTCTTTTGAGTAGGCAATGGCATCACCAAATTTGCCTGCGTCCATTTGGCTGGTGGTGATAGCCTTATACATTTCGTATTGGTTGTTGATATTGGTTTCATTTTTTACAGCCTCCAAATAGTGGACTAAGGCAGCATCATGGCGGTTGGTTTCTTTTTTAGAAATTTCAGCCATCATCAGGTGTGCCTGTGAGTAATTGTGCTGCATTTTGAGGGTCAGCTGCAAATATTCTTTTGCTTGGGCAAAATCATAAACCTTGTAATAAGATTGGGCAGTAGCAAAATAATTTTTGGGGTCAAACCTTGCAATCAAGTTTTTAAAATAGCCGTAATTTGCATTTTGCCACGATTCGAAAGCCAAATCGTATTGCCCCATCTTGTAAAAAGCATAGCCCAATTCATAATAAAAACGCGAAGCATATTTAGGCTCTTTGGTTTCGAGTTGGCGAGTGGCAGTGAGCATAGCAGCCTTAGCCGTTTGATAATCACCCAATTCGTTGCTCGACTTGGCTTCGTAAAACAGCACATCAGGGTCAGAAGGACTAAGTTTTTTGGCGTCAGCTATGTGTTGTTTTGCCTTTGCATACTCTCCATTGCGAACTAAGGTGTTCAGAATAGTCAATTTATATTTGAGTTTTTTCTGCACATCAGGCTCATACTTAAAAGCATCGTCTAAGGTTTTGACTACATTTTCGTATTTTTTCTGAATTTTGTAGCATTGTGCCATCAGCGTATAGGCAGGCATAAAATCCTTTTTGATTTCCACCGTTTTTTGCAACGAGGCTATGGCATTGTCCGCATCGCGGAGCATAAAGTAGCATTGCCCTTTGGCGTAGGCAAATTTAAAGTTTTGAGGGTCTGCACTTAGTGCTTTGTCATATTCAAAAACAGCCTCTATATACCTTTTTGTTCGCCGCATACTTTCGGCTTTCAAAAAAGACTGCAAAGCCACTGTTTCGTTAGGGGCTTGCGGGGCTTGTGCCACCACAACCAAAGGAAAAGTAAACCATACACCAATAACCCATACCCAAAAGGTAAATCTCCATCGCATCATAAACCACTGAAAATTAGCAAGTTGAAACTTTTTGCCTATTATACGCAAAATAAGGAAAAACATTTCAAATTTTACACCTTTTTTTGAGATTTCACAAATTTTGAGGTTAATTTTTTGATAGTGCCTCATTATAATACTCAAAACTAACATTTCTTTGAGAAATGTCAGTTCTAACAAGGTCGCAGTATTATTTGCATGACACTGCCAATTTTTTGAGTCAAGCGTAGGTAAACTCCTCTAAATCATTTTTTTCCTAAATTTTTTTATAGCTTTGATACTATTTCCTATTGATTTTCTATGTACTTTTGGAAAAAATAAAAAGACAAATGGCACTAAAAATAAATGACCAAGCCCCTGATTTTTCGTTGCCTTCTTCAGAAGGCGGAAGTTTTACGCTGTCAAAAAATATGGCAAGCCAGCCTTGTGTGCTGTATTTTTATCCAAAAAACTTTACAAAAACCTGCACTGCCGAAGCTTGTGAGTTTAAAAACCATTTTGAGGATTTTCGCAATTTGGGTGTAAAAGTGGTGGGTATCAGCCAAGACAATGTGGAGTCACATCTTAAATTTAAAAAAGCCTATGATTTGCCTTTTGAGTTGTTGGCAGACGAAAAAGGGCAAGTGCTGGCTAAGTACGACTCTGATATTTTTGCTATTGGTGGTTTCTTAGGGTTGAGCAAAAGGGTAACGTATTTGCTCGATGGACAGCAAAAAATAATGGCAGTTTACGAAGGTTTTTTTGAGGCAAAAGAACACGTTATTAGTATGCTGGAGGTGTTAAAAAAGAAATAATAAACAAACTAATAATGACTACGCAAGACAATTTGATTGTTTTACGCAATAACGAGGTTATTCTATTAGCTGATATACCTGTTTTGCCCTATAAAAAATTCGCCCAAACCGTCTTGGACTCGTTGGATACTTCTTACAAAAGGTGTGTCTGTTATTATGCTTTTCCCTACAAAACCAAACTGAAATTCATTTGCGGTATTGCAGATGATACCAAACACACCATTCAGTTGGTTTCTTTTGAATTGAACCTCAAAGATAGGCACGAACTGCCCTCGATTGCCGAAAAACACCAACCGTTGGCAATTTATGAAAGAGAAATAGCCGAAAATTGGTCGGTAAGTTTTGCCAATCACCCATGGCAAAAACCTGTTCGGTATCCACAAAACCGCAGCAACCACAAACAAACCATTGCCAATTATCCTTTTTACCAAATTCAGTCGAGCCAACTCCATGAGGTAGGCGTAGGTCCTATTCACGCAGGCGTAATAGAACCAGGTCATTTTCGGTTTATTTGCAATGGCGAAAAAGTTTTGCACCTCGAAATTCAATTAGGATTTCAGCACAGAGGAGTAGAACAGCTTTTTGTGGGACATAAAAAACTGTTGCAACGAACAGCCTTAGCAGAAAACATAGCAGGAGATACCACCGTAGGGCATACACTTGCCTTTGTAAGCCTGATGGAAGCCTTAGCAGGCATACAACCTACTGAAAGATTGCAGATGGAAAGGGCAGTGGCGTTGGAAATGGAAAGAATAGCCATTCACGTTGGCGATTTGAGTGCCATGTTTACCGATATTGCCTACCAATTAGGCAGTGCCGTATTGGGTGCTTTGCGAACTCCTGTTATCAATTATTTTCAATGGTGGTGTGGCAATCGTTTTGCCAAATCCTTAGTGCGGACAGGTGGCACACATTATCCGCTGCACGACAAATTGATAGAAAGACTGAACAAACTATTCGAGGATTTTGTCCCTCGTTTCCAAGAAATGAATGTATTGGCTTTTAATATGCCTTCGGTGTTGAGTCGTTTCGAAAATATTGGTACGGTTACTTCCAAACAAGCCCAACTGATGGGAGCAGTAGGCATGGCAGCACGTATGGTCGGTTTGCCGCGTGATATTCGGTATTCGCACCCTTTTGGGGCTTTTAAAGATGTGCCGTATAAACCCGCCTTAGTGCAGACAGGTGATGTGTATGCAAGGGGGCAGCTACGCAAAATAGAAATAGAAAAATCAATTTTATTGGTGCAAACTTTTATGCAAGACATCAATAAATTGCCACCACCACCCAAACCCACCCAAGAAGTGCAACTGCAACCCAATAGCTTTGCTCTCTCTATGACTGAAGGGTGGCGTGGCGAAACCGTACACAGTGCCGTAACAGACGAACAAGGCGAAATTTTGCACTATAAAGTAAAGGATGCTTCGTTTCATAATTGGCTGGCGTTGGCAGTAGCCCTCCGCAACCAAGAAATTTCGGATTTTCCTATCAACAATAAGAGTTTCGATTTGAGTTATTGTGGGTTTGATTTGTAAAATAATTAGTCTTTTTTTTGGTAGTTACAAAAATAAAAACTATCTTCGTACCTGTAATTTAAAAAACAGGAAATTGAGAAAGGGAACTGAAAAGTACCCTTTTTTATTGCCTATCATTAATGGTCAATGAACACAAAAGACAAAATAAACCAAATAGCAACTGAATGGCTGGTAGCACACCCCAACCTTTTTGTTGTGGATATAGTCATTACTAACAAAGGTAAACAACGAATAATGGTCTTGCTCGATGGTAATAAGGGTGTAACCATAGATGAATGTGCAAGCCTAAGCAGACGTATTGGCTATATTCTCGAACAAGAAAATAGCATAGAGGAAGCTTATATTTTAGAGGTTTCCTCACCAGGTGTAGGTTATCCTTTGCAACTGCAACGCCAATATGTAGCTAATTTAGGTAGAAAACTTAAAGTAGAATTGACTGATGGCAGCACTGCCGTAGGCAAAATAGACAAAGTAGAAACTACGCACTTTGTTATAGAATTGGAGCAAAAAAAATTGTCTGCCAAAGCCAAAAAAGCATTGACCACACCACCTGACACACACAAGCAAATTGCTTTTGAGCAAGTAAAAAAAGCTGTGGTGCAGATAGAATTTGAATAAATTCCTTTAGACGAATGACGAAAAATTTAGATTTTGTGTTGTCAATCATCGTAAGACTTTGACAACGCAAGTTTTGTACTTAGCCTAATAAACGCCAAAAATTTTTGTTTTTTTGCTTTTTGCTAAACTATCACTCATGTTGCATCTATCCAATGTCCCAGAAATTGGGAAGTACCGTTGATAATTTTTCCGCCACGCCTAAAACCTAAACCACAAGGGTCGCCAGCTATGTAAACTCCTGCTTGATAACAAAAGCCGTTGGCATCTTGCATAAAAGGTGTGTAGGCTTGGTAAATTTTTGCAAAACGGTGATAATCTCCTTCTGATTCGTGAGCCAAATTGCCTTTGCCATCAAAAATTTTGATATTGTCGCCTTCTCTGCCAAACAAAACTTTTTCTACATAACCTGTACCCAAGTTGCTAAGAGGTTGATAAGCAGTCTGTAACAAGAGAGGGTGATTGGGGTATAAATCCCACAAAATTTTGAGGATTGCCTTCGATTGCAACAGCATCACATAAGGCGGATTCAACACCACTGCCTTGCGTTGCATGATGATAGGGCGTAGCAAATCCAACAGTTCTGGCTCGTCTAAAACAATAAACTCCCAAGGAACTAATTGAAAGAAAAAAGGATAAGCCTGTTCTCTGCCATTTTGATTGCACAAAATTCCTTCGGTTGCCGAAAAAATCACGTCTTCTATGTAGCTGTACGCCACCTCAAAACCAGCTTCTTTGGCAGCCTCGCCCAACAAAGCCACATTGCTTTGGTCTTCTGCACTTCCCCGCAAAACGGCAAACAAAATTTTTGGGGCTAAATCCCAATTTTGCTTTTTCAGGTGCAGAAAATGCTCTTTGATAGTTTCATAAATGCTGTTGAACTGCAAACCTTCGTCATAGCCATTTTCTTTCAGGTGCAGCCACTGCACTACGGCAGCTTCGGGCAAACAAGTAGCAGTATTGGCGTTAAACTCTATGAGTTTGATAGGGCTATTGCCAATTCCCCCACTAAAATCAAACCTTCCGTAGAGGTGTATATGCCTTTCGTCTTGCCACGTATAGTCGATGAGAGAACGAATGGCAGGCGAAATTTGCAATTCGTCATACAGGTCGTTAGCTATCACGTATTGAGCAGCCTCACAAAGCATTTCATACAGTTCTTGGGCTGCATAGTAATATTTTTCAGCCTCCTGCTCGGTTATCTTGACCACTTCGTTTGCCAAATAAGGCAAAGTGTCTTCGCCCAGCATCCAATTCCACCCCGACTGACGGAGGGCATGGGCAGGACTTTTTGGTAAATTTGTTAAGGTTATCATGTGAGCTTACCCTCTTGCGTGTCCGTGTGAACTACTACTAAAAAAACCACTGCTACGGCTGGTGGTGTGGTGTGCCATGCTGGTATTGACCTGTTGCGAATGTTGGTAGGTCAATTCATCTATGTAACACTGTACCATTCGCCTCCGCCAATAGTCTTCTTCGTGCAGAGGTTCTTGATAATACGGATAGAGTTGCCTGCGTCTGTCCACCGAAAGCATATTGCCAATGGCACTGTAAGCCACAATTTCGGATAGGTTGTCGAAGGAATGATTGCGAGAAAAAACAGCACGAGATTCGTCTAATCGTTGCCACAAAGAGTCGAATAAAAGCACCTCATGGTTGCCATCGAGATAGTAAATAGAGGCGTAAGATTCATTGGGCAAATCGTACAAAGTTTCGTCTGAAATGACAAATTGATGCGGAGATATTTCCTTGATGGTCGTATGCACACTTTGGGTGTAATAGTCCTCCGTACAGCTTGTTGCGAGTGGAAAAATAACGGCTACAGATAAAGAAGTAGCCAAAATTGTTTGATAACTTTCTTGAAGCAAGAGATTTTTAACTTTTCGGAGAAAAGGCTTCAGGAGAACGTCGTCCATTGTGATTAAAAGTTGATACACTTTCTTTTACGAAAAGTGTTAAAAAATGTTACTTGCAAAGTGTAAGTTTTTTGTTGATTGGCAAGAAATAGTTAATACCGAAAAATAAATTATACAATTTTGTGTACTTCCCAAAAAACTTTATTACCTTTGCAAGCCCAAAATATAAATGGGCTTTTTTAGTTTACAATCTAACAAAAAAATGAGAAAGTCAAAACCTAAAAAACGGTACGTTTTGCCAGACCCTAAGTTTAACGATACTTTGGTAACAAAGTTCGTAAATAGCTTAATGTATGACGGCAAAAAAAGTATTGCCTACAGCATTTTCTACGATGCCATCGCATTGATAGAACAAAGATTGAGTAAAGGCGGTGACGCAGTCAACGGTCTTGAAGTTTGGAAAAAGGCATTGAATAACGTAATGCCTTCCGTTGAGGTGCGAAGCAGGAGAGTTGGAGGTGCTACCTTCCAAGTTCCAAGCGAAGTACGTCCTGAAAGAAAAGTTTCTCTCGGCATCAAATGGATGTTGCTTTACACTCGTAAACGCAGCGAAAAAACCATGACAGAGAAATTGGCAAGCGAAATCATTGCAGCCTCCAAAGGCGAAGGTGCAGCAGTGAAGAAAAAAGACGACACACACAGAATGGCGGAAGCAAACAAAGCATTCTCTCACTTCAAATTCTAATTTTAAAGGATTACTACTGTGGCAAAAGACTTAAAAAAATTGCGTAACATCGGCATCATGGCTCACATCGATGCAGGTAAGACGACAACTACTGAAAGGGTGTTGTACTATACTGGTATGTCGCACAAAATAGGTGAAGTACACGATGGAGCAGCTACAACCGACTGGATGGAGCAAGAGCAAGAAAGAGGTATCACCATTACTTCGGCGGCGGTTACAACCAACTGGTTTTTCCCAACCGTACAAGGTGAAAAAATACCTGAAACTTTGCAGTACCAAATCAACGTAATTGACACACCTGGACACGTAGATTTTACAGTCGAGGTTGAAAGGTCTTTGCGTGTACTCGATGGTGCGGTAATGTTGCTTTGTGCTGTGGCGGGTGTGCAACCTCAATCAGAAACTGTTTGGAGACAAGCCGACAAATATACTGTGCCTCGCGTGGTGTTTGTAAACAAAATGGACAGAGCTGGTGCAGACTTTTTCAAGGCTGTACGCGACATCAAACAAAAAATTGGTGCTAAACCTGTTCCTTTGCAAATTCCTATTGGTGCAGAAGATACTTTTAAAGGCGTTGTAGATTTGATTACAATGAAAGGCATCATTTGGAATGAAGATGACAAAGGCAAAACTTACAAAGAAGTTCCTATTCCTGCCGATTTGCAAGCTGAAGCAGAAGAATGGAGAAACAACTTGTTAGAGTCTTTGGCTGATGTAGATGATGTGTTGATGCAAAAATATTTTGACGACCCCGCCTCTATTTCAGTGGCAGAAATCAATGCAGCACTCCGCAAGGGAACTATTGCAATGAAATTCTTCCCTGTGATGTGTGGCTCGGCTTTCAAAAACAAAGGCGTACAAGCTATGCTCGATGCGGTAATTGCTTACTTGCCTTGTCCGTTAGACTTACCTCCAATCGTAGGAATAAATCCTGATACAGAAAAAGAGGAAGTGCGTGAGCAACGCCCTGACCAACCTTTTACTGCTTTGGCGTTTAAAATTGCAACTGACCCCTTTGTTGGTCGTTTGTGCTTTATTCGTGTCTATTCAGGTCGTTTGGATAAAGGTTCTTATATTATCAATATGAGAACAGGCAACAAAGAACGTATTTCACGTTTATTGCAAATGCACGCAAACAAACAAAATCCTATCGACGAAGTGGAGGCAGGAGATATTTGTGCAGGTGTAGGTTTCAAAGATATTCGCACAGGTGATACCTTGATAGGCGAAACAGCAGGCAAAATTGTATTAGAATCTATGTCATTCCCAGAACCAGTAATTGGTTATGCCATTGAGCCTAAAAAACAAGCTGATGCTGACAAAATTAGCAATGCTATTGCCAAATTAGTGGAGGAAGACCCTACATTGCGTGTAAACAGTGACCAAGAAACAGGTCAAACTATTTTGCGTGGTATGGGTGAGTTGCACTTAGAGATTATCATTGACCGTATGAAACGTGAGTTTGGCGTGGAGGTTAATCAAGGTGCGCCACAAGTGGCTTACAAAGAACACTTTACAGCAAAAGTTGAACACAAAGAGGTTTACAAAAAACAATCTGGTGGTAAAGGTAAATTTGCTGATATTGTGTTTGAAATCAGCCCAAGAGATGATGGCAAAGAAGGTTTAGAATTTGTGAATGATGTAGTAGGTGGTGTAATTCCAAAAGAATTTATCCCTGCGGTGCAAAAAGGCTTTACGGCTGCTATGGCAAATGGTGTATTGGCAGGTTATCCATTGACAGGTATGAAAGTACGTCTGTTCCATGGTTCTTACCATGACGTTGACTCTGATGCTTTGTCGTTTGAGTTGGCTGCACAAATTGGCTACAAAGAAGCAGGTCGTAAATGTAAACCAAAATTGCTCGAACCTATTATGGCAGTAGAGGTGGTTACGCCTGACGATTTTACAGGACCTATCACAGGAGATTTGAACCGCAGAAGGGGTATGATGAAAGGCATGGACGGCAAATTGGGTGCGACTATCTTAAAGGCAGATGTGCCTTTGTCCGAATTGTTTGGCTATGTTACTACCTTGCGTACTTTGTCTTCTGGTCGTGCTTCAGCTTCTTTAACTTTCTCTCACTACGCAGAAGTGCCTCAAAACATAGCTGACGACGTGATAACAAAAGCAAAAGGAGGAAAATAATTTTCTAATTACGAATTTTTAATTGCGAATTACGGTAAATAACTCTAATCGTATTATTAAAAGTTCGTAATTCGTAATTTAACATTCGTAATTGAATATAGAGATGAATCAAAAAATAAGAATAAAACTAAAATCTTACGACCACAATTTGGTAGATAAATCTGCCGAAAAAATTGTGAAAGCTGTAAAAGCAACACAAGCTGTCGTAAATGGACCTATTCCTTTGCCTACGGAAAAGGAAAAGTACACAGTACTCCGTTCTCCTCACGTAAACAAAAAAGCACGTGAGCAGTTCCAACTTTGTACCTACAAAAGACTTATCGACATTTATTCTACCAGCCCAAAAACTGTAGATGCGTTGATGAAGTTAGAATTGCCAAGCGGGGTTGATGTAGAAATCAAAGTTTGATAATTCTGTTTATTAGTTCAATTCACAATGAAACGAACAGCCTTTTATGGAAACATAAAAGGCTTTATTGTATAATCGTAATTAGTTAGCTACGTTGGCAATTTTCAACAATCCTTTACTTATTACCAAGTAGTAGCAAAAAAATAGACAGTAGTTGTAAAACTACTACCTATTTTTTTGAGATTTTGAAACTATTGCTATTGAAACAAAAACTATTTTTTATCCTTCTTTTTAAACCAAAAGTTGAAAGTTAGCCAAAAAGTTTGATTGTAAGCATAAGAATCATACCTCTTTTGCCCCTGCCAAGGCGCTGAACCTAATAAGTTTTTAAAGCCTGGATTAAACCTTATATCAGTGGTCAGTTGAAACCATGATTGATTAACTATTTCGTAACCTACTCCAATCAAGGGAGATAATTCATAGGTTTTTTCGGAGTAATTGAGTATTCTGTTTGCCTCGCCTCCGTCAAAATCTAACATATAATCCAACCTTGCTCCACCAATTAGGTAAAATTTGGGTAGTTTATTAAGTGGTTTGTATTGCAACAAAGAAGTCAAGCCCACATAACCCAAGGTGGCAGTATGTCCTGCTTTCATACTTCTTGCAAAAAAGCTTAGGCTATTCCACCAAGCAAGCTTTTTATTAAAAGAGTAGCTTGTATTAAGTCCCAAAGAAATATTAGGCAATAAACTGAAATGTCCACTAATAGGGTTTTGCATTATCCAATCACCATAATAATTTTGATAAGGCTCTAAAATACCCAATCCTGGCGCATCATGGTAGTTCATGGAACTAAAAGTAAGGGCAGGTTCTATACCTACTACAAATTTACTTTGTGCTTTGATTTGAAATGACACCCAAGAAATAAGAAATAATAACAAAATATTTTTCATCATTAGGAAGTTTTAGTAAAAAATAGTAGTGCCACACAAGTAATGCTGTGAATCTATTTAGAAATAATATTTCTTTGAGAAATGTTATTTCTGAGCATTATATCTGTGGCACTACCAAAATTATCTATTTATGAGTCAAAATTAGATAATTTTGATTCGTAAATAGATATTTTGAAAGATTATTTCTATTGTGGAGCAATGTAACAATTACAGCCATAAGCCCCACCTGGCATATGGAAACTTACAGAAGAATCATAAATAGGGGTTAGCTGAGGCTGGTCATAACTAGTTTGTCCATAGAAAAAATACCAATAACGGGTATCAGTAGAGCCACTATAAGGAAATGTTGAATAATAGTCATTTACCCAGTATGAACCAGAAGCAGGACTACCCATGTATATTCTTACATAACCATTAGACCTCAAATCTGTTGCTGAATAGTTTACCCACCAAAGCCATGATTTCTCTAATGACCTCAATTTAAGGTATAATTGGTAACGAAGTTCTGTTGGAAGATAAGTTCTTACTTCTTCAACATAACCAAGTACACGATACCCCCAACTACTATTAACATCTCTTGAGTCGCAAAAAGCTATGGCTTCAGTTCTACCACCTGAATAGCTATTGGTAGTATTGAGTATTTTCCTCTCTACTTTACCAACATAAATGTTATCTGTTGTAGAAATAGAGTTGCTTAACTTTGATAGGTCTGCAATATTTCCATCTCTAATTATTTTCACATTTTCGTAATTGAACTGAAATATCTCTTTTCCTACTTTGATTAGATTATTATATCCTACCAAATAAGCAAAAGGTTCTGATGTTACTTTCATTTCAATTCCTGTATCTTCGCTGATAAAAAACTTGTCTTGGTGTTTTTTCAAAGATTCGCAAAGAGGCATTTGGGTTGGTTTTTCTTTTGCTGTTTTGGCAATAGATTTCAAGTAACTAATTTGTTCTGTTACTACTTGATTATACAATTTATGCAAAGAAGCAAAATTGTGGCTTTGTTCCCATTCATTTAGTTGAGATGGATTACTCGACATAATTAGTTTCAAAGCCAGATTAAAATCTGCGGTGTCTTTAAAGACTAAAAAACCATTTTTACTATCAATTTCAGCACTCAATTCACTTTCAACTCTACCATTAGTTGTTTTAGCATTGGAGAGGGAAGCAAAACTAATGCTTTGCTTTTGAGAAAGTTGTACTTGCTCTGTAACCAAGGAACAAGCATTAAAGAGTTGTAAAACCACAAAAAGGGCTACTAACTGTTTTAAAAATTTGTACTTCATAAAGTTTTAAGATTTAAGTGTTATTAAAAATTTCGCTGCAAAATTAGGAGTGTTTTATTAAATTGTTCAATTTTTTTGGTTGTTTTTTGTTCTTTAAAAGATTATTTTGTTACTTTGAAGGAAATTACTTTAAATATGACAGAAACCAACAAAAAAATAGTTTCTACTATTATCAAATTGAGAGAACTCAAAGGCTTGAGTCAAAAACAGGTTGCAGCAGCATTAGGCATCACAACGTCGGGCTATGGTAAAATAGAACGTAGCGAAGTTGCACTGACTATTGATAGATTGGAAGAAATTGCAACTATCTTAAAAGTTCAGTTAAATGATATTCTGGGTTTCAACGAGCAGTTTATTTTTAATAATCATGGCACACAACAAGCCCAAAGTGCTTATGCTTACTTTGATAGTCATACTTTTGATAAAGAAAGAACACTATATGAACAACAAATAAACATTTTAACCCAAGAAAACCAGCATTTAAAGTTGTTGATAGAAAAATTGTTGCCTAATAAAAATGCAGAATCAGTTTAAGTTAGGTTTTGTTTATCATCATTTTTTTAGTAACTTGCTACAAAAACAAGAGCAATGTTTGACAATCCTTTGCTTACGACCATTTTGGCAGAACCCGATGCCCCTGCCTTGCTTGTTTCTCTGCAAAATGCCTTAGAAACAGAGCAACAAAAACGCCATGCTTTTTACGCACAGGTAGATGAAAATCGAAAGATGGAATTTATCAATGGCGAAATTGTTATGCAATCTCCTGTTACTTTGTTTCATAATAGGGCAACAGGTAGGTTGTATAAACTATTAGATACCTATGTTACCAAGCACAAATTGGGCATTGTGGGCATAGAAAAACTGCTGATACGCCTCACTCGCAATGATTATGAGCCTGATATTTGTTTTTTTGGCAATGAAAAAGTGCAGGCTTTGCAAGGGACAACCAAACTGTTTCCTGTACCTGATTTTGTGGTAGAGGTGCTTTCGCCTTCTACGGAGAAAACAGACCGTACTACCAAACTCAAAGATTATGCCCTACACCAAATCCGAGAGTATTGGCTCATAGAACCTGAAAAACAATACATAGAACAGTATTTACTCACTGCCAACAATGATTATGAGTTGAATTTAAAGGCTAAACAAGGCAAGGTACAAAGCCTTGTGATTGAGGGTTTTAACTTGGAAATAGCAGCTATTTTTGACGACCCAAAATGTGATGAAGAAATGCGGAGGTTGTTGTCGTGAAAAGTTGTAAAAATTGGACAAGAAAGAAAAAGAAATGCTGACCGACAATCCGAAGGAAAAAATGCAAGCCGAAATTGAGATTGAGAAGCTGAAAAAGAAAATGGAGGAGGTAAAGAAAGAACTCAACTCTTTGTAAAAATAAAACATTCGCCTAATGCGAATATACATTTTGCTTACTTATGAAAAAAGACCTCAAATCTTCCCCCATTTTAATTTTGCTCATCAAGAGTTTGGTGCTGTTTGCCCTTTGGTATGTGGGTTATGAGCTATGGTTGGCACCAGACAAACGGCTTGATATTTTTCTGAATGATTTGGTGGTGCAGAGCAGTACCTTTGTATTGCAAAAAATTGGTTTTGCTGCCACTTTCTTAGAAAATAACATTTACATAGCCAATAAATTTACTATTTCTGTCGGCACACCTTGCAATGGTTTGGTCTTATTTGCCTTGTTTGCAGGTTTTGTTTTGGTGATGCCTGGTAATATCTTACACAAATTGTGGTTTATGCCCGCAGGAATAGTGCTAATTTTTTGCATCAACGTGGTAAGAGTAGTTGCCCTTGCAGTCAATGCCCAATATAGCCCTACTACTTTTGATTTTAACCACCGCTATGTCTATCAAATTGCGGTGTATTTGTTTATTTTCTTGCTTTGGCAATTTTGGGTTAGACGTTTTTCGGGGTTGGTCGCAACAAAATAATGATGTAAAAATCAACAAGATTTATATCCAAATCAGCCTTTTAGGTTCACGTTTTATTTTTTCGTTGGCATAATAAACCCTCTCCAAAAACAAACCTGTGGCGGGAGCAGTCAGTCGGGCAGGTTCAGGAGATAAGGACTCTATTTTACCTACTGTTCATTTTTCCATTGCCAAAGATACCTACACGCAAAAGTTCGGTAAGGTTGCCAATTTATAGCTATTTCAGTTAGGCGTTGATTAAGTAGTTTAGGTGCTGTTGTTTCCAAATTATATAAGGCTATCATACTTTGGCGAATACCCAAATCTCCAATAGGAAAGACATCAGGGCGTTGCAAGTCAAAAATGAGTAACATTTCTACAGTCCATTTGCCCACACCTTTAATAGTGGTTAGTTTTTCTATGATTTCGAGGTCTGTTTGTTGATAAAAGTCCTCATCTTCCCAGTTGGTTTCTATGGCATAACGGGCTATGTTGTGCATATAGCCTGCCTTTTGTTGTGATAAGCCCACAGTTCTCAAGGTTTCAACGGATTGATTGAGTAATTGCTCAGGTGTTGGATTCTGGTCTGGAAATAAACCTACAAACCGATGCCAAATGGTACTTGCTGCTTTGATAGACAACTGTTGATAGACTATGGCACGTAACAATGCCAAGTATAATCCTGTGGGAGTTAAGGCAGGCAAAGGCAAGACTGTGGATAAAATTTTTTGCAGCACATGGTCTTTTGACAAATGGGCAAGGACTGCTTCGTTCATGGTAGTTTTGAAGGTTAAAGTTTTAGCTTTGAATATAAAAAAAGTAGTTTTTTGGGTGGCTCAAAGCCACCCAAACTCTGAAAATGCTTGTAAAATTGATTACTTCAACTCCAAAACCCACGTAGTCATAGCAGGAATTTTTAGTTTGCTGAGGTCTGTTATTTCCTCACCTGTTATCACGTTTACGGCTTTTGAGAAACGGCTGGTAAACTCTGCAAACCTTTTCATATCTACTTCACGGTCGTCTTTTGCGTGGTTGTTAGACAAGACCATAATAGTTTCTTTGTCATTGTGGCGGAAGTAAGCATACGTATCATTTTCAGGCACAAAATGGGTCAATTTGCCGTTGTGCAGTGCCGTATGTGTTTTGCGGTAATTGAATATTCTTTTGCTAAACTCAAAAACTTCGTTTTGCTGGGCAGTACGACCTTCTTTGGTGAAATAATTTTGCTTGTCATTTTTCCAACCACCCAACATATCTTGTCTGATAGTCCAGTGCGGATTGCCATTGCCACTTAAAGCCAATTCTGTACCATAGTAAAATTGCGGTACGCCGCGCATAGTGGCAAGCAAAGCTATGCCCATTTTCTGCTTGCGAATATCCTCACCTGTGGCAGTGAAAAAACGACTTACATCGTGGTTGTCTAAGAAAATTACATTGTCAAAAGGTTTAGGATAAACAAAATCTTCGCCCAACGTATAATAAATTCTCGATAAACCAGAATCCCAACCTGTACCTTCTTGCAAGGCTTTGGTTAGGGCATCTTGAATAGGGAAATCGGTAATAGAGGGCAAAGTGCTTTGGTAGCCGTCCCAATTTTTGGTGTCTTTTTGCCAATACGCCCCAATAGCCGAAGAATTGTGTATCCAAACTTCGCCTACGATATTGAATTGGGGATATTCGTCCAGAATAGCCTTAGACCATTGGGCAAGAAAAGTTTTGTCTGAATAAGGATAGGTGTCCATTCTGATGCCATCTATGCCCGAATATTCTATCCACCAAAGAGCATTTTGGGTGAAATAAGTAGCCAAATACTTGTTTTGCTGGTTCATGTCTGCCATGTGTACGTCAAACCAACCATCGACCATGAGCATGAGGTCGTTTTTAGATACATAAGGGTCGGAAACCGTAGAAAGGCGGAAGTTAGACTTCGTAAAAGTTTTGTGTTGGTGAATCCAATCACTCATAGGCAAATCTTTGATAAACCAATGCTCGTTGCCCAAGTGGTTGAGTACCATATCTTGTATGATTTTGATACCTTTTGCGTGGGCTTTGTCTATCATGTCTAAGTAAGCTGCATTGCCACCAAAACGTCTGTCGACATTATAAAGGTCTGTCATGGCATAGCCATGATAAGAATAGGCAGGCATATTGTTTTCCAAAACAGGATTAATCCAGAGGGCAGTAGCACCCAATTCTTGAATATAATCCAAATGGTCGGCTATGCCTTTGATGTCGCCGCCGTGTCTTGCATCACCATTGCTGCGGTCAAACTTGTCGGGCATTCCTGCTATGGTGTTGTTGGTTTCATCGCCATCGGCAAAACGGTCGGGCATGAGGAGATACATCATGTCTGCATTGCTGAAACCTTGTATTCTGTTTTTGGCAGTCGACTTATTTTTGAGTTCGTAAGTGTAGGTCGAAGTCAATTTGCCATTGGTAAACACAATAGGAAAATTGCCTGCTTTGGTATCGGGGGCAATTTGGAGGGTAAGAAACAAATAATTTGGGTTTTCGACTGTAATTTTTTCTTTGATTTTGACCCCTGCATAGTTGAGACTTACTTGGGCTTTGGCTATGTCTTTGCCATGCACAAGCAACTGCAATTCAGGGTTTTTCATGCCCACCCACCAACACATAGGTTCGAGGTGTTGAATACCCAACGCATTTTGGGTAAAGGTTTGTGCCAATACAGTTGAGGTTAGTGGCAGGCACAAGGCAACTGTAAGAGAAAAAAACAACTTTAAAAGATTCATTTTCATAAAGAAATTAAGATTAGTAGCTAATTAAGTTCAACCAAAATACACACTTTGTAGCAAAACGCAAACAAGATACCACTTTTTTACAAAAAGTTTAATTTTTTGTAGATTTTGCAACAACCAATAGTATCAAAACAAAATTTGTGTAGCTTTGTGGCAAATTCATAAAATCAGCAACGCAAAATGGGCAAAATCATCGCAATTGCAAACCAAAAAGGAGGCGTAGGCAAAACGACTACCGCCATTAATTTGTCGGCAAGCATGGCAGCCTTAGAATATAAATCATTGGTCATAGACGCAGACCCACAGGCAAATTCTACTTCGGGTTTGGGACTAAACCCTAAAGAAATCCGCAAAAGTATCTACGACTGTATGATAGCACAAGAAGACATAGAAAGTGTGATTGTGCCTACAAACTTCGAATATTTAGACATCTTGCCCTCGCACATAGACCTTGTGGGTGCGGAAGTGGAGATGATAAACATAGACCAACGCGAAGAAAGAATGAAAAATACGTTGGCAAAAGTGAAGGACAAATACGACTTTATTTTCATAGATTGTTCTCCTTCGTTGGGCTTGGTTACGGTCAATGCTTTAACGGCTGCCGACTCGGTGCTTATTCCTGTGCAGTGCGAATACTTTGCCTTAGAAGGTTTGGGCAAATTGCTCAACACAATCAAAATTATTCAGAGTCGGCTCAACACCAAATTGGAAATTGAGGGCATTTTATTGACTATGTATGACGTAAGGTTGCGACTCTCCAATCAAGTGGTGGAGGAAGTGCAGACTCACTTCAAAGACATGGTTTTCAAAAACGTAATTCCTCGCAACATTCGGTTGAGTGAGTCACCAAGTTTTGGTATGCCCACCATTGCCCATGATGCCGAAAGCAAAGGGGCTATTAGTTTCTTAAATCTGGCACAAGAGATTTTGGAGAAAAACGGAATGGTAAGGTAGTTTTTAGTTGTGAGTTTTTAATTGTAAAAATGTAAGTGCTTGCTTGTAACTTTTGGGTTTTCTTGCAATTAAATTGTAGCTACAGCCTTTTAGGTCAATGATTAAACTAAGGCAACTGTATTACAACCTCGAAGAGGTTGAACTTTCAATAGCCCTACGTGCAACGTAGGGAAGTATTTGCGAATGTGCAGCCAACCTCGAAGAGGTTGAACAACAATAGCCCTACGTGCAACGTAAGGAAAAAATGCTCAGAACTAACATTTCTCAAAGAAATGTTAGTTCTAATGGACTGTTTCTCACTAATCAAAACTTGATGAAAGTAAAAAATTTTATTCTTTTTTGCTTATTTTTTTTAGCAATCGTATGCGTAGCCTGCGAGGAGGAAAAAGTGTTTATTCCCAAACCTCGTGGCTACCACGTCATCAACTTGCCAGCTACACACACTTACCAGCCTACTCCCGACTCTTTGCCCTATTTTTTCGAGTATTCCCAAGAGGCAAAATTGCTTAGAGATAGTTCGGTAGTGGCAAAAAGGCATTGGTTTGAGATGTATTATCCAAAATTTACTGCCAATGTCGATATTTCTTACTATCCAATCAAAGGCAAAAAAGCTGATTTTGAGGATTTTGTAAACGACTCACACAATTTGGCTGTGAAACACAAAATCAAGGCTTATGCCATAGACGAAATTACGTTTAAAACTCCCAAAGGTCATTCGGTCATTATTTTCGAACTCAAAGGTGATGTACCCAGCCAATTTCAGTTTTATGTAACCGACTCCACCAAAAACTTTTTGCGTGGCTCTTTGTATTTTCCTACCAACCTCCACAACGATTCGCTAAGTCCTGTCATTGATTTTATCAAACAAGACATGATGCACCTGATAAATACAGTGGAGTGGAAAAATAAGTAGTTTACAAATTTCCTCTTAATTGCCTTAACAAAGCAGCTATATCTTTGGGGTATTGTGCCTCTATCAACAACTCTTTTTCGTCTAAATCTATAAAACGGAGAGCAAAAGCATGAAGGGCAACGCGTTGAATCAGAGGTTGTTCTTCGGTTTCTTGTTTGAGGTTAAACTTGCGTTTGAGTTCAGAAAGGAGAATATGCTGCCCTCCGTAGGTCAAATCTGCCACAATCGGGGCTTTTAGGCATTGCAAATGCACCCGAATCTGGTGCATACGCCCTGTGTGTGGGTAACAAGCCACCAAAGTATGTTTCTTAAACACCTCTAAGGTCTGAAAAACAGTTTCTGCTTCTTTGCCCTCCTCTCTGTCTATAACCACAGTGCCTGTTTTGGTTTGGCGAATAGGCAAATAAACCGTAACGTCATTAAATTCTTGCTGCCCCATCACTACGGCATGATAGGTCTTCTCCACCACTCTATCCTCAAATTGAATAGACAAATGGCGGTAAGCCTCTGGATTTTTGGCAATGGCAAGCACCCCCGAAGTTTCTTTGTCCAGCCGATGGCAAAGTTGGGCACCTTCCAGATAGTTTTTTGCCATTCGCAAGATGCTTACGCCCTGCTTGTCGGCTGTCCTTTCGTCTAAGGAAGCTACATGAGGAGGTTTGTTGATAACCAAATAGTTATCATTTTCAAAAATAATGAGGTCTTTAAAGTCTAATTTTTTCATTTGTTATTTTTCTAAACTACCTATCTTTTTTCTGTTTTATTTTATTCCCTCGCAAGATACAGAAAATAATTCCTTTGCAAATTAAAAAGTTTTGCAATTTGCTTGTAAACTTGATAACTCTGCTTAAATTTGCCAAAAAGCTATACAATCTTAACATTGTTTTATTGCCATGGAATTAGTAACCCCCAATATAGGGCTTATCTTTTGGTCAGTCCTTACTTTTAGCATTGTGTTCATTATTTTGAGCCAAACCGCATGGAAACCTATTGTGCAAGCCCTAAAAGACCGTGAAAAGTCTATAACCGATGCACTTTCAGCAGCAGCCAAAGCCAAAGACGAATTGACGGCTTTGCAAGCAGGCAACGAAAAACTGTTGCAAGAAGCACGTATAGAAAGGGAAAAAATGTTGCGTGATGCTAAAACCACAGCCGACAAAATGATTGCCGATGCAGCCGAAAGAGCCAATGTAGAAAAGAATCGTATTGTGTCTGAGGCACAAGAGGCTATTCGCAATGAAAAAAATGCAGCTTTGGCAGACGTGAAAAAACAAGTGGCTGATTTGTCGTTAGACATTGCTGAAAAAGTAATGAAGAAACAGTTGGAAAACAAATCTGCACAGATAGACCTCGTAAAAAGCTACTTGGCAGAGGCTAAAATAAACTAATGTTTCAGTGTTAATGTAAGTTGCGTATCGTTGTAATGTGGACTTTAGTCCACATATTGAAAATCACAACTGGTGTAGGCTAAAGCCTACACTACCACTTTGCACCCAAAAGATTTTAAATTATGTCAGAAACTCAAATTGCAGTCCGCTATGCTCAATCTTTGTTGGATTTAGCAGCCGAAAAAGGACAAGTAGAGGAAGTTCGCGAAGATATGTTGCTTTTTGCTCACACTTGTGATGCAAACTATGCTTTGCGTTTGCTATTGAGCAACCCCATTGTCAATACATACAAGAAAAAAGTTATTTTGAACAAAACTTTTTCGGGCAAAATCACTGCCCTGACCACTTCGTTTTTTGATATTATTACCCGAAAAACAAGGGAAGGTATGCTATATGCCATAGCCAAAGAAGTGGAAAGGCAATATACTACGGCAAGAAACCAAGAAGATGCAGATGTTGTAACTGCAATAGAACTTACAGACGAATTGCGTGCAGAACTTAAACAGTTGGCAGTGAAAATGTCGGGTGGTAAGTCTATCCTACTCAAAGAAAAAGTAAATCCTGCTTTGATAGGTGGTTTTGTCTTGCAAGTGAAAGACAAACAATTAGACACTTCTATTCAAAGCCGTTTGAGAAATCTCAAAACACAAATGACAAAGTAATTTTTTGCAGTGCGGACTTAGCTAATAATACCTTAGTCCGCACATTAGCCTATGCTCCTTTCTATTCCGTCTTTAACTGACTTATCTTTGGTTGCCAAAGAAATTATTGCCTTTGCAGGAAATGAAACAATATGGTTGCTCAATGGTGAAATGGGGGCGGGCAAAACCACACTGACCAAAGTAATATGCCAACAGTTGAATGTAGTAGATACGGTAAGCAGCCCAACTTTTTCTATTGTCAATCAATACCTTACAAACAAAGGCGAAATTATTTATCACTTCGATTTTTATAGACTCAAACACGAGCAGGAAGCCTTGCAAATAGGCGTAGAGGAATATTTTTATTCAGGCAATCTTTGCTTGATAGAGTGGGCAAGTCAAATTCCTTCGTTTATTCCGCCTGCTTTTTTGGAAATCACTATTCGCAAACAGCCTTTTTCTCTAACTGAATGGCGTGAAATTTCGTTGAAACATCATGCTTAACCTGGCTTTCTTTTTGCCTTTTTTGTTACTCTTTCTGTTGGCAGCTGTTTATGCAGAACGAAAGGTGTCGGCTTTTGTGCAAGACCGTGTAGGTCCCTTAGAAACAGGCAAGTATGGCTTGTTGCAAACCTTAGCAGATTTGATTAAACTCTTACAAAAAGAAGATATTATACCCACAGTAGCCGACCAATGGCTGTTTAAAGCAGCTCCTTTTTTCATTTTTATGGCTGTTTTTGCTGGCTTTTCATTTATTCCCTTGTCTTTAGGTGCTGGCGGTGCAGCCGTAGAAACCTCTTTATTTTTGCTATTAGCCATTGTGTCCTTAGATATTTTGGGGATTTTGGCAGCAGGTTGGGCTTCTAATAACAAATATGCTTTGTTTGGGGCTATTCGGGCTATTGCCCAGATTATTTCTTACGAAATTCCTTTGGGCTTGTCTGTTCTTTGTGTCGTAATCACTTCACAAACCCTTGATTTGCAAGCTATTACCCAAAAACAAAGCCTGTTTCACTCCGAACCTATTTTTTTATTTGGTATCACCCCAGTAGAAATTACCAATATTGGAGGTTTTTTTAGTTGGAATATTATCCAAAATCCTTTGTTGCTATTTGTCTTTCCTATCTTTTTTGTAGCAGCTTTAGCAGAGGCAAACCGTACACCTTTTGATTTGCCAGAGGCTGATTCTGAGTTGGTTGCAGGATATCACACCGAATACACAGGGTTTCGTTGGGCTGTTTTTATGTTAGCAGAATATGGTATCGTGCTGTTAATGAGCCTATTAGCAAGCATTTTATTTTTTGGCGGTTGGGCTACTCCTTTGCCAAACGTAGGCATATTGGCATTTGGTACATGGACAAGTGGCAACCCTGTTGCTTGGTCAGGCTTATGTTGGGGTACTTTTTGGCTCTTGAGCAAAGCCTTGTGCTTGGTAACTTTGCAGCTATGGGCAAGGTGGACTTACCCACGTCTGCGAATAGACCAACTCATGGATTTGTGCTGGAAATATCTTATCCCTTTTGCCTTATGCTTGTTGCTGTTGTGCAGTGCTTGGCGTATGATAATGTAAAAAGGAAAGTTTTGCCTGAATTTAAGGTCGAGAAAATAACAAAATATGCTTTTCTGCCCACAAGAATAAAATAGTTTACAACTTTCTTGTTAGCTAAAAACTCCAGCCCAAACCTACCACACCACCACCTTGCAAAGTGGGAGCAAGTTGAATACGCGAAGGGAGAAAGGCAGTAGCTTTTTTCTTTCTACTTTTCTTGCCATAGTCTTTGGAACAAGCATTGTACTTTTTAGCTGCATTAGCGTAGATTTTGTCTTCCCAGAGGTCGCCAATGTATAAAGAGAGAGCCATGACAGCAAAGCCTCCACCACCCATAATGACATAATCGACAGTATTTAAGTCGGGTGCTATGCCGTTGTTGTCTTGCTTTTTCATATCATAATACAAGTAAATACCTGTAAGTGCACCCGCCGCACCTACTATACCTGTACTCCAAGTTACTACAGATGACTTGCCGTCTGCACCGCCTACGCCTTTGCAGCCCATCACTTTTGCATACAAGCCCAATGTCCTGTTGTTCATGGCTATACGTGGGTTGCCAATGAGGTAGTAGCCGTTTTTGTAGGTAACTTTTTTGCCTATCAAAGACGAATCTAAGCCATAAATGTATTTGTATTTTTTGCCATCTACCTTTACGTAGTCTTCTTCTGTGGGTTTACTTGCACCTTTTTCGTCTGTGCCTTCTTCACTTTCGCTGCTCAGTGCCTCCTCTTTGGCTTCATAAATCCTACTTTTGAAATATTTTTGGGCAAAAACCTCTTGTGTGGCTATGCAAAACCACAAACAGAGGAAAGATAAGATGATTTTTTTCATTTGATTGCAAAAGTTAAACCGAATTGAATGTTAAAATGACGCATAGTAGCGGCTTCTGCTGCTGGGACACCCAAAAGGATAGGCATTTGAAAAGAATAATCAAACAACAGCCTGCGCGAAATAGGCACTCGTCTGCCAAAACCCAACTGAAAAGTAAGGAAATTATAGCTTGCTTTATTGTTGTCGATAACATCTCCCATAGTCTGCTCTGCCATTGTGTAGAGTAAACCCAATTTGGTGTAATTGCCTATTGGGTTCAGGTGGCGGCTCACATGATACCTCGCAAAAACTCCCACTGTGGAGGCTGTCCATTGGTCTATTTTATCGTCAAAACCCATATATATTGCCGTCAAGCCAAAACTTGTGCGTCTGTGTTTGATATATTCCAATTCTACCCCATGATTTATCCACTGGACAACCGAAGAACTACCTCTGCCTGCTAAATATGCAATGCTGGGTTTGTAGGCAATCAAAAATTTTCTGCCCAAATAGCCTTGTGCTTGGGCATGAAAAATGCCCAGCCCGAATAACAAAGCTATGAAAATTAGTTTTTTCATTTCTTATTTTGTTTGATTTGGTAGAGTTGAAAGTAAATATTTTGAGCCAATGTAGCATCAGAAGTAGCAAATTGCATAGCAACATAATCCTCCATTAGTATTTTGGTATCTTTGAGGTCAAACACAAAAGTATAAACCAACGTATTTTTGTTGGGTCTGACCACCTGCCACAACAAAGGCGGATAGACAAGAGAAGGAATAAGTTTCAAAAAATCTCCCCCTTTTTTCTTGCCTTTGTAATCAATCACTCCCATAAAAGCCACTTTCGAAGTCCCCAATTTCTCTACCAACGCATCTACGTCATCTTGGCGACTGTTGATGGCGGGCATGATGTGTCGCATTTCCTCGCTGTACCATTCCCTGATAATTGCCACCTGCGTTAGCAATTCGGCACTTTTGGCGGTGCTAAGTTCCTGCCCGTCTAAAACTCTCACCTCTAAACCTAAGTTCTTGGCTTGCGTTTTCACTTCTTTATTCATACGTTGGTAGAGGGCATCGCCACCCAAATAATCCACAGCTTTGTCTTTCGATTTGGTTTCATCTACTTTCATAGCCAAAGGATTGAGTAAAATAATTTTGTTTAAGCCCAAACGGTAGCCATATTTTTTACGTTCTGCCACCGACTCGTAATATTTCATAGCTTGAGCCATATTTTTTACTTTTCTGTTTTCCAAAGCCTTTTTTCTGCTGGCTATGACTTTTGCCTCTGCTTCGGCGGCTTTTGCAAATTCGGCATCACTGCTTAGTTTTTCCCATGCTTGGTCAAAAGTGGCAACAAGTGCAGAGTCCAAACGTCTAACAGTTTCCTCTTTCGATGTTTTTTCTTTAGATTTTTCTTCCTCTTTGTCTTCCTCCTCTTGGTCTTTCTTGGCTTTTTCTGTTACTTTTTCTTTTTCCTTGTCTTTGCTGGTTTTTACACTGCGTCTTTGGGCATCAAGAGCTTTGCGTTTGTTGTCGGCTTCAGCTTTTGCTTTGGCATCAGCTTCGGCTTTTTTCTTAGCCTCCTCCGCTTGTTTCTTTTTTTCCTCTGCCTTTTTAGCTTTTTCCTCTGCAACTTTTTTCTTTTCGTCTGCGGTTATAGGCAACTCCAGATAATATTTCATATCTCCCGACAAATCACTCAAGGCTTTTTTCAGGTAGTCGTCATCAGGATATTTTGTTTTCAAAGTTTGGAGATACGAAGCAGCCAAAATAGCCAATTCTTTTTCCGAAAGGTCTTCTAAGGCAAAAAACCAATTCTTTTTGTTCCAATTTACCTCGTCATAGTTCAGCAAATAGTAGATTTTCTGCCCATGAATTTGGTATTTGGCAATGCCGTACAAAGCCTTAGCCATACAAAAATCCAGATATTGGTTGTTGGCAAAATCTTTTTTGAGCAACAAAGTTTGGTACAAAGCATCGATATAGTTACCTCTGATAATAAACAGGTCGCAAAGGTCAAAACGAGCATATTGGCGGGCAGTTTCAAATTCCTCTTTGGAAGTGAGGTACAAAGCAGCACCTTTGCCCGAATCTTTCAATATTTTTTCAATCGAGGCTTTACGTGCCTGCGGGTCGGGGTGCGAACTAAACAACTCCTCAATAGCTTTTTTCACCGTATCTTTTTTGGCAATAATCAGCGTATCTACCTCAAAAAAATTTTCGGGCAAATTCACATAATTTCCGTTCAAGGCAGTGGGCAAAAAACTAAGTTTTTCGTAAGGTAAACTTGCATTTTCCAATAAATCAAACGCAGTCAAGGCTTGTTTCCAATCGTAGTCTGTAGCCAAAAAAGTTTTCAGCCCTTCGGTATCGGCTTCGGTTTCGTTTTCTTGTGAGAAATTGCTATTTGCCAACCTTTTTTCCAAATCCGAACTGTTTTTGAAAGCACCCTTCTCTTTTTCCACTGTTTTGGAGAAAATATAGCCTTCAACCGAATGTTTTTTTACGTAGTGTGTAATTTCGTGAGCCAAAATATAGGCTAATTGTGCCTCATTTTCTACCCTTGCCAACAAGCCCAAATTGATACAAATTACACCTTCATTGGTAGCAAAAGCATTGACCGCAGCCGACTTCACTGTATAAAAACGGAGTTGTTTGCGGAGTTCAGGCTGTTTGGCAAGCAATTTATCTGCCACTTTGTTGATATAGTTCGTAACAGGGTCGCCAAACAAGATTTTGCCACTCAACAAAATATCAGCCAATCCATAGCTACTTTTTAAGTAAAATTCGTCTTTGGCTTTTCGGGTTTGTCGGTCTGCTTCGGTTTCTTTATTTTGGGCAGCAGCCTCCTTGTACCTTTCAGCAGATTTTTGGGTAAAGTCCAACGGAATATCTCCTGATGCTCGCAAGACCTGATAGTTGTTCCAGTCTTGGGCAAATACTGTTTGGGAGAGCAAACTACTCATTGCCAACAATCCCAAAAGAAAAGAAGTGATACGCATTAGTTTTTGTTAAAGTATGTTAAAAAAACTTCCAAAGTTATTAACTATAATTATATTTCCAATGAAAGTAACAAATGCTTTTGTATGTTTGTGTAGCCTACAACCTGAAAAAATGAAAAAAATCATTATTGCCATAGACGGCTACTCTGCTTGTGGCAAAAGCTCTACGGCACAAGCCATAGCTAAAGCCTTGAATTACACCTACATAGACACAGGTGCTATGTATCGGGCTGTAACTTTTTACTTCCTCAAAGAGAAATTTGTAAGTCTAACGAATGACAAAGAAATTCAAAAAGCCTTGTCTGAAATCACCATAGATTTTCGGTACAACGACAAGACCAAACTCAACGAGGTATGTCTGAATGGTGTAAGTGTGGAAACTGAAATTCGCAAAATGTCTATTTCCAATAGCGTAAGCGAAGTGAGTGCCATAGCCAAAGTACGCCACTTTTTGGTGGCAGAGCAGCAAAAAATGGGCAAAAAACGAGGGCTGGTCATGGATGGCAGAGATATAGGCACAGTGGTTTTTCCTGATGCCGAACTCAAAATTTTTATGGTAGCCGATATGCAAACAAGAGCAATGCGGCGGCAGCAAGAATTGTTTGAAAAAAATCAATTAGTACCCATAGAGGACATCATAGAAAATCTGCAAAAACGAGATTTGATAGACAGCACCAGAGCCGAAAGTCCTCTCCGCAAGGCAACTGACGCAATAGAAGTGGACACTACCTTTATTACCCTCGACGAGCAAGTGGAATACATTTTGCAACTCTACAACAGCCTCATGATAAAACTTACAAAGATTTAAGCCCAAATAGTTGCGTTTTTTTATTATTTTGCCTAACATTCCGCAAATATAAAACCACCAAACCAAAAACAAACTTATGAAAGATTTTAAGGAACTTTTGCAAAATCACTGTAACCAAACAGGCAACCATTTTATGGAGTATTCGCCAAGTCTGTTTATTATCAAACTAAACCTACCCGAAAACCGTAAACACGAAATTCATGCCTATGTAGTGGTGCGTGATAACGTGAAAATAGTTGAGTTTATGGCAAAAGTTTGCGACTTAGAGCAGAAAAAACTCAATTATAAAGATATTTTGATGCTCAATCAAGAAAAATGCTGTTATAGTAAATTCATTATTTTTGGTGGTATGTTGCAAGTGGCAGCCTCAGCTTTCTATGATGAGTCCAGCGAAGCCCAGATTGTAGCTATGCTCAATGAAGTGGGACAAGTGGCAGATACAATGGAATCTGAAATCACAGGACAAGATGTGTTTTAATAACTTTGGTAGTGAAACTTTGGCAGTGGCTTTTTTGCCCTGCCAATAGTTGAAAAGAGGGCTAAGTGGAGTTTAAGTTTTTAGAAGATTTTGTAGTTTGGTTGAAAAAGTTGTTGATATGATAGATTTCAAACAAATTAAGTCATTTTGCTATGCGTTATGTACACTCACAAAAAAAATATACAACAAGATAAATAAATAATCATTCTGTCCTTTTTAAAACAGGAGCAAAAAAGAATAGGTCTGTAGATTATAGTCGATATAGAAAATTAATTGCAGCACGTGATTTACTGCTACAACTCTCATTGCAAGAAGTAGAAAATATCCTGGATAAACGTATTTTTGGATATCGAGATATAATAAATAAATAAAAATTGTAATAGTCAATTAGCAGTATAGATAAATGAGAAATAAAAATCGTCATACAAATTTTTAGATGTATGACGATTTTTATCTTTGCTACTTACTCACATTTTCCGCAGGTTGGTTTGCATTTTTTTGCAATATCTTGTCATGGGGAATTTGCAAAATAGCTTCGGCTTGCTTGCGTTTTTCCATAATGTCGCAGGGGTAGCCAAACAAGCAATTTTCCTTAATTTTTTTGCTCACTTCGGGTGGCACCATTTCCTCCCAGCCATCAGTTCCAGCCTTGATAAGTGCCAGCACGTGGTCAGAAATAATGTGCATAATATCTTGACGTATGTTCACCAAATCTGCAATTTTGTGATTGGCAATCAAATACTCGAATAAATCTATTTGGTGAGGAGGCAACTTAAATTTTTGGATATTGTATAATTCGCCATTTTCACGAGTATAAGGATAAACATAGACCTTAATATAGTGCATAAATAATTGGCTAAAAGCCTCCAAAATTCCACCTTTGAGGTTGGTGTAATATTTTTCGTGGAAAATACTTTCGAGGTTGAAAATCCCCATCACAATTCCTATTTTTTTCCGAGTCAATCCTGATAAGTAGTTTACCAAACGGTGGTATTCGTGATAATTGGAAATCATTACCGTTTGCCCCAACGAGCAAAGTAAGTCCACCCTATCTAAAAAGTCTTTTTCGTCTATCTCCGTATTGGCAGCTTTGAGGTCGTGTAGGGTCAATTCGGTTAGCACCACAGTTCTTTCTCTTTCCTCTTCGGGCAGGTCTTTCAAAAACTGTTCTCTACCTGTTCGCAACATATCCATGTTCACATGAGTAACAGGGCGGAAACGACCACGCAAAACCAAAATATTTTTCTTATACAAAGCTTCAGAAGGTTGCATTGTATTTTCGTCAGGGTCAAACATAGTGGCTTCGGTCAAGCCAAAACGGACTAATTGCAAACTCAACAGCCTGTTGTCAAATTTCGGTTTGCCATCGAAATCTGGACCTTCGAGGCGTATCATGTCTATCTCTATTCTATCTCTGGACAATCCTTCGAGCAAAGATTGCAAAAACTTTTCGGGTTGGTCTTTATAAAAATAGCAAGCATAAATGAGGTTAGTTCCCAACATACCCACTGCCAACTGCTGGGCTAAGGTTTCCTTGTCGTGCATTCTCACGTGCAAGACCGCAGTATTGGCTTCTGTTCGGGGGTTGAGTTGAAACTTTACGCCCATCCAACCATGCCCTTGATTGGTGCGTTGGTAGTTGATAGCCACTACGGTATTGGCGTAGGCAAAAAAGCAAGTATTTTCGCCTCTTTCTTCGTCTAACCGCAACTCTAACAGGCTGTATTCTTTGTTGAGCATCTTGTTTAGGCGAGGCTCACACACATAACGACCACTTTCTTCTTCTCCGTAAATGGCGTTGCTAAACGTCATATCGTAGGCAGACATCGTTTTGGCTATGGTGCCAGAAGCACCACCAGCTTTGAAAAATACAGAGGCTACTTCCTGCCCTGCACCAATTTCGGCAAAAGAGCCGTAAATTTTGCGGTCAAGGTTAATTTTTAAGGCTTTTTGGCGAGTGCTGAGGATTTGTTCTTCATCAATGACAGACATGGCACAAGAGGTTTAGGTTAATTGGTGCTAATTTGTGAAATTTATAAACAAAAAACAAGCCTAATCTTACAACTTTATAGATTTATTTAGCTACCTTTGCAAGTAATTTAACACAGAACTAACATTTCTCAAAGAAATGTTAGTTCTCTTTTAATTTAGCTATTCCTTATGAAAATACAAAAGTTTTTTTATTCTCTCTTATTGGTAAGTGCTTTTAGTTGCTTTGCCTGTTTTGCTGCCCAAGCACAAAAATTAGAATATTGGACATTGTTCCAAGATATGTTGGTGGAAGAACACCTTGTTGGTCGCAATCCCGATTATGCAACTATTACAGTCAGCATCAGGTACAGAGGGTTGGCAGGTCGCACTTTTCGGGTTATTCGCCAAAAACCTATCAAATCTCCTTCGCCACAAGATTGTATGGTGTTGTCTGTTGCCAAACAAGATACCTTAATGGTAAGTCGTGGCGAAAGTCAAGACCTGATGACCTACAAAATCAAACGAGGTTTAGACCTGAAATACCTTCGCCCTATGTACGAACCTTCGCAATATTGGAAGGTGGAGGAGGTGAAATAACTACTTCTTGATAATATTAAACAAAAAATTCATCAGCCAATTTTCGTCTGCACGCATAATTTTTTCTACCGAATTATCTACATTTTCTGTAAAGGTTTTCAGGCTGGCTATGCTGTCCATAAAAGCCTTGTACTCCTCTTGGCTGCTTTCCTCACTTTTGGTAGCTTCCAATTCCTCCAATAAGGTAATGATAGGCTCAATTTCTCTCCGCTTTCGTTCTCTTACCACCTGCCTTGCCACTTTCCAAACATCTTTTTCTGCCACATAAAAATCTTTCCTTTCGCCTGCCTTATACACTTTTTGCACCAAACCCCAATCCATCAGTTCTCTTACGTTCATATTCACATTGCCTCGCGAAATTTGGAGAGTTTCCATCATTTCCTCTGTGCTAAGAGGCTCAGAGGCAATGAACAACAAGGCATGAATCTGTGCCATTGTCTTGTTTATTCCCCATTTAGAGCCTAAGCCTCCCCACGCATGAATAAATTTTTGTTTTGCTTCGTCGAGTTGCATAATGTTTTGTTGTTTGCTGCCAAAATAGTTAGTACATTTTTTCAGTTAATTTTGCCTATTGAAGCATTTTTTAATTTTTAATAAACTGTATTTTCAAAAATACATTTTATTTTTTTAATTCTTGGAATCAAGTTTGAAATGAAATTTGGGGAAAATTAAAAAAGGTTAAATACTGTCATATTTTATGTTTATTTTTGAATTGCGAAATAAAAAATCAAAATAAAACTATGGCACATTTAACCCTAAAACAAAGATATGAAATTTCTGCACTTTTTGCAAGGAATATATCACAAAAAGAAATTGCTTTGCAAGTTGGAACTAGCGAAAGTACGATT
>JAAFKA010000011.1 GCA_013299115.1 Cytophagales bacterium
CAAAAAACTAATCAAAAGAGGACATTTTAGCTCCAAAGAAGACCTCAAAGAAAAGCTAAACAAATTTATTGACTACTTCAATCAAACTATGGCAAAGCCTTTTAAATGGACATATGGGGGAAAGCCATGCAAAGTATAAAGTAAACGGTTATTTATGAGATGTAACACTAATAACTTTAAATCTTGGCTTAATATTGCTGCAACAATGGTAAATCTAAGGCATAAATTCAACTAAACATCTCTTACAAATAGTTCAGTCCTAACGGACTTAAAAAAAAGTCAATTTATTTAATTGCTGTTCCTTATTCGAGAAATAAAAACTAAAAGAAAGATACTTTTATTTTTTTCTCCTATCTTTGCAGTAAATTTTTACAACTAAAAGTATGAGCAAAAAACTAATCCGTTTTGATTGGGCTATCAAAAGGCTACTTCGTGATAAGGCTAATTTTGTAGTCTTGGAGGGTTTTTTGTCTGAACTTCTCTTTGAAGATGTCAAAATCAAAGAGATTTTAGATAGTGAGAGCAACCAAGAAACAGAGAAAAATAAGTATAACCGAGTAGATATTTTGACACAAAATGCTAAAAATGAATTGATTGTCATTGAAATTCAAAATACCTACGAGATAGATTACTTTCATAGAATGGCATACGGGGCATCTAAAGCCTTGACCGAAAATTTAGCATTGGGGGCATCTTACGCTGAGATTAAAAAAGTAATCTCTATCAACATAGTGTATTTTGATTTAGGACAAGGCAAAGACTACATTTATAGAGGCAAAACAAATTTTGAGGGTTTGCATCAAAAAGACTTGTTGCAACTCTCAAACAAGCAAAGAAAGACCTTTGAGAAACAAAATGTTTCAGATATTTTCCCTGAATACTATATCATCAAAGTTAATAAATTTAACGATATAGCCACAGATACGCTTGATGAGTGGATTTATTTTCTCAAAAATAGCGAAGTGAAAGATGAATTTAAAGCAAAAGGTTTGGCAGAAGCAAAAGAGGCTTTTGATATTATGCGTTTGGATAAAGACCAACATTATGCTTACAACCGTTATTTAGACTCCTTGCACGTAAAAGCAAGTGATGCTTTTACCCTCCAGATGGAAGCAGAGGATAAAATACGTAATGAAAAGGTCGTTGAAATTGCTAAAAAAGCAATAAAAAAAGGGCTTGATAACGAAACTATTTCAGAATTAACAGATTTAACCCTTGAGGAAATAGAACAGTTACGCCTCGAAAAACAATAAAAACTGTGCCTAACATTGGCTTGGCGAAAGCGGGGCAAAAGTGCTTTATTGAATCGCAACGGCGAACCGTTTGGAATATAAATGGAGCTAAATTACTTTATTTGGGCTTTTGTGCTACGGATTTCCCTACCTTCGTCAAGCCTTTTTCGTTGTTCAAAATGCGAGGCTTCGCCTCGCATTTTGAACAACGACTCGTTGGGTTACACTCAAAGTTGTGCGAAATGCTTCGGCTACGCCTTCGCACTTCGCACAGCTTTGAGTTTGCGAAATTGCAAAAAAAATTTCGTTGCTGCGCAACGATTTTTTTTGTTTCTGTAAAAGTTTTGGGCTCATATCGTTAATATACGGTTTTACTACCGTACACAATTATTTTTTTAATTTTTTGAACTTATTTTTTTATTTTTGCTTCACTCTTTCCAAAAACAGTTTTTCATATACTTCCCCACACTCAAATTTTGTTCTATCAAGTAGTCCAAACATTTTTTACCCAAACTAAAAATAGATAAATCAGCTACGCTGGCTGCTCTGCAAAACAAAGCCAAGTCTTGATATTTTTCAACCGTCAAGGTTAATCTGCGAAATATTCTTTACCTCAAAACCACGAAAAAATATAATCTTTGTCTAATTTACTTGCTTGTGGCAACAAAAATCTCGGATAAGAACTCCAAGCATATTCTCTAAAAATCCCGACAAATATGATGATGCACAGGGTTGCGATGAATATACCAAACCATTCGGGTAAAATACACTTCGTCCACAACGGGCAACCTTTTAAACTGCTTTTGAAAAGGCTACCTGTTCGTTTGTCTTGTTTGTTAACGGCTTTTGAGTAACCTAAGAACAAACTTCTAAATTGTTCACTGATAATTTCGTTGGCAGTTAATGGAGTAGAAATGAAAATTTTTTGTAACTACTCAGGTTGTTAAAAAAAAACTAAAAAATTCGCCAAAAACATTATCTTTGCATCCTTGACAGACAAAGACGACTATATCACAAAATTAGAGGCAATTATAGCCCAACAATCGGAACAAATAGCTTTTTTGGAGCATAAAATCGTGTCTTTATTAGAGGAAATAGCGAAGTTGAAAATCCGTAAAGGCTCTCATAATTCTTCTTTGCCTCCTTCAAGTGATATTGCCAAAAAAACTAAAAGTTTGCGGACAAAAAGTCATCGTAAATCAGGCGGACAGGCAGGTCATAAAGGTAGCACGTTGAAAATGAGTAGCACCCCTGATGAAATTGTTGAATTAAAAAATAGTTTTTGCAGTGCTTGCGGTGCAGATTTGGCACAGGAAAGCTTTGTTTTGCAAGCCAAACGTCAAGTGATTGACATTCCACCAATTATCCCTGTTTACAAAGAATATCAACAATTTAGCTGTACTTGTAGTGGGTGCAATCATCGTCAATTAGCCGATTTCCCACACACTGTAACAGCTCCCATTCAGTACGGAAGTAGTGTAGCAACACTTGTGAGTTATTTTTCGGTTTACCAGAGTCTGCCTTACAACCGTGTTCAAAAAATGTTCAAACAGGTTTTTTCTCTGCCTTTATCTGAAGATACGATAGAAAATATTTTGGATAAAGTAGCCTTGAAGTTCCAAGCAGTTTATGAACAAATCAAAACAGACATCAGCCAAAGTGCGGTGGTTGGTGCTGATGAAACAGGCGTAAAAGTGTCGGGTAAGAAGTGGTGGATTGGGGCGGCAGCCGTTGCTGCGTGGCAAACCGTTTTGAGTACCTTTATTGTGGCTGCTGACAACAGGGGGTTTAAGACTGTGGAGGCTTTTTTTGCACAAGGCTTTCCTAATTCCACCCTACTTTCTGACCGTTGGACTGCTCAGTTAAAGACTTTTTCCAAAAACAAACAAATTTGTTTAGCCCATTTACTTCGTGAATTGAACTATCTGATAGCAGTTGAAAAAAGTGAATTTGCTACTGCATTCAAAACTTTGATAGGCAGTGTTTTTGACCTTAAAAAAGAGCAAAACAGTAGCCAAAAAGCCTGTGAAAAAGATGACACAAGAGCTTTGTTGATAGAAAAACAACTTACAGATTTGTTGGCAGAAGTGCTGGACGAGAAAAAATGTCCCAAAATAGCGGTTTTTCAATCCGCTATGATAAAATGTAGGGAATATTTATTGACTTGTCTCTATCATTTGGAAGTAGCTCCTGATAATAATGCTTCGCAGAGGGCTATTCGGATAATAAAGGTCAAGCTGGGCGGCACTCCGCAGAAGGTATCTGGTCAGTTCAAAACGGGGCAGCAGACTTTCTGTGTCATTCGGTCTGTAATAGATACGCTAATAAAACGTAAAGTGGAGCTAATACAAAACATACAAGTAATTCTTAATTTACAACCTGAGTAGTTACCAACAGCCCACAACATTGCATTGGTGAAAGTGGGGCAATAGTGCTAAAATTGGGCTTTTGAATGTGTTTTGTGCAAACGTGCTTAAACGGGCTTTTGTGCTTTCTAATCCCCACCTTCGCCAATGCTTTTCCGTTGGTGGCTATCCTAAAACAACAAAGTTAATCAAAACCACTATAAAAACACGAACAAAAAAGGTAGTGAAAAAATTGTTATTGTTATCTTTTTAGGTAACTTTGCATTATGATTAGAGAGTTAATTTTTTACGAACAGCATTTTTTTGACTTTTACGAACAACAATCAGAAAAAGTACAGGAAAAAATAGACTATGTGCTTGATTTAATCGTACACATTGAACGAGTTCCTGAAAAGTTTTTGAAACATTTAGAAGGAACAGAGGGGCTTTACGAAATTAGAGTAAAGTTTGCATCAGATATTTTTAGAATTTTTTGCTTTTTTGACGAAGGAAAAATCGTAGTAGTCCTACAAGGTTTTCAGAAAAAAAGTGAAAAAACGCCTAAAAACGAACTTTTGAGAGCAGAATTGTTGAAACAAAAATACTTTGAGGAAAAATAACGATGAAAAATATAACCACATTTCAAGAACATCTACAAAATCGTTATGGTGCAATAGGCACTGAACGTAGAGAGATTTTTGAAGCCAATTCAAAAGCCTTTGCCATTGGCGAACTTTTGAAAGAGGCAAGAACACAAGCCAATATGACACAAACTGAACTTGCTTTGAAAGCAGGTACAACTAAAAACTATATTTCACGCATAGAAAATGGACACAGTGATATACAATTAGGTACACTGATTAAAATTATAGAACTGGGTTTGGGACGACAATTTTCGTTCTCAATAAGTTAAATGCCCGCAAAAAAGGACAGCCACCAACATAGTCTTGGCGGAAAGCGGGGCAAAAGTGCTGAATTGAACTTTGGATAGATAAAATCAAAACTGAAAATAAATAAACGGTTGCACTTCGGCTGTCCGCACCTGAAACAAGAGTAGCATAACCCCCACAATAATAATAGCTTTGGTAATATCGGGCAGCAAAGTAAAAGTTTCTCTTATATTGAGTTTCCAATCTGTTGGCAACCAATGCAAGATATAACCTAAGAGCATAACCAAAAATATTTTGCTGTCCGCAGAAGTAAGTACCTCGCCAATCAAAGCAAAATTGAAGTTAAACAAAATTTGGGCTAACATATTGCTCACGTGACTCATACTTTCTGCCCTGAAAAATATCCAGCAAAAGCAGACAAAGTGAAAAGTGAGGAAACCATAAAACATTTTTTCTGCCTGTGTAGGGCTTTGTTTTACTCCTTCTTTGGTTGTCAATTCTAAAAACATTTTATGCACTGCCAATGCCGAGCCATGCAATGCCCCCCAGATGATAAACCGTACACTTGCCCCATGCCACAAACCGCCGAGCAACATGGTCATAAAAAGATTAAAATAAGTTCGCAACCTACCATGACGATTGCCTCCCATAGAAATATAGAGGTAATCTCGCAGCCAAGTGGAGAGGGAAATGTGCCAACGCCGCCAAAAATCTGTAATATTGTGTGCTTTGTAAGGCGAATTAAAATTTAAGTTCAGCCGAAAACCCAGCAGTAAGGACAAACCAATGGCAATGTCCGTATAGCCTGAAAAGTCGCAATAAATCTGAATAGCATAGCCATAGACTGCCAACAGGTTTTGAAAGCCACTGTACGTGAGGGGGCTGTCGAAAACTCTATCTACAAAATTGATTGAAATATAATCTGAAATCAATATTTTTTTTATTAATCCGTTGATTATCAAGAACAAAGCTCTGCCGTATTCTATTTCCGAAACTTTGTAAGGTTCGTACATTTGCGGGGCAAAGTCTGAGGCTCTGACTATGGGTCCTGCAACTAATTGAGGGAAAAAACTCACAAAAAAAGCATAATCCCAGATGTTTTTTACAGGTTTCAATTCGCCACGATAAATATCTATGGCATAACTCATACTTTGGAAAGTGTAAAAAGAAATACCAACAGGCAAAATAATATTGGAAATATCGAACTTTGTACCAAAAACGGCATTGGAGGCAGCAGCCAAAAAATCATAGCCTTTGAGGTCGGAGTTGAACAAGTAATTGATTACATCGGCAAAGAAAAAAGTGTATTTGAAGTAAGCCAAAATACTCAAATTGACTACTACGCTAAACACAATGATTTGCTTTTTCTTTGCTATGCTTTGCGTTTCATAGACTATTTTACCAAAATGATAGTCCATAATGGTAGAAATGACGAGCAAAAAGAAAAACAGCCCACCGCCTTTGTAATAGAAAAACATACTCACGACCATTAAAAAAAGGTTGCGAAAATTTATATTCCGATATACAAATTGGTAAACGACCATGATAAACGCAAAAAAGTACCAAAACATTGGTACTGTGAATATCATTGGCTCTTTTTCGTTGTATAATAAAAAATCAAACACTGTGGTTTTTAGGTTTTTTGTAAACTGTATATTCGCCTTTAGGCGAATGTTGTGTGCTTTTTAAAACTACATTTGCCTAAGTTGCTCTCTTATTTCCCATGCTTTTTCATATAGTTGCAACAATATAGCTTTTGCAATATGTCCATCTGGAAAGTTTAAGTTGCGTAATGCTCTAATATTGGTATCAAGTCTTTCTAAGGTATGTACCAACTCGTGCCTTAGAAAATATAACTTCATTTCACGCCACATATAGACTCCAAGCGGAGTGATTGGAATTATTTTGCCTCTTTCTCTTTCAAGTTGATTGGCATAGTCAGCATGGCAAGGGTCTATGAAACCAATCGTACCATCATGATGTATGGTTTCGTCTTTGGTTGGAAACTTATCTGATTTTGCATTGTTGCAATGCCTGCAAGTATAAACCAAATTGGAATAACTATTTTTTTGCAAAACTTTGCAATATGCATGAGGAACAAAATGGTCTATTTCGTAAAAAGCATTTTGGTAATTATCAAGGTCATCACAATAACCGCAACGAAAGTTAAAATCTTTTTGTAAATCAGCTTTATAGTCCCCATAATCAGCTTTTACGGCAACATTTGTGCGTCTTTGTGGTGTTTGCTTGCGAAATAAAGCCATAGTCTATTATTTTTCTATTATTTTTTGAGGTCTGCTAATAGTTTCTCTGCTAAATCTGCCAACTCATTAAATTTTTTCAATGTATCTGGTCTTTTCCAATCTTTTGGCAAATAAGACTTTCCACCTGTTGCTTTTTCCAAATACTCGTCAAGTTCTATTAATTCCGCTTGTTCTACCAAAGTAAGTTCTGTTTGCATTTGTTTGGTATGCAAAGCAATTAGTTTCTCCTCTTTTTCTCGCAAGTTGCGTTTATATTTTTCTATTTTACTTTTAATTTTACGTGCATATTCTAACCCCTCAGTATCTTTATGTTTAGGGGTAAAATACTTTTTATGAAGTATCAAAAAATAATCAGGTGCTGGGTGTTCTCTTTCCGAGTTAGTAGGATAATTAGTAAGTATAATGGCAGGAAATTCAGGTAAAAATGCTTGAAGTGTATCTAAAACCTTATTGCCTTGAAATGGAAATTGTATCTTTGAATATTCATTTAAGTTAAAATCAATAGCAACAGCATCGACCTCACTATTGAAAATATTTTCAATAAGTTCATCAAGATTAGGGCTTAAAGGTATAGTTACAATCTCTATTTCAGGATAATACAAATCGAAGAAACGGAAAAGTGTATTAATATCACCTTCTGTTTCGTCTATAATGCCCATTTTATACAATGCAGTCATATTTTTAATTGTTATATTCAAAAGTAATACTTAATGCAAAACCATTTACTATTTCCAAAATTTTAACATCTCCTTTGTATTCATCAACAGCAGATTTTAACAACCACATTCCCAAACCTGTCCCTACTTCATTGCCCAAATAATCTTTTTTTGTAGTTTCAAAAGGTCTGAAAATATCATAGGGATTCTGGAATTTGGCATCAAGTCCCATACCTGTATCAACATATTTTATGGTAAAAAGGTTGTTTTCTGCAAAAAGTTCAATCGTAATTTTTTTCTCTGCACCTCTAAAATTAGGGTTTTCGAAAGCCTCAATAGAATTGATTAAAAGATTTTCAAAAATAGTATTAAAATCTATCAAAAACATCTTAAAGGTAATATTTTCCTCACAAGGCTGAAAGATAATCTCAACTTTCCTGTCTGCGAGCAAATGTGTCCACGTTTGAACAAATTTTTCAAAATATTCATTGAGATTTATTTCTTTGCGTTTACGCCTTTCTTTTTGTGTAATGCCAAAAGCAAAACTAATCCAAGTTTCTATTTTTTTATGTAATTCGTGAATTTCCTCTGCTATAACAATAGGATTTTGTGTGCGTTTTAAAGTAGCCAACTTTTCTTCTGTAACAATTCTTTTGGTGTAGTCTATCAAATAAGGTACTTGACTATTTAAAGCCGTACTCAACCGACTAAACTCATGTGCAAAACCTGCAATCATTAGCCCCGCACTTGCCAAACTTCGCATTAGTTGCAATTCACTTTCCTTTTCCTCCAATTCTTCCCGAATGGCAAGGTAGCCTTCCTTAAAAGTTGTGCTTTGCTGCACTGCCTTTTTAGCCTCTTGAATTTCTAAGGTTGTTGGTGTTTCTCCCTTTGCAAGCCTATCGAGAAAATTGTTTACAAGCGTAGCATTTTGTAGCAAATTTTCGTTGCGTTGGTTCTCTGCTTTTTGACTTTCTAAGGCTTCTTCTGCTTTTTCTTTTGCTTCTTTTGCTTTATTTTCTCTATTGTTTAATTTGTGTAAGTTATGTCCAATAGTTCCCCTGTCATTTTCAAAAACTCTTATACAAGCAAGCAATAAACTTCTAAATAAGTTAAAAACTTCCCCTTCTTGTAAACCATCTCGACTTGATTTTTCTTCCAAATTAATATTACTAACACGAGAAATATTGACTACTCCTGCAACCTGATTAGGTTTAACACGAAATCCTACCTTACTCCTAACTAATGACAAGGCTGTTGTTGCATTTTCTCCTAAAAATAACCAATCATAAGAACTTTTATCTGGTTCTCCGTAAGGTCTGACTCTAAAATTATCCTTGTAGATACGAATACCACCAAATTTACTCATCCACTTTTTTCTATTAGTTAAATTAAGTTCTCTGGTATATTCAGTAAAAACATCATTCTCTTTACCTCCAACTCCTTTTAGAAAATAAAATGTAAAATTGAATTTACCCAACTGTTTCGCCAATTTTGTTATTGTTTCGTTTTCATTAGTTTTTAACAAGTCAAAAATAGTCAAAAATAATTCGTAATTTCCTTTCTCTATTGTAGCATAGTCATAAGGGAATTCCTTCATATCAACATCTTCAAACAATGCACTTCTGTTAAGAAGTAAATTTTTATTTAGCTCATTTCGCCATATATGTATGCGTACAGTATGTTTTTCGTCTGCCAAATATTCTGCAAAAAGTTTATAATCATAATCATCGAAGTCTTGATGATTTACTTGCCCATTGTATTTTTCATAAAAAGTAGAATATAAGAAAACTGCAAATTTATTGTCTTCAGCAACTATTTTTTCACTATTGGGTGGAGTTAAAATCTCTAAACTGCCAAACAAATTTTTCATGGCTTTTTCGTGCCATTCATCACGCAAGCCCGAAATTTTGAAAAGTGTGCCATGCGAAAAAGTGTAGTTTGCAAGGGTTTCTCGCAATTTTGCGTGTTGAACAGCACCAAATTCTTGTCGTAAAATAGCTGCATAATTGGTGTCAATATGAGGAGTCAAATTTGCGGTAACTTCCTGAATAATAGCATTTTGTTTTTCAAAATCTTCCCAATCTACTTCCCATAAGCTATTATTTTTAGGTTTGTTTTTTGGAAAAGTAAACATCTTGCATTTGCTACCCAAACGGTCAAGAGCAAAACGACCAATTCCTTTTGCACCTGCTTTTACTCTACCCAAATCTGATTCGTAATCATCAAGTTTATTTGCCGTACCTATTTTCATCCATTGACTCAAAATAATATCTTCGGTCATGCCCACGCCATTATCAAAAATATACATTACATTTTTTTGCCTAAAAAAACTACGCAATTCAGATAAAATATTTTCTGGAATATTATTTTTTAGGCTGTAAGCAATTAAACTAAACTCATAATGCTTGCTAATCAAGGAATGATGTTTAGTTTCTTCGCAAAATAATTGATATTCTTCGGGGGTTAAACTGCTTGGTATTTTGTGATACCTATTGTCAATATAAACCAAACAAATACGCCCATCAGCATCATAGCCATTTTTGACCAATTCAATTACTGCACCTTCAGCATTGGTTACATTTTCACGTCCTATCAGTCGTGCTGTTCGGGCTGTTACTGTAAAAGGTATTTTTTCTGTTTTCATAAATGATTTTATACTATTCAATATCCCCTCTATACGTATTCGCCCAACCTAAAATAGCTTTTAACTTTTGGGCAGGTGTAAATTTAAAAACAGTAGAATCTCTGCGGTCTTCGATATAAAATTTGCCCTCTCTCCGTTCAACCATTGGCAGGGCAAAAGCCACTGCCAAGGTTTCACTTTTTATTTTTTATTCCCCTTTAGGTTTTTGTGGCTTTTTACTTCAAAATAGACCTCGAAATTACAATTTTCTGAATTTCGGAAGTACCCTCGTAAATTTGGGTGATTTTGGCATCACGCATCAGTCTTTCTACGTGAAACTCTTTTACAAAACCATAACCGCCATGCACCTGCACTGCCTCAATGGTGGTGTCCATTGCTACCTTAGACGCAAATAATTTTGCCATGGCAGCTTTGAGAGCAAAATCTTGTTTGGCATCTTTCAGAGCAGCAGCCTGCAAACAAAGCAAACGGGCAGCCTCTATTTGCGTAGCCATATCAGCCAATTTGAAGGCAATAGCTTGATGGTCGGAGATAGGTTTACCAAAAGATTTGCGTTGTTTTGAGTAAGCCAAAGCTAATTCGTATGCTCCTGACGCAATACCTAATGCTTGCGAAGCAATACCAATTCTACCACCATTGAGGGTGTTCATTGCAAAGTTAAACCCAAAACCATCTTCGCCAATTCGGTTTTTCTTTGGCACTTTCACATCTGTAAACATCAAAGAATGGGTATCAGAACCACGAATACCTAATTTGTCCTCTTTTTTGCCTACCACAAAACCTTCCATTCCTCTTTCCACTATGAGGCAGTTGATACCTTTGTGGCGTTTTTCGGGGTAAGTTTGGGCAATGACCAAATAAGTAGAAGCCGAATTGCCGTTGGTTATCCAATTTTTTGTGCCGTTGAGCAAATAGTAGTCGCCCATGTCTATGGCTGTGGTGTGCTGTTGCGTAGCATCACTTCCAGCTTCGGGTTCAGAAAGACAAAAAGCACCAATTTTTTCACCTTTGGCTAAGGGAACAAGGTATTTTTCTTTTTGCTCTTCGTTGGCGTATTTTTCTAAGCCCCAGCAAACCAAAGAGTTATTGACCGACATACAAACCGAAGCCGAAGCATCTATTTTGGATATTTCCTCCATTGCCAATACATAGCTTACCGTGTCCATGCCACCACCGCCATATTTGGGGCTGGTCATCATGCCCATAAAGCCCAATTCAGCCATTTTTTTGATTTGCTCGGCAGGGAATTTTTGGTGTTCGTCCCTTTCTATTACCCCGGGCAACAATTCTTTCTGTGCAAATTCGCGTGCTGCATCGCGGACTGCCAAATGTTCTTCGGTTAATGCTACTAACATAAAATTGCGTATTGAGATATTGGTTAGGAAATAAAGTTAGTAGTGTGGACTTTAGTCCACACCTTTTAGCTGTTTCAACAGCCTTAACAAGTCATGTGTGGACTAAAGTCCACACTACACCTACACTAACATAGTTGCCCAAAGACAACTACATTTTGCCTGCAAGGTAGTAGTTTTTTCTATGCGTGAATAATTTTTTTGAAAAAAAATAGCAAATACTTGTTTTTTTAAGGTAAGAGTTTTTAAATTGAAAACAAAAAATAACAATTATCTTATTATGGCAAAGAAAACCGCAGAAACATCTCAAGCAACGTCGCAGCAACCATTCACTTTCCTTTGTGTAACTTGCTACTTCAAAGGGTCAGACTTTATGAAAGCTGCCAAAGCATTGGGCTGTAGAGTATTGCTGATAACGGCAAAAAAATTGGAGGTAGAAGACTGGCCTCGCGAAAGTATAGACGAAATTTTTTATGTGCCAGACGAAAATGATGAGTGGAACATGGACAATGTGCTGAAAGGCATCAGCTATGTGGCTCGTGTGGAAACCATAGACAGAGTGGTAGCCTTAGATGACTATGACGTGGAGAAAGCCGCCATCATTCGCGAACACCTCCGCATACCAGGTATGGGCAAAACTCGTGCGCACTATTTCAGAGATAAATTGGCTATGCGTGTAGAGGCACATGATGCGGGCATTGCTGTTCCTGAATTTATTGGTGTTTTCAACTACAAACAAATGGAGGAATTTGCAAACAGAGTTTCTCCACCTTGGTTGATAAAACCTCGTTCTAAGGCATCGGCTTTGGGTATTAAAAAAATTCATAACATCAAAGAATTGTGGGCTACCTTAGACCAATTAGGCGACGAACAATCTTTTTATGTTTTAGAGAAATTTGAACCAGGCGATGTCTATCACGTAGATGCTCTCACGCATGAGGGCAAAGTATTGTTTGCCCGCGCACACAAATACCTCAACCCGCCAATGGAAGTTGCACATGAAGGTAGAGTATTCCGTTCTATCACTGTGGAGTACGACTCGGAAGAAGAAAAAGCCTTGTTAGACATGAACGAAAAAGTGCTAAAAGCCTTTGGTTTGAAACATGGGGCTTCGCACACCGAATTTATCCGTTCTCACAAAGATGGCAAGTATTATTTCTTGGAAACTTCGGCAAGGGTAGGTGGTGCAAATATTGTGGAGTTGGTAGAAGCATCGAGTGGAATTAATCTTTGGGCGGAGTGGGCAAAAATAGAAACCACCAAAAAAGGCGAAAAATATACGTTGCCTAAAACCAAAAAAGAATATTCGGGCATCTTGATTTCGTTAGCAAAACAAGAACACCCCGATACTGCCTCTTACGACGACAAAGAAGTGTGGTGGCGTATGCAACGCAAATGGCACGCAGGTTTAATTTTGAAGTCGAAAAGTCGTGAAAAAATTGCAGAACTCTTAGAAAGTTATTGCAAAAGATTCTATGACGATTTCTTCACTTCGCAACCTCTGCCCGACAAGGCTACGAACTAAACTGTATATTCGCCTTCAGGCGAATGTTACGTAGTATTGTAACATACGCTTTAGCGTGTGATTTTTCATGAATTTGCTTTGCAAATTCATGAAAAGTCTTTTTTATCTCTTATCGAAAACACACGCTAAAGCGTATGCTACATTCGACAACCCACTTAATACGTATGTTGCGGTGTTGGCTTATATTTATTAAAGCAAAAAATAACGAAAATTGGCATTACATAGACTTTGGGATTATATTTCTTTCTCCGATAATTGGAAAACTTGCGATACATCTTTATTAGATGAAATTGCAACTTCTTGGTTTGCACGTAGAGAAGTTTTAGAAGCCAATTCAGATGAATACAAAGAGTTTATCAACCGACTAAAAAGGCGGCACGCCATCGAAACAGGTATTGTTGAAAGAATGTATGATATTGACAAAGGTGTTACGGAAACTTTAATCAATGAAGGTTTTATATCTTCGTTAGTAAGTCACGGCGATACCAATGTTCCCAAACAGACACTATTTAATCATTTACAAGACCATTTAGATGCAGTTAATTTCATATTTGACATCGTTAAAGAAAATAGACCTCTTACAAAAGGATTTATTTGTGAGTTACATCAATTAACGACAAGACATCAAGAATTTGCCGAAGGCAGAGACCAATTTGGAAATAAAACAAAAATTCCACTCATCAAGGGAAGATTTAAAGAAAGAGAAAATAATCCCACACGAGAAGATGGCACAACTATCTTGTATTGTCCACCTGAACACGTAGAAGCAGAAATGGATAGGTTGATTGAGATTTACAATGGACTTACCGAAAAAAATGTAAATCCCTTAATTATAGCCACTTGGGTACATCACGCATTTACGACTATTCACCCATTTCAAGACGGAAATGGTAGAGTGGTAAGATTAATTGCAAGTCTTATCTTGATAAAAAGCAACTTTTTCCCAATCACAGTTTTAAGGGAAGAAGCCAAAGTAAAATATATTCAAGCATTGGAAGACGCAGACAATAATGAACCTCAAAAGTTAGTTACGTATTTTGCCGAAATCCAAAAACGTAATATTGAAGAAGCACTTAATATCAAAGAAGTTAGCAATACTTCACTGAACGAAGTAACTAATATTTTCAAACAGAAAATACTTAGAAAGCAGCAAGAAAAGCAACAACAATATGAAAGAACACTTGCTGAAAATAGATTACAAGTTTTTAACTATTGTGGTCTATTTCTTAATGAGTACAAGTACAAACTTGAAACAGAATTTGATGATAGTGTTTCTTTATACATAGGAAGTAGCAGACCTGATGATAGCACAAAACAACATTATTACTATGAACAAATAGTTAGTTATGCCAAGAAGCACGACTACTATTTTAATAGGGCATTGCCTAAATCATACTTCAAATTTGGAATTGAATTTGAAAGTAAAAAGTATGAATTAGCCATTACAATACATCATTTTGGTTATGATGATAGCGTAATTGCGATTGGTGGATTTTTGGAATACAAAGGTATATTGCCTGATGAAACCAGTGATACAACTATACCTTTGGATATTAAACCTCACGTCATTTCAATCAAGGATGACGTTGTTTCAAAGGAAAAAAATATCCGTTTGCATCTTGAAAACATTTTGACAGCAACTATTGCACAAATAGCGAGTGAAATATAAACATCAGCCAACATTGCATTTATGAAAAAGGGGCAGAAGTGCTAAATAGGGCTAAGGTGCTTTTTGGTGGCTTTTGTGGGTAATTAAACTTTTGTGCTTTTTAATCCTCTTCTTTATCAATACTTTTCTGTAGTTACTTACCAAAACTCAATACCTCTATGCGTTTGTTTCTTCTCAGTTTGCTCATTTGCTGTTGGTCTGTTGCTCTCAAAGCCCAAACTCGTTGGGACAACAAAAACTACAAGACCACTACCCACCAAAATTTTAGAAATCAGGCTATATTTCAACAGAAATTAGACAAGAACTTAGACCTTGGCTTGCTCAACGCCACCTTGTTTTTCCTCACCAACGAATTTAGAGCCAAAAACCGCAAAGCTATTGTAGAGTACCAAGTGAATTTGGAAATTTTGGCGTGGAATCATGCCCTGAAAATGGGGCAACTCAACTTTTTTGGGCATGAAAATACAGCAGATTCCAAAAGAAAGAAAATAGAAAACAGAGCCGAATTAGCAGGCATAACCAATCCGTTTTTGGGTGAAAACTTGGCGTATATTGTCAATGAAAAAGCCGACTCCTATTTGAGTATTTGCGAAAAATTTATTTCGCAAATCAAGGCAAACAAAGAGCAACAAACTCTTTTGCTTTCTGATGATGCGGTGCAAATGGCTTGTGGCGTATATTTCTCGCAAAACAAGTGGTATGTAGTCCAAATTTTCCAATCTTTTGAGGAGGTAAAATCCAAAGCTGCTACGGACAAACTGCCAAATTGAAGAAGTTACGCACAGAGTTAAATAAATAAAGTAGCTAATAGTAAACAAAAATCATTCAATTTTCTTATGCAATATTATAGTACCCAAAACCCGCAAGGCAAAACAGTAAGCCTGAAAGAAGCCGTTTTAAAAGGGCTTCCTGACGACAATGGTTTGTTCATGCCCCAAAAAATTAGCCGTTTATCCGCTAGATATTTTGAGCAAACTAACCAATTGAGTTTCGAGGAAATGGCGTGGGAAATTGTATCCTCTTGGGAGATAGACGAAGATATACCAGCCCCTATTTTGCGTAATTTGCTGCACCATGCTCTCAATTTTGATGCACCTTTGGTGGATTTAGACCCGCAAACAGGTGTTTTGGAGTTGTTTCATGGCAATACCTTAGCCTTCAAAGATTTTGGGGCAAGGTTTATGGCACAACTCATGGCATACTGGGTAGATAAATCACACAAGCATTTGCATATTTTGGTTGCTACTTCGGGAGATACAGGCAGTGCCGTTGCACATGGTTTTTTGGGTGTGCCTAACATCTCTGTTACTGTTTTGTACCCTTCGGGCAAAGTGAGCAACCGCCAAGAAAAACAGTTTACTACGCTGGGGCAAAACATCACAGCCTTAGAAGTAGCAGGCACTTTTGACGACTGCCAACGGCTGGTAAAACAGGCTTTTTTAGATACCGAATTGAACCAAAAAATGTGGTTGAGTTCTGCCAACTCTATCAACATTGCCCGTTTGATACCGCAAATATTTTACTATTTCAGAGCCTATGCTCAAGCCAAAAAGCACAAAAAACCTGTTGTTTTTGTAGTTCCAAGTGGCAATTTTGGTAACCTTACCGCAGGTTTATTTGCAAAAAAAATGGGGATGCCTATCCACCAATTTGTGGCAGCTACCAATCTCAACGACATAGTGCCAGCCTATTTGCAGTCGGGTATTTTTGCTCCTCGCCCTTCCATTCCCACCATTTCCAACGCTATGGACGTGGGAAATCCCAGCAATTTTGCTCGTATGGCAGACTTGTATGCCAACGACTTAGCCCAAATGCAGCAAGACCTTGTGGGTTATGCTTTCAATGACGACCAAACTCGTGAGGCTATTGTGGAGGTTTACAAAAAATACAACTACATCATAGAGCCACATGGAGCAGTCGGCTATTTGGCGTGGCAGCAATACAAAGCAGCCCATTCAATAGATGCTTATGGCGTTATTTTGGGAACTGCACACCCCATAAAATTTCCTGAAGCCGTAGAGCCTCTTATCAACCAGACTTTGCCTTTGCCTGAAAAACTACAAAATTTGATGGAAAAGCCCAAATTGAGTATTCCTTTACAAGCTGATTTTCAGGAGTTTAAACAGTTTTTGTTGAACTTATCACACACAATCAAGAATTAATTTATGTCTGCTTCACAAGCCAAAGCCATAGCCATAGCTGAGATATTGGAAATCTTATTTCCTGAAACTCCCATTCCTCTGCAACACAAAGATACTTACACTTTGTTAGTGGCTGTTTTGCTTTCTGCTCAATGCACAGACGAAAGAGTGAATAAAATTACACCTTTTTTGTTTGCCAAAGCAGACACACCGCTTGCTATGTGCCAATTAAGTGTAGAGGAAATCAAGGAAATTATAAGACCTTGTGGACTTTCACCCAAAAAATCGCAAGCTATAGCTGACTTATCAAAAATTTTGGTTGAGCAATATCAAGGGCAAGTTCCACAAAGTTTTGAGGCATTAGAAAAATTACCAGGTGTAGGACATAAGACTGCCTCTGTGGTCATGTCGCAGGGTTTTGGTGTGCCAGCTTTCCCTGTAGATACACATATTCATCGGCTGGCTTTTCGATGGGGCTTATCTAACGGAAAAAATGTGGAACAGACAGAAAAAGACCTTAAAGCTTTATTCCCAATAGAAAAATGGAACAAACTACACTTGCAAATTATTTTTTTTGGTCGCCAATATTGCCCTGCCAGAGGACATCAGCTCAAAAAATGTCCAATTTGTAGTGTATATGGTGTGGAAAATATATTTCCTTAAATGATTCAGGGTAGTAGAGAATCCTAACATTGTTCCTTTTTTTATTTTCTTACAAACAAACCAATATTTTTTCTTACTTTTGTCCATACCAAAAACCAAAACAGCCATAATAAGATGTTTAGTATTTCGAAAGTGCCGTATCCTGTCAATGAACCTGTAAAAGGTTATTTGCCAAACTCACCCGAAAAATTGGCTTTGAAAGCCATGCTCAAAGAACTGCGGAGCAAAACCATCAATATACCTATGTATATTGGCAGCGAAAAAATATTTACCGACAAAAAAGAAAGGCTTGCCCCACCACATGACCACAAGCACACACTTGGGCATTATTCCGTAGGCGACGAGGGTCATGTAACGCAGGCTATCCACGCTGCCTTGGGAGCAAAAGAAGCATGGGCAAACTTGGCTTGGGAACAACGAGCAAGCATTTTCCTCAAAGCTGCCGATTTGTTGGCTACCAAATACAGGGCTAAAATCAATGCAGCCACTATGCTGGGGCAGTCTAAGTCGGCTTATCAGGCAGAGATAGACTCGGCTTGCGAAATGATAGATTTTTTGCGGTTTAACGTCTATTTTATGACCCAAATCTACCAACAGCAGCCCGAATCGCAGGCTGGTATGTGGAACAGATTGGAACACCGCCCCTTAGAAGGTTTTATTTTTGCCTTGACACCTTTCAATTTTACAGCTATTGCGGGCAACTTACCAACTGCACCTGCCATGATGGGTAACACAGTAGTTTGGAAACCCTCAAACACGCAAATCTACGCTGCTCATGTGCTAATGGAGGTATTTTTGGAGGCTGGCGTGCCTGATGGCGTAATTAATTTGGTTTATGTTGAGGGAAAAACCGCAGCCAAAGTAATTTTCCCACACAGAGATTTTGCTGGTATTCACTTCACAGGTGGCACAAATACTTTCAACACCATTTGGAAAACTATTGGTGAAAACGTGCAAAATTACAAAACTTATCCGCGAATAGTAGGCGAAACAGGGGGCAAAGACTTTGTATTGGCTCACCAATCGGCAGACGCCAAAGCCTTAGCCACCGCCTTAGTGCGTGGGGCTTTTGAGTACCAAGGACAAAAATGTTCGGCTGCTTCACGTGCCTACGTACCCGCCAACTTGTGGGAGGAAGTGAAAAACTATATGATAGCCGACCTAAAATCTATCAAAATGGGTAGCCCCGAAGATTTTAGGAACTTTTTTAATGCTGTGATAGATGAAAAATCTTTTGACAACATAGCTCGTTACATAGACAATGCCAAAAAATCGGCAGGGGTAGAGGTCATTGCAGGTGGCAATTACGACAAAACAGTCGGCTATTTTGTAGAGCCAACGGTTTTGAAAGTGGAAGACCCACAATACACGACTATGTGCGAAGAAATTTTTGGTCCTGTTTTGACTATTTATGTCTATCACCCCGACCACTTCGAGGACGTGCTGTATTTGGTGGACAACACCTCGCCTTATGCTCTCACAGGTGCAGTATTTTCGCAAGACCGTTATGCTATTGACTTGGCTACCAATGCGTTGCGTCATGCAGCAGGAAATTTTTATATCAACGACAAGCCGACAGGTGCCGTCGTAGGGCAGCAACCTTTTGGGGGCAGCCGAGCTTCAGGCACAAACGACAAGGCTGGCTCGGTGTTCAATCTCTTGCGTTGGGTTTCGCAACGGACTATCAAAGAAACTTTTGTGCCTCCGACAGACTACCGTTATGGTTTTTTGAGTGAGGAGTAACGATTTTAGGAAAAAATACAATAGCATTAGACTAAAATCTGTAGTTACAGAAATATTGAAAGTTTTTTATCTTTTATGCACAATCCTTTCCCCTACGTTGGGTTTTTAGAACTCAGTTGGATAGACCTTTTAGACATAGCCTTAGTGAGTTTGTTGCTCTACAATTTCTACAAACTCATCAGGGGAACTATGGCTTTTCGGGTTTTTCTGGGTTTTTTGTTGCTCTATATCATTTACTTGCTCGTGCAGGCTACGCACATGGAGTTGTTGGCTGCGGTTTTGGGGCAATTTATGGGCGTGGGCGTATTGGTAGCCTCTATTTTATTTCAGCAAGAACTCAAAAAGTTTTTCTTGATGTTAGGCGAAACGCCGCACTTCGATGGTTGGGCTATTTTTGGTTGGTTGCGAAGTAAAAAGAAACAACAAACTGAACTGAATGTAGCCCCAATTTTGGAGGCAATGAAAGAATTAGGCAGCACCAATACAGGGGCTTTGTTGGTTGTTTCTCGTTATTCGGATTTGGTGGCTTATGTAGAAACAGGAGATATTTTAGATGCCGTTATTTCCAAAAGGTTGTTGATTTCTATTTTCAACAAATACAGTCCCCTGCACGACGGGGCTTTGCTCATCATAGAAGGCAAGTTGCGGGCTGCACGTTGCATTTTGCCTGTAACCGAAAACCTGAATGTGCCAGCCTCTATGGGCTTGCGACACCGAGCAGGAATTGGAATGTCTGAAGCTACCAACACCTTAGTTTTGATTGTTTCCGAAGAAACAGGGCAACTTTCCATTGCCCGAAACGGCGAGGTCTATCACAACCTTTCGTTGCAACAAATCAAAGCAAAAATTAATGAGTACATGACCGAAACGGAAGGGTAAAAATAGTTCCTACCTTATTCATTTCGTAGGATAGGGGTTGCAACCCCTATCCTACGAAATGAATAAGGTGTAAGTTGTTAAAAAACAAAACCTATGCACGACCTTGTTCACCAATCTTTGCTCACGTTGCAACAAAATTTGCAAGACCTGCAAAGTGCTAAAAATCAAATAGATACAGTAAAAAATGCTGCCCAACAAGTAGTGGCAAGTGTTGTGGAGATTCAACAACAATACGAAACACATTTGCCCCAACTTTTGGCTACACTGACCCAACACAACGAAAAAGTGTTGGCACAGGTGGCACACGACCATAAGGCAATGTTAGCAACTACGGCACAGCAACTGTTGGCAACCAGCCAAGCTACAGCCCAGCAAGCAACCGAACAATACCAACAAATTCAAACCTATTTGGCTCAATATCAGGCTGTTGTAGAATTGACGACAGCCTTAAACCATACAATTAAGCAAATAGATTTTCCGCAACGATTTGTTTCTTTAGAGCAAACAGTGCAACAGATTCACGAGGCGGTGGCAGCAGACGTGGCAGCACTTGGGCAGGTGAAACAACTGAATGACGAGCATTTGGCAGCTATTCAACAGGCACACCAATATTATTTGAGTAATTTTTTTGAGAAAAGTGAGCAACAATTTGCCCAACAAAGCAGCCACCACGCCGAGCAAATTCAAACGACTATTCAGGATTTTAAAATTTTGCAACAAGAAACCGACATGGTTTTTCAGCAGCAAAAGCAAAATTTTAGATTGACTTTGCAACAAGTAGAGCAACAAACGGCTGCGGTTTTGCTAAACGTAAAGCAAAGCACCGAAACCTCTGCACAAAAAATAGAGAACAGCAGCCAACAATTACAACAAAGTTTAGTACAGCAGCAAACAGCTATTCAGCAAAATATAGCTGCACAACAGGCTGATATTCAGCAATTTGTAAATGCTTATCAAGGCTTGGTAACTTATACCAAAACAGTAGAAAGTAAATTGACAAGCATAGATTTTCCTCAAAAATTGACCCATCTCAATACGCAACTCACTGTATTGGAGGGCAAAATAGAGGAGCAACTGATAGAGGTGCGAACAGACCTCAAAGCCAGCCTAACTCAACAATTTGCCGAAATAGACCTCAAACTCAACTTGCAACGCAAACAAAGTGAAAATTATTTTCAGTTGATAGAAAACCAACAGCAACGTATTTTTGCCCAACAAGAACAGGCTCAACGCCACCTGCAACAGCACATTTCGGAAACGCAAGAAGTGGCAGCCGTTAATCAAAAAGTGCAGTTGCAACTCCTTCAAAGTCAATTAGATATACAAAATAAACAATTACAATACCTCTTGTTTGGTTTGATAAGCATAGGTGTTTTTGCTGTTGTGCATCTCTTGTGGAGTTTGTTTAAGGGGGAGTGATAATTTTGGCACATTTGTTTACTACAAAATTATTTTGACCGTAAAGAGGCTGTCCGATTTTAAATTGGAAAACCTAAGAGTTTATTCTCAATTCTTTGATTTATAAAACCTTTTACCTATTTTTCGCTAAAATTTGCAACTTATATGGCTACCAAACTCACTTCGCCAGATATTCAACACCTTCCTGATTGGAAGTTTGTCGATAAAATTGTTCCTTTGGCACGTTTTCTCAAAAGATACCACAATTATAGGGTGGATGGCTTGGAGAAAATTCCCAAAGAGGGTAGAGCATTGATTTTGGTCAATCATAGTTTAGCTACTTACGACATTCTGTTGTTGGCTTATGTCATCATGCGAAAAGTGGAAAGACTGCCGCGTGGCTTGGCAGACCGCAATTTTTATTTTAACGACATGGTTTCTAGCTGGATGCAACGATTAGGCATCTACGAGGCAAGTTCTCTCAATGCACAGGCTTTGCTAGAACAAGACGAATTGCTAATTTTGGCACCAGGTGGCACAAAAGAGGCTATCCGTTCTTCCAAAGAAAAATACAAAATCAAATGGCACGACAGATACGGTTTTGCCAAGTTGTCTATCAAAGCTCAAGCCCCTGTTATTTTGGCAGCTTGTCCTGGGGCAGACAATATTTATAACGTAAAAGACAGTGCCATCACAGATTTTGTCTATAATTTTTTCAAATTTCCATTGCCCTTTGCTGATGGGGTGAGTACCACTATTTTGCCACGCCCCGAAGCTCTTGTACATTACATTCACGAGCCTATTGCACCGCCAACTTTTGAGGGGGAAGAGCCGACCGAACAGTTGGTAAAAGAATTTCATAGCCACATAGTAGAGGAAATGGAAAAACTGATGCAAGAAAAATTGAAATTGGTGTTTAAAGAATAAAACTATATGCAACAATATCACCAATTACTCGAACATATACTCCGAAAAGGAGTACAAAAAACAGACCGAACAGGTACAGGCACTTTTAGTGTTTTTGGTTATCAAATGCGGTTTGACTTGGCAGAAGGTTTTCCATTGGTTACAACTAAAAAACTACATCTAAAATCTATCATCTACGAATTGCTTTGGTTTTTGCAAGGCAACACTAATATCCAATACTTGAAAGACAATGGTGTGAGTATATGGGACGAATGGGCAGATGAAAATGGTGATTTGGGTAAGGTGTATGGCTACCAATGGAGGTCTTGGCAAGGAGCAGACGGCAAAAGCATAGACCAAATTAGTCAAGTGATAGACCAAATTAAACGAAATCCCGACTCTCGTCGTTTGATAGTTTCAGCATGGAATGTAGCCGACATACCCACTATGGCATTGCCGCCTTGTCATGCTTTATTTCAGTTTTATGTGGCAGATGACAAGTTATCTTGCCAACTTTATCAACGAAGTGGAGATGTATTTTTGGGTGTTCCTTTTAATATTGCTAGCTATGCCTTGCTCACGCACATGGTGGCACAGGTTTGTGGCTTGAAAGTAGGCGAATTTATCCACACGTTGGGTGACGCCCACCTCTACCTCAACCATCTGGAACAGACCCAGTTGCAACTTTCTCGTGAACTGCGTCCTTTGCCTATTCTGCACCTCAATCCTGCTGTCCAATCTATTTTTGACTTCCAATTTGACGATTTTACCTTGCAAAATTACAATCCACACTCAGCTATTAAGGCTTTGGTAGCTGTGTAATTTTTTTTAACCTACATCAAAAACCCCACAAAAACAATCAAGTCTTTGTGGGGTTTTGTATCAAAAGAAGAACTAAAAAGTAAACAAAGTTTATTCTTCGTCAGCAACAGCTTCTACGTCATCTGCTACTTCTCTTTTTTCGTTTTCCTCGTCTTTCAATTTATTGTCGTCTTTGTCCCTTTTTCTTTCTTGCAAAGCCTCTTCTATGGCTTTACCAATGGTTTGCGTAATCAAAGCAATAGATTTGTACGCATCATCGTTGGCAGGAATAGCAAAATCGACCTGTGTAGGGTCAGAATTTGTATCTACAATACCGAAAACAGGAATATTTAGGCGTTGTGCTTCTTTGATTGCAATGTGTTCACGTTTAATGTCCACCACAAACAAAGCTGCTGGTAGTCTGCTTTGGTCGGCAATACCACCCAACACTTTTGTCAATTTTTCTTTCTCACGTTCTTTCATTAACCTCTCACGTTTAGCCAAACTTTTAAACAAGGCTTCGTCTTTGGTCATTTTATCGATAGAAGAAAGTTTTTTTACAGATTTGCGAATGGTTACAAAGTTTGTAAGCATACCACCCAACCATCTTTCTGTAACAAAAGGCATTTTAAGACGTTTTGCTTCTTCAGCAACCACTTCTTTAGCCTGTTTTTTTGTAGCCACAAACATTACTTTTCTGCCAGAACGTACTATTTTCTTGATGGCATCAGTAGCTACTTCTAAGGCAGCCAAAGTTTTGTTGAGGTCTATGATGTGGATTCCGTTTCTCTCCATGAAAATATACGGAGCCATTTTAGGATTCCACTTTCTGGTCAAGTGTCCAAAATGCACACCTGCGTCCAATAAGTCTTTATATTCTAAGTTAGCCATTTGTGTCGTGTCAAAATTACTGTTTTGAAAAAGGTAAATTTCGAAACCTGCGGGCAAGCTGTTCGAGGCAAAACCATCGAAAACATACTTGCAAAGAGGTTAGCGTTTGCTGAATTGGAAACGTCTTCTTGCTTTTCTTCTACCCGGTTTTTTACGTTCTACCATGCGAGGGTCACGAGTTAAGAAACCTTCGGGTTTGAGCAATTTGCGGTTTTCAGGGTTCAATTCGCACAAGGCACGAGAGATAGCCAAACGAATAGCCTCTGCTTGTCCTGTAATGCCACCACCATCTACGTTTACATTTACGTCATACGCAGCATCTTTGATGGTTGCAAAAGGCTGATTTACCTTGATACAAAGCACTTCTGAAGGAAAATACTCCGTAAGGGCTTTGTCGTTTACAGTAATTTTGCCACTACCTACGGTCATGTAGATACGGGCAACAGAAGTTTTTCTCCTTCCTATGGTGTTGATCACTTGCATAATTACGACAATTTGATTTGTTTAGGTTGTTGAGCTTCGTGTGGGTGTGCTTCACCTGCATACACAAACAAGTGTGTAAACATACGGCGACCTAAACGGTTTTTAGGTAACATTTTGCGAATAGCCTCCTCTACTAAACGAGTAGGGTGTTTGGCTAACACATCTCTTGGTGTCGTAATACGCTGACCGCCGGGGTTGCCTGTATAGGAGATGATTTCTTTGTCGGTCATCTTCTTACCTGTCAAACGAACTTTGTCGGCATTGATGATGATCACAAAATCTCCACAGTCAGCATGGGGTGTAAAACTTGATTTGTTTTTCCCCCTTAGTATCGATGCGACTTGACTCGCAAAACGACCCAAGACTGCAGATTGGGCATCGATAACGACCCAATCTTTGGTAACTTTTTCAGCAGCTACCGAGATAGTCTTATAACTTAAGGTGTCCATTAAAATGAATTTTTGTAATTGAAACTATATAAATGGGCTGCAAAATTAATCCTTTATTTTCGGTTTGCAAATTATTGGGAGGTTTTTTGTAATTTATTTTTCACTTCCTCCAAAACCTGTTGAATACCTGTTTCTAACTCGATGCTGTGTTTCCAGCCTGCTGCGTGTAGTTTTTCTACATTCAACAGTTTTCGCGGCGTGCCATCGGGTTTGGTTTCATCAAAAAACAAATTGCCTTGAAAGTTGGTAATTTTTTTGACCAACAGAGCCAATTCTTTGATACTTAAATCTTCGCCTGTGCCAATGTTGATAAATTGGGGGTTGTCGTAGGTCTGCATCAAGAAATAGCAAGCTGCTGCCAAGTCGTCTGCGTGCAGGAACTCACGTTTTGGCGAGCCTGTTCCCCAAATTTCTACGCTGGTTTGGTCGTTTTGGTGCAAAATGCCAAATTTTTTGAGCAAGTCTATAATTTCTTGTTCTGTGTTTTGGCTGTGGTCTATGCCTCCAATTGGATAGGCTTTGAGGTTGTGGCGAACAGCCAGCCAGTTTTTGGTTTCTAAACAACGACCCAAATAAAGTTTGCGAACTAAGGCGGGCAAGACATGAGAATTGGTAAAATCGTAATTGTCGTTGGGTCCGTACAAGTTGGTGGGCATCACCGAAATAAAATTGCAACCATATTGGCTGCGATAAGCCTCACACAATTTGATACCTGCAATTTTGGCTATGGCGTAAGGCTCATTGGTGCTTTCCAAAGTCCCTGTCAAAAGATATTCTTCTTTCAGTGGTTGTGGTGCCAATTTTGGGTAGATGCAAGAAGACCCCAAAAACATCAACTTTTTGACTTTTTGCCTATAAGCCGCATGAATGATGTTACTTTCTATTATCAAATTTTCATAGATAAAATCTGCTCTGTACGTATTATTTGCCACAATGCCACCTACTTTGGCTGCTGCTAAAAAGACATATTCAGGGAACTGGATTCCAAAAAAGTCAAAAACAGCTTGTTGGTTTCGCAAGTCTAATTGTTGCGAAGTTCTTGTCAAGATATGTTTGTAGCCTTCGGCTTTGAGTTTGCGGTGAATAGCCGAGCCTACCATGCCCCTATGTCCTGCAATATAAATGGTTGCGTTTTTTTCCATTATGTTTTAATTTATTCTGTTTTAGATTTTGTTGGACAGAAACTGACTTTCGAATACCTCTACTCAATCAACCTTTTTTCTGTAATTTTTCGCCCCAATTTGTCGGGTTCTTCAGTGTTGCCTATGCTTTGGGCTTTTTTCCACTGCACCAGTGCCTCTTCGGTTTTACCTACTTTAAACAATACATCGCCGTAATGTTCTATAATGGTGGCGTTTTGCGTATTGGCAACCACTTTTTCTAAGGCAACTTTTGCTTTTTCGTATTCGCCTGCGGTGTAAAGCACCCAAGCGTAGGTGTCCACATAGGTAGAATTATTTGGTTCTATCTCCACCAATTTTGCCGACATTTTTTTGGCTACATCTAATTTCGTTTTTCGCAACGACAAGTAGTAGCTGTAATTATTCAACACAAAAACGTCATTCGGTTTCAGTTCGAGGGCTTTGTCATAATATTTGTCAGATTTTGAATAATCTTTCAACGCATTGTAAGCATCACCTAATTTAGAAAAAATTTGTACTTGCAATTCAGGATTATTACCTGCAAACAATTTAGCTTGTTCGAGGGCTGCTGTGCCTTCCTCATAGTTTTGCTTGATGAGGTGAGCCGTACCATGATAAAACCAAAACAAGCCTTGATTGGGAAATAACTCTACAGCTTCGGTAGTGTGGACAAGCATTTGGTCGTAATCTGCCAAGTCGTGGTCGAACAAGATAATCCTCTCCCAAATTTTGTAATTGTCTTTGCCGTATTTCAGAGATTGCAAATAGGCATCTCTTGCATCTTTTTTGCGGTTGTTGGCAATCAAAAAATCACCGCAAAGTTGGTGGGCTTTGGCATTTTCGGGGTGGGTTTTACGCACCAATTCTGCCAATTCCAGCCCTGTTTGTCGCACTTCTTGGGTTTGCAAATTTTTGTAATAGTTAGACAAAATACTCAATTTTCTGTCTAAACTCAACTGGCTATTGCCAAAAGCCTGATACAAGGCTTCTTTTTGCTTGGCTAAATCTCCCTTACCTGCATAAACTTCGGAGAGCAACAGCAAAGCATGACCATCTTCAGGAAATTTTTTTATAAACGTAGTCAATAGTTTTTCGCCTTCGTCGAATTTAGAATTGTCTATCAACATTTCGGCTTGTGCCAACCAATAATCTTGTTCTTCAGGAAAGGCATTGATTAGTTTTTGACCTTCGGCAATGGCATTTTTTATGTCGTTTTGTGCCAAATAGATTTTCTGTTTTTGGGCAACTGTCGACTCATTCAAACCAAATTTCTTTTCTGCCTCGTTGTAAACGTCTATTGCCTCGTCATATTTGCTAAGAAACAAATAGGTATTTGCCAACTCAAAATAATAGTTTTCTTGTGTAGAAACAGTTGCAATGAGTTGTTTGTAGGTTTTGATAGCAGCTTTGTAGTCATCTTTTGCTTTAAAAATTTCGGCTAACAACCAATAATAAAACTGATTTTGAGGTGCTAAGGCTATGGCTTTTTCGGCAGGTGCAACGGCTTGGTCGTATTTTTCTAAACGAACTAAACACTCTGCTATTTTGAAGTGAATGGCTGCATTGTCTTTGTTGTCTGCCTTACATTTCTCAAAAGTTTCTAAGGCTTTTTGGTATTCCTCCAAAATGTATAATTTGACACCTTCTGTAAACAACCATTCGTTTTCGGAGGCTTTTATTCCTTTTTGCTTGTCTTGCTCGTCCAAAACATTGTGATTTTGGTCAAAAATCACTTCGTTTTTGGGTTTGTCTTTTTCTTGGGCATAGCTCGGCATTGCTACGGTGCTTGCCGATGCCACTAAAAAAGCTACTGAATACCAATGATTTTTGAGAGTTGCTAACATTGTATTAGTGTTGGTTTACTACAAAATTACAAAAAAACACGCAAAAAGAAATGGTTATCTGACAATTTTTGTGGAAACGTAGGTCTTTGGTTTATCAAAGACCCTTTGGGGAGGGTATTTGATAAATCAAAGACCTACACTAACATTTATCAAAGAAATATTAGTGATGTTTATACTACCTTTTTATTTGGTATGAACAGGCTCAATACACAAAATATTGACAGGTATGTGCCTACCCGAATACGCTGAACAAGTTACTACTTGGCTTGGTGTAGTATAGGCTTTGCTATCTTGCACCACTTCATACACTATTCGCACAGTTTCGCCCTCTTTGGGTATGTAGTTTATACCTTTTTCTACTGAATAGGGTTGCAACCAACGCAGTGGCTCTGGTCGCAAAGGTTTTTCAGGCGTGGAGTTGCTTGTGTTGTCATAAGGCGGCGTGCCACAAAAACCTATTATTCCTATATTTGCCACTGTACTATCAGCTTCGAGCCATAAATTGCCCCATTTGCCTACACCGCAAAAAGTTTTACCCACTTTTAGTGTGGCTGTTAAACCACCAACTTTGGCTGCTTTTTCACTGCAATTTTGGTTGCGTGGGTAGTAGCAGTCTTCTCCTTGGTGGCAAGCTGTTGCACCAAACAGAGTGATACCTAATGCAAAGGTACGAAGAGCCAATTTAGCTGCCTTTTTTGTTGCCTGTTGGCTACTCAAAACAAATAATTTCATATTTTTTTGATTTAGGTTTATTGAGAAGTACCATACCCCTCATCTACCTATACGCCAGTTTTGGTCGAAACGCAACAGTAGCCCTAAGAAAAATTATAAGTATTTTTAAACTCAATATGAGTGATAAAATAGACAAAACAGTAAAAGAATAGCTGGTACTATCATTGTTTAGATAGGGAAATTTTGATAAGCAATAAATACTATTATATATAGATGTCATCTTTTGAAAAGATGACATCTATATATATTGTATTGAGGAATATAAAAGCCGAATTACTAATAAAGATAAGAAATTATTAGCCTTGTTAGTTAGTGCTTAGGATAGTTTGCACATTAACGGATATTATATTGGCACTACCTCTGTGGATAGTCGCCTAAGACGGGGTCGCCTAAGACGGGGTCGCCTAAGACGGGGTCACCTAAGACCTCACAGAGGCATAAGTCAAGAAAAATTACCTTTTTAGGTGGGGTTCTTCTACGGGCTGTCCTCACAGTGGATATATAATTTGAAGAAGAGAGGAAAAAAGGCTTTAGGTGAAACTTTTTGCTTACTATTAAAGCCTGATATCCGAAAATATGAGGACTGTATTTTATCAGTCCAGTATTAGGTAAGAGCCTAAAAATTAACGTACAAAAAATGTTAATTTCGTTAAAAACTTTCAATCTTTGCAAAAATTTAGTTATTTTTGTTTCATTCGTTTCTGTGCAAAGGCACACAAAGTTTTTTCTTTGCGTACGCTGCGTAAACTTGGCATACTTTGCGGTTGAAAAAAACTTTGATACTTAAAATATACTGGCTACTAACTCTTACAAAACATGAACAACTTTCAACAACTTATCAATAACCTCAAAGCCTACAAAAGCAAATTTTATAAGAACCAATTACTCAAAGGCACTTTGCTTACGGTGGCTTTGGTTTTGGCTGCATTTTCGGCTATCAATGTCTTGGAATATATTGGCAATTTCAACACGCCGCTGCGGGCTACTTTGTTCTTTTCTTTTATAGGCTCGGCTTTGTTGTCGGCTTATTTTTGGGTTTTTGTCCCTTTGTTGCGTTTGTTCGAACTGAACAAACCCATTTCAGATGCCCAAGCAGCCCAACAAATTGGTAAATATTTTCCTGATGTAGATGATAAGTTGCTGAATGTCTTGCAATTAGGCAACACAGCCCCCCAACCCCCAAAGGGGGAGTTTATGACTCCCTCCCCTTCGGGGAGGGCTGGGGTGGGGCTTACTCCCCCTTTGGGGGCTGGGGGGCTTGGACTTCTTGCTGCCAGCATCAACCAAAAATCTGAACAGTTGTCGGTTTTCAACTTTGCAGATGCCGTACACTATGAAGACAATCGCAAATATTTCTTGTGGTTTTTCTTGCCCGCCTTTGCTGTTTTGGGTCTGTTGTGGGCTTTTGTTCCCAAATTATTTAGCGAAGCTACCCCTCGTTTGGTGCAGTACAGCAAAACTTTTGAACCCCAAGCACCTTTTCAGTTTAACTTGCAAAATGCTGATTTACAGGTGTTTAAAAACGAAGACTTTGAAATAAAATTAGCAACCGAAGGCGAAGCTTTGCCCAAAGAAGTGTATTTGCTTACGAATGAAGGGCGGAGATTGCGAATGGATACAGAAAACATGGGCAAATTTTCTTATTGGATAAAAAACGTGCAAAAAGATGTGAACTTCCAATTTGAAAGTGCAGGTTTTCAATCTAAGTCTTTCACTATCAAGGTATTAGAAAGACCAAGCCTCGCCAATTTTTCGGCACAGTTGGTTTATCCTGCCTACATTCGCAAAGCAAACGAAAAATTAGACAATACAGGCAACCTCATTGTACCCGAAGGCACTGCCATTACGTGGACTTTTAAGGCTCAACAAACCGAAAACTTGACTGTAAAGTTTGGGGAGGAATTGGTAGCAACTACGCCAAAAGACAAAGACGTTTTTGAACTCACCAAAAAAATATTGCAAGCGACACCGTATCAACTGAACTTAAAAAATCCGCATAGCACCAACAAAGAGCCAATAGAATACCAGATTCAGGTTATTCCCGACCAATATCCTACCATTTCTTTGCAACAATATGAAGACACTACTTTGTATAATTATGTCTTGGTTGGTGGCAACATTGGTGATGATTATGGTGTAAAAAAATTGGAATTTGCCTATAAAATTACTCCCAAAAACGAAACTTTGACAGGAGCTAACAACCCTTCTAATAATTTGGATTTTAAATTTATTCCGTTGGCTTTCAACCCCAATTTGATTAACCAAAGTTACTACCAACAAATAGCTTTGGCAGATTTGAAACTCAATGAAGGAGATAACCTCGACTATTTTGTGCGGGTGTGGGACAACGATGGCATCAGAGGTTCTAAAAATTCGCGTACCTCTACGTACAGGTTTCAAGTACCCGACAAGTCTGCTATGAAACAGGCTTTGCAAAAAACTGCCCAAAATGCAGAAAATCAAATCTCCAAAGCCTTAGAAAAAGCCAAAGACCTCGAAAATGCTTTGAAAGATGTGGAAGACAGGCTTAAAACGAAGAAAAATTTGGATTGGCAGGACAAAAAAGCAATAGAGGAATTGCTGAAAAAGAAAGCCGAAATGGAACAGGAATTGGCAAAAATGCAAGAGCAAAACCAACTATTGCAACAAAAACAAGACAGATTTGGGCAGCAAAACAAAGAAATTGCCGAAAAAGCCAAACAGTTGCAAGAACTTATGGACAAAGTGCTGGACGAGGAAACCAAAAAGTTGTATGACGAACTCAACAAAATGCTCAACGAGGACAATTTGAAACCCGAAATGCAGCAAATGGTGGAGAAAATGGAAAAGAAAAATCTCAATGTGAAGAAGGAATTGGACAGGGCTTTGGAGTTGTTTAAAAAATTGCAATTTGAGCAAAAAATGAAACAAACCATTGAGGATTTGAAAGAAGTGGCAACAGACCAAGAAAAATTGGCAGAGCAAACCGAAAAATTAGAGGAAAAAGCCGAAAAAACAGACGAAAAAGCCGAAAAAACAGACGAAAAACCTGAAAAAACAGAGAAATCTGAAAAAACAGACAACAAGGCTACGCCTGAACAAAAAGGTTTGCAACCAGACAAAAACAAATTGGCGGAGGACAAAAACAAAGCAGAGGAAAACAAAAAAGACGACTCTAACAAAAAAGAGGAGGCTACTCCCCAAACTCCTGAACAGGCAGAGAAAAAACAAGAGCAGCTAAACAAGGACTTCCAAGATGTGAAAAAACAAATGGAGGAACTCGAAAAAATGAATGAGGAAATTAAGGACAAAGATGGCAAAGAGGAAAATAAGGAAAAACTCGACGACATGAAACCCGATGCCAAAAGTGCTGAACAAGAACAGCAAAAAAGTTCGGAGTCTTTAAAGCAAAAGCAGAGCAAAAAAGCAGCCCAATCGCAGAAAAAAGCAGCCGACAAAATGAAAGAAATGGCTGAAAAAATGGAGGAGCAGCAGCAAAATGCCGAAATGGAACAGGCGGAGGAAAACTATGACGATTTGCGAAAAATCCTCGAAAACTTAGTCAAATTGTCTTTTGACCAAGAAGACCTGATGAAAAATTTTAGGTCAGTCAGGCAAGACGACCCTCGTTTTATTGCGTTGGGGCAAAAACAACTGAAATTGAAAGATGATGCCAAAATTATAGAAGACAGTTTGTTGTCATTGGCAAAAAGGGTGTTTCAGATTCAATCTTTCGTAACACGCGAAGTTACGGCTATGAATGACTACATGAACCAAAGCCTTGACGAAATCAAAAAACGAAATGTGTTTGTGGCAGCAGGCAAACAGCAATTTGCCATGACTTCTATGAATAATTTAGCTTTGATGTTGAGTGATGTGTTGAAAAATATGCAAGAAAATTTGGGGCAGGGTATGTCGGGCAAGCAAATGGCAAACAAAAAAGGTAGCAAACCCAACTTAGGGCAAATGCAAAAAGGCTTAGGGCAGAAAATTCAGGCTTTGCAAAAATCGGGCAAATCGGGCAGGGCTTTGTCTGAGGAATTGGCAAAATTGGCAGCCGAACAGCAGATGATTCGCAATGCCCTCAAAGAGCAGATGAGTAACATGGGCAAACAAGGCAAAGGTAAAGATGGCAAGGAAGGAAAAGATGGCAAAGACAAAGGAGGCAACAAAGGCGACAACGGTAGCCCTGGCGAGGATGGCGAAAACGGAAACGAAGGCGAAAATGGCAAACAAGGCATGGGCGGAAACATCAGCAAGATGCTGGACGACATGGAAAAAAGTGAGGAAGACCTTGTAAATAAGAAGGTTACGCAAGAACTCATAGAAAGGCAGAAGGAAATATTGACCCGACTCCTCGAATCTGAAAAAGCTATGCGTGAGAGAGAGGAAGACCCTAATCGTGAGGCTACCACTGCCCAAGATAGAAAACCGACTGTGCCTCCTGCCTTTGAGGAGTACCTAAAATTGAAGGAAAAACAAGTGGAGTTGCTCAAAACTATTCCGCCTTCTTTCAATCCCTACTACAAACAAAAGGTAAATGAGTATTTTAAAAAGTTGGGAACTTCGTAATTTAAAAACATGACAACTAATATACTCATCACAGGGTCTAACGGGCAATTAGGCAACGAACTTCGCAACTTGATAGGCATGGTGCCTGAATGTAATTTTATGTTCACAGACCGTGAGCAGTTAGATTTGACAGACCAAGCCAAAATGAGCCAACTTTTTGAGCAACACCGTTTTGCATTTTGTATCAATGCAGCAGCCTATACAGGCGTGGATAAAGCAGAAACAGAAGTCGAAAAAGCTACGGCTGTTAATACAACAGGTGTGCAAAAATTGGCAGAGATTTGCAATCAATACCAAACGATTTTGCTACACATTTCTACTGATTTTGTTTTTGACGGCACTAAGCCTTATTGGTATAATGAACAAGACCAACCACAACCATTAGGTGTCTATGGTAGCACCAAATGGGCAGGCGAAGAGGCTATTCGGGTTGCGTGTCCTCAGCATTTAATCATTCGTACTGCTTGGCTATATTCGAGTTATGGTAACAATTTTGTGAAAACCATGCTCAGATTAGGCAAAGAAAAACCTGAAGTGCGTGTGGTAGCCGACCAAATGGGAACTCCCACCTACGCCAGAGATTTGGCAAAAGTTTTACTCACAATTACTCATTTTTTATACAAAAAAAAGGAGCAAAAATTACAAACGTATTTTGGTACTTACCACTACTCCAATGAAGGCACTGCTTCGTGGTATGACTTTACCCATGCTATTTTTGAGTTTGCAGATTTGCCCACTCCTCTTTTACCCTTACATACTACTGAATACAAAACAGCAGCCATAAGACCTCATTTTAGTGTGTTGGATAAAACCAAAATCAAGCAAATTTTTAATATTGCCATACCACATTGGCGAGAAAGCCTCAAAAAATGTATTGCTGTGTTGCAAATACAAGAAAACTAAAAAAAGTAGTACTACCACAAAGATAGTGCTGCGACCTTATTGGCACTAACATTTCTCAAAAAAATGTTAGTGCTGAGTATTTTAGCTGTAGTACCACCCCCAAAGTGATGTTTTAAAGCTAACATTTAAAAAATTGCCAACTTTTTTACATAAAATTCAACAATAGCTATAAATTTGTATTTACGCAATTTTAAGACTTACCACCACCCATTATGCCTTATACTTACGTACATTTTCACTTCCATTTTGTAAACGAAAAGGGCAAACCCAAAGGTTTTGTTCCCAAAGGGGGCAAAATAGACGAAGACGGCATTGCCTTAGATGGCAACAACATAGAGTTTAGAGATATAGCAGCTATTAAAGCCCACCAAAACCGCATAGCTTTTGAGTTCTATCCTTACACGACGCTGCACCCTGACCTCACCGCCCATATTATATTGCCAACTTCGGCTATTATCATAGACATAGAAAACGAAATGGGCAATGACGTAAGGCAGTTGGCACTCCAATATTTCACAACTTTTCAGGGTTTTCAACGCAAACACGAATTGGAACAGCAAGGCAAAGTGGCAGATTACAGAGCCGAGCAATGCCCAACTTGCCATGCTGTGTTAGACTTGTCTTATTACCAAGATACGCATTATATTTATTGCCAACACTGCGAAACCATCTTTGACAAACTCAAACAACCCATACCCAACAGCGAAGGCTATATGATTTGCCCCGAAACAGGTTTTTATGACAGGGTGCAAACCTACACCGAATTTAGTTGCTACGCCCTGCCCAAAGAAAGAAGTTTTGGGGTCAAAAAACACGAATGTGGAGATACGCACATAGAGGCACTGCTGAATAAAATATTTTGGAAAAATGCCCTCTATTTGGTAGCCTTGCCCTCTATGCTCAGTATGCGAAGCAAAGCCACCGAAAACAGAAGTCCTTTGTATGCAGAGTTGGCAAAGGCAAACAAGCTGGCAATGGCAGGCAAATTGCAAGCAGCCCTCGACCTGTATATGCTCATGAATATACGTATGGAAAAACACCCCGCCCTTTGGCTCAATCAAGGGCTTGCTTTTATGCACGCAGGCGAAAACGAAAAAGCTGTACAACTGTTTAAAAGAGCATTGAGTTATTGCAGCAACTACCAACCTGTTTTAGAGGTGCTGCGAAAATACGGACAACTCGAAATTGTGATAGGCTACTCTTAAAATCAAACCCCCAATGCTCGACCAAACGCCGTTATCCATAAAATCTTGGGCGGAAGAAGACCGACCACGCGAAAAGCTGATGCTCAAAGGCAAGTCTTCCTTGTCTGATGCCGAATTATTGGCAATTTTGATAGGCTCAGGCACTGTGTCTATCAGTGCTGTTGAGTTGTCGAAACAAATTTTGGCATCTGTCAATCACAACCTGCACGAATTGGCAAAGTTGTCTTTGAAAGACCTCCAACAGTTTAAAGGCATAGGTGAGGCAAAGGCAATTACCATTATGAGTGCCTTAGAGTTGGGTAGAAGACGCAAAGAGGCAGACGTAGAAAAACGCCTAACTATTACTTGTGCAAAAGATATTTATGTGCTGTTGCAAGCCGACCTGATGGATTTGCCTTATGAGGAATTTTGGATAGTGCTACTCAATAAAGCAAATCAAGTGATAAAAAAGATGCAAATTAGTCGGGGAGGAATTTCTGGTACGTTGGCAGATGTTCGTTTGATAATGAAAAATGCCATTGAGCAGTTGGCAAGCAGCCTGATTTTGGTGCATAACCACCCTTCAGGCAATAAGAAACCCAGCCCCCAAGACATACAACTGACCCAAAAGATAAAACAAGCAGGGCAACTGATGGAAATTCCTGTTCTCGACCACCTCATTTTTACGGATAACGGCTTTTATAGCTTTGCAGAAAATGAGCAGTTGTGAATATAACTATGACTGTACTTCAAACCTCGTTCACATAGCAATTACAAAAAATTTGCTTCTTTATGACCCTATTGAAGTAATTTTTTTGATTTTCGTTAAGCAAAATGAAATCAAGGTTTACTATTCACCACTCATTACATTCAACCTTCTTCCAATCACGTCCTCCACATAAGCTCGCAAAGAAGGCACTTTTATTCTTTGCAATACATCTTCGGCAAAGGCAAACAAGAGCAAAGCCCTTGCTTCGCTGGCAGGAATACCACGAGAACGGAGGTAAAACAACGGTTCTTCGTCTAAAGCTCCTGTGGTACAGCCATGCGAACATTTTACGTCATCTGCCCAAATTTCTAATTGTGGTTTGGTATTTACACTTGCCGTTGGCGAGAGCAAAATATTGCGGTTAGATTGGAAAGCATTGGTTTTTTGGGCTGCTTGCTGCACATAAATTTTGCCGTTGAAAACCCCTGTCGACTTGCCATCTAAAATTCCTTTATACAGCTCATTGCTGTACGAATGAGGTTTGCGGTGGTCGGCTAAGGTGTGGTTGTCTATGTGTGTGCTGCCTGTGGGTGCATACAAACCATTCATATAAGACTCGCAATTTTCTCCGTCTATGGCTATGTGCAGGTTGTTTCGCACCAAGTCGCCATTGAGAGTAACAGTCGTGTTGTGATAACGGCTGTCTTTCTGCTGATGCACTTCGGTCATGCCAATATGCGAAACTGTTGCCGTGTCGTTTTGGAGTTTGTAGTGGTCAAACGTAGCATTGGGACTAACGTAAATTTCTGTTACGGCATTGTTTAAGCCCAATCCATTGCCTATACTTCTGTATTTTTCTACCAAAGTAAGTTGGCTACTTCTTTCTAAGACTATCAAATGACGAGGTTGCACCAGCACACTGTTGGTGGTGGTATCTGTCAAATATTGAATGAAAATAGGTTGCTCAATTACGGCTTTTGCCTTCACATAGATAAACACACCTTGCTTGATAAAAGCCGTATTCATTGCCAACAACGCATTATTTTCATCAGTTGCCAATTTTGCAAGATACTTTTCTACCAATTCAGGATATTTTTTGCAAGCATCTGCCAAATTTTCTACAATGATTTGCGAACTATCGAGGCTTATTTTTGATAACTTTTTATCCAATACACCATTTACAAAAACCAATAAATTGTCTTGTAAATCAGTTAGTTGCAACAACTTTTTTGCAGTTTCTTCGCTGGGCTGCACCAATTCGTCTTGCACCAACAACTCTTTGTTTACCAAATTCTTGAGGTTGGTATATTTCCACTCCTCGTGTTTTATGGTAGGGAAACCCAACTGCTCTAATCTTTTCAAGGCTTGTTTGCGGAGGGTGTGCAAAGGCAACTGAGCCTGTCCGTTTAGTGTAGCCTCAAAAGTTGTAAATTGTTGCAAAACAGCTTTGAGCAAAGCCGTTTGTTCTGTATTTTTGTTAGCAATAGCCATTTTTTTGATTAGAAAATAAATATTTTAAACCCCTACCGCAGCCACTTCCTCTTTAATCCAGTCGTAGCCTTTTTCCTCCAACTCCAACGCTAATTCTTTGCCACCCGATTTTACGATACGACCTTTGTAAAGCACATGAACATGGTCGGGTATGATGTAATCCAACAATCTTTGGTAGTGTGTAACAACAATAGTAGCTGTTTCTTTGGTTTTCAACGCATTTACCCCTTGCGATACAATGCGGAGGGCATCTATGTCCAGACCAGAGTCGGTTTCGTCGAGAATAGACAATTTAGGTTCGAGCAATGCCATTTGAAAAATCTCATTGCGTTTTTTTTCTCCACCCGAAAATCCTTCGTTGAGAGAACGACTTAACAGGGCTTGGTCTATATTGACCAATTTCATTTTTTCACGCATGAGTTTCAAGAACTTGGCAGCATCTAAGGTTTCTAAACCTCTGTATTTTCTAATGGCGTTGTAGGCTGTTCGCAAAAAATTGGTATTGCTTACGCCCGGTATTTCTATTGGATATTGAAAAGCTAAAAATAGTCCTTCGCCTGCTCTTTCTTCGGGGGCAAGTTCCAAAAGGTCTTTGCCCATAAAATTTACACTGCCCGACGTGATTTCGTAGTCTGCCCTGCCTGCCAACACCGCAGCTAAGGTGCTTTTGCCTGAGCCGTTGGGTCCCATGATGGCGTGTACTTCTCCTGCGTTTACCTCCAAATTGATGCCATTCAGGATTTGCTTTTCTCCTATGCGGGCATACAAGTTATTGATTTGTAACATTTTAGTTTTATTTCAGAAATAGAAAGTGCAAATATCGTAAATTTATTGATACTAACACGCAAAAGAAGGAAATTGTTTAGAAAGATTCTATATTGCTGTGGCAATTAGGCACTTGTTTTTTAATTAAAATACATTAGAGTTTATGAATAAATTTTTGTTATGAGGTTTGAAAAAAGATGTCATTTTTTTGAAAAATGACATCTTTCGAAAATTATTCATAAACTCTATTATTAACTACTTCAAAATTTCCCATTCGTATAAGCCTAATCTTGCCAAAAAGTACAAGAACGAAACCTTTAGTACGCCAAAACCATAGATAGAACTATTTTTGAAGTTGATAGACGAGGCTTCGGGGAAGTATTTGGTTGGGCAAGTAACTTCGGCTATTTCATAGCCTGCATAGAAAATTTGGGCTATCATTTGGTTGTCGAACACAAAGTTGTCGGAGTTTTTCATAAAATTTACCTTTTGCAACACCTCACGCGAAAAAGCTCTGTAACCTGTGTGGTATTCCGATAATTTTTGGTTCATCAGCAAATTTTGAGCAAGGGTAAGCATACGATTGAAAATATACTTGTACATAGGCATACCTCCAAGCAAAGCACCTTTGCCCAAGATGCGTGAGCCAAAGACCACAGGATATAGCCCCTGCCCAATGATAGAAACCATTGCTGTAATGAGTTTGGGCGTATATTGGTAATCGGGGTGCAACATGACCACGATGTCTGCTCCTAAATCGAGGGCTTTGGTATAACAAGTTTTTTGGTTACCACCGTAGCCTTTATTTTTTTCGTGTTTGATAAGGTGCTGAATACCCAGATTTTTGCCCACCTCTATTGTGTCGTCTTTGCTTGCATCGTCTACTAATATTACCTCGTCCACAATATCAAACGGAATTTCGTTGTAGGTTATTGCCAACGTCTTCGCTGCATTGTAAGCTGGCAATACAATGACTACTTTTTGGTTGTTATACATACTTTTTCAATTTTGCTGCAAAGTTACAATTTATTTTATAAAATTGTTTATTTGCCTATAATTTTGTTGCTTTGCTAAAACGCAATAAAGATGAAAGAATTATATCTGATGCGACACGCCAAGTCGAGTTGGAAAGATGACACGTTGAAAGATTTTGACCGTCCTCTCAACAAAAGAGGGCTACAAGATGCTCCTTTTATGAGCAAAGTTTTACAGGCTATGCACTTAAAACCCGATGCTATTTTGAGTAGCTCTTCGCTGCGTACTACAACTACGGCTATAGAGGTGTCAAAGCATTTGGATTTTCCTGAAAAAAATATTATTTTTGATAAGAGAATTTATGAGGCAGGCGAAAAATCTCTGCTCAAAATTATCAAAGAAGTGCCTACACATATCAATTCTTTGCTGCTGATTGGACACAATCCCAGCCTTACTGAGTTGGCTAACTTGTTGGCAGACAGCTATGTATATAATATTCCAACTTCTGGGGTTTATGCTATCAAGTTTCCGTTTTACTCTTGGGAATATATTGGAGATTTGAAAGGGGATTTTTATTTTTTCGAATACCCAAAAAAGTATAGAAGAGAAGAATAGCCTTGCAACTTGCTCTGTTGCTATTTTTCCCTATTTTACAATCTCCAAATTCTCAATCAACCAGCCCGCATAAAAAACTAATAATTTACAACTAATAATTTACAACTAATAATTTACAACCAATAACTTACAATTAACAACTTACAATTAACAACTACTTCATCAAGTGTTTCGTATCTTTCTCTTTTCTTTTATGTTCATTTGCAATGGTTTTTGTGCCATTGCTCAGACTTTATTGCCTATTACTCCCGATTTATTGCCACCTCGCAGTCGCCAACCCATAGACAGTGAACACCATTTATTATGGGCAGATACAACAGGTACAATGATTTATGAAAATTTGCCAACCGTTGCCAACCAATTTGCTACCAACCAAACCAAAGTTACAGGATTTGATACAGAAATAAAGGCTTGGTGGCTCAAAATGGAGTTTTATAACAACCAACCCCAGCCGTTTACCTTTTATGTCTTGTCGGGTGGAGATGTGTGGGCAGACTCGCAATTTTTCTACGAGTCCGTCAATAAACCCTCACTTTTGCCCGCAGCGTCGCCACTCGTAACCAAACAACTTTATGCCCTCAAAGGAGGTTGGCTTACTCCCGACTCGTTGCGTGCCACAGACGATATGCTCGATGCCTTGCCCCTAACCTTGCAAGCAGGTGAAAGAACAACCTTGTTTATCCGTTTAGCTACAGGCTATGTGCAGCCCCCGCAAGAAAATGGCGTATTTTTGTCTATGGCAGATGCAGCCCATATAAAGGTCTTGCGACAGGAGGAGATGATGATTTTTATGATAGAGTCAATTTTCTTTGGTTTGATTTTTATCTTGACTCTCTATAACCTCATGCTTTTTTTGTCCATTAAAGATTGGGCATACTTTTATTACGCCTGTGTAGTGGCAACTTTTGGGTTTAGTTTTGCAGAAGATACGCTGTATGCACTCTTTGCAGAAGGCAGCAAACTCCTTTATTACAGCGTAGTAGATATGTTGGCAGCAATGGCTTTGCTATTTAATGTGTTGTTTATCACCAAGTTTTTGGCTACTCGTACCAACTATCCGACTTGGCACAGGCTTTTGTGGCTTACCACCGCCATTCCCCTTACCAAATTGGTTTTTCTTGTTGCAGATTGGCTGAATCCCCAACACCTGAATTGGTACATAGAAAACTTTTTTATTCCCAACGCAATTTTTCATCTCTTTGTTGTTTTCCTATTGGGTATAGCAGGCACGCAAAGAGGAGATAAAAATGCAAATTTGCTTTTGGTTGGCGGTGCCTGCCTTTTGTTCAGCTTGATAGTTTGGAATATTCATTTATTGGTTGTGGGCAAAGTGCTATTGAGTTCGTGGTACGGCATGGGTTTGTATATCAGTCCCAAAATTAGTTTTATTTTCATGGCGTTGTGGTTTTCACGCCACTTGACGCGGCAAATCAAGACCTTGCAACAAGAAGTTGTCCACCAACAATTAGAGAAAGAAATAGCCATCAGGCGGATTGTAGAGCAGCAAAACCAACTACTCGAACAGCAAGTAGAGCAACGCACCTTAGAAATAGCCCAACAAAACGAAGAAATTTCGGCACAACGTGATTCATTGGCTTTGCAAAATGCAAAAATTTCCAAACAGCACGAAGACATAGCTTCCAGTATCAAGGCTGCAAAAAGAATACAAACTGCCATGTTGCCCCTCCAAGACACCATTGCAGAGGCACTGCCCCAGCATTTTATCTTATTCCGACCAAGAGATGTAGTAAGTGGAGATTTTTATTGGTTTGCCCAATTACCAAATCAAACAGTGGTTTTGGTAGCTGCCGACTGCACAGGGCATGGCGTACCAGGTGCTTTTATGAGCATGATAGGCAATGAATTGCTAAACGAAATAGTAAAAACCAAGCAAACCACCGCAGCTGACCAAATTTTGGCACAGCTACACGCAGGCGTATTGCGGGTGTTGCAACAAGAGGAAACCGAAAACAGAGATGGTATGGATTTGGCTCTTTGCGTGATACCCCCCCCCACCATAGCCGAAAACGGGCAACCTTTTGTGCAGATAGACTATGCAGGTGCTAATAATCCTTTGTATATGGTGCAGTTTGGTGAAAAATATTTATCCGACACCTTCGAGGTGTCCGATAAATCAAATGAAAAATACTTATCGGACACCTTCGAGGTGTCCGATAAATCGGATTTGAAAGAAGAAACTACCAAAATCTCCACCGAAATCAAAGCTACCAAAAGCCCTATTGGTGGCATACAATACCAAAATGCTGTATTCAATACAGACATCATACAAGTTTTACTCACTGAAAATCAACCTCTTACACAAGAAAATTCATTTGCGAATAACCCAACAACCCAACAAAATCATTGGACTGTTTGCAAAAACACTACCTTTTATCTTTTTTCAGACGGCTACCAAGACCAATTTGGTGGGGAGAAAAACAAAAAGTTTATGGTCAAAAAACTCAAAGAATTGTTTACGACCATAGCCCACCACGACCTTGCTACTCAACAGCAACTATTGGAACAAAACCTCCAACAATGGCAGGGCAAAAACCAACAAGTAGATGATATTTTGGTAATTGGGTTTAGGGTGGGGTAGAATATTCATGATATAGGTTTTTACTTAAAATAATTCTATCTTTGCTGCACGTCTTTTATACAATTATATAGTTGCTTGCTTTAAAACACCTTTTAGAAAGTAAAAAAGACTAATAAAAATAATTTCTCAAAAAAATGCAGTCCCAAACCGAAGAAAATTATCTGAAAGCCATTTTTAAAATAGCTGAGCAAGAAGGAGGCAAGGTAAGCACCAATGCCCTTGCCGATAGGCTACACACTAAAGCCTCGTCGGTTACGGATATGATAAAAAAGTTGGCAGATAAGCAATTAGTCTGTTATGAAAAGTATCAAGGCGTAGAGCTTACCAGCAAAGGAGAGGAAATAGCCATTCAGATTATTCGCAAGCACCGATTGTGGGAGTATTTTTTAGTCTATAAATTAGGCTTTACCTGGGACAAAGTACACGAAATAGCCGAAGAACTCGAACACATTAATTCCGAAGAACTGATAGACCGTCTGGATAATTTTTTGGGAAATCCACAATATGACCCCCATGGCGACCCTATTCCGAACAAGGAAGGCAAATTTGCAACTCACCAATCTTTTCAGCTTGACCTTGCCCAACCAAACGACTTGGTTTTAATCACAGGTGTCATAGACCATTCGGCTCCGTTTTTGCAATACCTCGCCCAGCATGGCTTGGCGTTGGGTAGTTTGCTCACGATAAAAGCTATTGAAAAGTTCGACCAATCTATTCAGTTGGTAGTGAACAACGAAAAAATTATTTTTATCAGTCACCAAGTAGCAAAAAATTTATTGGTAGTGAAAACTGCCTATTCAAACACAGGCGAATAAAAAAATGTATCCACTTCTAATTGTTTTCAAAAGCTATTTTCTTTAACTTTAAGTCCTCAAAAAAACTCGTTTTATGAATTTGCTTGTTATTGCCATGCTATTAAGTGTTCCCATTATTGCTATTTTGGCTCAGACTTTTCTGAAAGCCCAAAGCATGAACAGAGAAACTGACAAGGATAAAGGGAAAATAAGCAAAAAGCAGTTAGATGCTTTGCTTAGTTCCTTAGCCGAAATAAATGAAGAAAACAAACTGCTTAGAAAGAGGATTGAAAACTTAGAAATTATAGTAGCAGGCAGCGAATGGCAGGAAAAATTGCAACTCCCTGAAAATACTTCGCAAAAAGAAATTGAGGCATTGGCTAAGTTACTGAAAAAGAAAAATTAAGGTTGTCCGACAATTTTTGTGGAAACGTAGAAGCATGTCCGAAAAGACAGGAAATAAGGCAAAATGTTTGCCCGAAGACTTTTCGGACAGCCTCTATTGATTCAAAAACAAAGATATAAAATCTTTATCATTATTTTGCTACAGAGATTTTAAATTTTGTCATTCTGAGCATAGCGAAGAATCTGCAAAGCAAAAAATAATTTGATATAATAATTTTTATTTCAAATACTATTTTTTTATTTTTTAAAAAATGTTAATAAAATAATTCTTTAGACTTATTTTGATTGAATACACAATGAAACAATTTGAAACTCTTATACCTTTTGGAAAATATAAAGGACACCCTTTAAGTGTTATGCTTAATGACGAAAGTTATCTTAGGTGGTATTTTGATGAAAATATAGCTTCATCATATCCTGTTTTCATACAACTTTAATGAGTGCCTTACAGGGTAGCTACTTAGATAATGACATAAATCAAGGCAATCTATTACAAGCTGATTTTTTAAATCCTTTGTTTTGTGTAGAATTTACCCAATCAATTTTAGAAACATATGTGGATTATAGTTTAACAGGAGAATTGTTTGAAGTTACCAACTTACAATTTGAAAATGCTGGTTGTTCTGTTTCTTTTAATTATAGAGAAATGGATATTGAAAATATTACCTTGTTAGAACTACCTGTAAGAGTTTGGGTATTTGGATTTATTGATGATAATAACAGACCTATTTTAGCTAAACTTAATGAGGAAATTCAGAAAAGTAATGCTTCCTTAAATGTTTTATATGTAAAAGCATTTAGAGCTAAATCTATTGACAGTAATACTTTTGCGTCCTTATTAGACAATCAAAAAATTTTCCTTAAATATCAATTTAAAATGCAAAATAAAATAGGCGTATCAATAGATTATAGAAACACAAATGATGCTGAAGTACCTTTTTAAAACGCAGATTCAACTTTAAAAAAGCTATCAAATTACCAAGCCTACTAAATGAATTTAGCTGAACTTGCAGAACATATTAACAACTTATTTGATTTTGCTCTAAACAATCCACTCAATGAGTTACGAATGGTTGATATTGGGCAGATAGATGTAGATTTGGCACAGAGGATAAAGCAATTAACAGGTTATGAAACGCAAGATTACATAGTTTCTATTGACAGTTTTGGTATTAAACACATTATGAATGGGCATAGTATTAGCAATGAAATACTTGCAAATCAAATAGGTGTAACAAAAAATGATTTTTTGTTATTGCACCAAATTGTCTTTAATGCAGATGTTGTTAGCAAAGGGTTGAAAAGTAAAAAATCACAAATAGAAACAATTTTTTTTGAAAAAATTATTCAAAACAAGTATGAAGCAGTTTTGGAAATTCGTATTGTAAGTGGAAAGAAAAAAATGTTGTATAAGAAAAACCGTTTAGTTTTAAAAACAATGTATATAAAAAAAGCTACTTGATAATTTCTTATCAAGTAGCTTTTAAAAATCTTCCCGACGTGAGAATGCCCTTGCTTTTAGCAAATCCTACCACTTACGTCTAAAACGTCTTCGGTAATGATTTCAATACAAATGTAGGTTTTAAATTGCAAAATAGCAATAAACATTCAAAATTATTCATAGTCATACGTCCCCATGCCACTGCGTCTGCGGGCTTTTTCTCTTAGTTCTATTGCCTCTGCACGTTTCTCTTGGTCTTTTCTCCATTTTTTGCGACCCAACATAAAGTACAAAGGCGGAATGATAAAAGGCGTAAGCAGCAGTGTAGTTGCCAGCCCGCCAATGATAACCGTAGCCAAAGGTCGTTGTACGTCTGAACCTATACCCGCCGACCTTGCAGCAGGAATCAGCCCGATGATTGCCACAAAAAGCATCATCAAAATAGGGCGGAGTTCGTGGACAGAGGCATGGATAATTAGCTCTTTGAAGTCTATAAATTCTGTTCCTTTTTGCTCTTGCAATGATTTTTCTTTTGCTCTGTTGTAGGCAGAAACCAACAAAACTCCCGCCATAACCGACACGCCAAACAAAGAAACAAAGCCCACGCCTCCCGATACATTGAAATTGTAACCTCTAAAAAGCAAAGCAGCCGTACCACCAATGACCGCAAAAGGTACGCACAAAATTGTAATTAAGGTATCTTGCACATTGCGGTAGAGAATGAAAAGCAGCACCGCCACCAACACAAACGTAATGGGAATAACCATTCCCAATCTTTTGCCTGCCCTTTCTAAATTTTCAAATTGCCCCCCATAGATAATTTCGTAACCTTTGGGCAAGGTGATTTGGGCTGCAATTTTTTCTTGACATTCTTTTACAAATCCGCCCTGGTCACGTCCTCTCACGTTGCTGCGAACAGCTATCAGCCTTTTGCCATCGAGTCGGGTGATGTTGGTTTGTCCATCGATGAGTTTAATGGTCGAAAGTTGCGACATGGGTATCCTTGCCCCCGTAGGTGCAGGTACAAGTAGGTTTTGAATGGCATCGATATTGTCCCTGTATTTGGGTAAAAACCTTACTTTGATGTCATATCGTCTTGCTCCGTCATAAACTTGCCCTATGATTTTGCCCCCAACGGCTGCCTCTATCATCAGTTGTATATCACTCACATTGATACCATATCGAGCAGCATTTTCTCTGTTAATTTCTATGCTCAACTGCGTTTGGATACCTTCTTGCTCTATGCTCACCTCACTCGACCCTTGTATTTGTTTGACTATATTCACAATGCTGTCGGCTTTTTTTCGCATCAGCAGCAAGTCATCACCTATGATAGAAATTGCCAAATCCGCCGCACTGCCCGTTACTACTTCGTTTACTTGGTCTATGATAGGTTGCCCAAACGAAAAATAAGCCCCAGGTATAGCAGCCTCCAATTCGGTTTTGATAGCCTGTATGAGTTCACGTTTGGAAGTATCTTGCACCCACAAATCATAATCTTTCAATTCGACCAAAACTTCTGTGCGGTTGGTCGCAAAGGGGTCTGTGCCATCGTCATTTCTGCCTGTTTGGGTAATAATGTTTTTGATTTGCGTATGTTTTGCCACAATATCTCGAATAATAGGGGCAACTTTTGCGTTTTCTTGGATAGAAACTCCCGAAGGCAAAAAGCAACGAGCAAAAATAGACCCTTCGTCTAATTCGGGCAAAAACTCCGTACCTATGCGTGGAATGAGCAGGGCAAAAGCCACCACCACCACCACTGCCCCTATGGTTACAGAAATTTGGGGAACTTTTAGCAAGAGGTGCAAAAACTTGTCGTAAGCAATGTCTGCCCATATCAAGAGGTAATTTTTTACGTCTTTGCGTGATTTGTTGTAATAATTGCCAAAAGAAAAACTTACCAAAACAGGAATAATGGTCAAGGCACAAATCAAAGCACCAATCACAGCAAACGACAAGGTATAAGCCATTGGCGAAAACAATTTGCCCTCCACACGTTGCAAGGTAAAAAGAGGCAAATAAGCCAAAATGATAATCATTACTGTAAAAAATATCTCATTGCCTATTTCTTTGGCTGCATTTTCACTCACTTTTACTATGCCTAATTGCTTTTCGGAGTCGGAGGCTTCTTTTATTCTGCGGACTATGGCAGCAGCCATCACGCAAGCCCCGTCGACTATAATTCCGAAGTCAATAGCACCCAAAGACAGCAAATTGGCGGGAATACCCACAAATTTCATCAGCACAAAGGCAAACAACAAGGAAACAGGAATGGTAACAGCCACAATAAAGGCGGTGCGAATACTCATCAGGAAAAACACCAACACCAAAACCACAATGATAATGCCTTCGGTCAGTGTAAATTTTACGGTCTTGATAGTTCTTTCTACCAAAGCCGACCTTTCGTAAATTATCCGAATACTGATGCCTTCGGGCAGTTCATTGTCCTCCAATTCTACCAACTTTATTTTGAGTTTAGCCAACAATTCCGATGGATTTTCGCCTCGCCTTGCCAATACAATTCCCTCTGTACCTTCGTGGGCATTCAGTTTTTCGTCTGGTACGGCATAACCCAAAATACCTGAAGGCGGCGGCGGGGCTATTTCCACTTCTGCCACATCTTTTAGGAAAATAGGCACACCGTTAATGGCTGCAACTACTATATTTTCTACGTCTTGTTTGGTTTTGATAGCCCCAATCCCTCGCACCGCAAAGCCTTGTCCGCCACGCTGAATGATGTTGCCTCCTGTGTTGTGGTTGTTTTCCTCTACGGAGTTAATCAAATCTTGGAGTTGGAGGTTGTATCTTTTCAGGTCTTCGGGGCTGGTGAGGATATGAAACTCCTTGATAGGTCCACCAAAAATGGTAACGTCTGCCACGCCTTGCACCTGCAAGAGATTGGGCTTAATCACCCAATCATTCAAAGTCCGCAGTTCCATAGGTGTAAACTGTTCGTTGCCCTCTACCACATACCTAAAAATTTCGCCTACGGGTGTAGTCAAAGGTCCCAACTCTGGCGAAACTCCTTCGGGCAATGCTGCATCTTTTAGTTTTTCCAAAACAGATTGACGAGCATAAAAATCTTCTACGCCGTCTTCGAAACTCAACTGCACAACCGACAAACCAAAAATAGTACGGCTGCGGCGAGCAAGCACCTTCGGCACACCATTTAAGGCTCTTTCTATTGGAATAGTAACTTGTTGCTCTACTTCTTCGGCTGCCCTGCCCTCATATTGCGAAATAATAACCACATTCGTATCTGAAATATCGGGATAAGCCTCTATTTTTAGTTGGGTGTAGGTATAGTAGCCAAAAGCACTAATCACAAAAGTGATAGCCACCACTGTCCACCGATAGGTCATCGAAAAACTAATAATACGTTCAATCATAAAAAATTGGCTTTTACGGCTGGTAAGTTAGTAATTTAGTTTTAGTAACCAAACAAAAAAAGCTACTGCCTGTGGGGAGTAACTTTTTTTGATGGTTTTTTATGGAAAATCGCAGATTCAACTTTGAAATGAAATTTTATTTTTGATTAAATCTTGTATTGGACTGTCAAATTCTAATGTTTTTCTTGGTCTATTATTGAGTTTTTGCTTAGGCAGTCCCCCTGATTTCTGCAATATTTTCAACAGAATAGTCATTAAAATCCGACTTTTTTGGAATATATTGACGTATCAGACCGTTTGTATTTTCACGGTTCGCCGTTGCGATTAAGTCCTCGTTCCCACGAATGATAGGGGTTGGCAAAATAAATTTTTACGCCTATTTCGTTTGTAATTTCTTGATGATTTGTAAAGTGGAGTGCCACCCCAGTCTTTTCCATTATCAAAAGTAATGGTTTCACAGGGCATCCCTGTTCTTTTGAAGAAATTTACGACTGCATTTTCGACATTTTTTGCAGTTTTTCCAGCTAATTTTTCAATGTAAGTAATCGCAACGGCGAACCGTCTTGATTTTCGTTCAACGTATTTTGTGTTGCATTTTACTCAGTCAGTTAAAATTGCATAATTCATTCTTTTTGCATAACTTTGTCTAATTATTTGCCAAAATATTTGCCCAATTATTAGTTTTGCCCATGCCCAATTCTTTTGCACAACAATTTTTAGCCTTGCCCACAAGTATTTATGTACACGAAGGGTTGCTCGAAGGTAACATAGACCGTTATCATACCTTTTTGTGCAAAAATTTGGCTCTGCTTTATGCTGCCAACTACCCCGAATTGTTTGCTAATTTATCCAAAAAAGATGCGTTTTTGTATCAAGAAAACTTGCAATTAGTTGATTTTCAACAACATCAATTAGTTTATTCTCTGCTTTTTGCTCTCTCGCAACTGCCCGAAAAAGAAACTTTTTATTGCCTTACTTCTGCTACTTGGCTCGATGGAAACTGCCCCGCTAAGAAAGTAATTTTGCAAAATTTTGACCTTTTGCAAATCATTACCTCTTGGCAAAATGAGTTTTTTTATGCTGATAGTTCGCAACTTATTGTACTGAAAATCAAGAAGTTAAAACAAAAAACTAACAAGCCGACTTGGGTGCATTTTGTTAATTGGCAACCGCAACCAGACCAACCTCTTGCCGAAAGCCTGACTAAAATAAAAGTGCCTGAAACCGACAGTTTCCAGCCTTTGACTGAGGCTATTTTGTTTGCAACTACCCAAAATCAAACTTCTGAACAGATTAATCAAAATAGTTCTCAACACTCTTTTTGGGCAGTTCGCAGCGATGCTTTGCTCGAAGGCAGTCATAAAAATAGTTGGGCTAAGTTTCTGAAAATGAGTGATTTATATGGCGAATTGCAAGTAAAGTGCAAATATATGCTCACGTCTTTGCGTAAGGTGGCAACCATTCAACCTGCTTTTGCGAGTCCTTCCTCAGCTTTTTATCCTTTGTTGCCCTTGCAAAGTACAGCCGAACACAGCACTTTGCTCAACACACACGAGGAGGAGGTGCAGGTGGAAAAAAGTTACCTGAAAAATGTGGCAGCCAACGAAAATGAATTGGAATGGGTGCAACAAGGGGCTACGGAAATAGGCACTTTTGCTTTTTGTTGTTCTCGAAGCAAAGAGGATTTGCAAAAATTTAAGCATCTTTTTGCCCTACAATACATAGAAAAAACAGAGAAAAATTTAGAAAATCCTCAACCAAATTGGTATCTGCAAAAGCCCGCCGCAGCCGACTTGTTGCTCACTGCAAAACCTACTTTGGCTTTGCGGTGGGTAGAAAACAATGCAGCAGCCCTGCACACAGGCAATTTGTTGGGGTTGAATCTGAAAAAAAAGGCTGTCAAATATTTCTTGCGGAGTAGTTGGTGGCAATTTATCATAGAAAACGAAACGGCTTTGTATAGTTCAGAAGGTTTTGCCCTCTCCCCTACTCGACTGTTGGATTCTTTGGTTGCCCAACCCGACTTGTTAGCTGCCTGCCAAGAGGCTTACGAAGCCTTGCTGCAAAGACCTGCCCTACCTTTAGACCAAGAAATGGAACAGTCCGACACGCAATATTTAGACCAATGTGTGGCGGAGGCTTTGGATTGGGAAACAGAGAAATTGCCTTTGCTTTACGAAACTCTACGCCAACAGTATTTGCAACGTATTCATATTCAGGAGGTTAGAAAAAAATACAAAACACCCAAAATCTTTGCTAAGTGGTTTAAAAATCAAGCATTGCAACAAAATGAACAAAACCAGACGCACACGCAAGCCAATGCTAACGCCAATACGAAGGTAAAAAATAATACCAATGAGAAGGCAAATAGCAGGCTAAATACCAACAGCCCCATCAACATAGCAGCCGAGCCTGTGGTGGCTTATGGTGTGGCTAGCAAAACTATTGCCACACCTTATACACCTCCAAATTTTGCGACTTTTGCCCAAATTTACCAAACCACACCATTTAAAAAGTATGAAATTGGCAAGCAAAAGATAAAATTTTTGTCTTTTTTAGGCAATTTTGAGGTTTATGTCGATGAAAAATTGATTTTGGCTACACAATTTGAGGCTACTATTCAGTATTTTAAACTCTACGCACACGCCTCACCCGAAGTGGTTTGGTTGCCCGAAGACGAAAAATTGCAGACCACCATTTTAGCTGCTTTTCACAAAAACCAACGCCAACAACAGGAACAACAAGAAAGTTTTTTGACCCAAAAGTTGCGAAATACGTGGTTGGTAGATAAATTATTGCGGTAAAAAAGGCTTTACTTTTTGGTGTTTTTTTGGCATTTTTGCTTTTGTAAAATTAAAAATAGAAGAACATGAAAATATTTTTTATTATAATTGGCGTACTAATTTTAGCAATCACATCTTTTGTTGCTTACAGATTTGTAATAGTAAAGCTACAAAGCAAAGAACTTGATGCTATTTCGCACACGCATGAACACAAGGAGCAAAAGGCAACTACCAATACAACCACCGTGGCGAGCAACTGTGGAAATTGTGGTATGAAAAGTTTGGATTTTCCGCAATGGAATGTAAAAGTTATTGGCAAAGAAAAAGATAGCAATTCACAAAAAATAACTTATTTTTGTTCTCCACGTTGTTTGTTTGTGCAGGCTACTACCAACCAAACAACTTATCAAAGTGCGGATAGTTTGTTGGTCGTAGATTACTACAACCAACAACGGATAGAGGCAAGACAAGCATTTTTTGTGGTAGGGTCTGATGTGGCAAGTCCAATGGGCAATGATTTTGTGCCTCTGGCAGACGAAGCCGCCGCAAAAGATTTTTTAAACGAACACAAAGGCAAAAAAATAGTTAAGTTTGGAGAAGTTAATCAAGAAAACCTTTTGAAATTATTGCAATGATAAAAGACATTATCACAGCCAGCATAGCCGTCAAACAACAAGTATTGGCAGACGAGCCTCTTTTAAACACTGTTCAACAAGTGATTCAGGCTACGGTGCAAGCCTATCAAGCCGACAAAAGAGTCTATTTTTGTGGCAACGGCGGTAGTGCAGCCGATGCCCAGCACTTAGCAGCCGAATTTTCGGGCAGGTTTTACAAAGACCGCAAGCCCTTATATGCCGAAGCCTTGCACGTCAATACGTCTTACCTCACAGCCGTAGCCAACGATTATAGCTACGAAGTTATCTATTCACGCATGATAGAGGCAGCAGGCAGAAAAGGAGATATTTTATTTGCCATTTCCACTTCGGGCAACTCGACAAACATCATCAAAGCCATAGAAGTAGCTAAAAATCAGGGAGTTATCTGCGTAGGTATGACGGGGCAAACAGGAGGCAAGATGAAAGACCTTTGCGATTTTTTGCTCAATGTACCTTCCAAAGATACGCCTCGCATACAAGAGTCGCACATCTTGTTAGGGCATATCATCTGCGAATTGGTAGAAAAAGAACTTTTTTAAACTGTAGCAGTACGTTGGCAATGGTCGAAGACCTTGACAATCGTACCAGCTTTTTATACGATTGTCAAGGTCTTCGACCATTGCCAACGTATAAAAAATAAATATAGCACCTAAATAGTTACAAACTAACATTTCTTAAAGAAATGTTAGTTTTATCTCTTGCAAAGTATTACTTTTGTTAGCAGATAAAAGATGTTGATAAAGATGACATCTTTTCAAAAGATGTCATCTTTATCAATATCTTTTATCTATTTCTTTATTTATCTCAACAAACGGCTCTTGTTATGGCAGAAAATAGACCCAAAAATTTTAATCCTGAACCTCCCAAAAGGGATTCTTTCAAACTTTTTCGGTGGGGCAAAACCTCAGCTAACAGCAACCCTTCCACAAGGTTGTTGCCTTATTTTATGTATGTAGCCATTTTTGGTATTATCTACATTGCCAATACGCACTATGCAGAACGTAACATTAGGAAAATCAACCGTTTGAAAGGCGAAGTAGATGAGTTTAGATTGGACTATACCACCCTCAAATCTGAATATATGTTGGCGGGCAAACGAACAGAAGTAGCCAAAAAAGCTGCCCGTTTGGGTATTTCTGAAAGCAACAAACCTGCCTACAAAATAGCCCCTCGTAGAAGTATCTTGTTTGGGCAAGTGAAACCCGCAACACAAGAAAAATCAAAACCTTGGTAGCAACTGCAATGACATCAGTTGTAACAAACAGTCGAACAATGACTAAGGTAAAAGTTTTGATTTGTTTATTTTTACATAATTACGACAAAACCCTATCCATTAAAAATATCCCACCAACTTTTATTTGTATCAGCTTGATTGTCAATAGGTTTAGTTAAAATGGTTGCAACATTTGTAGTAGCAACCGAATTATTTTGTGGGGTTAGTTGCAATTTTTTAGTTGTTACCAAATCAGCAGTAGGCGGATATTTTTGCAACAAAGCAGCTATTTCGGCTTTGAAAACTTGCCCTTTTGTTGGGTTTACCATATTCACAAAATTGGCAAAACCTATTACACTTGCTATGATGTTTGGCGAATTACCCCATTGTTTGCCTTCCCAACCTGTTTTGTCTATCTGGTGCAGCAAAGCCCTGAAACTATGTAAGGTTTTTCGGTCTATATTGGTTTTTTCATTCACTACGATACCTGTAACTTTTTGTTGGCTACCTGTCCGCATCACATGAGTTTTGTCGGGGTGCAAAGTAAACCCTTCACTTTCAACTACTTGCTCTACATAAGCCAGCAAAGCTGTTATCTTTTTTTCGTCTATTTCCGTTGCCGAAAAAGTCAAGTCGTCTGCATAACGGGTGTAAGTAAAGCCGTATTTTTTTGCCAATCCTTCCAAACGCAAGTCCAATTTATAGGCAATCCAATTGGTCAGGGCGGGGCTGGCAGGAGAACCTTGTGGCAAAAATCTTTCGCCTTTTTGCACATAGTAAAGTTGTCCATCGACCTCAAATTTCTCTATTTCGGCATGAGAGCAAAGCAAAGACAAAACCGTAGCCTGTTGCTCGGCATAACCCAACTTGGTAAACAAACCTTTTATTCTTTTTTGACTAATAGAGGGGAAAAAATCTTTCAAATCCAAATTAATTACCACCGCCTTGCCCACGTGAGGCATTGCATTGGTTTGAATAGAGTGCTGAGGCGTAAAACCATGCACTGCTTGGTGAGTAGGAATTTTATAGAGTATATTCTCCAAAATCCAATGCTGGGCAGCTTTCAACTGTTTTTTGGGTGCAGCCAACTGCCTGCGTCCTCCCGATTTTTTGGGAATACTAAAATAATGGTAGTGGCAAATGGTAGAAACTTTGCGGTGATAAGCCAAAAAACGCAACTGTGTCAAAGACAAGCCCATTTGCGTAGCCAACTCTTTAACAGAATCAAAAACAGGCAAGTTGTTTTTTTGCAACAACTCCTTATTCGACTCGGTAGCTGCCAATCCTGCTGATACTTTTTCTCCCAAATAAACGACTTGTTCGGCTTCGGTATTCAGCCATTTTTCGGCTTTTTCCTTCCGTTTTTGCTCGTTGCGAAGTTTGGTAGCTGCTTGTTTTTCTTTGGAGACTTGCAATTTGGCAGCACGCATTTCCCGCAACATAGCTTCCCTGTTGTTGTATTGCTGCTGTTTTTCTAAGAGTTCTTGCAATTCTTTTTGGAGGGTTGCCTCTTTTTTTATCAATTCCTCCGATAGCGTAGGCTGTGGCGAATTGTCCCAAAAACCCAGTCGTTTCATTTCTTCCAAAATAAAGGCATCTTTCGAAAAAGCTGCCCTTATTCGGTCATAGAGTTGTTGTCTGCTCAGTTGTTCCATGTGGCTAAGATAAAAGAAAAAGAGCTGATAAAAAATAGAGAGATATAATTTTTTTCTTAGCTTTGTTACAAAGAGTAAAGTCCAATGCTATTAAGCGGGGCTACCTAAGCTAAGAAAATATTTAAAAGTACCTTTTTAGCACCATTCAAAACTAAAAATTATTATGCGTTTAAGAAGAAAAAACCGTTTTGCTGCCGAAGTTTCTACGGCTTCGTTGAATGATATTATGTTTTTTTTGTTGTTATTTTTCCTTATTGTGTCCACCGTAGCCAATCCGAGTGTGATAAAATTAATGTTGCCCAAAGCCGCCAAGTCGCAATCACTGAACAAACAATCTATTTCGGTATCGGTAAGCAAAGAGAAAAGATACTACGTAAACAATACGCCTGTAAGTTTTTCGGGCTTAGAAAATGCCATTTCCAGAGCCGTAGAAGGTATAGTCGAGCCTACTATTGTCTTGCGAACAGACAAATCTCTGTCCGTACAAGATTTGGTAGATGTATTGAGTATTGGCAACCGACTGAGAATCAAGATGGTGCTTTCTACAGATAGTAAATAATAAGTGTAACATAGGCTTTAGCGTGTGGAGTTTGTTTGATACTTGAAAGGCTATTTTGTGGTAATAAAATCTCACGCTAAAGTGTAGGTTACATTCTACACAACTTGTGTGAATAGACATTCGCCTAAAGGTGAAGATACTAACAAAAAAAGCTACACTTTTGGGTGTAGCTTTAATTTTTGAGTACCTAAGACCGGAATCGAACCGGTACAATGTTGCCATTACAGGTGTTTGAGACCTGCGCGTCTACCAGTTCCGCCACTTAGGTATTTTGTGTTGTATTTAGTATTATTAAGAGTGTTTTACTATTTGGTAGCTCTTATTTTTACAACGGCACAAAGGTAAGTGGCTTTTTTTAATTTTGCAAATCTATTGTAAACTTTTTGTGAATTTTTTATCAAAAAAATCTTACTTATCATTTCCTTACTTTTTTAAGTTTATCTCCTATATTTACGGCAAAAAATAGTTGTTGTTGTATTGCTGTACAGATGACATCTTTTAGCATTGCAACGACTCGCAAAGATGTCATCTGTACAGCAATACAACAACGCCAAAACCATAACCACAAAAGACCGAACCAATGAGCAAAATCAGAGCAGCTATTACAGGCGTACAGGGGTATGTGCCTGATTATATCCTGACCAATGAAGAGTTAGAAAAATTAGTAGATACCAATGACGAGTGGATAACTTCGCGGACGGGCATCAAAGAAAGGCATATTTTGAAGGGCGAAGGATTGGGTACATCTTTTATGGCTGTAAAAGCTGTGCAAGGGTTACTTGACAAAACAAACACAAAGGCTGAGGAAATAGACCTTATTATTTGCTGCACCACCACGCCTGATATGGTTTTTCCTGCCACTGCCAACTTAGTAGCTGCCGAAATTGGGGCTACGCAGGCTTTTGGCTACGATTTACAAGCTGCCTGTTCAGGGTTTTTGTATGGGCTGGCAACGGGTAGTCAATTTATAGAAACAGGTCGTTATAAAAAAGTGGTGGTAATTGGTGGCGACAAAATGTCGTCTATTATCAACTACCAAGACCGAGCAACGTGCATTATTTTTGGCGACGGGGCAGGGGCTGTTTTGCTCGAACCTACCACCAGTGGCAATGGCGTGCAGGATTTTATTCTCAAATCTGATGGCAAAGGCGAGGCTTACCTCCGCATGAAGGCAGGCGGCAGTCGTTATCCCGCCACGTTGGAAACTGTGCAAGCCAAAGAACACTACGTTTTTCAAGACGGGGCAATGGTTTTTAAGTTTGCTGTAACCAATATGGCAGAAGTGGCTTATAGCATTATGCAAAGAAACAACCTAACGGCAGACGACATTGCGTATTTGGTGCCTCATCAGGCAAACAAACGGATTATAGACGCAACGGCTGCACGTATGGGTTTGACAGATGAAAATAAAATCATGCTCAACATACACAAATATGGAAACACCACCAGTGGTACTATTCCTCTCTGCCTTTGGGACTATGAAAGTAAACTCAAAACTGGTGATAACTTGATTTTGACTGCCTTCGGCGGCGGCTTTACGTGGGGGGCTATTTATCTGAAATGGGGAAAATAATAAAGAAAAAACGCAAAGTACGCAACACTATTTCTTTCTTGTGTACTTTGCGTAAAACTTAGCATACTTTGCGGTTAATATAATCTTGAAAAATTTTAATGCAATAGACAATGAACGAAAAACACCTTACCTACTTCAAAGTCGAAAACTTCAAACGGTTTGATAGTTTCGAAATGGACAATATTGGGCAATTTAATTTGATTTTGGGAGATAACAATGTAGGAAAGACTTCGGTGTTGGAGGCGTTGTTGTTTGATGATGGTGATTTGACTCAAACAAATGAAAACTTTTTAACTGTTTTGTATAAATTCAGAAACATAGAAAAAACAGACTATCCCCTCGAATTATTGGTAAAAGCTGATAAAAGAGAAAAAGAAAGAATGAGTTTTACAATCAAAAAAGAAAGTTCAGATAGGCAAATAACAGCAATACAAAGTAAGGAAGAGGTGGCAATTAGAAGTAATCCCTCCTTACAATATATCAAATACAAAGCCTATATCAATACAAAGTATCGTATATCGCAAAATGACTTTGAACCTCTATATAATGTTGTGAATCAAACTTTGGAAGTGATAGCAAGTTTGCTTCAAACAACATTTGATAATTCGGCTAAACCTATTCCTTACATTCCTTTTTATATGGGTTATGATACTGACTTAACAGATGATTATATCAACTTCATTCAAAAAACGCCAAGTTTAAAAAAATCATTTATCCAATCGTTAAAAGGATTAATTCCTGATGTAACTTCTGTTGATGTTTCGATGGAAAGAGAAAACTCACATGGACTAGACAAACCTCTATATAAGTCTTTGCTAATAATAGAGCAGGCAAACAAAGATTATACAATCCCCTTGTCTATGTTTGGCGAGGGTAGTATTAAATTGTTTAAAATTTTGGCAAAAATTATTGTGCATAAAGGTAAAAGATTGATGATAGACGAAATAGACGCAGGCTTACACTTTAAAAGATTTAAAGACTTTTGGCGTATAATTTTATTAGCAGCCAAACAAAATGAAGTACAAATTTTTGCCACCACACACAACTTAGAATGTTTACAGGCTTTCAAAAATGTTTTGCAAGAAACAGAAATGATTGATTATCAGAAAGATGCGAGGAGTTTTACTTTACGAGAACTACCAAATGGACAAATAAAGGCATATACTTATCCTTACGAGCAGTTCAAAGCTATGCTTGAAAACGAAAATAATATAAGAGGAGGTCGTTATGAAAAATAAGGTTACAATTTTTGTTGAGAACATAAAAATAGATAAAGACTTTATCAATTTTTTGCTATTTTCTCGTTACGGATTTGTTTTATCTGTTCAAGATATTGGAGGATTTGTGAATATGAGTGGGATTGGTAAAGAAAAAACTGAAAATGAACAAAAATTTATAGAAAGTACAGATGGTGGTTATACTAATTTGCTCTTTGAAGATGCCGATTATAAAAATAATAGTTCGTACGGTTTTGAAAAACAAAAAGAGAGGTTAGACATACTTTCTAAGGAGTTAAAATTTGAGTATTTTCTTTTTCCAAACAACCAAAATGATGGCAATATCGAGACTTTGCTTGAAAATTGTTTGCATCCTTCTAAAAAAGATATAACAGTTTGCTTAGAAAATTTTTATTCTTGTGTAGAAAGTAAAGGACTTAACGCCAAACGTCCAAAAGACTATCATAAATATTGGAATGTTATTCAACCTTATTTGCAAAAAGATGGAAAACTTGACTTTTCTGATACAACTATTTGGTGGATAGGCGGCAACCGTTATTTACAACCTTTGATTGATTTTTTAGATAGGTTTTTCAAACCCTAAAATCATTTTTCCACCAAAACATTGCACCAAAACTTTAAACAAAATCTCAACCCAAAACACAAATAACGATGGCAACCCAAAAATTTGCAAATGTAGCACAAAAAGTAACCTATAACGAGGCTCTACCTTTGATTAAAGACGGAGATTTGTTTTTTTCGAGTGGCAACGGCGAGTTTAGCACCGCCATCAAAAGCCTTTCAGATTCTTTGGTGAGTCATGTCGGCATCTTGTTTTGGTGGGGCAGCAACCTGATGCTCTTAGAAAGTGTAACCACCGCAGGCGTAAGGGCAGTGCCTTTGTTTCACTACACAGGCAACTACGGCAACACAGGCAAACGATATGACGGCAAACTGTTTGTGGCTCGGTATAAAAACTTGGCAAACGACAAACCAAAACTCGATGCCATGAAACAAGTGGCTATTGATTTGTTTGGTTTCAAGTACGACTCCAACGACATTGCCAAAATTTTATTGAGCCGAATTATCAAAAAAGTAAAACGCAAAGAAGACCAAGCCTTTTTGTGTTCAGAATACGTAGAAAAAATATTTCAGTGTGTCAATATCAATTTTGCCACTGATGCGGCGGGCTTTATTTTTCCAGAACACATTGCAGCCAACGCCAATGTAGAATTGGTTTGCGAATTAAAATAAAATTAGGTACGTTGGCAATGGTCGAAGACCTTGACAACCGTACCTAATTTTATACGATTGTCAAGGTGCGAAAAGCACCATTGCCAACGTATAAAATTAGCAGGTAAATGTAGTGTGGGCTTCAGCCCACACCAAACAAAACTAATTATGTTCAAGCATATTTACAAAGGCAAAAAAGTATTTTTAACAGGGCATACAGGTTTCAAAGGGTCGTGGCTTGCCTATTGGCTCTTGGAGTTGGGTGCAGAAGTGGCGGGCTACTCCTTAGCACCCAACACCCAACCCAACCATTGGGATTTATTGAATTTGCCTATACAAACTGTTGTAGGAGATATAAGAGAGGGCGAAAAGTTGCAAAAAGCCATGCAAAATTTTCAGCCTGATGTGGTATTTCATTTGGCAGCCCAGCCCTTAGTGAGAGAGTCTTATCTGTTGCCTGTTGAAACTTTTGAAACCAACGTAATAGGTACGGCAAAGGTTTATGAGGCGGTGCGAAGTTGTAAACGACCTCCTGTGTTGGTTTCTATCACCACCGACAAGGTGTATCAAAACAACGAATGGGTTTGGGGCTACCGAGAAAATGACCGTCTGGGAGGACACGACCCCTACAGCACCTCCAAAGCCTGCGTAGAACTGCTGCACGAAAGTTATCGAAAGTCTTTTTTCGACAAAGAAAATATCCGAACTGCAACGGCAAGGGCTGGCAACGTCATTGGCGGTGGCGACTGGTCTAAGGATAGATTGTTGCCTGATGTGGTAAAAGCTACGGCAAACCAACAAGCCGTACAGATTCGCAATCCGCAAGCCACCCGACCTTGGCAGCACGTTTTAGAACCTTTGTCGGCATATCTGCTGTTGGGTCAGCATTTATTGGAAGGCAACCCCAAAGCAACCGAATCGTGGAATTTTGCCTCCGATTTTGAGGGCTGCGTACCTGTGCAGACTATCCTCGACCTCATGCAAACACACTGGGCAAAGGTGCAATGGACTGATGTTTCTGCTAACGAAAAGCTGCACGAAGCCAATCTGTTGCAACTCGACAGCACCAAAGCAAAAACTGTTTTGCAATGGAAACCTATTTGGAATATAGCCCAAACAGTGGCGGTTACAACCAACTGGTACAGAGCTTATTACGAATATGGCGAAGTGAATACGCCCAAAGATTTGAAAAATTATGTGGCGGAGGCTGAAAAACAAAAATTGTGTTGGGTTGCCTAAACGGTAAGACTAAACAAGGCGTAAAAATTCGACTACGAAGTAAAAAACTACACCCAAATATCTTGCAGAAAATTGTGATGCACAAGTGGGTCTTTGATAAATTAAAGACCTACGTTTTCACAAAAATTATCGGACAATCTATATTTTTTTCTCCTTACCTCAAAATTAAAAATCTTTGGAACTAAAATTGGAAATAACTTTATAATATCTTTGCGAGTGAAGTTTATTTTCTAATTTTCAACTTTCAAATTACTTGAAATTATCAACCTATACGATTTCTAACAAGGCTATGAAAAGAGGTATTGCATTAGCGGGCATTTTGTCTGTTGTTTTAGGATTTTTTATTCACAAAGAATATTCCAAAAGTAAGTATTTGGCAGCTATTCAGGCTGCAAAAGAAAAGGAAATACAACGCCAACTTGCCTACCGAAAAGCCCAACTTCAATGGGCAGACAGCACGTTGGCTACCATGACCGAAGACGAAAAAATAGCCCAACTTTTTATGGTGGCGGCTTGGTCTAACAAAGACGAAAAACACTACAAAGAGGTAGATGAGTTAGTAACAAAATACCGAATCGGGGGCATTATTTTCTTTCAGGGCAGTCCACACAAACACGCAGAACTAACCAACCGTTATCAGGCAAAGGCAAAAGTGCCGATGCTCACCGCCATCGATGGCGAATGGGGCTTGGGTATGCGGTTAGACAGCACCATTTCTTTTCCGCGTGCTATGCTCGTGGGAGCTATTCAAAACGATAAAATTGTGTATGAAATGGGCGTAGAAATTGCCCGCCAATGCAAAAGATTGGGTATTCACGTCAATTTTGCACCTGTGGCAGACGTGAATAGCAATGCAGCCAATCCTGTGATTGGCACGCGGAGTTTTGGCGAAAACAAGGACAATGTAGCCCGAAAAGCTGCTGCTTATATGCGTGGGCTGCAACACAACGGCATCATTGCCAATGCCAAACACTTTCCTGGACATGGCGACACTGATACTGATTCGCACTATACCTTGCCCCTCATTCGCCACGACCTGAACCGACTGCACAACATAGAATTGTATCCTTTTAAACAACTCATTGCCGACAGTTTGTTGTCCGTTATGGTTGCCCATATCAACGTGCCGAGTTTGGATAGTACCAAAAATTTGCCGACTACGCTTTCGCCCAATGTGGTGCGTAAGTTGTTGATAGACAGCTTGCAATTCAAGGGCTTGATTTTTACAGACGGGCTGAATATGCAAGGCATGACCAAATTTTACAAAACAGGAGAAATAGAAGTCAAGGCTTTGCAAGCTGGCAACGATATTTTGCTTTACCCTGCTGATGTGGCGGTGGGAATGGCAGCTATCAAAAAAGCCCTTGCCGACAGCACTTTGACTATGAAAATGATAGAGCAAAAGGTAAGAAAATTGTTGCAAGCAAAATATTTTGTCGGCTTGAGCAATTACAAACCAATAGAAACCAAAAATTTGTACCAAGACCTGAACACACCCGCAGCAAAGGCTTTGCGTGAAAAACTGTATCAACAGGCTGTTACGATTGTGAAAAACGAAAATAATTTGTTGCCTTTTGTCAAAATAGACGATATAAAATTTGCCTCTATTGCCATTGGTGCCACCAAATTCAATGATTTTCAACGGATTTTGTCCAAATACACCAAATTTGATAATTATGTCATAGGCAAAAACGAAAGTGAAGGAAATTTTGACAAGTTGGTAGAAAAAACCAAAAAAGCAGATGTGATTATTGTCAGTCTGCACAATGTAGATGTGCATAAACCGAAGGCAGATTTTGGTATTTCAGAAAATAGCAAAAAATTGATTGCAGATTTGGAAAAGACCAACAAAAAAATAATTGTTGTGCATTTTGGCAATGCCTACGGACTGAAATATTTTGAAAATTCTAAGCATTTGGTTTGTGCCTACGAAGACGACAACATGATGCGAAAAGCTGTGCCACAAGTCTTGTTTGGGGCTATTGCCAACCACGCCTTGTTGCCTGTTTCGGCTGCTCCTACATTAAAAGAGGGCATGGGGCAACCTGTGCAAAGCCTAAACAGATTGCAATATTCAGACATTGCCGAGTCGGTGGAGATGAATACTGCTGTGTTGCAAAAAATTGATACCATTGCCAACTACGCCATAGCCCAACACGCCACGCCAAGTTGCCAAGTATTGGTGGCAAGAAAAGGCAAGGTAATTTTCCAACGCAGTTATGGTTGCCATACTTACGAATCGAGGGACTCGGTGGACAACGAAACTTTGTATGATTTGGCTTCGCTCACCAAAGTTACCGCCACTATGCAAGCCTTTATGTTGCTTTGGGAGCAAGGCAAAATAGACATTAACCAAAAAATTTCCTACTATTTGCCCGAACTCAAAAGCACAAACAAAGAGGACATCAAACTCATAGACATTCTCACGCACACCGCAGGACTTGCCGTTGGCGACCCTCTCTGGACACGTACTATGTTTAAAAATTGGAAAAGTGAAAGGCATTTAGCCACCAAATACTCCGACTCTTTTCCTATCAAAATAACCAACAATTTGTATGCTCACCAAACTATCAAAGAGGAAATGTGGAATTGGATAGTAAGCCATGAGCAAAGAGCAGCCAAACGCAACCCCGACGGCACGTATCGTTACCAATATACAGACGTGGGCTACTATTTGTTTTTGCGTTTGATAGAAAGATTGACCAACCAAAGTTTGGATACTTTCACTGCCAAAACTTTTTATGAACCTTTGGGCTTGCGAATGACCTACAAACCTTTGCAAAAATACAACACCCAAGACATAGCCCCTACGGAAAAAGACGACTATTTTCGCCACCAAGAAGTAAGAGGTATGGTACACGACCCCGACGCTGCCCTCATGGGTGGTGTGGGCGGACACGCAGGCGTATTTGCCAATGCAAATGACGTAGCTATTTTGATGCAGATGAACCTCCAAAGAGGCTTTTACGGAGGTAAAAAATATTTTTCTAATGACACAACCATACAATTTTTTGCCCTCAACCGCCAAAACGAAAAAAGTAGGCGAGGGTTGGGCTGGGACAAACCCAAACTAAGTTCAGGGGGTTTGTGTTCTAAGTTTTGTTCGCAACAGACCTTTGGGCATACAGGTTTTACAGGCACTGCCGTTTGGGTCGACCCTGCCTATGATTTGATTTATGTTTTCCTTGCCAACAGAAGTTATCCTTCGGGAACAAACAAAAAACTCAACCATTTGGGCATCCGCAACCGTATCCATGACGTAGTTTACGAGTCTATGGGTTTCAAAACGCAATATGTTTATTTGGAAAAAAGTGCAACCAAACCCAAAAGGAAAAGAGGACGGAGGTAGTCAAATTATCAAACCTCAAACTCCTCCAAAAACGTCATACTTTGCATCATATCTGCGTGCAGATAACGGTCTTTTTCCACAAAAGGCACTTGTTGCCTGTATGCAGCAACCAAGTTTTCGAGTACAGGTGAGGAAGTAGCAGGGCGGCGAAACTCCAAAGCCTGTGTAGCTGTTAGCAATTCTATGGCAAGCACTTTTTGCAAGTTGTCTGCCACTTGTTTGGCTTTGAGGGCTGCATTTGCCCCCATACTCACGTGGTCTTCTTGTCCGTTTGACGATACAATGCTGTCCGCAGAGGCTGGTGTGCAAAGTTGCTTATTTTGGCTTACAATAGACGCAGCCGTATATTGCGGTATCATCAAGCCCGAATGTAGCCCTGAATGAACAGCTAAAAAAGGAGGCAAACCTCGCTGCCCCGAAATGAGTTGGTAAATTCTCCTTTCGGCTATGCTGGCAAGTTCTGCCAATGCCAAACAAACAAAATCTAAGGCTAAGGCTAAGGGTTGCCCATGAAAATTGCCACCCGACAAAATTTTGTCGGCCTCGGGAAACAAATTAGGATTGTCTGTTACCGAATTAATTTCAATTTCAAACACTTTTTTGGCATATTGCAAGGCATCTTTCGATGCCCCATGCACTTGGGGTACACAACGGAAGGAGTAAGGGTCTTGCACTTGTTTTTTAGGCTGTTCGGCTATGTTGCTGTTTTTCAGCAAGTTGCGAATTTTTGTTGCCGTTTGCAACTGTCCTTCGTGGGGACGTATCTGGTGTATCAAGTCATCGAAAGGTTCTGTTTTGGCATCAAAGGCATCTATGCTCAAGGCAGCCAACGTGTCTGCCCATGCACTCCACCGCAAGCCATTTGCCAGCACCCACACGCCATAAGCTGCCATAAATTGTGTGCCATTTAGCAAAGCCAGCCCTTCTTTTGCTTGAAACACCAAAGGTTGCCAGCCCAAAGCCTGATAAACTTCGGCTGTTGGGCATTTTTTGCCCTCGTGCCACACTTCGCCCTCACCCATGAGGGGCAGTGCCAAGTGTGCCAAAGGTGCTAAATCTCCCGAAGCACCCAAAGAGCCTTGCTCATAGACCACAGGCAATATATTTTGGTTGTAAAAGTCTATCAATCGTTGCACCGTAGCCAACTGCACACCTGAATTGCCATAACTCAAAGACTGAATTTTGAGCAACAGCATTAGTTTTACCAACGGTTGTGGTACAGCATTGCCCATGCCGCAAGCATGAGAACGGACAAGATTTTGCTGCAAAGTTTGCAAATCTGCTGCTGATATTTGGTAGTTGCACAAAGCACCAAACCCTGTATTGATACCATAAATGGGTTGAGTAGAGTTTTGCAGTTTTTGCAACAAAAAATTATGCCCTTGCTCAATGGCTTGTTGGCTCTCTGGCGACAACTGCAAATGATAGGGCTGTTTTTGCAAACTAATTAGTTGCTCAATGGTCAGGCGTTGTTGGTTTATCCAAACTGTGTTTGTGGTTGTGTTTGTGGTGTTGGTGGTCATGGTTTTGGTGCTGTTGCCAAATAGTTTTGATTAAAAATGCAAAAGTAGGCGAAATAATTGGCAAACTAAAATTTTTTACCTAATTGCTTGTGTTTATATAAGCAATTACGCAAGCAACTATTGCATTATTTTTCTCAATAAACCTTCCCTCGATAGGCTTGCGAAAAACCTATACTATCAAAAGTAGAGTGCATAGGATTAGTTTTTCTATCTTTCTTATAATTTTTTCAAAGATAAATTTTTCATTTTTATTCTCCAAACCTCTTTTTTTGCAAATTGATTTCAAATCTATTATCTTGCAACATTCAACAAAGAAATTCTAAGAATGGGAATCGTAAAAATCCACGCCATAAAAAAGTATCCCTTACTTTGTAATTGCAACACAAAGGGGATACTTTTATGAAAACAAAAACAATTTTCAAAATGTTGCGACAACTCGCCAGCATTTGGGATTAACAGATGGGCAAAATTAACTGAAAAATGTACGGACTATTGAATGATTTATGAGTTTGTTTAAATTTAATTCTTTAAAGTAAAGAGAAAATTAGGCTTACTACATTCAAATTCAGAAAATCCTTTGTACTTTTGCAGCAAAATAAGAATAGCAACCAATATGATTCACGTTTGCAGAAAAGAACACTTCAACGCAGCACATAAATTATATAATCCTGCATGGACAAAAGAGCAAAATGATGCTGTTTTTGGACCTTGTGCCAACGAAAATTGGCATGGGCATAATTTCGAATTGGTGGTTACGGTCAAAGGCAAACCTAACCCCGATACAGGATTTGTGATAGACCTCAAAGTATTGAGCAAACTCATCAAGGAAAAAATAATAGACAAGGTCGACCATAAAAATCTCAATTTAGACGTAGATTTTATGCAAGGCAAACTGGCAAGTTGCGAAAATTTGGTTATGGAGTTCTGGAAAATCCTCGAACCCGAAATAGCTGCTTGTTCGCAAGCCCAACTGCATTGCATTACGCTGTACGAAACGCCGAAAAACTATGTAGAGTATTTTGGGGAGAAATAATTTTATTCCCCTACGTTGCACGTAGGGCTATTGTTGTTCAACCTCTTCGAGGTTGTAAATATAATTTCTTAGCTTAACAGCATTGGGCTAAAGCCTATGTTACAAAAAAAAATCACAGGCTAAAGCCTATGCTACACAAAAAATATGCAAAAAATAATTTTCATTTTATTTGCCATTTTCGTTGGTCAAATTACAGCCCAAGCCCAAAATCCGATGTCATTCAGCAAAGAAGAACAGGAATTGGTGGCTGCGGTAGATACTTTTTTTGAGTATTTGCATCGCAGAGATACTGCCCAACTCCGCCAGACTTTTCACCCCCAAGTGAGTATGAAAAGTGTGCAGTATAAAAATGGCTTGCCTGTGCTAACTGAAACTACATTGCCCGAAATGCTACAAAATATAGGCAAATTGCCAATGACTACCAAAATTCAGGAAAAACTATTGGGCTACCACGTACAGATAGACGCAGAGTTGGCTACGGTCTGGACTCCTTATCAGTTTTTTATAAACGACCAGCTTTCACATTGCGGAGCTAATGCTTTTACCTTAGTAAAAACAGATGGAAAATGGTTGATAATCAATATTATAGACACCAGACGAAAAAATTGCAAATGATTACTACTTTAACTCGTAAATTAGTTGCACCAAAAGAATTGTTGGCTTGGGTTGTTATTTTGGGCATCATTGGTCTTTATTTTTTCCATATTTTTTACTACATGGAAAATTTACCTTTTTTAGATGACTACAATGCAGCCTTTGAGCCTACCAAGAAATTTTTTGAAGCTCCAACTTTGCTCGATAAGCTAAAAATATTGTTTTCTACCCATGACGTTCACAATATTTTAGTTACTCGACTGGCTTTTATTGCTTGCTACTTACTCTTAGGGCAATTTAATTTTGCCATTTTGTGTATTTTCAACAGTTGCCTGCTCTTGTGGTTGGTTTTTTATCTCTATAAAATCTTTGCTCGGCTTTTCCCTACTTTTTCTCTTTGGTATTTTGTTCCCATTTTATTTATGTTTCTGCATTTGGGGGCATTGGAAAACACCTTGTGGGCAATGTCAGGACTCCAAAATGTTAGTGTTGTCTTATTAGCTATTGCCTTATTTTATCATATTGGTTATGGCAAAAAAACAGTTAGCAATTTGGCGGTTTGCATGGTGCTTGGCTTTTTTGCTACATTTTGTAGTGGCAATGGTTTGTTAGCAGCCTTGTTGGTAATACCACTCATGGCATATCAACGAGGACTTAAAAATGTTCAGTTATATGCTTGGGTAGCTTTTTGTGTGCTTTTGCTTTACCTCAAACCATTGAATGGGGTAGTGGCAACTGTTAATGACCCTTTAAGTAATCCTGTATTTAATACGTTATACAGACCTGAAAATGTCTTGGTTAATATTATGCTTTCTTTGGGGGCTTTATATGGAAATCCAAAGTTTACATTATTTTTTGTCAATAGATTAGTAGTAGTAAGCATGGCAGCAGTTGTTTTGCTTAGTTTCTTGTTTAGTTTGCAAACTCAGTTTCAAAAAAACAAAACTACTTTACTTGCTTTTGTTTTTTTTGTCATTGGGAGTATAGTCGCTATCAGTGCCGTAAGAGGTATTTATCTAAACAATGTAATTTTCAATTCGAGGTACATGATTTATAGTTCTTGTTTTAGTGCTTGTACTTACTGTTTATTATTAGCTTATCTCTCAACTTACCACAATCAACTGATAAAGATTTTTGTATTTGCCATGCTTATTTTTTATGCAGCAAACTACTACCAAATAACCAAAGCAGGACTACACCAAATAGAGTCGCATAGAAGAAATTTGGTTACTTATGCTTTACTTTGGCAAGACGGTGGCAGCAGACCTGTGAGTGTAGACTATATGTATAAAGACCTTACTCAAATTGCCAAAATCTACGGCAGGTATTACCAAATTCCTGCTCAGTATAACCCAAAAAATTTGCAAACCTCAGCCCAAACCACCAATAGGGCAGATAGTACTGCACCTTATCAGGTGGCAACGGAAGAAACCAGAGTTTATACAGAACAAATTGGAATAACGAATAATTACATCTTTTTGTCTGGGCAAGCTGTGATTTTGTATCAAGACTCGTATCAAAATGAAATTCTTGTAGAGTTGTCCAATTCAGAAAATAGTTATACCTTTTGTGCCAGCACAGGAGCAACTTTGTATCAGTTTCACAATCCGCTGTATCTCAATAGTTTTTTTACAGTTGTCATAGCCAAAAAAAGTATAGCCACAGGCAATTATGCTATTCGGTTGTTGGTAATAGACAAAAAAACAAAAAAATGTAAGGCTATTCACAAAGATTTGCATAAATTACAAGTAAACTAAGTGTTTGAGGTTGCTACAACCGAAATATAAATTGTGTTTGAGGTTGCTACAACCGAAATATAAATCACTAAACATGACCATAGAAACACTAACCGAACAGAAAGAAAAACTATTGGCAGCACGTCAAGACTACAAACAGGCTTTGCTCAACGAAGTAAAAGAAGCCAAAGAAGATTTGTTGTCCACCAAAGACAAGGTGCTGGTAGAGGTCAAAGACTTTAAAAACAACCTAATACAGACCAAAGATTGGCTCTTATTGGTTGGCAGTGCCGTATTGGTGGGCTATGTAGCAATGAAGGGTATTGCAGGTATTGTGAGTGCATTTGGCAAGGGAGAAACCGAAAAAGTAGAGCCTACCATTAAAGAAGTGATTATAGAAAGACCTTATCAGGTGCATAATCCACAAGAGGAGGCAAAAGAAACCTTCTTTTCATCTATTATTAAGAGTATTAAAAAAGAAATGACTTTGTTTTTGCTAAACTTGGCAAAACAAGCCCTACTCGAATTTTTAGCACGTATGCAAAAGAAATAATTTTGAATTTTGAATCGGGGTGCATAACCTTTGAATTTTGGTAGTTGCCTTTAGGCAACTACCAAAATAAGGTAATGCCACAGGTGTAATGCTCAGAACTAACATTTCTCAAAAAAATGTTAGTTCTGAGCATTACTTGTGTGGCACTATCCAAAATAATTGCATTCAACATTAAAAATTAAAAATTACCAAATACTTTTCTATTTCCTGTTGGGTCGTAAAATTTTGCTTGATGTGCTGTTGCAATGCCCTGCCTTTTGCTTGCAAAGTAGCAAAGTCTGTTTGGGCAAGTGCCAACAAAGCCTGTTCGCAACTCGATTGATTGCCCGCCTGAAAGAGCCAACCATGTAACTTATCTTGCAAAACATCAGGCATACCGCCAGAGTCGGCAGCAAGAAAAGGCACACCCAAAGCCCCTGCCTCCAGCAATACATTGGGCATGCCGTCATAAAACGAGGGAATAGCCACCACATCACAGGCGGCGTAATAAGGCAACAAATGATACCTGTCCATAAAAGGAAAATGCGAAAAAGAAACCGTAGGTTGGTGGTTTTCCAACCATTGCTGGGTTTCCATAGCCAACTCACCCACGACTAATACGTGAAATTGGGCTGCTAAATCTGCCTGCACCAAAGCCTCTAAACAAAAAAGCACGCCTTTTTTTGCCTTTAATTGCCCAAAAATACCAATTATTTTTCGGTCTGTTGCTCCTCCCAAAAATTGTTGGCGTAGTTGCAAGGCTTTTTGCTTATCAGCCTCCAATAAAAACCAGTTCATAGTGTCTATGCCATTGGGCGTATAAAAAGTTTTGGTTTGAGGGTACAACAACTGCACTTTTTGGGCTTTTTCTTGGGTAACACAAGCCACCGCAGCAGCCCTCGACAAGGCAAAATCTATGATAGGTTGTTTTCGCACCGAAAAAATGCCTGTATCCAAATCATTGCCACGCAAAAGCACCACCAACGGCACACGCAACCACGCTGCAAAAACAGGGGCAGCCATCAGGCTCAACGTACCACCAAAACTCACCACATGGGTCAAATTGGTTTCGTCTTTTATTGCCAACCACAATAATTGCAAGTGATGTGCCTCGTCTATGGTTGAATTTATATTTGAGTTTGCATCTGCATTTGGCGTTATTTGGGTGGTAGAATCGGCAGTAGAGGAGAAAGGAAAATGAAAATTATAGCCATTATAGGTTTGTTCTTTTTGCTGTTTTCCTTTGTTGGTAAGGTGCAAGATGATGATTTCTACACCTGCCCGCCGCAATCCTTCTACTATTCTGTCGCAAGACTGTGCCATGCCTCCTGTGCGAGGAAAGTAATTTTCGGTGAGCCAAAGGATTTTCATAAATAACAACAAGCTATAACTAAAACCAGAATAAATTTACTAAAATAAACGCAATACTACAAAAAAAGACAGAAAGACTTTCTTGGAAAGCCTCTTTTTGTTTAATAACGTGATGAATAGTGCGACTATTCATTACAGTTCTATAATCTGCCAACTCTTTGCACCATGTCAAATTAGGTTTTTTGCATCAAAATATTGAACTTTGCAATCTATGAAAAAAGCATTTTTTTTCTTGTTGTTATTCATAAGCAACTCCCTCGCCGCCCAAGATATGCAAAGGGCAAAGGAAACCATTGCAAAATTGGCTTCGCCTGAATTTTATGGCAGAGGTTATACTTTTGGTGGAGAACGAAAGGCTGCGGACTACATAGCCCAACAATTTAAGAAAATTGGGCTGAAAAGTTATGACCTCAAAGGCAAGGCTAACTATTTTCAGTCTTTTCAGTTGGCAGTCAATACTTTTCCGAAAACGCCGCGTTTGGAGATACTCGACAAAAAAATAAAGTTGCAAGCAGGCAAAGACTTTATAGTCGGGGCAAATTCCATAGACGGCGAGGGCGAAGGCGAAATTTACGTAGCAGATACCTTGCTCTTTGAGCAAAACGAACAAGCTATTAAAAGTTTTTTGGAAGTAAACCTCCGAAATAAAATAATTTTGTATGCAACGAAATACGAAACCAAACTATATGAATTGCCCAAACCTGTCTTGCAACATTGGTTTAGGGCTAATGCTTTTGTCAAAATTTCGCCCAAATTGACTATGACTTTGTCGCAAGAGGCATACAGTCCGCCTGTTTTTGAGATTAAAAGTATGGTAAATGGACAAGCAATTACAGATTTATTGCCTACAGGTACGCCATTGCGTTATTTTTTAGACCAAGAACTGCTTGAAAATTACACTACGCAAAACGTCATTGGTTACATAAAAGGTACAAAACAGTCCGACTCTTTGGTAGTTTTTTCGGCTCATTACGACCATTTAGGCTCTTTGGGTAAGGAGGCTATCTTTCTGGGGGCAAACGACAATGCAAGTGGAATCAGCCTTTTATTGGAACTTGTCCACCACTACGCCAACAATCAGCCGCCTTATTCGGTTGTTTTCATTGCCTTTGCTGCCGAAGAAGTGGGCTTGATTGGGTCTAAATATTTTGTAGAAAACCCTTTGTTTGACTATAAAAAAATTAAGCTGTTAGTCAATGTGGACTTGGTAGGCACAGGCAACGAAGGAATTGGTATTGTCAATGCAACAGTTTTTCCCGATTTATTCAAAAAATTGGAGGTGCTAAACACCCAACACAATTATTTTCCTAAGTTGCTCAAACGTGGCAAAGCTGCCAACTCCGACCACTATTTTTTTACAGAAAAGGGAGTACCTTCCTTTTTCATCTATACGCTGGGTGGCATACAGGCTTACCACGACATAGACGACAAACCTGAAACTTTGCCCTTGACCAAATACAAAGAGTTGTTTGTATTGTTGGTGCAGTGGGTGGCTGAGATATGAGGGACTTGATAAATCAACCTCCTATGCCATTGTTTGTGTCCTCACAAGCAATTAGCAAAGTTATTTATGAAACAGAAACAACAGCAAGAAAAAAATTGTGTGCTTTGGATTCTCAAATCCGAAAGATTTTGGGTAGGCTATTTAGAATTATAAAAAAATTCCTCCATTCTTTGTTTTTTCAAAGCACCAAAAAAAGAGGAATTATGCCTAAAAGGTTTAACGATTAATTTTTTGAGGTAACAAAAAACAAAACAGCTTTTATTATTCTCTTACCCACTCTTGCGTTTTGTAAATAAAGCCTACATAGCCACGCACCATGAGTTTGCCGTTTTCGAGCCACAATTTGCAACGATAGGTCTTACCCGTAGAAGGTTTACAAATTTCTCCGCCAGCATATTCATTGCCATCTTTTTTCATGTCTTTCAAGATTTCCATACCAATAATTTTTTGGTTTTTTCTATCTCCTTCGCATTTGTCGCAAATAGGGTCTTGGTTGGATTTGGCATCGAGAAATAATTTGACTATCTTGCCGTACAATTTGCCATTTTTTTCATAGACCTCTACAATAGATTTGGCTTGTTTGGTGTCTTCGTCTATGGTTTTCCATCTGCCGACTACGGTCTGGGCTTGTAATTGAGTTGAAAAAAATACGACGACAAGGATTGCAAAAATTCTTGAAATGTGTTTCATTTTGATTAAATGTTTTTGTTAGTTTTGATAAAAAGTTTAAAAACAGCATAGCCCTAAATTGCTTAGAATGTAACATACGCTTTAGCGTGTGGTTGTTTGCATAAAATCACACGCTAAAGCGTATGTTACATTCTACACAGCTTACAACAGCTATTAAAAATTACAGTCCCAAGTTATGTTTTTTTTATAAATTTTCAAAAATTTTAAACAATTTTATTTTAAATTGGTTGCTGCTTACTTTTTTCTCTTGATAGGTGCTTTGGGGACAGCTATTTTTTCGGCTGTTTTCGGTGTGGCGGGTGGTATGATGCTTTTTGTGCTACTTACCCTCTCTCTCGATGCCAAAAGTGCCATCCCTCTCCATGCCATTGTGCAGTTAGTAAGCAATGTATCGAGGGTGATTTTGTCGTGGAAACATATCCACAGGGCTATTGTTTGGCGTTTTATGCTGCTCATTCCCGCAGGGGCATATTGCGGGGGGCTGTTGGTAGAGTATAGTAACCCCAAAATGATGGAAATAATTATTGGGGTTTCTATTTTGGGAATGTTATATTTGTTGCCCGATAAAAAAGACCAAACGCAAGACCAAACCAATAAAGACCAAGCCAAAGACAAACAAAACAATTATAATTTATTCATTATCTTAGGTTTTTTGTCGGGCTTTTTGGGTATGTTAGTGGGCGTAGTGGGTCCCTTTTTGTCACCATTTTTCATTCGCCAACGGCTGAAAAAAGAGGAGGTAGTAGCCACCAAAGCAGCTTGCCAAAGCATAGCCCATTTGGTAAAAATACCAACCTTTGGCTTTGTCGTAGCCTTTGATTATCAGCAATATAGCTGGCTGATTGCTTGCCTTTGTTTGGTTACGATTGTAGGCACGTGGATTGGCAAAAACCTTATTCACAAAATTTCAGACCAAAATTATCACTTTTGGGAAAAACTAATACTCACAGTGCTTTCGTTGGTGATGATAGGCAAGGCGGTGTATGGTTTATTTTGATTGTCCGACAATTTTTGTGGAAACGTAGTCTTTGATTTATCAAAGACCCTTTTGGGCAAAGCATTTGATAAATCAAATGCCTACATTATTCTCATTCCATAAAAATCGCAGGACGGCCTTTATTTTTGCAGATTCAACGCTAAATTTGCGTTTTAATAAATTTCAGTTATCTATGCATAAAAATCTCCAATGGAACACCCAACTATAGATTTTCAAAAAGTTAGACAATACAGCAACATAGAATTGTTGGCAAAGCAAATGGTAGAGGGCTTTATCACGGGGCTGCATAAATCTCCCTATCATGGTTTTTCGGTAGAATTTGCCGAGCATAGGCTCTATAACAATGGCGAAAGCACCCGCCACATAGATTGGAAAGTGTACGCAAAAACGGACAGACTCTACACCAAAAGGTATGAGGAGGAAACCAACCTCCGCTGCCAAGTGTTGATAGATATTTCGTCTTCTATGTACTATCCTGTTGAAAATTACGGCAAAATCAGTTTCAGCCTGTTGGCGGCGGCTTGTTTGGCACAGCTCTTGCAAAAACAACGTGATGCCATAGGAATCAGCACGTTTTCGTCTGCCGTAGAGTGGCAAAGTCCTGTAAAGTCCACGTCTTCGCACATTCACAGCCTGATGCTCCAACTGCAACGCCTGCTTACCCAAGCACCGCAGCAAAAAAAAACCGCAGCAGCCCAAGTGATACACGAAATTGCAGACAAAATGCCGAGAAGGTCGTTGGTAGTTATTTTTAGTGATTTGTTTGAGAATATGCAAGCCCACGAAAGCCTGTTTTCTGCCCTCAATCACCTCAAACATAACAAGCACGAGGTATTGCTGTTTCACGTGATAGACAAAAAAACAGAAACGGATTTTGCCTTTGCCGACAGACCTCACGAATTTATAGACTTAGAAAGTGGCGAAAAACTAAAATTGCAACCTTCGCAGATAAGGGCTATTTATCAAGAAAAAACGGCTGCTTTGTTCCACGACATCAAATTGAAGTGTGGGCAATTTGGTATAGATTTTATCACTGCCGATATTGGCAGAGACATAGACCAAATTTTGCTGCCCTACCTCATCAAACGAAGTAAAATGGGATAATATGAAACAACGCCGAAAAGCCAACCATTGCCTAAACTGTGGATTGCGGATAGAAACTATTTACAATTATTGTCCGCAATGTGGGCAAGAAAACACCAACAACAAGGTTTCTGTCCTCGAACTGCTGAAAGATATTTATGACGATTACATTACTTTCGACTCCCGATTGGTGCGGAGTCTGAAACCTTTTTTCTTCAGTCCAGGTAAGCTAACCAATACTTTCAACGAAGGCAAACGGATAGATTATGTTCACCCTGTTCGGTTTTATCTGCTCATTAGTTTGTTATACTTTTTTGTGTTTACTCACGTCTTCGATTTCGAAAATTTGTCGTCTGATGTGGACAAAAATCTCAACAAAATAGACAGCATACAAACTCAAAACCTGAGCAAAGTCTTGAATGACAGTTTGCAAACCAAGCTAAAAAACAGTGGGCTGGACAGTACAACCGTTATTGATTTGAGCAAGGCAAGGGGTGATGTTTTGTTGAAAATAAACAAAAAAATCAAAAAAATTACCAAAAAGAACAACGAGGCAAAAGAGGACAAAGACTCCATAGAATTACAAAAAACGGAGGCACAGTTGGCTTATTTGGAAAAAGAATTAGACAAACTCGAAGGCAATCCTTCGCAGGTGGCAGTGTATGACAGCATAGCCCAAGAGTTGGAAAAAATAGAAAACCAATATGAAGACCCCAAAGATAACGAAGATGATTTTGGAGGAGTCAAGGTGCAATACGACAAGCTAAAACTATGGTTGGAAGACAAAAAAATGACCGAAACAGCTTTGTTAGATTCGATGAATGTGAAAGAAAAAGGTGTAATTGCAACCAAATTTGCCCACCAACTGCTCAAAATTGGTAGAAACGACATCAGCATTTTCGTTCAAACAATGGTGGATAATATTCCAATTATGATGACTTTGCTGCTGCCTTTTATGGCTTTGCTGCTCAAAATGATTTATATTCGCAGTGCAAGGCTTTACATAGAGCATTTAGTTTTTGCCTTTCATACCCAATCTTTTGTCTATTTGGGTTTGATGTTGAGTTTTTTGGCTTACTATTTCCTTGATTATCAGCACACTGCCTCCGTCATTACTTATACTTCCCTCATTTTGTCTATTTACATTGTCCTCATGTTTCGCAATGTATATAAGCAAGGGTGGGTGAAAACCACCATCAAAGCTGGTATTTTGTCCTTTGCTTACAGCATTATTTTGTTCATTTTCTTGGTTTTCGAGGTCTTGCTGTCGTTTTTCTTGTATTAATATAAGTTTTACATCTCCGTTTAAACTTATTAAAAACCATTTGGTAATTAGAATGATTGTATGAACCGTAAAAAATTTATAACTTCTCTGCTTGTAGGTGTTGGCAGCGTGGCTGTGGCTGGTGGCGTAGGTGCTATGCACTTGGCAGACCATTTTGCGGTAATGGCGGTGTGAAAAATATTTAGGTTGTTGTAAAAAAGATTTGCATAGATGACATCTTTCTGAAAGATGTCATCTATGCAAATCTTTTTTACAACGAACTTATTTACAACTATTTTGCCTCCTCTTTTTTGGGAAACACCAAAGAAGCAATGACGCTAATTGCTAGAATACCTAAAATGACATACAAAGAATAAGCCGTTTTGAAACCTATCTCGTGGAGGTATTTGTGAGCCAACATTTTTGTACCAATAAAGATGAGCAAGAAAGACAAGCCTACTTTGAGGTAGTGGAAAATGTGCATAATGTTAGCTAAAAAGAAAAACATTGACCGCAAGCCCAAAATAGCAAAAATATTGGAGAAAAACACAATGTATTGGTCTTCTGTTACGGCAAAAACGGCAGGAACAGAATCTACGGCAAACAACAAATCTGTAAATTCTATTATCAACACCACAATAAACAAGGGAGTAATATATAAAATTCCTTTTTCTCTTACAAAGAAGTTTTCACCTGCATTTTGCGGATAGACCGAAAAATAACGCGATGCTAATTTAACAACAGAGTGATTATTAGGGTCTATGGTATCGTCTTCGTCTTTGGAAAAAAACATTTTCAAACCTGTCCACAACAAGAAAGCCCCAAACAAATAGAGTATCCAATTAAAGTTGTGAATTAAGGTTGCACCTAAGAAAATAAAGATAAATCGCATAACAATAGCCCCTAAGATGCCCCAAAACAATACTTTTTTGTAATATTGGTTTTCAACTTTGAAGGAGGTAAAAATCAAGATAATAACAAAAATGTTATCAACCGAAAGAGAATACTCCAACAAATAGCCTGTGATAAACTCCAAAGCCATATTGCTGCGGTAGTTTTGGAGACTTTGCTCGAAATTGTCGGGGTTGATTAGCCCTATGCTTTCAGGGTCATATTTATTGACACAGGCAACCAAATCTTCCATAGATTTGATGCCGTGTATTAAATCTCCGTAATAGCTGATGATACCATAAAAAATGAGGGCAAAAGTTACCCAAACAGCACTCCAAATTCCTGCTTCTTTAAACGAAACAGTGTGGCTTTTTTTAGAAAATACGCCTAAATCTACGACCAGCATTATTAGCACAAAGGCTATGAAACCGCCGAAGAAAAGAAATTCATTTGTAATCATGCTTCAATAGATTGAATAGCTATAACTTTGGGAACTGCTTACTGAAAATAAGATTAGTTTATTTGCAAGGTATCAAATAAATACGAGGTTGCAAGTTAAGTAAAAAAAATCTTTCGCAAGGAAGTCATTTTTTTGATAGTTTCTTAATTTTGTACCTATTATTTCTTACATTTCTTGCTTACTTTGCAATTATAGTGCCTAAACGTATGAAAAAAATATTAGTTATTCAAACTGCTTTTTTGGGTGATGTGGTGCTTGCAACGGCTGTTTTAGAAAAACTGCATCAGCATGACCCGCAAAGCCGTATAGATTACTTGGTGCGAAAAGGCAACGAAACTTTGTTGGCTGCCCACCCCTTTATTCATACTTTGTATGTTTGGAACAAACAACAAGCGAAGTATAAAAATTGGCTGGAAATATTGCAAAAAATTCGCAAAGAAAAGTATGAAGTAGTCATTAATTTACAAAGATTTTTTTCAACGGGGTTATTGACTGCTTTGAGTGGGGCAGATAAAACCATTGGTTTTAAAAATAACCCGTTTGGCTCTTTTTTTTCCGAAACCTATCCCCACCACACCAACAAGGGACTACACGAAATTGAAAGAAATCAAAGCCTCATTGCAACGATTACAGATGCTATGCCTGCTTTGCCTCGTTTGTATCCTTCAACGGCACAATGGAACAAGGTAAAAGCCTATAAATCAACGCCTTACTTTTGCATAGCCCCCACTTCGGTTTGGTTTACAAAGCAGTACCACATGGCAGGTTGGATAGATTTATTAGACCATTTGCCTACGCAACAGCCTGTTTATCTCTTAGGGGCAAAGGCAGACCAAGTGCTTTGCGAGCATATAAAAGCTGCAACCAAACACCAAGCAACCGAAATTTTGTGTGGAAAATTAGACTTGTTGGAGTCGGCAGCACTGATGGCAGATGCCCAGCTAAACTATGTGAATGACTCTGCCCCACTGCATTTGGCTTCGGCTGTTAATGCACCTGTTTGTGCTGTTTTTTGCTCGACTATTCCTGCTTTTGGATTTACACCTCTTTCTGCTTACTCTTTTGTGGTGCAAACTCCCAAAGATTTGCCTTGCCGTCCTTGTGGGCTGCACGGCTACAAGCAATGCCCCAAAGGGCATTTTGAATGTACCACCAGCATTGCTACTGAACAATTAATTGCAGTAGTGTCGCAAAAGTAAGATTCATAAACTCTAATAGTTTAAATTATTTTAAACTTTATGTAGCTCACTCAAATTTATCCGACACCTTTGAGGTGTCGGATAGTTACTTTCAGTTCCCTACCTCAAACTGCCAATCATATCCTCTGGTTTCACCCATTCGTCAAACTGCTCATTGGTAACATAGCCCAAACCAACAGCCGACTCACGCAGCGAAGTGCCTTCTTTGTGTGCTTTTTTGGCAATTTCGGCAGCTTTGTAGTAGCCAATGTGCGGGTTGAGGGCTGTTACCAACATCAAAGAATTTTCTAAGTTCTTTTTCAACAAAGGCGTATTGGGTTCTATGCCTATTGCACAATGTTTTTCAAAAGAGTCGCAACCTTCGCCCAACAATTTGGCAGCCATCAAGATATTGAAAATGATAACAGGCTTGAAAACATTGAGTTCAAAATGTCCGTTCATACCGCCAACAGCCACCGCCGCATCGCAGCCTATCACTTGTGCAGCCACCATAGTCAAGGCTTCGCACTGCGTAGGGTTTACTTTGCCCGGCATAATAGACGAGCCTGGTTCATTTTCAGGAATCAGAATTTCGCCAATTCCACTTCTCGGACCCGAAGCCAACAACCGAATATCGTTAGCAATTTTCATTACCGCAACTGCCAACTGTTTGAAAGCACCCGATAAACCCACTAAGGCATCGTGGCTTGCCAATGCCTCAAATTTGTTGGGGGCAGTGCGAAATTGATGTCCCGACAAAGCAGAAATATGTTTTGCAACTAAGGTATCATAACCTTTTGGCGAATTTAAGCCTGTGCCAACCGCAGTTCCTCCCAAAGCCAATTCTGAAACGTGGTCAAGGGCAAATTCAATAGCTTTGATAGCATAATCTATCTGGGCAACGTAGCCCGAAAACTCCATGCCCAACGTGAGTGGCGTTGCGTCCATGAGGTGAGTACGCCCAATTTTGATAACGTCTTTGAAATCCTTAGCTTTTTTGTCTAAGGTATTTCGCAATTTTTTGACGTTGGGCAACATTTCACGCACCACAAAATCGTAGGCTGCAATGTGCATAGCAGTCGGGAAGGTGTCGTTTGACGATTGCGACTTGTTTACATCATCATTCGGGTTGAGTTTTTTCTTCTCGTCCATCAAATTGCCACCCAACAACACATGACCTCTGTAAGCAATCACTTCGTTTGCATTCATATTGCTTTGTGTGCCTGAACCTGTCTGCCACACGACTAATGGAAATTCGTTGTCTAATTTGCCCGCCAAAATTTCATCGCAAACCTGCCCAATGATGTCGGCTTTGTCTTTTGGCAATACGCCCAGTTCGCAGTTGGTAAGGGCAGCAGCTTTTTTGAGAATAGCAAAGGCACGAATGACCTCTATCGGCATTCGGTGTCCGCCAATGGTAAAGTTTTCCAAAGACCGTTGGGTTTGCGCACCCCAATATTTGTCGGCAGGTACTTTTACCTCGCCCATCGTGTCTTTTTCTATGCGGTAGTTCATGGTTTTATTGAGTAATCTATTAAGTTTTTGGTATTTTGTAAAAGTAAACAAAGAAAATCAAATTGCAAAATGCAGTCGTAATTTTGAAATGCAATTTTATTTTTAGGAATTGTACAGTTGTCAAGGTGCGAAAAGTACGGGGTTGCCCAAATTATTGCCAACTTACAAATGTGGAATTGCTTTGCAACAATTCTTTTAATCACTCTGTTCATATTTTGTACATTAAACCAAGTTATGGAAAAAATAATTGTGTGGTTTACAAACGACCTGCGGTTGCACGACCACGAAGCCCTCTGGCGGGCTACCCAAAAAAATGCAATGGTAATACCTGTCTATTGTTTTGACGAAAGACATTTTGCTCCGATAAAGTTAGGGTTCAGAAAAACGGGAATTTTCAGAGCAAAATTTTTATTGGAGGCTGTTGCCAATTTGCAAAAAAATTTACAAAAAATTGGTAGCAATTTGGTTATTTTGAAAGGCAAACCAGAGGTACAAATAGCAGCCCTTGCCCAGCAAATAGGAGTTAAGGCTGTTTTTGGTAGCAAAGAGGTCTGTGCAGAAGAAACAGCCGTAGAGCAAGAATTAGAAATCAAATTGCGGACTGTGGGCATAGAATTAAACTTGTTTTGGCAAGCTACTCTTTTGCACCTCGAAGATTTGCCTTTTCCTTTGCAAAAATTGCCTGATGTGTTTACAGATTTTCGCAAAAATTGTGAAAAAATTGTAAAAATTAGACCTACTTTCAAAAATCCAAATAAATTGCTTGATTTTCAGGCTTTTAGCCAGCTTTACCCCGCCTTAAATTTGCCTACTACTTTGCCTACTTTGCAAGAATTAGGTTTTGCTACTACTTTGCCCATGCAAGATAGTAGGGCAGTTTTGGATTTTGAAGGTGGTGAAACAACTGGTTTGCAACGGTTGCAGCATTATTTTTGGGATACAGACCAACTAAAAGTGTATAAAGAAACTCGCAATGGGCTGATAGGTGCAGATTATTCTTCCAAATTTTCGGCTTGGTTGGCTTTGGGCTGCTTGTCGCCACGCAAAATTTATGAGGAAATAGCGGATTATGAGCAAAAAAGAGTGCAAAACGACTCTACCTATTGGCTGTTTTTTGAGTTGCTTTGGCGAGATTATTTTAGGTTGGTTGCCAAAAAATATGGTAACAAGTTATTTGCCTTGTCGGGATTAAAAGGCAGCCGACAAGCACTGCAAAACCGAACAGACCAAGCTGTTTTTGAGCAGTGGATTCAGGGGAAAACGGGTTTGCCTTTTATAGATGCCAACATGAAAGAGTTGCAAGCAACAGGTTTTCTATCTAACAGAGGCAGACAAAACGTAGCAAGTTATTTGGTAAAAGACCTACATATTCATTGGCAGTGGGGGGCTTCTTACTTCGAGTCGCAACTGATAGACTATGATGTGTGCAGCAACTGGGGAAATTGGAACTACATAGCAGGTGTGGGCAATGACCCCAGAGAAAACCGTTATTTTAACATAGCCACCCAAGCCAAAAAATATGATGAAAAAGGAGAATATGTGCGGTTGTGGGTAGGTTAAAATTATCACTTTCTGATGTATATCTTGCTAAACTTACTTTATACTAAAAAAATTCATTAAAAAAACAAATACAGTTTTGTAAAAGTAGATACTTTGTTTATTTTGCAACAATTTTGAAGTCTTGTATTCACCATAAAACACCAATATTGTTTTTTACTACTCAAATGCTATGCAACTGACCTTACTTTGTGCCTTAGTGCCTTTGTTTCCATTTATTGGATTTTTAGTAAACGGATTAGGTTTTCGCAACATTCCGAACAGTGCAGCAGGAGTCATTAGCACTGCCTCTGCCGTTGCGTCTTTTGTGGTTTCTGTTTTGCTCTTTTCCAATTTCCTTAGTGGCGGTAGCCAACCTTTTACAGCCGTCTTGTTCGACTGGGTATCGGTTGGAGGATTGAAAATCCAATTTTCTTACCTCATAGACCAACTTTCGTTGCTGATGCTCATGGTCGTAACAGGGGTAGGCTCGTTGATTCACCTCTATTCTATGGGCTATATGCACCACGACGAAGGATTTGGAAAGTTCATGGCATTCCTCAACCTTTTTATGTTTTCTATGCTTCTGTTGGTCATGGGGTCAAACTATTTGATTATGTTCTTCGGTTGGGAGGGCGTAGGTTTGTGTTCTTATCTGCTCATTGGTTTCTGGAACAAAAACGTAAGCTACGGCGATGCAGCCCGCAAAGCCTTTGTGATGAACCGCATAGGAGATTTAGGTTTTTTAATTGGTATTTTCCTCATTATCAACACCTTTGGTAGTGTAGAATATCAACAAGTTTTTCCAAAAGCCGTAGAATTGTTTAAAGCTGGCGACAGCACTGTGTTTTGGATAACTTTCTGCTTGTTTATAGGGGCAATGGGAAAATCAGCTCAAATACCTCTTTACACTTGGTTGCCCGATGCTATGGCGGGACCTACACCTGTTTCTGCCCTTATTCACGCAGCCACTATGGTTACAGCAGGTATTTATATGGTCATTCGTTCTAATGTTTTATACACCTTAGCACCCGATACGTTGGAAATCATAGCTATTGTAGGTTTGGCAACGGCTTTGTTTGCTGCCTCCATTGGTCTGTTCCAAAACGACATCAAAAAAGTATTGGCATACTCCACAGTAAGCCAATTAGGTTATATGTTTTTGGCTTTGGGCGTCATGGCATACAGTTCGGCTATGTTTCACGTGATGACACACGCATTTTTCAAGGCTTTGCTCTTTTTGGGTGCTGGCTCGGTTATTCACGCCATGGGTGGCGAACAAGACATACGCAAAATGGGTGGCTTGCAAGGACATATCAAAATCACTTTCCTCACTTTCTTGATAGGTACGATTGCCATTTCAGGTATTCCGCCTTTTGCTGGTTTCTTCTCCAAAGACGAAATCTTAATGCACGTCTATGAACATAACAAACTCTTGTGGGCTTTGGGCGTTGTGGGTTCTATGATGACTTCGTTTTATATGTTTCGTTTGTTGTTCCTCACTTTCTTTGGTACATTCAGAGGGACTAAACACCAACACGAACACCTACACGAGTCGCCATTGTCTATGACTGTTCCGTTAATGGTTTTGGCTGTTTTGTCTGTTTTTGGCGGTGCATTGGGTTTGCCCGAAGTCTTTGGGTTTAACCACCAATTAGCCAACTTCATGAGTCCTTTGTTCGAACATTCTAAAACTGTCAATGCCTTAGTAGGGGCAAAATCTGCCTTGCCGCATAGTACAGAATATGCCTTAATGTTCGTATCTGTTATGGCAGTAGCTTTGTCTATGACCGCAGCGTGGGTTTTATTTGTGAAAAAAGCCAACGTGCCAGCTTCAGACGAAACCCTCGATGGCATGACCAAAGTAATTTACAATAAATACTATGTAGATGAAATCTACCAAGCAGCTATTGTGAAACCTTTGTATAGTCTTTCTGAATTTTGCCACAGCGTAGCCGAAACAGCTATGGATATGTTGGTAGAAAGCACAGGCAAATTGGTTAATGTAGCAGGCAATGGTTTCAGGCAACTGCAAACAGGCATAGTAGGTTATTATGTGCTGGCAATGGTAGCAGGTATTTTGTTGTTTGCTGTTTTCACTTTGAGAAGTGTATTGTTTTAGGCTGATTTATAGTTTTTTTGGTAAAACAACTTGTTTGCAAAATACTTTGCAAACAAGTTGTATTCGTATTAAGTTTGCAAAAAAACAATAATGAACCTACTCAACACCATAGCCAAAGCTGTTTTTCGCCAACGCATAGCCCAAATAGACCATTTTAGGCTTTTTCCGCATGAGGTACAAGACCAAACTTTTCAGGCTCTGATTCGCCAAGCCCAAGCAACAGAGTGGGGCAGAAAATACGACTACGCCAGCATCAAAAACCCCGACAAGTTCAGAGAAAGAGTGCCTATTTCTACCTACGAAGACCTGTTTCCGTACATAGAAAGAATGATGTGCGGCGAGCAAAATGTGCTGTGGAGTAGCCCTGTGCAGTGGTTTTCTAAGTCTTCTGGCACTACCAATGCCCGCAGCAAATTCATTCCTGTATCAAAAGAATCTTTGACAAATTGCAACTTCAAAGGTGGCAAAGACATGATAGCCCTCTACGTGGACAACTACCCCGCCACCAAAGTTTTTGCAGGCAAAAGCCTGTCTATTGGCGGTAGTTTGCAAACCAACCACCTCAATAGCCAAACAAAATACGGTGATGTGTCGGCTGTAATTATGCAAAACTTGCCGTTTTGGGCAGAATATTTGCGGACTCCGAGCCTGAAAACAGCCCTAATGGACAAATGGGAAGACAAATTGGAGGCTATGGCAAGAGAAACGATGCGGGTAAACGTAACCAGCATGGCAGGTGTGCCTACGTGGACTGTGGTGCTGATAAAAAAAATAGTAGAACTATCGGGCAAGCCACACATTGGCGAAGTTTGGAAAAATTTGGAGGTTTTTTTTCATGGGGCAGTTTCGTTTACGCCTTATCGGGAGTTGTTTAAAAATTTGATACCCAAAGACACGATGAATTATTTGGAAATTTACAATGCTTCCGAAGGTTTTTTTGGTATTCAAGACCAGCGAAACAGCGAAGAAATGCTGCTCATGTTAGACTATGGCGTATATTATGAGTTGCTACCAATAGACCAAATAGACCAGCCCAACCCCAAAGCAATAGGTTTAGAACAAGCCGAAATAGGCAAAAACTATGCGTTGTTGCTCTCCTCCAATGCAGGACTTTGGCGTTATCTCATTGGCGACACCATACGTTTTACTTCTACCAAGCCTTATCGTATCAAAATTTCGGGCCGTACCAAACATTTTATCAATGCCTTTGGCGAGGAAGTGGTCGTAGAAAATGCAGAAGCTGCCCTTGCCAAAGCCTGTGCTGCCACCGCAGCCCGACTCGCCAATTTTACGGTTGCACCCGTTTACCTGCAAGCCAACGCCAACGGCTACACGCAAGGCGGACACGAATGGATTATAGAATTTGACCAAACTCCCGACAACATGCAGCAATTTGTAGAGATTTTGGATAATACCTTACGCCAAATCAATTCGGATTATGATGCCAAAAGACACCAAAACATTGCCTTAGTTGCCCCAAAACTGCACATAGCCCCACAAGGCACTTTTTACGAATGGCTAAAAAGCAAAAATAAATTGGGTGGACAAAACAAAGTGCCTCGCCTCTCCAATACCAGAGAATATGTAGAGGAAATTTTGAAGATAATGGGTCTTAAAATGCACAAGTTACATTAAGTTACAATCTCATGAAAATCTTACAAATTACACCTTCTTACAAACCTGCCTACGTGTATGGTGGCACTACGGTATCTGTTAGCCAACTTTGTGAGGCGTTGGTGGGCATGGGCAACGAGGTTACAGTATTGACTACGACTGCCAATGGTACAACGGAATTGCCCTTGCATGACCAGCAACCAACTATAGTAGAAGGTGTAAAAGTTTATTATTTTAGTCGCTATACAAAAGACCATACTCATTTTTCCCCTGCTTTGCTTTGGTTTCTTTTTCGCCATCTTCGTCAATATGATATAATACACATTCAGTCGTGGTGGAATTTGGTAGCAGTTTTTGCCGTTGCAGTGTGTGCTTTGCGTGGTATAAAACCTATTTTGTCACCACGGGGTATGCTCAGTGCTTATAGTTTTGTTTATGAAAATTCTCTCAAAAAACGACTTATTCATTGGCTTTTGGGCAAAAAATTGCTTTCCAAAACTATTTTGCATGCAACAGCCACCGCAGAATTAGCAGAAGCAAAACAACTTATTCCCGATTGGCAGGGATTTGTTTTGCCCAATATTTTGCCTTTGCCTACTGTTGTAACTTTACCTCTTACCCTACCTTACTCGAAACAAAAAACTTTTCGATTGTTGTTTTTGTCGAGAATAGACCACAAAAAAGGATTGGAGTTGTTTTTTGAAGTATTGGCAGCAACTAAAGAAAAATTAGCAAGCCAACAAATTGACATTCAACTACTTATTATTGGCGGTGGTGAACAAACTTATATTCAATCACTCAAAAAGTTGGTTAAGGATTTGTATTTAACAGACCAAATTCATTGGTTAGGCAGAGTCGATGGAGAACAGAAATATGGTTATTACGCCCAGGCAGATGTTTTTGTGTTGCCTTCTTATAACGAAAACTTTGCGAATGTAGTCTTAGAGTCCTTGTCACAAGGGACAGCAGTTTGGCTTTCGTCTTTTGTGGGCTTGGCAGCTTATGTACAACAACACAATTTAGGTGTTGTAACCGACTTAGAAAAAACTGCTATGCAAGAAAGTCTTTTGAAATTACTACTTGACGAAACCCAAAGGCAAAAAATAAGAAACACAGCCCCCCAACAAATTGCAAAAGATTTTGACCAACACCATTTGACAACGCAATATTTAGAGCAATATGAACATTTTAATCTTGTAATACCTCGCTATGAAGGGTAAGTCATTTTATAATAGGCATTGCTCAGTCTTGTAAGCAAAAGAAAATGATAAATAAAACCATAAATACAGCTTAGGGTTGTATGACGATTTTTTTTTGTAATCTCACTCACAACCGTACTCCCATCACCAACACATCATCTACCTGCTTGTGTTTGCCTTTCCAATCCCTAAAAGTTTGTTCCAGCACTTGTTTCTGTTCGGCAAGTGGCTGTTGGTGTAGGTCAAAAAGCAATTTTTTGAATTTACGCACCATAAACTTGCTTTCTTTTTCGCCACCAAATTGGTCTTGATAGCCATCGGAGCAAAGGTAAAACCAAATACTTTCATCTGCTGCTTTTTTGGTTAAATCAAAGGTATGTTTTTCAAAAACTCTGCTTTTGCTATCTTCGGAGTGTCCGCCAATGGGGTGCTTGGTGGCTTTTATGTCAAAGAAGTCTGCGTTTTCGGTGCTTAGGGTAGGGTTTTGTCGCAAATAGTCGGGCAAAATTTCGCTGTTTTTGGCTGTTACCAAATACAGTGGGTTCATTGCTCCTGCGTATTCCAGCAAACTCCATTTATCCGACACCTTTTGATTTTCATCAGACACCTCGAAGGTGTCCGACAAATCTTTCTGTTGCTTAGTCAAAACCACAATGGCAATGTCCATTCCGTCTTTATTGTTGCTCTGCTCTTGTTTGAGAGCATACAAAATTCCTTTGTGCAGAGCCTCCAAAATCGTGTCGGGGCTTGTGATGTGGTACATATTCACGATTTGGTTCAACAATTCATTGCCTATCATGCTCATAAAAGCCCCAGGCACGCCATGCCCTGTGCAGTCGGCAGCCACTATAATCACTTTATTGTCTTGGGCAAGTTGAGTGGTTTCTTGGATAGAATAACTACCAATGCTGGTCTCTTGAAACCAATAAAAATCTCCGCTTACTATATCACGAGGTTGGTAAAACACAAAAAAGTCTTGCAGAGATTTGCTAATTCTCTCCTCAAAAGGCAACATGGCAGTCTGTATCCGTTGGGCGTAGGTGATGCTTGCTGTGATGTCTTCGTGTTGTTTTTCTATTTCTCTTTTTTGGAAATTTGCCAAATCTAAGGTGCTGTTTAGTTCCTCGTTCATGGTTTTGATTTCCTCGTTAATTTGCAACATTTTCTCACTTTTTTCCAATATCTGTTCTTTTTGTGCAGCTATTTCTTCGTTTTTGGCTTGCAATAATAAATTAGCTTTTTGTTTGTTTTTGTTTTGCCAATAAAGCAAACCTGCCAAAATGAACACAGCACACAGTCCGCCTGCCAAAGAAAAAGCTATTATCTTTTGGAGTTTGGCTTCTTCGGCTTGCAATAGTCTTTCTTGGTGGAGGTTGCGTATTTGGTTTTCGCTAAGCAATTTGTCTTTGTTTAGCAATTCTAAATTAGTGTTTTGAATAGCCTTGTCTTTGTTGAGCAGGTCTATTTGTTGTTCTTTTTTCTCATTTTCTATTCTTTGCACTAATTGCTGTTGGGAAAGTAACTGCAATTCTTTATTTTTGATAGCCTGCAAATTGGTAAGCAACAAAACTGCCTGTTTTTGCTTTTCGTTTTCGACACTTTGCAAGTCTTTATCTTTTTGGAGTAACAAAATTTCCTTTTGTTTTTTATCTATTTCATAATTGTATTCTAAAGAGGCTATTCGTTTTTGGTTGTCCTCGTTAAAAAGGCTGTCTTTATACACCATATATTCACTGAGGGCTGTATGGGCTTTATCAAATTCTTTTTGTTCGGCATAAACCTCTGCCAAGTTCAACAAGGAATTTTTAACTGTAACTTTTCGCCCTATATTTTTTGCTAAACCAATACTTGTTTCAAAACAAATAACGGCACTGTCATATCGTTTACCTCTGCTATAAAATTCGCCTATATCTCCCCATAAAATACTCTGCCCTATTTTGTCTTTAGTTTCTTTTTTTAATTTCATACTTTGACTATAATAATACAAAGCCTTAGTAGGTTGTGCAAGGTGACTATAGGCAACTCCCATATTAGTATAAATTATCGAGTTTTGCTTTTTATCTTTCACTTGGATAGCCATAGGCAGGGCTTTTTCATAATAAATTAGGGCTTTTTCGTAATCCTTCACTTTGGAATAATATACACCTAATCCCATAATACTAAACATACTACCCGATATATCATCAGTTTCTCTAAGTGCTAATGATTTTTTTTGTACTCCAACTCTTTTTTCAAATCATTCTGGTCTGAATAAACAATAGCCAAAGTTAAATAGGAAGAGGCAAGCCCTTTTGTATCTTTTAATTCCTCCTTTATTTGTATAGACTGTAGTAAATTTTCTATGGCTTTGTCATAATTACTTTGTATGGTATATACTCTTGCAAGATTAGCACTGACTGTTCCATAAGTAACTTTATGTGCAGGATTGGTTTTATCTAAAAGTTCTTTGGCTTGGGTAAGGGTTTGCATAGCAAGGGGCATGGCAGCCATGTCATAGTAGGTATTGCCTAAACCCTGATAAGCAAAAGCTATGTCTTTGTTGTCTGCATATTTTTTGCGGAGGGCTATGGCTTTTTGGTAATAAAAGATAGCTGAATCAAAAACATTAGCACTTTTGTAGTAAGCAGCCAAATCTATGAGGGCAAGAGCCAAACCCGTATCAAATTTAATTTTTTCTGCCAATAGCCTTGCTTGGGTAGCAGCCAAAGGAATGGAATCTGTCTGTTGGTTGTTTTTGTAATTTTTAGACAATTCGTTCAATAGTTTTACTTTTGTGCTATCCATTTTTTGGGCGTAAAAACTCCGCCACAAACTATCTGTTTTAGGCTTTTGGGCAAAACCTATTGCGGGTGAGAAAATGACAAATAAAAAATAAATAAAACTAATGGCATGGCAAATTATTTTATTGCAAATTTGTAGCATTGGGTTTCAGCCCATAGTTGTTGATTTAAGAAAATTTTTTTGTTTCATAGAAACAAAAAAAAATTGGACTTTACTACCAAATATGTAGCCACTAACAAACAAAATATTACATTATCTGAACAACCTTAAACCTTACTTTATTGTTTGCAGAATTTATTCGTTTTCTTAAAAATAAATCAAAAAACTATTTCTTGCGTCATACAGCTTAGGAATTTTATTTAATTTTCGTTCCCAACTCATACGCCTGTTTAAACTTCCTGATTTAGCTAAAGTAATAATAAGATAATAACAATTGAGGGTAAAAGTTACTTAATTACTCAAATTTCTGTATAGTAGTTTAAGTTGTGGTAATAGTTGTTTTTTTATTACTTACCAATTAATATAATGCAAAATTATTGGTTAATTAAATCTGAACCTACTGTTTATAGTTGGGAACAGTTTTTGGCAGAGCAACGCACTTTTTGGAATGGCGTGCGTAATTTTCAGGCTCGCAACAATTTGCGTAGTATGAAAACAGGAGATTTGGTATTTTTTTATCATAGCGTAAAAAATCCTGCTGTGGTGGGCATAGCCCAAGTGGTGCGTGAAGCCTATCAAGACCCTACATCAGAAGACACCAATTGGGTGGTTGTCGATTTGATACCACACAAAACCCTAACGAAAGTTGTAACTTTGCAACAAATTAAAACCGAACCTATTTTACAAAATATGGCGTTGCTCCGCCAATCTCGGTTGTCTGTAATGCCTGTGTCGGCAGAAGAGTTTGGTAAGTTGTTGGAAATGGGTGGTTTATAGACGAAGTTAAATCCACAAGCAATAACATTTCTCTAAGAAATGTTACTTTTTAGTTTTTTGCCACTCATTACAACTGAATCCCTATCACCAAAATATCATCTCTTTGCACTGTATTTTTTGCGTGTTGGTTGTAGGCTTCCAAAATACTCCATTGCTGTTCTGTGCCTTCGTCTTTTTCTCTGGCGAGGGTTTCGAGCAGTTTTTGTAGTTTTTTCTTGCCAAACCGAATACGTTGCGTGTCGTTTTGGTCTATGAACCCATCACTGCTTAGGTACAGCCACGAGTTTTTTGGTATTTCTACGATTTGGTTGTGAAAAGCATCGAATTTTTTGCTTTGCAAGCCGCCAATTCCTCTGCGGTCGCCAGTCAATACCATAAATTGTTGGAGGTTATTGTCAAAAATCCACACATCATTTTTTGCCCCTGCAAAAGTCAATTTTTTGCTTTCAATTTCGCCTTCACTTTTTTGGCAATTTTCTATCATTACCACCGCCGCGTCCACGCCATTGTCGTCGCCTGTTTCCTCTTGTCTAAGCAGGCGTTGAATAGCTTTGTTGAGATTTTCGAGGAGTTCGGCGGGGCTTTCAAATTTGAGAAATAAGATAAACCTGTCGAGCAAACCATTGACTATCATGGTCATAAACGCAGCAGGTACGCCATGTCCTGTGCAGTCTAAAACAGCTAAGACTAATCTTTTATCAGGAGTTTCGTTAAACCAATAAAAATCTCCGCTTACAATATCTTTGGGTTTGTAGATAATAAAATGGTCGGCAAACAGTCTTTTGGCTCTGTTTCGAGAAGGCAAAATAGCTTGCTGAATTTGCAAAGCCGCCGAAATACTTTGCGAAAATTTATAGTTTCTTTCGTGTAGTTCTACATTTTGCTCTGAAATTAAGGCTTGTTGTGTGCTGATTTCGTTCTTTTGTTGTTGCAAATCTTTGTTTTGCAATAAAATTTCCTCTTTTCGTTTCCTTATTTCTTCGTTTTGAAATTGCAACAGTGTATTGAATTTTTGAATTTTCCTAAAATTCCTATAAAACAGCAGGGCAAAGACCAACAGGACAAAAAAACTGCCTACCACAAAGTTTCGCACCAAGACATCGTTTTTATGCTGGATTTTTAGGCTGTTAATTTGTACTTGTTTGTTGTCGAGTTCATAAGCAGATTTGGCAAATATATTTTTGCGAATGACCTCTGAAGAATAAATAGAATCTTTCAGTTCTGCATATTTTTTCTGAAATTCGTAGGCTTTGCTTAGGTTGTTTTCGGCTTCATAGACTTTTGCCCTGCCTCTGTAACTTTCACTCAAAAAGGATTTTGCCCCTGTTTCTGTGGCGTATAATTCGGCTTTTTCGTAAAATTTAAGTGCATTTTTGGTATTGCCCTGTGCCAAATGAATATCGCCAATGGCGTTTGCAGATTCGGCGATTTGGTATTTGTTTTTGCTCCTTTCAAAAGCCTCTATACTTCTAAAAAGATATTCATTTGCTTGCTCATATTGTTTGGTGGCTGCATAAGTTTGCCCTATGTAGAGCAAAGTTCTGCCTGTGGGCAATTCTAAGGAGTCTGCCAACAAAACAGATTTAAAAAAATAATCTAAGGCTCTGTCGTAGTGCTGTTGTTTGAGGTAAGCAGCTCCTATGTTGGTGTAAATCAACTCAATACGCCAACGGTCGTTGATTCTTTGGCTGATTCCCAATGCTTTGAAATAGTACTCTAAGGCATCGTCTATGTCGTTTTGTTGGTAGTAGGTTAGGGCAATATTGGAAAGAGAAACTGCAATTTTTTCGTCTAATTTCAGCTTTTCGTGTATTTTCAAGGATTTCAAATGATAAGCCATTGCCTCCAAATAATTGCCTTGCTGCCCATTGACTAAACCCAAGGTAATATAAGTGCTGGCAATACCTTCTGGGTCGTTGAGTTTTGAAAAAATGCTAAGGGCTTCGGTCAAATAATTGAGGGCTTGCACAAATTCACCTTTTTGTCTGAAATACAAGCCAATATTTTTATAGGTTTCAGCAGTGCCACGTTTAAAATTTAGTTTTTCAGCCAAATACAGAGCTTCATCTGCATAATCTTTGCTTTTTTCAGGGTTTTTGGAATAGAGAGCAAAAGAAAGTTGATTCAATAGGTGTACCCTCTGCGTGTCGGGTGAGGCAAGCACTAATTGTTTTTCGAGGCTGTCTATTTTGTTTTGTTGGGCAAAAACAGGCAACGAAAGTAAATAAAAGAAAGCAAAAAAATGAAGAAGTTTCATTAGCTAAAGATTAAAAATCTGAGTAGTTGCCCAGCTATAATGCTGTAGAGCTACAAAAATCTGTTGTTATTCTGTCCAAACAGGTATTTGTATATAACTATCATTGTAAAATTTTATATGTAAGTTTTCTTTTGCGTCCCTTATTGTTTCCGCACTCACATCTTTGCCTGTTCCGTAGTTTATTTGATAATTAGCAATTTTGATAGCACCAATTACAACAACCAAACGGCTATCTTTGCTCAATTTTTTGCTTGCCAATCTGCTATTGGTAATTGGCATTTCCTCTATTTTATTGGGGCTTAATAAAGTTCTTTTTGTCATATCTTTGGCATAACTTGCCCTGCCCACAAAATACGATAATTGGAAAGTTTCTCCGTTTGGCATTTGCTCATAAAGAGCTATGCTTATATCTACATCTTTTTTATTAATGCTAATTTTAAGCAATCCCTCAAAAGCACCACTCACTTCTATACTTTCACTAAAAGGTTCACTTACATACATAATTCCATTTGCCGTATCCAATTTTTTCTGAATAATTGGGTTTGGATAAAATCCCCCATTTTCGGATTTTCTATCTGCAAAGTTTACTTTTTGGCTTACAAATCCGTTTTTTTTTGCTTTTTTGCTACTTAACTGTAAATTTTTATTTTTTTTCTGCTCACTCAAAAAAAATGTAATTTTTTTGTTGCTCATTTTATCCAAAGCACTGGCACTTTTCCAAGTATTTGTACCCATTACTTGATAATTAATCTTATCTTTTAGGATAGCAGGTTTTTTACCACCTTTTAGCACATAATCAAACCATTGATATCGAATATTACGAACACCAATAAGGGCTACATCATCTACTTTATAGCCATTGATGACTGAATCTCCGCCTACCTGAGCCCCAAAATGCCCATAAGGTGCTATAATTAGATAGTCTTCTGCTTTGGGGTTGTATTTAGCGTGTTCTTTCAAATAGTATAAATTAGATATTTGCGAATCATTATAATAGCCATCAATAGACAAAACAGGAATATCGATGCCCGTATAATTATCTTTATAAGGTACCATTTCTTGCCAATAGTTGTCGTAAGCGGGGTGTGAGAGCCAACGCTGCAACCATTTGTTGGGTGTTCCGTCTATGCTATCTATTTTATTGTAGGCTGCTCCGCTTGCAAACCATTTTTCTTCCATTTTGTCAAACCTTTGGTAGTCATTATTTACACTGTCGTCTAAGGTTTTGTTGTTCGTAACATAAAATGCCCATTGATAATTGGGGCTAATAAAAATATTGTTTTCCATCGGCAAGCCCATGCCTGGTATGCTTGCCACGATTGGCATAATTGTTTTGAGGGCAGGATGTTTATATTTTGCTGCTGCCCATTGTGTGAAGCCGTTGTAACTGCCGCCATACATACCTATTTTGCCATTGCACCAACTCTGTTTGCTTATCCAATCTATTACCTCGTTTGCATCTTTGCCATCAAATTCGTAGGGGATTATTTCCGAAGGGCTGTTTTTTTTGCCTCTCGTGTAGGCTATTACGCCTGCATAGCCTCTGTCTGCTGCCAATTTTAGGCTAAAAATATCTCTGCTGGGGCTTACATAAATTGTAAACTGAAAAATAACAGGCAAAGGCAAAACTGCATCTTTTTTGGTAACAACCATTGCAGAAATCAATGTCCCATCTGTCATTTTAACCAAAACATTGTCTTGAATATGATACAAACTATCATTGTTGTTGACTTGCTGACCATATAATTGGTAGTTTGTAAATAAGAAAAAGAGAAACAAATAAAATAATTTTGTCATTGCGTAAGCTTAGATAAATTTTAATAAAAACTTTCGGTTTTGAGAAACCGAAAGCACCTGACTAATGCTCAGAACTAGCATTTCTTTGAGAAATGTTAGTTCTAAAGTGGTCGTAAATGACTTGTGTGGCACTACTCAAAACCGAAAGCACCTAACTCTCACAAACTATGTTTGTAAGTTTTTTTCAAATATTGCATATATTTTTTGAAATCACCACCAAATTTTGTTTCAAATTCTTGTTTAAACATACTTTGTTGGCTGTTGTAACGCAAATAAGACATAAAAAAGGTATTGTTTGGCATTTCCTCATCAAAATAGTGGCAATAGCGTTGGTTATAAAAATGTTGTGCTTGCAAGTTAGCAATAAATTCTTTCATAAAACTTTGTTTGCTATTTTGTTTTTCGGAGTCGGGTAGGTGAGGGGGCAAATGTTTATAAATAGAATCCAATTTTTGGGCTTCGTTTAATACAAAAACCCTAAAAGTTTTTTCGTCTTTTTGGGTTTGCAAATAACTTTGAATTTGGGCAGAGTTATTGCCATATTTGGCTATCAAAAACCTTTTTGCCCCTTCATCACCCACAAAATTAGCTAAGTTTTCGTTGTATTCCACATTGTCTTTTATATACAATGTGCCATGCGTCAATTCGTGAATAATCAAATTGACTAATCTTCCTTCTGAGTAATTGAGCCAATTAGACAATACAGGGTCTTTGAAAAACCCCAAAGTCGACCAACCCGAAACTGCGTATAGTCCTGTATCCCAACCTTCTTGTTTGAGTCGGTCTAATTCTTTTTGTGCTTTTTGTTTGTCAAAAAAACCTTTGTAAGAAACGGTGCCTATGAGTGGAAATTGCCATTGATGCGGCGTGAGTTCGTAAGGTTTTGCAGCCGTAACATTCCACAAAATAGCCTTGCCTTTTTGGTCGTAAAAAGTAGTGTAGTTTTTGGAGGGGTTTAGCCCCAAAGAATCTTCGGTATAGGTGCAAATTTCTTGTATCAGTTGCAATTTTTTCTTGACAGAGTCGGGGTAAGTTGGGGCTTCGAGCAAAGTTGCAATAGGCTCAGTGTTCCACAAGATACGTAGTTGCCCTTCGCCTTGCCCATACCCATAATACAACAATTCGTAATTGGCTGCACACCAACAACCTAAGACAAGGAAAGTGAGGTAGAAAAACCAACGCAGTAGTTTTATTGGTTGAGAAAATTGCGATTTAATCATATTTGCCCAAAATTACTTCGTTGGTTTCTACTGTATTGCTGCGGTTGCCTGCTCTGTCTTGAATTTGTATGCTGAATTTAACAATATCTCCTACTTTAAGGCTTGGAGTAGAGGGAAAGCCGAGATAAGGAAACTGCACACCATATCGCAAATCTCCTTCTAAGGGAGAACCACCCACAATATCCAAAACAGGGAAAATGTTGTTGAAATTTTGACCTTGTGAGTAAACCACTGGGACAAAATTGTTCTGCTCTTTTTTAAAAGCTCGAACAAAAAAATTTTGAGTAGAGTCATTGTTGCCCAAATTACCATCACCATCTTGAAAAGCAATAACCAAAGAAAGAGAGTCACCTTTACCTTTTAAAGTAGGATTTAGAATGGGTAGCAAAGCCAAACTTTTGAAAGAAATAGTTGGTGTATCAGGAAAATCAGGCTTGGCAAGGCAGGAAGCCAACAAAAAAGCTAATAGACAAAAGACCCAAGATTTTTTTTGCATAAAAGTTGTGTTTTTTTTTCAAATATCAATAAAATATCTAACTTTGCAGCCCGTTTGAATAACTTAATTATAAATTAATTTCGGTCTATTGCAAACGACTTACTTTAAAACAATCTAATTTTATGAAAAGTTTAGAGATTATAGGGTTTAAAAGAGCAAATCTCGGTAAAGCCTCCTCAAAACAAATGCGTAAAGACGCAGTAGTTCCTTGCGTGTTGTACGGTGGAAAATCTGAACAAGTATTTTTCTCTGTACCTATGATTATGTTCAAAAATTTGGTTTATACCGACAAGGTACACCAAGTAGAACTAAACATAGAAGGCACAATCTATCAAGCTATTTTGCAAGATATTCAGTTTCACCCTGTAAACGAAGTAATCTTGCACGCAGACTTTTTGTTGCTCGATGAAACAAAACCTGTGAAAATGGAAATTCCTATCAAAATAACAGGTGCTTCGGTAGGTGTGCAAAAAGGCGGCAAATTATTGACCAAAGTTAAAAGATTGAAAGTAAGTGCTTTTCCAAAAGATATGCCTGACTTCATAGAGGTAAACATTTCTACTTTGGATATTGGCAACTCTATCAAAGTAAGCAACTTGGAAACCAAAAACTATACCATCACAAATAGTCCATTGGTTACAATCGCAACGATTGTTACGACAAGAGCATTGAAAACTAATGCTCCTGCTGGTAAATAATGTGCTTGCAACTGAATGTAACATACGCTTTAGCGTGTGATGTTTACATACCATCACACGCTAAAGCGTATGTTACATTTGTTACATTAGAGGTTATTACGATAATTTTTGTATAGAAAAATAATTTCTTGATTTTCAACTGATTGACCCTGCAGTTGGAGGCAATCCCCGCCAAAGGGTACGGTACAAATCGTAATAACCTCTATTCAGTTGTTTTTAATTTGCCTAAAGGCAAATATACAGTTTAATTTGACTCTCTGACAATTTTTGTGGAATGGAAACAATGTAAGAGGCTGTCCGAAAAGACAGCCTCTTTAGTCAGTTAAAATTTAACTATTCCCATTTAAGGTCTTCACTTACACTTTCAAGCTGTACGTCTTCGTCTTTTCTGTCAAATTGCTCAAAGTCGAAGTCAGGCATCAAATCTCCTTTTACGTGAGTGATTGTTTCTTGCAAAGCCTCCAAAAACTTGTTAAAGTCTTCTTTATAGAGGAAAATTTTGTGTTTCTCATACACAAAACCGTCTTCTTTGAATCTTTTTTTGCTCTCCGTGATAGTCAAATAATAATCATTTGCACGGGTTGATTTTACATCGAAGAAGTAAGTTCTTTTACCTGCTTTTACTCTTTTTGAGTAAATTTCTTCGTTTTCACCATTTCTGTTGGTCTCTTCCACTTTTCTTTTCCGTTAAGAGTTAAATAAAATTGCGGTGCAAAGTTATACAAATTATTGAGTTGTCAAAAATCCATTGCATTTTTTATTATAATTTTTTTATCCTTCGCCGTTTACCTTTCACTGAAAGTTGCAATCAATTATTGAAAACAAAAATCTATAACTTTATGAAAATCAATGCTTTATGGGCAACTTTTGCCCTGTGCTGTCTGCCTTTTGCCTCTACTTTTGCACAAGAGGTAAATAATGAGTTTGGTTATAATCCGCAATCTTTGCGACCTATCAACCAAGACGACCAACTTTATCGCAAAACGATGTGGTACAGAATAGACCTCCAAGAAAAACAAAACAAGGCTTTTCACGCCAGAGGTAATGAGCTGACTAATACCATTATAGAGGCTGCAAAAGCTGGCATCATACGCCCTTTCAGCAATGACTCGTTGGCAACACGCATGAGTTTAGACGAATTTATGCAAAATTTGACCATGCCTAATCAAGCCACAGAACCCGAATGGAATTTGGATGATGACGTGGTTTGGGAAGACCCTAACAATGCGGAGCAGCAAAATCAAAATGGAGAAAATACGGTAAAAGCAGAGGAATATTTGCCTCGTGAGTTTAAAATCTTAGAATTAAAAGAAGACCTTGTTTTTGACAAAAAACGCAGTCGGATGTACCACGATATTCAGGCTATTACTATCTTTTTGCCTGCCGACAAAAATCCAACAGGCATAGAAAAACCTATTGCCACGTTTAGTTATCGGGAGTTGGTAGAAAATGTATTTAGAGATAATCCTGCTGCCATTTGGTACAATAACCAAAATCCAAAGGAGCATCGCAACTTAGAAGAAGCCTTTGAATTGCGTTTGTTTGCCGCCCATTTAGTAAAATATTCAAACTCTGAAGATAGTAGCATAGAGGATATTACTGCCGTAGGCAAAGCTGCCTTAGTAAGTTCTATCCAAATGGAACATGAATTATTGGAATATGAGCATAATCTTTGGGAATATTAATCTCTAAGCTAAATTGATTGGATAATTCGTTTCTCCTTAACTACAACATAACTTATTGTCAATCAATTACTTGTACTAAAAAAATGTTTTTTCTTGTATGAATTGCAAGCTATGTCTATATTTGTATGAAAAGCTTGCAATTTTGTATTTGGGACACCCTATCAATCAAAACCAACACTAAAAATTCAACACTAAAAATTGTCTTAATGATTTTCCAATTTTTCTTTTGCTTGTTTTGTTTTTCTTGGGTTTGCTTTACCTCTCCATTGGTAGCTCAGCCCTTAGACTCAGCAAAAACTATGCAACGCAATGGCAAAACTTTTTTGCTTTACAAGGTGCAAACAGGCGAAACTTTGCGAAAAATAGCCCAGATTCACCATACCACAGTCCGCAAAATAGTAGTAGAAAATGCAGGTTTAGACAGCAACAAAGTAAAGGCAGGACAGTTGTTGTATGTACCTTTGGTTTTGCCTACTTCGCCTTTGGTTGCCACTTACCAACACACCATACAAAAAGGTGAAAATCTTACCAAAATTGCTGCTCTCTACCAAATCAGCATAGATAGTTTGGTATTTTGGAATAATTTAGCAAATCAACCTTTGCAAATAGGGCAGGTTTTGGTTATTGGTGGCAATGGTAGCAAACAGGGAATTGTTACAGAAAATATGCTCTCGAAAATAGACAAGAAAAAAGGCAAACACGAAATAGGCAAAGGCGAAAAAATACAATCGAGGGGAGAGGCAAAATTTGTGTTGCACCGCACTGCTCATATAGGAAGTTCTATTTTGCTTATTAATCCGACTAATCATTTTGCTGTGAAAGCAAAAGTAATTGGAAAAATACCTAATATAGACCTCAATAAAGAGATTTTGGTGAAACTCTCTACTGCCACCTGCGAGGCGTTGGGTATTGTAAATGACCAATTTGCAATAGAGGTGGTGTATGAAAAAAAATAGTAACTTGCAACTTAATAACTTAGGTACAGACATTAATATTTTGTATTTTATCGCATTACTTACCAATTTACCAACTTACTTTTCACTACGCCGTTGGCAAATAATTCATTTTCTACTAATTTAAGAAGTTCGGAGAGTCGACTTTGGTGGTCGTAGCCACTTGTTTGGCATCTTTGATAGCCAGCTTTGGCTATTTGTTTGCGTTCTTCGGCGTGTGCGGAGTAATATTTTACCTTTTGGAGTAAGTCTTCGGGGTTTTCGAATAATACCACTTCTTTGCCGTTTTCAAAAAACTGTTCGTGTTTGTAGGTTTTTTCTGCCAACATAAAAGTTCCGCAGGCAGGAATCTCAAAGGTTCTGCTGTCTTGGGCATCACGATTGGCTTTTCTTAGAAAATGGAGGGCTATGTCCATGCCACACAATACTTTGGCGTAGTTGTCGCCGTGCATTTCGCCTCCTCTGTAATGGGCTTTGAGTTTGTCCCAGTGTTTGTATCTGCTCCAATATTTGCCCCAAATAGCTACTGATACACCGTTTTCTATCAAGTACAAAATCGTATTGGCACGTTGGGTTTCGCAAGTGCCAATAAAACCTACGCTGGCGTGGTATTTTTGATATTCTTCGGGGGTTAATTCGATAGGGCGATGCACAGACATGTCGTAAGAGTGGTCGTATTCGAATACTTTTTTTGCCCCTAAATTTTTATATTCGGCTATATTATAGGGTCTTTTGACAAAATGCAAGTCATAAGAAGGAATAGCCTTGTAAAAGATGCTCCACCCTTTGCGGTTGTAGCCAAAAGGGTCGTCGGGTACGAGGTGTGTAATTTGCGTAGGAATACTTTGTTTAATCGTATGCAAAGTTTCTGCACGCAAATAGATTCCTTTGTCCACCCAAATTAAATCTGGTTTTGTTTCTATGGCAAGTTGCAAAAAATCACGATTCAGTTTGTCTATATTGCGTCCCCAACCAAAATGAAATTGAATTTTTCCCTCTAAACCTTGTCCCTGATACTGGTAAAAGTCGAATGGCACAATGTCGTACCCCAACTGCTGTAAGGCACGCATACGTAAGAAACAATTTAGTTCAAAACTCGACAGTTCGCCAGCGTAAAGAATTTTCATGGACAACATTTGTTTTTGCTACAATACTTGCTCTACTGCCCACCACCGCGACCAGTGGAGGTTACCCTGCTCAAATTGTTTGGCAAGTTGCCCAACCACAGGATTTTTTTGCTCTTTGGTTTGCAATAAGGAGGCTTGTTTTTGCAGCCACTCTTGAAACGGAAAGACAAAACCCTGTTTGGGTCTGTTCCAAACGGCAGGAGGCAAAATATCATCAAAAGCAGCCAGCAGGAGTTCTTTGGTGCGTGAGGTTGTATAAAATTTGGTTTGAGCCGAAATCTGATGTGCCAGCGAAACGAAATCTTTGTCCAAGAAAGGAGTGCGTAATTCTAAGGAATGCCACATACTCATCACGTCAGAATCTTTGAGCAGTTGGTTCTGCATATACAGATTGAGTTCTTGCCAACTGATTTGATTGCCCAAAGATAGTGTATTGATTTGATTTCCCAAAAAAACTTTCTCAAGCTGGCAATAAATTTCTTGTTCGGTGCAGTCTAAGACTTTTGCCACTACGTCTGGCGTAAACAAACCTCTGAAAAATAGGTAAACTCCCAACTGGTCGGGCAGTGCCAAAAATGCAAATTTTTTGTATTGGTCTTTTGTTATTTTGGACAAGCCTTTGAAAGCAAAAGCAGGTAAGAATTGCAAAGCAGGCAAATATTTAGCTCGTTTAAAAGTGGAGTAACCGCCAAACAATTCGTCTGCACCCAAGCCTGACAACACAGCCTTCAAACCTGCCTGTTTTGCAAATTTGGAGATAAAATAAGTGTTAATGCCATCGATGCTCGGCTGGTCTATGGCGTGGCGAATATCTGCAAAGTGGTCGTAAAAATCTTTGCTACCAACCTCTATGTATTGGTGTTGGTTTCGCAACTCCTTTGCTACTATTTCTTGATATTTTTTCTCCGAATATTTGCTTTCATTGAAAACAATAGACAAAGTATGATTATTTTCTTTTTTTAGAATTTTGTCGGCAATGAGGGCAATAAGGCTCGAATCTACGCCACCACTCATAAAAATACCCACAGGAGCATCGGCAATCAAATGTCGTTCTACGGCAGCCACTAAGGTCTGGCGAACTTGCTGCACAGCCTCCTGATAATCAAGGAGTTGCTCTGTAAATTTGTTGGCAAAAAACTGTACAACGGACTTTAGTCCGTTACGCAAATCATATTGCAAATAATGACCTTTGGGTAAAATGGTAACTTCTTTTAGCGTAGTGTAAGGTTCGGGCAAATGCCCAAAAGTAAGTAGCAAAGGTTTCCAACTCGGTTGCTCTGTATAAGCATAACCACTTGCCTTAAAAGCCCGAATTTCGGAAGCAAAGACCAAACTGTTACCTTGTTGGGCGTAATACATAGGCTTAATGCCCACACTATCACGCACCAAATAAAGTTGTTTGGTTGTATCGTCATACAAAGCAAAGGCAAACATTCCGTTCAACTTCTCGAAGGCAGCAGTGCCGTAGGCTTCGAAGGCTGTCAAAATAACTTCTGTATCCGATTCGGTAGCAAAAGAATAACCTTTGGCTTTGAGTTCTTTGCGAATTTCTTTGTAATTGTAAATCTCGCCGTTGAAACAAATACATAACGATTGTTTGCGATTTTGCATCGGTTGGTTGCCTGCTGCACTGAGGTCTATCAACGCCAACCGTCTATGCCCAAAAGCTAAATGCTGGTCAGGCTTTGCCCAAAAGCCTGACCCGTCGGGTCCGCCATGTGCCATAGCAGCACTCATTTTTTCCACAGTTTGGGCTATTTGTTCGGATGTTTGGGTAGGATTTACAATTCCAACTATTCGGCAACACATGAAAACAAAGGTTTTAAAAGTTTTAGGCTGCAAAACTACCAATGTTTTTGGTAACTACCAATAGATAGTACCAAAAGTAAGAGAGGGTTTGGATTTCGTAACAAAAAATTGGTACTTTTGTAAGAAATTCTTTTTCTTAAAAATTAAAGCTAAACATTCAACATTAAAAATTACCAATGCGTTATTACTTTTTACTTCTTTTTTTGGTTGCTTGTCAGCGTAAGCCCAATTATCAACAGTTGCCCAAAAAAATAGAAGGGCTAAAAACAATGGTTTTGGTGCAGGGAGGTTTTTTCAAACAAGGCAACGAAAACGGAACTCCTGCCGAAAAACCTGTGCGGACTGTGGCGGTGCAAGATTTTTATGTAGATGCCACGCCTGTTACCTACCAAGATTATAAACTCTATGCCGAGCATGGCAAGGTACACAATGCCCAATGGTATGACGAAAATTATCATAAACGCAACCTCCCTGTTACAGGTATCACGTGGCATCAGGCAGCCGATTTTTGCAACTGGCGGAGTGAAATAGAAGGATTGCAACCTGTTTATAAACTAACAGACGAAAAGGACAGCTACGGCTACCCCATTTTTGTCCGCAACGACTCGGCTGATGGTTTTCGATTGCCAACAGAAGCCGAATTTGAATATGCAGCAGCTTGTGGCGAAACGCAAGAAGTATTTCCTTGGGGCGAAAAATTTGAGCATCGTTTTGCCAATTTCGACATAGAAAAACGGAGTTCAAAGGGCAAATGGCGGCGACTTGCCCCCGTAGATTCGTTGTATTGCAATTCGTGGGGCTTGTATGGCATGAGTGGCAACCAATGGCACTGGTGCGACGATTGGTTTGATGCAGAGGCGTATAGCAAAAATACCAACTTGCAAAACCCTGTTTGCAAGGAGGCAAATGGTATCAAATCTATTCGTGGAGGGTCGTGGGGTAGTCCTTCCGATGCTTTTTTGACAGTCTATAAAAGGAGTTATACAGCAGCAGGCAACTATAATTTTGATATTGGTTTTCGGTGTGTGAGGCAAGTAAAAACTATGCAAATAAAAGAGAAAACGACTATCAAAAAGCCACACGAAATTAATCACGTTTATTACAGGGAGGAAAAATATTTTAGACCTCAAAAATATTTTCGGGGCAATTTGTATAGCAATGAATTTGTGAGTTTGCTGGGGCAATATTTGGCAGATTATTACCCAAATTGTCTTTATTTTCATGTGCAGGTGGACAAACAGCCGCCGCTTACACCCCGCCAATTAGCTGCTTTGATAGTGAAAGTTTGCCAACAATACCAAATTCACCCTTTGCTATTGACAGGAATTTTTGCTGCCGAAAGTGGTTTTGGGTCTTGTTCTGTGCCTCGTTGGTACAACAATCCATTGGCTTATCATTGGCAAAACAAGCTGATAGCCAACGGAGAACCTGAATACAATGCACCTATTGGGTTGAAAAACGAAAAATTTGCTACTTTGCAAGATGTTTTTCATTCTTTTTGTAAGGGGATACGCAAAAAATTTTATATTCCTGTTGCCAAAAAAGATTTGACTGCTTTCCACCAATTATACGTGGGCTATGATGCCCATGCGTGGATGTTGCCCATTTCCCGAATTTACAGAGATTTGCTCGGCATACGCATAGATGCCAAGTATCCGCAAACCAATGTAGGCAGATTGATTTATTTGGATTGGGAACAGTTTTAAACTTGATTCCAAGATGAATAAAAAAAGCAAAATACGCAAATCTATATTTTTTTGCGTATTTTGCTTATCCTTTTACACTAAAATTTTATTGTACTGCCCTGCAGGTGTAATACTAAAAACTAAAATTTCTTTGAGAAGTGTTAGTTATCATAGCGTAACAGTATTATTTGTCTGGCACTACCAATGTTTATTTACTTCGCTTTCATTTCCAATCTCTTCCACGTATCTGTACGTCCAAATACGGCTACGCCTATGTAACCACGTACATCTAAGGTGTTAGAGTCTGTCAATTCTATTTTGCAGTTGTAGGTGCTGCCGTTCTCTGCGTCATAAATAGTGCCGTCTTCCCATTTGTTTTCTCCTTTGTAAGAAAAATCTCTCAACATAGAAAAACCTAACAAGGGCGTATTGCGGAAACTTTCATTCGGATTGTTTTTATCTACTTTGGGTTTGCCTGTGGCAGAGTCGTTTGGTTCTCTGAGCCACACAATGCGACCAAAATACTTTTCGCCTCGCTTATAAATTTGTATGCGAGCTTTGCCGTTGCTGGGCAACCAAAGACCTACTAAGGCATCACCGCCTGTGGCTTGTGCAAAAGTTTCTGTGCTGAAAAGATAAGCAAACAACACAAAACAAATGATAAATAATTTTTGGATGGTTTTCATAAATTTAATTTGGCTAACAATTAAAGTTTTTAAAATATTCGCCTTAGGCGAATGAATGTGAAATAATTATGTTTTTGGGTTTAAAGGCAAAACTTATACCTTTTTTGTTTTTTATTTTCAACTTTGGCAGTGGTCGATAGACCCTGCCAATAGTTTCTTGCCTTCCGTTCAACCATTGGCAGGGTCTATCGACCACTGCCAAGGTTTCACTCTTTGCCGTTATTTGTGTCCTCACAAACGACTACGGACTTACTAAGTTGATACTTACGTTAAAATACAACGGATTGGTAACAGAATTTGTAAACGTATAAGGCGTATCTCCAAAGAAACTTCTGAAAAAGTCGCCTCTGTCTATGTTGTAGCTGTTTCTCCAATTATAACGGTAGCCTGCCTGCACAGAAAGCCAGATGAATTGATACAAAGAGGTTTCATAAGTCATACGAATACGCAATTCTGAACGGCGGAGTTCGAGGTCATCATAAGGAGCATTAGTACCAGGCACATTGCCAAATACATTATCACGATTGCGGAGAGCATAGCTGTTTCCTTCCAATTCGTAGCCGAACAACATCAGGCTGCGAGGGCTGAAAGAACGGCGGTAGCTCACTCTTGCAGGAAACACAGCTTCTATACCCCATTTGCGGTTTTCAGAAGTGTAGTTATACAACACAACAGGTATGTAGTTCATCGCACCGACTCTGTAAGTGCGGGCTGCACCAAAACCAAATTGCAGACGGTCGTGTTTTTTCCAACCGAAAACACCCAAGATACTATGGCGAACCAAACCTAACGACTGCCATTCACTCAAACGGTAATCGCCGTTGAGGTCGTGGCTGGTTTGGATTAAGATAAAGTTTTTCTCATTAAAGGGCTTAAACACTGTTAAATTGATACCTGTGCTACGCAGAGCCGATTGATTCAACGACTGTTTGAGTGGGCTTATCAACTTATCAGGATTTTGGAAATCATAATTGGTTTCCATATAGGTAGCACCCAAATTAACAGTAATGCTGTTTTTGGAAATGACAGGAAAATTTGCCATTAGTCTTAATCCATGTGCAGCACTTACGTTTTTAGTTTCACTTTGGTCATTTGAAGTACCCGGTACTCTTATTTTGTCGGTAGTCATTTGATAACCAAATTGGTAATCATAACCAACAGAAACTAATTTGGTGGGCGAAATGCCAAAGATTTTGGAAGTGCAATATCTTTTTACACCATCATTTAGTGCGGTAGTAGAAACATCGGCATCTCCGCTAAATTGGCTGAAATCCATTGGCGGCTCTTCGTCTGCTGCTGCCTTGACTTTGGTACTATCTGTTTGGGCGAAAGTGGGCAAGGTCAGCCACAAAAAGGCAACCAGCCACAGTAAGTTTTTTCTCATAAAAAGTGTGTGTTTTACTTGATTAAGGCTTCACTAAAAATCATTTTCAAAACAACTTTTTGAGAGATAAAATTGTTTTAGTTTTTTGGTAATTTCTTCAACAAAAAATTAAATAATAACAAAATGCAACATACTGAGATTCTATTTGAGTTTCATAGCATAGCTACTACAAAATTTGGCAAAATATGCTACACATAAATTCTATTAATTTCTTGCTCAGCTATTCAAATATGAATAATAGGTGGGTCTGTTCTGTAACCGCAGTAGTGGCAAACCAATTCGTGTTTAGACAAGTGATAAGTCAAACTTACCAAACAATTTTCGCATTTGGGTATTCTTGTTTTGAGAATCTTAGAGTTATTTACCTAAATTTTGATGCGGAAAACCTACTCCAAAACCCTAAATTTGGAAAAGTGATTTTTTTATTTTATTTTTACCAATAAACTTTTTGGGTTTTATCTCGTCTTACGTTTTAGCTAGCAACTTTCATACGTTGGCAATGGTGCTTTTGCACCTTGACAATCGTAGTTCTGTTTTTGTACGATTGTCAAGGTAAAAAAGTATAGGGTTGGGTTGCCTAAATCATTGCCAACGTACTTAGATAATTACCAAAATTAAACATTCAAAATTCTAACGATATGCGTTATTTATTAGCTATTCTGTTTTATTTGTCGAGTATAGGGTTGGTATTGGCACAGCCCAATGTGCAGGTTACGGCTGCGGTCAATGCCCAAGAAGGCACACCTGCGGTCGATGGGTCTTTTACCTTTACTCTCGATGTAGCTGCACCCGCAGGAGGTTTAACAGTCATTTTTAGTGCTTTGGGGACGGCGGTTGCAGGTACTAATTACTCCCTTCAAATGGGTAGCAATGTTACCAATCTTACAGGAACTACATTTACCATTGCAGCAGGAGCTACCACAGCCACGCTAAACGTAGTGCCTATCAATAATTTTGCACTCAATGCCCCACCTTTAGATATTACCTTAACCTTAGTGGCAGACCCTGCTTATGTGGTGGGAGTGATAGATACCCAAACTATTACCTTGATAGACGATACCAATTTATTTACTGTGGTAGCCACAGGCACACCTGCCGAAGATGGCATACCACCTGCCAATACAGGTACATTTACTTTTACAAGGGTCAATACTGCCAATACCATTGCTATTAATTTTTCGGTTGGGGGTACGGCTGCTTTGGCTACAAACTATACGGTTACAAGCACTTCGCCCTTGGTTTTCAATGCAGGTTCGGGTACAATCGTGATGTTGGCGGGCGAAACAACAGCCACCATAACCCTTTCTGCCCTCAACGACCAGTTGATTAATGCAGCCCGAACAGTTGTTTTGACTATTGTAGATACTGCACCCACAAAAACCTATACCATTGGCACACCTAATCTTGCTACACTGACCATTGCCGATGCAGTAGCTCCTACGGTAAGCATTAGTGTTAATCCCTTACCTATACCTGTTGAGGGAGGTAGCAATATTTCTATTATTTTCACTCGTACAGGAAGCACCTCACTGCCTTTGGTTGTAAATTTCGACATCACAGGCACTGCAATCCTTAATACAAATTACAGTCTTGCAGGTGCTACCTTAGTTAGTGGCAATACCTACACCACCACCATTCCAGCAGGACAAACAACAAGAGCTATTTTTCTAAGTCCTACCAATGACTATGTGGCTAATGCAGCCCGAACAGCTATTTTTACCTTAGTAAACACAACGCCCAATATTACCTATGATATTGCTGCTGCCCCCAACCACACAACTACTATCAACATTGCAGACGACCCCGATAAAATTACAGTAACTTCTTCGAGTACAGTAGTGGCAGGTAGCACAGGCACTTTTACTTTCTCACGAGGAGTTATTACAGGGTCAAGAGTAGTAGCCTTTACCACTACTTTTACAGGTGGGCTAAACAGTTCGCATTTCACAGTTTCTGCTCCTGGTTCAGGTTTTAGTTTCAATCCCGCAGGCACAAGTCTTGTCGTAATCAATTCGGGGCAAACTACCGTAAATTTTAACTTTAATATATTGCCTACTGCACCCGCAGGCACTATCACTGTTACCATAATAGCCCCAGCACCTTATGCTCCTTATACCATTGGCACACCCAATACTGATGTGCTAACAGTTAGCCTTGCCACTTCTTCGGTCATTGTTGGGGCTACTTCTCCCATTGTAGAGGGTAGTGGCACAGGCTCTACCGTTACTTTCACACGCATTGGTAGTTTTCCTTCTGATGTTACAGTCATTTTTTCTATTAATCATACAGGGGTAAGCTACACAGTAACGGGAGCAACTTCATTTAATCCTGCCTTAGGCACAGGTACTATTCTCATTCCTTTTAGTAATATAGGAAGTAGCACAGCAACCATTACAATTACTGCCAATCAAGATTTTGTTGTCAATGGCACAAGAAATATTGGTGTAACCATTATAGGTAACAATTTAGGTATTCCTATTGGCACACCAAGCTCAGACAATATCACTGTTAATGACTCCAACAGGCAACTAAGTATGGCTACATCGGGCAATGCTTCGGAAGATGGCACCACTGCCAATTTTGTGTTCACACGCACAGGAGTAAATCCTGCCCAAACCATCAGCTTTACCCTATCAGGAACTGCTACCAATGCAAATTATACCCTAACAGGTGCTACGACTTACACCTATCCTAATGGTACGATTGACCTCCCCGCAAGTTTAGGAGGTGCTACTACTGCCACCTTGACTCTAACGCCAAGCAATGACTTTACTGTAAACCCTGCTCGCACAGCCATTTTGACTATTAACACTGTAACACCAAATATTGCGATTGCCAACAACAGTGCCACGATGACCATCGATGACGACCCCAATGTAGTAACAATCGAAACTGTAACAGGGTTTAATGCAACGGAGGCAGGCAGTGTGGGCAAGTTTAGGATAAAACGCAATACTGCCACTGCCTCTCCTCTCACTGTTCGTTTTGATGCCTCCACAGGTACGGCTGTTTACACTGCCACGCCACCCGTAGGGGCTACCGCCAATACTTTCTACACCCAAACAGGAGCAAATGCCACCTACACAGGCAGCAACAACGAGTCGGCTACCATTCCCGCAGGAAGCACCTTTGTTGAGATTACTATTCAACCTTACAACAATTTTACAGTAAATCCCGATAGAACCGTAGTGTTTACCTTACTCACAGGCACAGGCTACAGGCTACATAACGTACCAGCCCAAACCCAAGCCAATCTAAGCATTGCAGATGACAACAATACGGTTACAATAGCAGCATTGGCTACCAATCCTACAAAATCTGGCACCACAAGCAAGTTTATTTTTACTCGCAGCACAGCCACAGCTTCAGATTTATTGGTAAGATTTTCGGTAGGAGGCACAGCACCTGCGGCGGGGGTAAACCAAGCCTACAACGTATCAGGCGAAACCAGCTATGCCACCACCACTGTAAGCAATGGGTCTATTACCATTTTGGCGGGACAAACCACAGCCGAATTACTCATTACGCCTATCAATGATTTTGTGATAAATCCGCCCAACAAAACCATTGTGCTGACCTTGCAAACAGGTTCTTACTTGATTGGTGCTGCCAATACTGCCAATTTGACTATCATAGACGATAACAACCACGTGAGTATGACCCCAGCCACTGCCACTACGCAAGAAATTGATTTTGCCACAGGTTTGCCCCAAAATACTACTTTTACTTTTAGCAGAACCAATGGTGTAAATACCAATCCTTTGACAGTCAAGTTTTCGGCTACCAATACTTCGGCTGTTTTCAATACAGACTACCAAATTATTTCAGGTGCTATAATGGAAAATGCCACCAAAGGCACAGCCATCATTCCCGCAGGACAAGCCAACGTAATTGTAACCCTTCGCCCTATTGACAATTTTGTAACAGGCGACAAAACTGTAACTTTTACTATTGCCGACAGCACAGTGAAAAGCTATGCCACCAACCAAACAGCCCGAACTTCGGCAATTACCATCACAGACAAAAACAACCCTGTTACAATCATCAGCACAGGCACAGCCGTAGAAGATGGGTCGGGTGCAGGGGCAACTTTTACCATACGCCGCGCAAATGCAACGCCGCTGCCCCTCACAGTCCGTTTCAATGTGGGAGGTACTGCCGTTTTAGGGACAAATTATAGCACCTTACCAACTTTTACTTCGCCTATTGGCACAGCAGTTATTCCTGCCAACCAAACCGAAGTCATTATTACAGTCAATCCAATAGACGACTTTGTTGTCAATCCCGATAGAAATATTATTTTGCAACTTATACCCACCACACCTGCCCCAACTTACCACATTGGCACTGCCAACACTGCCACAGTCCTTATTCAAAATGACGACATTAGGGCATCAGTTGCAACCACAGGTACACCTGCCGAAACTAACCAAGTAGCAGCCAAATTTGTGCTGAATTTCAATGTACCTTTTTCGGTAAATACGAACATAAATTACCTCATTGCAGGCACAGCAGCAGCCACCCGATACGCCATTACAGGAGGTACAAACATAGTGGGTACGCCAACTGCCACGTCTTGCACTGTCTTAGCAGGACAAACTTCTGCCGAATTGATTGTTACGCCAATAGACGATATTATTTTCAATGCTGCCCAAACCATTATCCTTACTTTGCAGCCCAGCACTACCCTACCAAGTCCCGAATATTTTTTGACCGTAGGCACAACAGCCACGCTGACCATTGCAGACAACGAAGCAAATTTAACTTGCCCTACATCCACGCCTGTAAACCTAACCATTGCAGACAATACCAACGCCACCATTGGCTATGCTGCCAGCACAGCAGGACAAGCCATTCAAGTAGATATGAATAGTTTGAGTTTGCACCCCAACGATAAAGTGTTGATTTACAACGGATTGACAACCACAACCAATAATTTAATAGCCGAATTTACAGGCACTACGGCAACTGATACTTTCTCGACTATCAACCAATTTATGACCGTCGTTGTGCAGACACAAGGCACAGGCGTAAGCACAGGTGGCAATATTACTTTGCGTTGCGTGCCTGTTTCTTACAAAATTAATTGCGGTGCAACCACGCCCACAGTATTTTGTTTTCCCGAAGCCTGCACAGGTTTGTATGCAAACAATTTGGTAACTGCCCCATTCAAACGGACTTACAAAGCCTCATCTTTGACTTCGGAGATAGAAGTTAGTTTTTCAAGATTTGACGTAGAGGCAAATTACGATACTTTGATAGTTTATAATTCCATCGATGATGCCAATGCAGGTAGTATTGTGGGCAAATACCACAACGGCAATTTGCCCCCTGCTTCTATCCGTTCTCAAAATAATGACGGGGCTTTGACTTTTGTGTTTAAATCTGATGCCAATGTAGCCAAAACAGGTTTTTCTGCCGAAATTTCCTGCACAAGTTCGGCTATTTCTACCAATATTGTGGTCAGTCAGCCCGACTCGTTGGCTTTAATTGCCTTTATGAACTCCACAGGTAATGAAATGGGTTGGAATACAGCCGACAGATTGTTTGATTGGAAAGGGGTAACAATGAATAGAGAACCAGTGCGGCGAGTCATTAGTCTAAAACTTCCTGCATCGGGCATAGAGGGTTTTATTCCTGCCGATTTTGCCAAAGACCCTGCGGGCATAGACGACAGGTTGGCGTTTATGCAGACCTTAGATTTGAGCAATAACAATTTGGAAAACCATATTCCTGCCACCATAGGTTCGTTGAAAGTGCAGCACTTAGATTTGAGCAACAACCTTTTAGACGGAACTATTCCCGATGGCATTGGGCGTATCAACAATTTGCTTACGCTCAATTTGAGTTCGAACTTTATAGATGGCACTATCAACATGGCAGCCCTGCGAAGGCTGCAAAACCTTACAGATTTAGACCTTAGCAATAACTATTTTTCAGGCACTATTCCTGCGGGATTTGGTGCTATGCCCAAACTTTCGCAACTTAATTTGAGTACCAATGAATTGACAGGGCAAATTCCTGATTCTTTGCAACTCATGACAGATTTAAAATCTATCAATCTATCGGGCAACCAACTCACTGGGCGAATGAATTTGCGTCTGCCCACAGCCAATTCGTTTCTATTGACTAATTTGGAAAATATAGACATCAGCAACAACCAATTAACAGGAAGTTTACCGGGCAAATTACCACAAAGTTTGCGAGTGTTGAACTTATCGAACAACAAACTCACAGGCAATTTAGATAGTTTGCATTTCTCCACAGGTTTGACTACGGTTAATCTAAGTCGCAATGGTTTTTCAGGAAATTTGCCCCTCAATTTCAATGAATTAACAGGCTTGATAACTTTCAATTTGAGCAACAACAAATTTACAGGCACTATTCCTGCCTTGTCCAGATTGGTTTCTTTGCGAACCCTCAATTTGAGTTTCAACCAATTTACAGGGGCTTTGCCTGCTTCTTTTGTTAGTTTGACAAGCCTCACCAGTTTTGTGCTGAACGACAACAAAATTAAGGATTTGCCAAACCTCTCCGCCTTGCGTAGCCTAAACAACTTCGATGTCTATAACAATTTGCTAACTTTCGAGGATTTAGAACCAAACATCAGCATCACCAATTTTAATGCAACGGCTTATTCGCCCCAAGCTGCCATTAACGACACCTTGCGATTGAACATCAATTTGGGTTCGAGGTTAGTTTTGCGGACAAACACCGCAGGCACTGCCAATCGTTACCAATGGGTAAACGGCAATTCGGGCAACCTCAATGCAACACCTACACCTGTGGACAGTTTGTATATTTTCAATAGCTTATCTGCTGCTGATGCTGGCGTTTACACTTGCAACGTAACCAGCACAATAGTAAGAGGTTTGACTTTGTTAAGAAATCCAATTTTCTTAAACGTAGGCAATCCACGTATCAATGTTACAGACTCCTTAGCCCTCGTTGCCCTTTACCGCAGCACCAACGGCAGAAATTGGGAAAACAAATGGAATTTGTCTTTGCCTGTGCGTACTTGGTATGGTGTAACTCTCGAAGTGGACAGGGTAGTGATTGTACGTTTGAATGACAACAAATTGGAAGGTACTATTTCTGATTCTATTCGGTTGCTCACCAAATTGGAGGAACTCAACCTCCGCAAAAACAGATTGACAGGTGGTATTCCTTCGTCTATTGGCAATTTGGTAGCTCTTTTACGCCTCGATTTATCGGGCAATAAATTGGAAAACAGCATACAGGCGGGCATTGGTGCTTTGGTTAATCTCAATTACTTAGACCTTAGCGAAAATTTATTGACAGGCGACGTGCCAACTGCGATGAGGCAACTTACTCGTTTGCAAACTTTGCTAATTAACGACAACAGATTGACTAATTTGCCCACGCTAACAGGCTTAACTCGTTTGCAACGATTGGGCGTAGAAAACAACTTGTTCCTCTTTGGTGAATTGGAGCCAAATGTACCTTTATTGACTGTTGCCAATTTGCGGTTTACTTATTCGCCCCAAGCCGCCATCAACGACCAACGCACCATTCAGGCTACTTTTGGCACTTCGCTTACGCTGAATGTGCAGACCACAGGCAACAACAACCGTTACCAATGGACAAAATCGGGCGTAAACGTGGGGACAAACAGCACCTCACCCGACTTCCGAATTGCCTCTTTAACCTACTTAGACTCAGGGGCTTACAGTTGCAGAGTTACCAATACCACAGTGCCGAACTTGACCTTGATTCGCCGAAACCTGAACGTAGTAGTCAATCAACCTAATTTATCACGCATAGACTCGTTGGCTTTGGTGGATTTATACAGAAGTACAGACGGAGCAAACTGGGATAAAGTTTGGGACTTAACCAAGCCTATGGATACGTGGTTTGGGGTGGTGTTGGACAAAAATATTGGTCGGGTTACAAGTTTGTTGATAAGCAACAACAAGTTGAAAGGAACTTTGCCAACTTCATTAGGCAATTTGACAAAGTTGAGGGAGTTGAGTATTCGCACCAACCCCGATTTGATGGGTAGTATTCCTGCTACGATTGGCAATTTGGTAGAGTTGCAAGACCTCAATTTGCGAGGCAACCAACTCAACGGCACTATTCCTGCCCAATTAGGCGACTTAATAAATCTCCGCACTTTGGCATTAGACAACAACAAATTTTCGGGTGCTATTCCTGCCATTTTGGGCAAATTGACAAAGCTCACTGTTTTGGCACTCAACAACAATAATTTTGCTGGGGCAGCACCCAAAGAACTTAACGACTTGGTGCTGTTGCAAGAGTTTTACCTAAACGAAAACAGTCTAACGTCTTTGCCCGACTTGTCTAAACTAACTGTTTTGGGTACTCTCGATGTCCGCAGCAATTTCTTAGGTTTCGAAAGCCTTGAACCTTTGGTAAGGGTGGCAAGTTTTCAGCCAAGTCCGCAAAAATCAATTCCGCCAACAGATATTACGATTGGCACTTCTCAAACTTTAACCCTCAATACAAGGGCAGGTGGCACGCAAAATATTTATGCTTGGAAAAGAGGCAATCCGCCACTATTGACTAACCTTACTTCTGCTGCAATCTATGAACAAACCAATGTGCAGACCAACGCCACAGGCTTGTATGTGTGCGAAGTAACCAATGCTTTGGTGAGGAATTTGGTAATTTCCTATCCGTATAATGTGCGTGTTGTGCCTAATGCACCCGACATTACCCGACCTCTGCCTTATTGCATTGGCAACTCGACTATTACCCTCACTGCACAAGGCACGCAAGCAAGAGATACGCAATGGAGTTGGTACAATCCTTCGGCTCGCAGAGATTCGGTGATTTTGTCAAGTCGCACTTTTACGTTTTTGCCTAAGCAAGACATAGATACGGTAAGGGCTGTTACCATCTCGAATGGCGTGCAAAGTTCGGGTGTTGCCACTGTTATTTTGTATATCCGCCCTGTCCTTGTGAACAACAATGGCGTGCTAAACGTCATAGACAATGGAAACTCGACCAATCGTTACCAATGGCTGTTTAACAATGAGGTGATTGCAACGGCAACCACCAAAACTTATACGCCTACGGCACTGCAAAAAGGAACTTTCAAAGTTACCATTACCACCGCAGAAGGTTGTTCGGCAAGTTCAGCAGATTTTCGTTTTGGGTTAGTAACAGGCATAGCAGACGACCAACTGCAACAGGCTTTGCAGGTTTTCCCCAATCCAACTACGGAAACTTTGCACCTCGACCTCAACCACGAAGAAATTGGCAACGTAAACATTACCATTCACGACTTGCTCGGCAGGGTGGTTTGGCAACAAACTTACAGTAAATCAGCTTTCTCTTGGCAGCAAAGTATAGATGCAAGCCGTTGGGCATCAGGCACTTACCTCTTGCATATAGAAACTCCAAAAGCAAAGGCGGTAAGAAAGGTGGTAAAAAATTAGGTAATGTTTAAAACAGCATTTCTTATAGTCGTGCCTTAAAAATTATAGAACAACTAACATTTCTTTGAGAAATGTTAGTTCTAAATATTAAACTGTAGTATTTGTTCTTTTTATTTTGTCTTATTATTTACTATGAAGTTGAGGTAAGTTTAAAGCAAATTATTTACCTCACTCCAACGCATCTGTAATTTCGGTTTGGTCGTCTATGCCACCCAAAATTTCCACATAGTCGAGGTCTTCTATTCCTTTTTGGATTTTTACTTTCTTCTTGTCAGTGGCTATTTTCACATAGTCGTTGTCAAACAAGAAGTTGCGGGCTATGACTAAGGCATTTTTCTTTTCGGCTATCACAATGTTTGCCTCTACGGACATACCCGAAAAAAAGCTAACAGCCGAACTGTTTTCTATGCTTGCCACTACTTTGGCGGTCTTGTTTTGGAGATTGATAGAGGGATAAATGGCTTGCAACTGCCCTTTGAGAAATAGATTTTTGGCTGCACTCAACTCAAAAATTACGTTTTGCCCTGTTTTTACTAAGGCTACATCACTTTCGTCTATAGCTAATTCGACCTCAAAACCTGTGGCTTGCCCTGCCTCTATCAAAGGCAACTGCGGACTGACCAATTCGCCTACTTTTGTCCGTATGTCGTACACACGCAGGGGAGCATCTGCATACAGCACAAAATCTTTGCCTACGACTTGTTGCAAAGCATAAACATTTTGGGCGTTGGCTGCTTCGGCTTGTAGTTTTTGCTGCAAGTTTTGGACGTGCAACCTTGCTTTTTGCAAATTTTGTTTAGAAACGGCTGCTTGTGTGCTGGCTTGGTCAGCCAACAATTTGGAAGTTGCGTTTTGTTGCAACAAGTTCTGAAACCTTATGGCGTTGGTAGAATCTAATTGGTATTTGGCTGCTGCATTGTTTATTTCTTCTTGGGCAGCTTGCAAAGTGCTTGAATTTGCTTTTTGATTGTTAGTGGCAAAAGCCAAATTATTTTGGGCTGTTTGCAAGTTGATGGTGGCTGCTTCATTGGCTACTGCCAATAAAGGCATACCAGCCTGCACCGTATCGCCGACTTTGACAAAAATTTGTTTCACATAACCATTTGCTTTGATAGCCAGCCACCGCCGCTGCACAGGATAGACCTTGCCCGAAGCATATACTGCTTGCTTAATGTCTTTACGCAAAGGTTTTGTTACTGTATGTTTGGGTTTGCAGGCTGCTATGCACAAGCAACAAAACAAACCCAGTAAAAATTTATTCATGATTGGCTATTCTGTACACATAACAAATTTACAAAAAACTTTGGAATAAAAATGATTTTACAGAAAATTAAGACCTTATCAGGTTGTAGGTAGTTTGGATAGTACCATAGATGTAATGCCCAGCACTAACCCTAATCGTCTATCTCTGTATCTTGGTCTTTCATACGTCCTGCTTTTCGTTCAGCTTTTTTGGTTAGTTTGTCCACCAACATAGCCTTAAACTGAATTTCAGCCTTGTAGAGTTCATAAATTTGGCGAATGGAAATAGATTTTTGAAACTCCTTAAAATATTTTCGGTCTAAGGCATTTTCTTGCTCACGCAGTTCCATCATTCTGTCCATATTTTTTGCCAACTGCTCGTCCGTGGCAGTGCTGGTCGCATCGAAAAGTTGCCTTAATTCTTTGCGTATTTTTTTCCTTTCGTCATCAAACTGGTTGTAAGTTACCCAAAAAGTTTTGGACTGTTCGGCAGTCAAGTTGAGTTTTTGGGTAATAATTCCAATTTTGGCAGCTTCTATTTTTTCGGCTACGCCGCCCTGTGCCAATAAATTGGGAAAAAAACCAACTAAGGCAAACCAAATGGTGATAAGTGCTTTCATCTTTTTTAAAGTGTAAAATGTAATAAGTATAAAGTGGTTTCGGTTTCTCAAAACCGAAACTTTTTTGCTTTTTTGCCATTGCTTGTGTCCTCACAAGCAATACTTTTGTCGTTTATGAGGACACAAACAACGGCAAGAATTTATGTGCGGACTATGCGTCCCAAACTGAAGTCGCACTACAGTTGCTTTGTCGTTTGTGCGGACTATGCGTCCCAAACTGAAGTCGCACTACAGTTGCTTTGTCGTTTGTGCGGACTATGCGTCCCAAACTGAAGTCGCACTACAGTTGCTTTGTCGTTTGTGCGGACTGAAGTCCGCACTACAGTTACAGGTAGTCTTCCAAATCCAATTCATTGGCAATAACCTCTTCTGAAATTTCTTCGGAGGGTAAACCTTCTATGTGCAGTTCATTTTCGTTGGCTACACACATCCGCACAATTTCCTCCTCATGAAGGTCTGTCGTGAGCAAATAGGCTTGAATGTCCTGTGCCGAAACTTCCTGCCAATCTGTAGTTGCAAGGTTTTGGTTATTTGCCAAGTTTGTAGGTTGTCTATAAAACTGAATACCAACAAAGACCAGCACCACACAAGCCAATGCAGGAACTGCCCAACGCAAGGTTTGCCATTGCATAAAAGCCTGATAAACAGTCAATAAACTAAAGCTTGATGCTTTTCGTTGATTGATTTCTTGCTGTATTTGACGAGGCAACTTGTCAAAATAGCCATCAGGCGTAGCAAACAATTCTTGCTTATTGCTCTCTTTTTTTAGGTCTTCTAAGTTAAATTTTTTCATTGTAGTAAAATTTATATTTTGTATATTCGCCTTCATGCGAATGTTTTTGTTTTCAATACAAGTGTGTTTGGTTGCTACACCCAAACTATGTTATTTGCTATTTTAGAAACTACAAACACCTTACAGCTAAACTACAGACTAAAGTCCATAGTTACAAAAAATGGCTTTTTTAATCATCTAACAGCACCGAAGCCTCTATTTTCTTGATAGCATGGTGATAAGATGCTTTTAAAGCCCCTACCGAAGTGCCTACAATTTCGGCAATTTCCTCGTAGGTCATTTCGTCAAAATATTTCATATTAAACACCAACCGTTGCTTGTCGGGCAGGGTAAGCAGGGCTTTTTGCAATTTTTTCTGAATTTCGTCCCCTGTAAAGCCTCCATTGTCTAATTTTCCACTCAATTCTTTGCCCACGTCATAAATTGGTAAAAAATATTTTTGACGTTTTTTATTCAAAAAAGCCAAACTTTCATTCACCGCAATTCGATAAATCCACGTATATAATTGTGCATCTTGCCTAAACTTTGCTAAGTTGTTCCAAACCTTGATAAAAGTTTCTTGCGTGATGTCATGCGCATCATCATGGTCTATGACCATTTTGCGAATCAATCCGTAAATTTTGGTTTGGTATTTCTTTACCAATAACTGAAACGCAAAATGACGAGAATTTTCATTTTGAAACTGCTCTATCAATGCTTTGTCGCCGATGATATGGTCTGTCTGTTCCATTCTTTGTGTAGCAGTCTGCGATTGCGGGGCTGCGATTACTTCCGTTTGCTGAAAACCAACTATCATACGCTTAAAATTTTTTGCTTTGTTTTGATAGTTTGATAGGAAGTTACCAAAAAGGTTTAAAATTAGTTTAGAAAAATTGATAATTTTTGTTTTTTATCAATTACTCTACCAACACAATCCTCTCTTGCAGGGCTTTTTGTAGTTGCCTTACAAAATTATTCCAAGCAGCAAAATCTTGTGGCAGCAAAGCTAAGGTATTGATTTTGATTGTTTTACGCATCAATAGCTGTTGCCCTTTGACCTCATAAGCCAGATGAAAACCAAATTTTTCGTGTTCAAAACTTTTTGGAGTAGGCAAGGCATCAAGGGACAAATTGGGTGGAATTTGCAAAGTTAGCAAGGTTTCATTTAGCGAAGTATGGGCAAAAGCAAAAGCTGTTTGCCTTTTTTGCTCATCTATTACCTCCAATAATGGCATTGGCTCGGTGTATAAACTTAAAAATAACTCGTGATTGAGTTTTTGGCAAACTCCTTTGGTAGTAAGTTGTTGGCTCACTTGCAAACTATCTTGTTCATTTTCAATTACTTGCAAAGGAGTTAAAATTTCTTTGCTGTTTTTCTTTTGCTTGTTTATTGCTGGCTTTTGTTGGGCAAATTGTTGAGTAAGTTGTTGCAAAATTGCTTGGCGAAAATAGCCTTTTGCAGTTGTTTTTTTTGTGCCAACTAATTCATTGTCAATAAATTGCAAATCGTATGCAGTGCGTTGCAAATTAGTTGCAAAGTTGATAACAGGCACAGTTTCCAATGAAAAATCTGTTGTTCCTTTGCCTATCAAAGCCTGTTTGCCCTGAATGGCAGCAGAAGGCATACCAAAAGGCAGGTATTCTTCGGTGGCATCGGCAAAATAAATTTGGTGGTCTATATAAAAAGCTGCAACCAAATGATTGTCCACCAAAGGAACAGGCAATTCGGTGTAGAGATAGGGCAGTTGGCGTGTGCCTACCCATGCAGGATACGCCTCCACGCCTACTGCACGTGCTAAGGTGAGCAGCAAATTTGTCATGTCTTTGCAGTCGCCGTATCTTTTTTCAAAAACAGTTTGCGGTTTTCGAGGCACTAAACCACCCAGACCATCTTCGAAAGCAAGATAACGAATGTTTTTTTGCACCCAGCCATATAAAATATTGGCTTTTTCGTAGGTTGTGGGGGCTGTTTTGGTCAGGCTATCCGCCAAGTGTTGCAAGGTAGGCGTAAGTTGCCCCATATTTTCTTTGGTCAGCCGTTGATACCACGCATACAAAGCAGCTACATCAGGCAAAACAGGCGTAAAACTTGTAGGCGAAGTTTGTATGCCTTCAATAAACAAGACCAAATGAGGTTCATCTGCGGATTGTACGGCTGTTTGCGGTTCATTTTTGTACTTTTTTACGTTTTTGGCAGTCCATTCGTGTACGATTTCTCCGTTTTTTGGGAAAGTTTTGTAAATCAAATTCAGACTATCGCAGCCAAATAATTGGTAGTTTAGCTTGACAGTTGGCAAAGTGCTTACCGAAAATACAGATTTTTCGGTGGGAACAGTCCCATTGAAATAATAAACTCCCAATAAATGCTCGTCTTTGATTTGCTCCTGATACTGCAAAATAGTTTTTGCCCCTACGCCAATGGCAGGAAAAGTAAAAGCAAGCACTTGTTGGTCGTCAAAAAAAATGGAAGGGTGCAGCAAGTTTTTGGTTTGAAAGTCCTTGACTACCAAAGTTTTATAGCCTTTGCCTTCGGGAACTAAGGTTTTTGCCTCCACTTGCCTGATAATAGAAAATTGCGAAAAAGGAATATGCTCTATGGCGTATTGGGCAGAATAGGGGGCAAGATGCAACAACTCTGAATAGTGCTGGGCTGTAATTTGCCATTGGTTTTGGGCATAGCCAATACGCAGATGCTTGCTTTTTTGCAAAAAAACAGCTTTTTCATCAGGGTAGCTTGCCTGCAATTTTTTGACTAATTGACTTTGGGCGGTGGCTATGTGTAGGCAAAAACAGAGAAACAAAATTGATAAAGTAACTAAAGAAAGTTTAAGCATTTGTAAGGAAATAACTACGTTACATTTCAAACTTGATTCCAAGTTTTTATATAAACCAATAGAGTTTATGAATAAATTTTTGTTATGAGGTTTGAAAAAAGATGTCATTTTTTTGAAAAATGACATCTTTCGAAAATTATTCATAAACTCTAATAATGAACTAATGATTACATTTATTGAGCAATTTTTACACTTTTTCATTTGCAATATTTTTAGCAGCCCTGCCTTGCTTTTTTGTCATTTTCGCCCACTTTTTCGCCACTTTTCTGCCAAAAATCAACCCTACTCCCTGTCATTTTGTCATAATCATAGCTATTTTTTTGTTTAGGCACAAGGCTTGTTAAAATACATACTAAAATTAGTTTTTCTTTTGTAACAAAACAAAATAGATATACTCAATCATGGGAAAAATCATAGGCATAGATTTAGGCACAACTAACTCTTGCGTTTCAGTAATGGAGGGCAGTGAGCCTATCGTAATTGCAAACAGCGAAGGCAGACGCACCACACCTTCTATTGTTTCTTTCTTAGAAAATGGCGAAAGAAAAGTGGGCGACGCAGCCAAACGCCAAGCCATTACCAATCCAGTGAATACTGTGAGTTCTATCAAAAGATTCATGGGCAAAAAACACGCAGACGTGAAATCTGAATTGGCTACTATCTCTTACAAAGTAGAAAGTGGTGCAAACGATACGGCTCGTGTACGCATTGGTGATAGGTTATTTACGCCTCAAGAAATTTCGGCTATGATTTTGCAAAAAATGAAAGCCACAGCCGAAGACTTTTTGGGAACTACGGTTACAGAAGCCGTAATCACTGTACCAGCTTATTTCAACGATGCAGAACGTCAGGCAACCAGAGAAGCAGGGCAAATTGCAGGTTTGGAGGTAAAAAGAATTATCAACGAGCCTACCGCAGCAGCTTTGGCTTACGGACTCGACAAGAAAAATAAAGATATGTGTATTGCCGTTTTCGACTTAGGCGGTGGTACATTTGACGTTTCTATCCTCGAATTGGGCGATGGCGTATTTGAAGTAAAATCAACCGATGGCGACATTCACTTAGGCGGTGATGACTTCGACCAAGTGATTATCAACTGGTTGGCAGAGGAGTTTATGAAAGACGAAAGCATAGACCTTCGCAAAGACCCAATGGCATTGCAAAGACTAAAAGAGGCTGCCGAAAAAGCAAAAATTGAATTGTCGAGTTCACAAAACACAGACATCAATTTGCCTTACATCATGCCTGTTAATGGTATTCCAAAACACTTGGTTCGCAATCTTTCACGTTCAAAATTCGAACAGTTGGCAGATTCGTTGATTCAACGCACTTTGGAGCCTTGCAAAAGAGCCTTGAAAAACGCAAACATCAATTTGAGCCAAATAGACGAAGTAATTTTGGTAGGTGGCTCTACGCGTATTCCACGCATACAAGAAGAAGTAGAAAAATTCTTTGGTAAAAAACCCTCAAAAGGCGTAAACCCTGACGAAGTAGTAGCTGTTGGTGCTGCCATTCAAGGTGGTGTTTTGACGGGCGAAGTGAAAGATGTTGTGTTACTTGACGTTATTCCTTTGTCTTTGGGTATAGAAACTTTGGGCGGTGTTTGCACCAAATTGATAGAGTCTAACACGACTATTCCAACCAAAAAGTCGCAAATATTCTCTACCGCAGCCGACAATCAGCCTTCCGTAGAAATTCACGTCTTGCAAGGCGAAAGAACTTTGGCAAAAGACAACCGTACCATTGGTAGATTCAACCTCGATGGCATACCGCCAGCCCCAAGAGGTGTGCCACAAGTAGAAGTGATTTTTGACGTGGACGCAAACGGTATCTTAAATGTATCGGCAGTGGACAAAGGCACAGGCAAACAACAAAAAATCCGTATTGAGGCTTCTTCGGGCTTGACAGATGCCGAAATTCAACGCATGAGAAATGAGGCGAAAGCAAATGAGGCAACCGACAAGGCAGAGAAAGACAAAATTGAAAAGTTGAACCAAGCCGACTCGTTGATTTTCTCTACTGAAAAACAGTTGAAAGAATATGGTGAAAAATTGACACCTGCCAATAAGTCAGCCATAGAAAATGCCCTTAAAGAGTTGCACATGGCTCACGCAAGCAAAGACATAGACGGCATCACAGCAGCTATGGACAAGCTCAATGCAGCATGGCAGGCAGCTTCGCAAGACTTGTATAATGCAAGTGGTGCAGATTCTGAAAGTGCAGGTGCAAGTGGAGCTACTAACGGCAGTGCCAATGGCAACGCAAACGCCAATTCGGAATATACAGATGTAGATTACGAAGAAGTGAAAAAATAAAGAGCTGTAGAAATTATAAAAAAGATGGCATCTTGCAAAAGATGTCATTTTTTTATGTCTTTATTATTTTAATGTAAATTGCGTAGTATTGCTGTAGTGTGGACTTTAGTCCACACATGACTTAATAAAAGCTTATAAATTTCGTTTTTATAGAAAAGACAGCAGAAAACACCACTTTGCCCAGTCAAAATGTGTGGGCTGAAGCCCACACTACAATTATACGCAACTTACATTATTTTAGTCGACAAATGCTTCTTTGATAACGGCTTTCACTTTTTCTATTGTTTCATCATCTATGTTACCAATAGTTTTGGTTACTCGACTTTGGTCTATGGTACGAATTTGGTCTATCACTATCCAATTAAGTTGCCCTTCCAAATCAAAGCTGACTCTTGTTGGATAGTTTTTTGATTGCGAAGTAATTGGACAAATAACAAGCGTAGCCAAGTGTCTATTCATTTCATTTGGCGAAACAACTAAGCAGGGTCGTGTTTTCTTGATTTCACTGCCAACTGTTGGGTCTAAATTCACAATAACAATGTCATATTGCAAGTAGGTTTCCATATTTTAGTCCCAGTTTTCGTCATTTAAAACACTGTCTATCAGCAACTTGTCATCACCGTTGCGGTGCATCTCTGCAAAGGCTTCCTCCCAGTTTTTACGAGGTTCGTTAATTGGTTTGAGCATAATACAATCATTCGCTAAAACAAGGTCTAACTTGTCTGTGATATGATATTTTTCCAAAAGGGTTTTACTTAGTCGTATGCCTTTTGAGTTGCCAATTTGTATGACTGAAACTTGCATAGTATTTTTATTAGTTTTTTGTAGTTACAACGTAATTACATTTATTTTGGTTTCAATCCTTGCGTTTTTTATAGCACGGTACTCATCACACGCTAAAGCGTATGCTACATTCACACTACGCAATCATCTTATTTAGACTATTTCTAAATTACTATCAATATGATAAAAGTCATTTTTTTTTGGCATTTGCTTGTTAATTTTGCAATAGAAACAGCACCGAAAATATGAACCTGCATTTAAAGGCACTAAGCATTTCTTACAAAACAGCCCCCGTAGCTATTCGTGAACAAATAGCCTTAGACGAAGCAAGTAGTCGTAGATTCTTGACCAAAATCAAAGAAGTATTGGGGATTAGTGAGGCATTGGTTATTTCTACTTGCAACCGTACAGAAATCTATTATTTGTCAGACAACGACGAAACTTCCAATTTGATAGGGTTGTTGGCAGTAGAAAAATGTTTGTTAGACTTGCCACAATTAGCAAGTTATTTTGTGCCTGTTTTAGTCCATGACGAAGCTGTTTTGCGGTTGTTTCGTGTTTGCATTGGCTTAGAGTCGCAAGTAGTTGGCGATATTCAAATAATCAATCAGGCAAAACAAGCCTACCAATGGGCAGCAGACGAAGGTATGGCAGGAGCTTTTTTGCACCGATTGATGCACGCCATTTTCTTTACTAACAAAAAAGTAGTGCAGGAAACATCTTTTAAAGATGGAGCAGCTTCGGTTTCTTACGCCACTGTAGAGTTGATAGAAGAATTGGCAGCAAACCTCCAAAAACCAAGTATTTTGCTCATAGGTGCAGGCGAAATAGGAGCAGATGTAGCCCGAAACCTCAAAAACTCTGCACATCAGCCCCAAATTACAGTCCTTAACCGAACTTATGCCAAAGCAGCCGAATTAGCCCAAGCGTGCAATTTTCAATTAGCAAACTACGACAATTTGTGGGAGGCAATCGCAGTAGCCGACATAGTGGTTTGCTCGGTGCAAAAAGAAACGCCATTGATTAATCTTGCAGCCTTGCAAATGCACAATAACCTTACGTTCAAATACTTCATAGACCTTGCTGTGCCACGCAGCATAGCCCCCGATGTAGAAGATTTATCAGGTGTGGTGCTTTACAACATAGACACCATTAACAACAGAGCAAATGCTGCCTTACAAAAAAGATTGGCTGCCATACCACAAGCAGAAAGTATTATTTTGCAGGCTGCGGAGGATTTTCAAGATTGGAGTCGGGAGATGATGGTTTCGCCTGTGATTAACAAACTAAAAAATGCCTTAGAACAAATCAGACAAGAAGAATTTGCTCGTTTTGCCAAACAATTAGATGCTGATGAAACCGAAAAATTTGACCGAATGACCAAAAGTATGATGCAAAAAGTCATCAAATTGCCTGTTCTCCAACTCAAAGCAGCTTGCAAAAGAGGGGAAGCAGAAACTTTGGTGGATATTCTTAATGATTTATTCGATTTGGAAAAGTACAAAGAAACTGTAAAATAAACTGTAAAATAAAAAATATAACCTCTATTAAAATAAAAAAGTCTTAAAAAAAATTACTAACTTTGTAACAGAACAAAAATGCAGGTAAACTCAAAATGAGCAAAGTTAATCCTAAAATAGATTTAGTTTTAAAAAAACTCTTTGGCTCAGAGGAGAATAATGATATTCTTTTGTCTTTAATCAATTCGATTTTACCTTTTGAACAACAAATAGCTAAAATTACTCTCAAAAATCCTTACAATGTATCGGACTATGCCGAGGGCAAATTATCTATTTTAGACATCAAGGCAGAAGGCGAAGATGGGAGATTATTCGATGTAGAAATGCAGATAAGAGGAAGTAAATACTATGGAAAAAGGGCTTTGTTCTATTGGGCAAAAATTTTTGGCTCCCACTTAGATTATGTACTTGACGAAAATCAAGACATTGACAATACCCTTGAAGTAGGATATTCAGATTTAAAAAAATGTGTTGTAATTAGTTTTATGGATTTCAATTTCTTTGATGACCAAGCCTATCATCGTTTTTATACGCTTAAAGATGGCAAAACCAATGAGCAGCATAAAGATTTAGACTATTTAGATTTGTATTTTATTGAATTGAAAAAATATAAAGGCAAACTTGCCAACATAAAAACAACTTTGGAGAGATGGATAACTTTTTTAAATAATGCCCATAAGTATGACAATAAAAAATTACCCAAAGAATTGGCAGAGATTAAGGAAATACGTAAAGCAGGTCAAAAACTTGATGCGATGTCCTTAGACCAACAAGAAAGACGATATTATGATGCCCAACAAAAATTTTGGCTTGACCAAAATACGCTGATGAAAGAAGCAATAGAACAGGCAATAGAACAAACAGAGTCAAAAAGGAATATTGAGATTGCTAAAAGCCTCTTAGCTACTGCCCTTTTAGATGAAGAAATTGCAAAACACACAGGTTTGACAGTTGAACAGATAAAACAACTGCGTAAGTAAACGAAATAAAACAAGAACTAATATAGACTTGGCATAAGGTACTATTGAAGTTCCAACATTTAAAACCAATTTCATGGCAGATTTAAAAAACTATTATACCTTAGTCGAGGAGATTATTCAAGAACTTGGAGTCGACCCTGTTACGTGCAGGGGCGAGGAAGAAGGGCAGTGGAACTTACAAAAAGGCTCCGTACCTGTGTGGATAGACGTTTTTTATGATGAAAATAACTCAACTTCTTATGTGCAGGTCATGGCACCCATCACCGAACTACCTCCCACTAACCGCGAAGCATTTTTTGAAGAAGTATTAGAAATAGGACACGACTTGTTTGGTGTAGCCTTTACAAAATATGAAAACTGGTTGTATCTCAAATCCATAAGAGAAACCGAAGGATTGGATAAAAGTGAAATGCGAGCTACCATGAACCGAATAGGCACATATTCAGAGGACTATGAGGCACATTTCAAAAAATATTTTGGTGGCAAAGCCCCCGAAGAAATTGTATAAATTGAAAACCAATTATCGGACACTTTTGAAGTGTCCGATAGATTTTTCTCTTATTTATCATGCAACATTGTAATTTTTTACTCATTGGGCAAGGGTTAGCAGGTAGCACCCTTGCCCTTTGTTTGGTGGCTCAAGGACAAAAAGTACAAGTAATAGACAATTTAGATACCAACAGTGCTTCGCGTGTGGCTGCGGGTTTGTTTAACCCCATTACAGGCAATCAGTTTGTAAAAACGTGGCAAGCTGATGTAATATTTCCTGCTTTATTCAATTTTTATACAAAAGCAGAACAAACTTTACAACACCGTTTTTTCTTTCCTTTGCCCCTCTACAAACCCTTAGACTCCATAGAAAAACAAAATGCTTGGTTGGCAGAAAGTTCAGACCCTTCTTATGCCTTGTATGTAGATACGCAAAATCCCTCTGACCAATACAACCAAACGGTGTTTAACGAATTTGGTGGTATTACCCTCAAACAAACAGGCTACCTGAATGTAAAAGAATATGTAGAGGCTACTACCCGTTATTTGCAAGCCCAATCTATTTTTGAAAATTCAAAATTTATTGAAAATGAGGTGGTTATAAAAGATAATAAAGTTCACTATCGCCAGTATGTAGCCGACCACCTAATTTTTTGCGGTGGTTACAAAGATGCCAATAGTCGACTTTGGAGTTGGTTACCTTTTAGTCCTGCGAAAGGAGATATTTTATTTGTCGATTTTGAGCAAGGCAGCTATGAGCATATTATCAACAGAGGTTGTTGGATTTTGCCTATGGCTGCGGGCTATTATAAAGTGGGTTCTACTTACCACTGGGACGAATTTAACGAAATTCCAACTGAAAGAGCACGTAAGGAATTAACAGAAAAATTAGATAAATTAAGTAGATTGCCCTACCAAATTCGCCAGCAAGTAGCAGGTGTAAGACCTTCCTCATCAGATAGAAAACCATTCATTGGGCAACACCCCGCCTATAAACAATATTGGTTGTTCAATGGTTTTGGCACAAAAGGAGTTTCGTTAGTGCCTTACTATGCCCAACAATTTGCTGCTGCTTTGGTGGGCAAAGGAGCAATAGAGCCAATTGTCAATGTGGCGAGGTCTTACAAAAAGTATGGTTTATCAAAATCTTTTTAAAGCCATTTCCGAAATCGTCTGCCCTATGGACAATGACGAGGTGGCTGCAGGCGAAGGTGCATTGCCTACGTTGATAATATAACGGTCTTCCAAAATAAAAAAGTCGTCTATCAAGCCTCCTGTCCTGTCGCAAGCTTGTGCGCGGATTCCTGCCCCGCCTTCTTCGAGGTCATCTTGCTGCACTTCGGGAACAAGGCGTTGCAAGGCTTTGGTGAAAGCTGCCTTCGAAAAACTGCGGTAAAATTCGCCCATGCCTGTTTTCCAATATTTGAAGGCTATTTTTTGGAAACCTCCCCACGTGAGGGTTTCTATGGTGTCTTTCAGACTAAAATCTGTTTTTTTGTAACCTTCGCGTCTGAAAGCCAATACCGCATTGGGACCTGCCTCTACACCTCCGCCACCAACTAATTTGGTAAAGTGAACTCCCAAAAACGGAAAATTAGGGTCTGGCACAGGATAAATTAAGGTTTTGACTAAGTAAGACTTTTCAGGTTTGAGTTTGTAATATTCTCCCCGAAAAGGAATAATTTTATAATCCAAATTGTCTTTATTGAGGGCAGCAATTTTATCTGAAAACAGCCCTGCACAGTTGATAATCAATTTGGCTAAGTAAGTTTTGTTTTGCGTTACCACTTCGGAGTTTTGGTGGTAATTGTTAATGGCTTGCACTTTTTCGCCTGTAAATACTGCACCACCTTTGGCTATAAAATTTTTGCTATACGCATTGGTTACCACCTCATAATCGATAATGCCTGTGTAGGGTACAAAAACACCTGCAATGCCAGTTGCGTGTGGCTCATACTGTTTGATTTCTTCTGCTGTTATCTTTTTAATTTTGGTTAAGCCGTTTTCTATTCCTCTTTTGTAAATATTTTCCAATGGAGTCAATTCGTGAGGTTGCGTTGCAATGATAACTTTCCCACAAAGTTCATAAGGTATATTGTTTTGGTTGGCAAAATCCAATAACATATCATACCCTCTGATGCAGTTGGTAGCCTTCAAACTATTGGGTTTGTAATAAATACCCGAATGAATAACGCCAGAGTTGTTGCCTGTTTGGTGTTGTGCCAATTTGCTTTCTTTTTCTAAAACGCAAATTTTCAGCGTAGGTTTTTGCTCTACCAATCGCAAAGCCGTAGCCATGCCCACGATGCCTCCGCCAATAATTACTATATCATATTCCATTTTATTTGGTCTTTAATTTTAATTTTTGTTTTTTGCACCTGCAAAGATAAGCCAATTTAGTAAATAATCATACATTTACAACCGAAGTAACTACAAAAAAAATAGCACACACAAATATTTTGGCACAAAATTGTCATTAATCAAACTAAATTGTAAATTACAGTTTCAATTCGCCTACTATGGTCTTGCTTGTTCATTTTCCTCAACAGATAGTTTCCAAAACCTTCAAGTTTTTGGGTTTGGTTGCCTTTGCTTTGGGATTTGCCCTGCCTTTGTCTGCCCAAAATGCCATAGACAGCCTAAAACAAGTGGTTACTACCTTGCCCGCAGACTCCTCACGCATCACACCGCTGATGACCTTAGCACGTGCTTTGCTCAATACTTCGCCCAAACAGTCCTTAGTGTATAGTTCGGAAGCTGTTCAGTTGGCACGAAAAGCCCAATTAGAAAAACCTCTTGCCACAGCGTTGCGGTTGCAGGGCAACGTCTATATGAATTTGAGCAAATACGACTCGTCTATGAATTACTACATTGCCTCGTTGAAACTATGCGAAAAAATAGACGACAAGTTGGGCATGGCAGGTTGTCTGATGAATATTGGCAATATCTACACCAAATCTTTGAAAGATTACGACCAAAGTTTGAGCTATTATGGCAAAGCCTTAGTGATTATAGAGGAGTTGCAAGACAAAAAACGAATTGCTACCATTTACAACAACATGGGTTTGGTTTATGTAGAAAAAGGAGAGCCTGATGTAGCTTTGCAATATTTTAACAAAGCAATGGCTATTCGCAAGCAAGTAAAAGATGTGGCAGGAATGGCAAGTTTGCAAAACAGCATGGGCGATGCCTACAAAGCCAAAAAAGACTATATTCAGGCAGTTTATTTTTATACCCAATCGTTAAATGGAGCAAAAGAAGTGGCGGATAGGTTGCTGTTGGTAGAAAATTTTAATTCCATTGGCGAAGTTTATTATTTGCAAGGGCAGTTCAAACAATCTGTTCCTTACTTGCAACAGGGCTTGGCAATGGCAAAAGATGTGGGGACAAAAGACCAAATAGAAAGTTTTTACCGCCGCTTGGCTACGGCACACGAAGCCCTGAAAGATTCGCTAAAAGCCTACCGATATTTCAAATTGGCTGCTGCTTACAAAGACTCCATGCAGGCAGAACAGGGCAGTGAGCAAATGGCAAAAATGTTGTCGACTTTGCAAAGTGATAACCAAAAGAAAGAAATAGCACTGCTCAATGCCCAAAATGAGCAACGAAAACTGCAAAATTACATCAGTTTTGGTGGCATTGGTTTGGCTATTATTGTTATTGTATCGGGTATTTTTTCTTTGGTCAATATTCGCAAGAAAAACAGTTTGTTGCAAGAGCAAAATGATGAAATCAACGCCCAAAAAGAGGAAATTACCCAACAAAAAGATATTTTAGAGGCTCAAAGTCGTGATTTGTTGCAGGCAAATACCCAAATTTTGAAGCAGAAAACCGAAGTAGAGGAGAAAAGTAAAAGCCTCGAAACAGCCAACCGTTTGGTACTCAAACAAAAAGAGGAAGTAGAAGAAAAAAGTAAGAGTTTGGAAGCTGCCAACACCGAAATTATGGCTCAACGCAACCAACTTTCCGACACCTTAGAAAATGTGCGTATGTTGAGTAGGATTGGGCAAGAACTCACGTCTTCTTTGGATTTTGAAACTACTTTTATGCGACTCTATGAGTACGTGAAAAACCTGATGGCAATGGATTGTTTCCGAATTATGATTGTCAATGAGCAGGAAAACGTATTGGAAGACACCTATTGTATAGAAAAAGGCAACCGACTCAAGCCCGAAGTCATCTCTATGGACGACCCGACAAGGCTTAGTGTGATTTGCAGCAAAAACAAGCAAGATATTTTTATTAGCAACTACGCCACCGAATACGAAATTTATTTTCCTACTACTTGTTTGCTTTCCACAGACGATATTCCTTTGTCTATTGTTTATCTGCCTTTGCTCATAGACGACAAGGTGAAAGGCGTCATCAGTGTGCAAAGTTACCAACAAAATGCTTTTGGCGAACTCGACCTCAACGTATTGAAAAACTTGGCAGTTTATACCGCCATTTCCTTAGACAATGCCCGAACTTACGACCAGATTCGTTACCAAAGCAAAATCATCGAGGAGAAAAACAAGAGCATTACGGACAGTTTGCGTTATGCTGAAACGATGCAGCAGTCTATGTTGCCTTCGGAAAGGCTACTTACCAAATCTTTTGCCGACTATTTTGTCATTTTCCAACCAAAAGACTACGTAAGTGGAGATTTTTATTGGTGTATTGGCATGGAGGACAAAACTTTTATTGCCGTTGTCGACTGCACAGGACATGGTGTGCCTGGGGCTTTTATGTCTTTGATTGGCAACTCTTTGCTAAACGAAATAGTAAAACACAAGCAAATTTTGTCGCCAGCCCTTGTATTGGAAAACTTGCACGTAGGCGTACAAAATGCGTTGCAACAGGAAAACAAAATCAATGATGATGGCATGGACGTTTGCCTTTGTAGCATAGAAAGAATCAGCCCAATGGATACGCTGATTATTTTTGCAGGGGCAAAAAGACCTTTGCTCTACAAACAACAAACGGCTGCAAATTTTGCCCGAATCAAGGGAGATAACCGAGCCATTGGTGGTTGGTTTAAGGGCAAATCGGGACAATTTACAGACCACGAACTCATTTTACGCAAAGGAGATTCTATTTACCTCATGTCTGACGGTTATGCAGACCAAGACAACCCCGAAAGAGAAAAATTTGGTATAGAAAAACTTACGCTGTTGCTCGAAAATAACCAACACCTTACCATGCCCCAACAAAAAATGGTTTTGCAACAGGAAATGATAGATTTCAAACGAAATAAGTCGCAACGAGATGATATTTCGATAGTGGGAATAAGAATTTAATTGTAGTTCATTGCTACTTTTTAAACCCCATCGCAGCTCCTCCGCAAAACGACTGCGAGTCTTTGAAGGTAAAAGTAAGGAAATAAACTCCTGTAGCCCCCGATTTATAAGTCCAACCTTCAAAAAGTTTGTTGTTGATATGGTTGGTGGCTACTTCATTGCGTTGGGCATCGAATAGCGTAACGATAATTCCATTGGCTTTGCCGTCTTTGCTTACCAAACGAAGCATATAATTGGTATCTTTGTTTAGTACACAAGAATATTCTACCTGTTTTCGTTGCCCTTCTTTGCCATTTACACGATAGGTTTTCATAAAAATAAAGCCGTTTTCTAATTCTTTTATGGCTTTGGCAGCTTGCACATCATCATCACATTGGGCAGTAGCACCAAAACCCACGAGTAACAGACTCATGGTCAGCAGGATACGTAAATAATTCATTGGTTTGATAGGTTTGGGTAAAAATTTGGTTTAAGTGTTTGTTTCTTAACAAAAATACTAAATTTTTGAAACAAAAATAGCAAACTATTTATTTTTTTTCTTTAAAAAAGTCGTATTTTCACAAAAAATGTAGCATACGCTTTAGCGTGTGAATGTGTATACGCTTTGGCTCAATGCTATTAAACCAAGAAGTTCCAAAACAACCCTGAAAGGGTTGAACAATAATAGCCCTACGTGCAACGTAGGGAAAGAGTGCAAAGGGTACTTTACAACCCCGAAGGGGTTGAACAATGACATAATGGGTGCTAGATAGTGTTCAACCCCTTCGGGGTTGGAGGCTGTGATGCAAATATTTCCCTACGTTGCACGTAGGGCTATTATTGTTCAACCCACAATGGAATTGCTCTTCGAGGTTGTAAATATAGTTTCTTAGCTTAATAGCATTGGACTAAGGCGTCCCCGACTAAGGTCTTTTATAAAAATTTTGACTTTTTGGACAGCCTCAATCTTTTTACTGAATTTGCTCTGCAAATGCACAAAATCACACGCTAAAGCGTATGTTACATTCACGAATCACACGCTAAAGTGTATGCTACATTCAAAATTCAAAACTAAAAATTCAAAATTTCCATGCAAGCCGTAGCCCATGAGCCTTTTTTGCAGAGCATAGCCCATTATTTGCTCAAAACTTTTCGGCAGGAGCTGCACAAGATTCATGTGGTGTTGCCCACGCGCAGGGCTTGCGTCTATCTGAAATATTACCTCTCGGCTCATGCCGAAACGACGTTGATTGCCCCTGTTATTCGGTCTATGGAGGATTTTGTAACTGAAACATCCGCCTTAGAAATTGCCGACCATTTGTATTTGTTGTTTGAGTTGTATCATACCTACAAGCAATTTGACAAGGCTGAAAACCACACCCTCGAACAATTTGCTCCGTTGGGAACTATTATTTTGCGAGATTTTGACATGGTGGACAGAAATTTGGCAGACGGCAAAGCCTTGTTTGAGTATTTGGCAGACGTGAAAAGAATAGAAACTTGGGCAGAAGGGCTGGGCGAAACAGACGAAATGCGGGCAAGCCTCGACCATTATTTTGAGTTTTGGAAATATTTGCAAGCCACTTATTTGGCATTTAACAAAAAACTGAAACAAAACGGCAAAGCCTACACAGGATTGGCGTACAGGTGGTTGGCAGAAAATGCAGAAACTTTGGCAGCAAGCAAGCAATTTGAAAAAGTTATCTTTGTGGGTTTCAATCAATTAACAGTAGCCGAAGAAAAGTTTATTCGGGTGCTGTTGGCAAAAGACAAAGCCGAAATTCATTGGGATATGGACAGGCAATATGTAGGCGACAATCTGCACGAGGCTGGTCGTTATTTCAGAAGTTATTTGCAACATGAGGCAAGCAAAGTTACAGAGGCTGTTTACCAACCTCTCACGATTGCGGGCATTGCCAACAACCCAAAAACAATAGAAGTGATTAGTGTCAATAGTCGAGTCTTGCAGTGCAAAGTAGTTGGAGATTTATTAGATAAAACCATAGGTTATATAGGCAAAACAGGCAAGCAAGAGTTGTTTAAGCAAAGTGCCAATCATACGGCTGTTTTGTTGCCCGAAGAAAGCCTGCTTATTCCTTTGTTGTATGCCCTGCCCATTGGCACTGCCAATGGCGAAATATCGGGAATTTCTATCAAAGACCACCTCAATATCACGATGGGTTTGGGCATAGAAAAAACGCCATTGTTCACTTTGCTCAAAAATTTGTTTCGGTTGCAAGAACATATCAAAACCGACAACGAGGGCAGATTGGCGGTTTATTACAAAGATATTTTGCGAATTTTACGCCACCCGTTTATCTTTTATTCGGCTTACAAAGCACCTTTGCGTGAGTTTTTGCGACTGTTGCAAAAGGAAAATAAGATTTTTGTAGCTTTTGACGAACTCCAAAATTTGGCTGCTTTGCAAGCCAACCATAGCAAACAAATTGCCGAAGGAATAGATTTGCAGACTTTGCAACCTCTGTTTGCTGTTTTGTTCAGAAATTGGAACAAAGAAGTTCCGCAAGCCATCACACAGTTTTTTGACGTGGTTGTACTCTTAGACCAAGTATTGGACAAGGACAAAAACTTGTTGGAGGCGGAGTATTTGCTCAAATTGTACCAATTACTCAAACGAAGTCAAACCGTATTTGGGCAGCAGGCAATCCACCTGACCGTAGCCACTTTTAGGCAACTGTTTTTTGAAACTATCAAAAATACAAGTGTGCCGTTTTCGGGTGAGCCACTTGCCCCTATGCACCTCATGGGTATGCTCGAAACCCACACCTTAGATTTCGAAAACGTCATTGTCTTGTCTTGCAACGAAGGAATTTTGCCCAAAGGCAAGCTGGTAAATTCCATTATTCCGTTTGATATTCGGGCTATGTTTCGGTTGCCTACGCACAAAGAAACTGACGCAGCAGCAGCTTATACCTTTTACCGATTGTTTCACCGAGCAAAAAATATAACTTTAATTTATGTAGAAGGAGGAAGTGATGAGGGTATGCAACTGAAAGAAAAAAGTCGTTTCATTACCCAAATCCAAAACGAATGGAAACATTTGACTAACCTCACTTTTGTAGAAAGGCAAATTTCGCTGCCTTTGCCTGTCCGTTTAGAAACTTCGCAACGGATAACCAAAACTCCTGCTGTGATTGCCAAAATCAGGGAATATTTGGAGGCAAAAATTCAAGATGCCAACAATCCTCGCAACAAAGGTGGGATTACGCCCAGCTATATCAACACCTATCTGAAAAATCCTTTGGAGTTTTTCAAGAAAAAAGTTTTGCACCTCAAAGACCCCGACGAAATGGAAGAATGGTTGGAGGCAAATACTTTTGGTAATCTGATTCACGGCTATTTGGAGGAAATTATGCAAAAAAATGACTTGCTCAACAAAGAATTAACCGAAAACGACTTGCAAAAATTGTTGAAAGACGACCAAGAATTATTGGAAATTTTGGACAAAATTATGCAACAAACCGCAGGCAAAGTGGTGGCTACGCGTGGCAAAAATATGATTTTGAAAAAAGTAGCCCAATATCTACTCAAAAAGTTTACAGCTATGCAGGTGCAGCACCAAGAAGTGGGGCAAATCATAGCCGTAGAGCATGAACTCAAAGCCGTTATTCCCGTAGCGGTGCGGGGCGAAGTGGTGCAGGTTCACCTCAAAGGCAATGCAGACCGAATAGATATGCAAAACCAAACTATTCGGGTGGTGGACTACAAAACAGGCTACGCAGACGGCAAAATACCGACTGCCAAAACCAAAAAAGACCTTTTGGAACAGAGCCAAGACGAACACAAAGGCAAAGACAAAATAGTGCAACTGATGATTTATCGTTATTTGCTCTTGCGTGAGGTGCAGGAGGGCAACCTGATGCTGCCTCCACCTTTCGACAAAGTGCCGTTGCAATACGAAAATGTGAGGTCGGGCTTTTACTTTTTCCAGAAACTTAACGCCAACTTTGTGGAGTATGACCTGAAAGACGAAGTGAATAAAAACGACCAAGCCGCCGCCCAAACGCAGTCTTTTATGGCTTATGTAGAAGATTTTATTGCCACGATTGTTTGCGATATGCTCGACGAAAACAAGGATTTTGTGGAGGAAATGGCGTTTGAGAAGGAGGAATAGGTGGTTAAAAGTTGATGCAATGACGTAAGCACGCAGATAACACTGATTTTACGGACAAAATACGGATTTTTTATCCGTAAAAATCAGCTAAATCTGTGTTATCTGTGTGCTAAAAGATAGTGTTGCTTGAAAAAATGTGAATGATAATTGAGAATAGACAAGAAATAATTATTTTTGCAGAGTTTTAGGTTTTTGAAAATTAGCTTGCCTACTTCAAAACTATATTTTAAATCTTACTCCAATTATTAAAAAAATCACAAAATGAAAACTTTATTCCAATACTTTGCGGTGTGTTTTTGGGTGTTGCAAACAATACAAGCTGTTGCACAGCAACAAGTTGGCGTTATTAATCAAAAATTGCGTAAGACAGAGGCAACCCAAGTATTTATGATTGCTGATAGCACACAAACAAACTTTTCTATGTTACTCCACGACAGAGATAGTCTTTATGCCTATTTACTTGACAGACAATATAAAACCATAAAAAAAGCCTCAGCAAAAAATACTATTTACGGTTCTATCAAAACTTTAGGCGAATTAGTTGTTGCTCAATATGAAGGCAATGGAGTTTATTCTATGTTGTTTTATCAGTCTTCTGAAGAAGAATTTATTTGGATAACGGCAAATTACACTAAAAGGACAGTTAGCTATACTTCCACATTTAGGTATCATTATAATAAGTTGAAACAAACTTATCTTGGTGTAGTAACCTATCAAAACAGTCATTATGCTATTACTCTAAACTACGACAAAACCAATTTTTATGCCCACCGTTTAAGCAGAACAGATAGTACAAAAATTATTACTTTTCAACCCTTAGAAAAAGCTTACTATAACGTGTTTCAATCAAAAAAAGTAGTAGAAGATAGGGTAAAAGTAGATTATACTTTACCTAATAATTTATTTTTAGCTTCTAAAAAAAATAAGTTGTACATGGTGGCTGATAAAGTTTATTTCACAGCAGATAGAAATAGTAAATACTACGGTGGATTATCAACGCATTATGATTTTATTTTGGACTTTGCAACCTTAAAGGTAGAAGAAAAAGAAATTCACCTAAATATCTTAGCACAAGGCATAAATTCATTTATCTATGACAAGAAATTATATCTTTTAGGGGCAATCAGGAAAGAAGAACTTGAAATAAATATAATTGATTTGCAAAACAGGCAACTACTAAAAAAATATTCCTTAAGTTCAAAAGAACCAATTAGTTTTGCCAACAGCCCAATGGTAGATGATTATAGCGAAGCAGGCACAGATTTAGAAGAGTACAAAAACACAAAAAAATTTCTTAATGATGTACTAAATGATGTTGCTATTGTAGTTAATAGAACTAATGATAATCAAATAGAACTTAAAATAGGTTATTGTCGAGAGTCATCAGGTGGCGGAGGTTATTACGGAGGTGGTGGCACAATAGGTGGTTATAATGGTGTAGGAGGCATGGCTATGCCGACTTATTATTCTTTTGGAGGAGGTAATTGCAAATATTCTTGTGCCTACTTCAAAACCCATTTAGACCTCAACACAGGTGAATATATCAAAAGAGATAATAGCACAACTGTTTTCAGTAAATACAATGCGTTTAAAACAAACATGGAAAACACCAAAGTCTATGGCAGCAATGGGGCAATGGTAAAAATAAAACCAACAGCTATTTTGGGCTATTTCATAGACAACAAATTGCTTTATGGCTACTATGACAATGTGAACGAAGTCTATAAGTTGGTGGAGTTTACAGATGGGCAATAAAGGAGATTACTAACCAAAACAAACCCTTTTAAGTTTTATAACTTAGAAGGGTTTTGTGCAAAGCCCTTTTGTTGTTTAGCAATAATTCACTATCTTTGCTTTGTAATAAATCTTTGATTTCTCACTTTTTAATCTTTATAATGATGCACTTAGTAGTAAACTTTGAAAACACAAGCCAATTAGATACTATAAAATCTTTATTAGTGCAAAATGGTTTTACTTCTTTCTTTGTGGAAGACGACATCGAAGATGACGAGGAAGATACTTATTGGCTAAAAATAATAGAGGAACGTAAAAACGAACCTACGACAAGTTGGGAAGAAGTTAAACGCAACTTAAACCTGTAATTATGGCTTATTCTATTGTTTTTGTTAGTTCTGCCAATGGTCATAGAAAAGATATTTATGATTAAGTTTTTAAGCCCTTGCAAATGATTTCAAAAAGAGAAAAGCAACTAAACCACAAAATCATGACCTGCGAAATCAGCTTAGAAAACATAGAATTTTTTGCCTATCATGGCTACTATGATGAGGAGCAAAAAATAGGCAATCGTTACAGCGTAAGCATCTGTATAACGGCAAGCGTAGCCCATGCTGCCCAGCAAGACGAATTGCAAAGCACAGTCAATTACGAAGTAGTCTATAAAATAGCCCAACAAGTGATGCAAAAACCAACCCGACTGTTGGAACATTTGGCATATTCGATGGTACTGAAACTATTTAAGACGTTTGAATTGATAGAAACAGCTACCGTAGCTGTTCGCAAGCACAACCCACCTATTGGCGGTGTTTGTGAGGCAGCACAGGTGAAACTTACGCTAAATCAGGCAGAATATAAAATAAGCTATGCTTAATTTGAGTTGCATAGTACGAATATAAGTACACACCCAAAATAAAAATACATTTTTTTGTAACTCCTTGAAAATCAATTAACGGACACTTTAAAAGTGTCTGTTAAATTTATCCACTTACTTAACACAAGCCAAAGTGTATATTACATTACATTATTTAATTTAGGAGCTTGTTTGGATTTAAGATTTGGTTTATTTATTTTCATTGCCAAAAAATGGAAAAAGCAACCCGTTTTATGATTTAGTTCATGCTTTCAATCAACGAAGAATATCACCAACAAGACCGCAACCGCAGACGAAATGCAGTACAAAAATTTTGCTATGCTTGTGCAATAGCCAATCTTTTTTCATTTGCTCCAGATTTATACTATCAAATCTGGACTACAGTCTTGGGTGGTGTGCTAATTAGCTTGTTTTTCTTGCTAATGAATTTGATAAACGTCAAGTATAGCACTAACTTGGCTGCTAATTTGTTATTAGGCGTGGGCAATGTCATTGCTTTTGTTTTCGCCAACCTTTTGGGCAAGGCAGCTAATGTACAATATGTCTTGTTTATCAGTATTTTGTTTATTCCTTTTATGCTCGATGTCTATGATAAAAGGTTTGTGTTTTTTCATACTACTTTCCCCTTTGTTTTGTTACTTTTATTAGAAGCTACGGATTACACTGTATTTCCGCAATTAATTACCTTCACACCAGCGCAGTTAAAAGTTTTTGCCGTTGTCAATGTTTTGACTATGTTGCTCATTAGCCCTCTAATTATCTCCTCTATCATTAACACACACACCGATATTTATAAACTTCTCATTAAATCGGGTGAGAAAATGGAAATTCAAAATGCAGAATTAGCAAAGACCAACGCCGAGTTAGACAAATTTGTGTATAGTGTAAGCCACGATTTACGTTCTCCCATAGCCTCCGCTTTGGGGCTTGTTTACTTGTCAAAACAAGAAAATAATTTAGAAGTATTGCGAGAATACGAATTGCTAAAAGAAAAAAGTTTAAAAAAATTAGACGGTTTTATTCGAGATATTTTAGACTACTCACGCAACACACGCATAGAGATTAACCCACAACCTATTGATTGGCAGCTATTTAGCAGGCAAGCAATAGAACAACACCAACACAGCCCCGAAGCACGAGGTATGGTATTAACTACGGCTGTAAACCAACAGGGAAAATTTTATACCGACCACCACCGCATAGGAATTGTATTTAACAACCTGATTTCCAATGCTATTTGTTACCACGATAGCTATAAACCTTCATCTTTTTTGCGAATTACGATTATCTCAAAGCCTGAAAAAACTACTTTGCTTTTTGAGGACAACGGCATAGGAATAGCCGAAGAACACCACGAAAAAGTATTTAAAATGTTTTACAGAGCCACCGAAAACAGTAAAGGGTCGGGTTTAGGGCTTTATATAGTAGCAGAAACCATACAAAAACTAAAAGGAAAAATAACACTACAATCTGAAGTGGGCAAAAAAACTACTTTTATGATAGAACTACCTCATTTGGTGGGATAGTTTTAATTAATTGTAGTACCACACAAGTAATGCGTTAAGTGTAATAGAACTGACTCTTTGAAAAATGTTAGCTCCAAGTATTAAGTAGTTGAACCTAATTATCCGACACCTTTGAGGTGTCGGATAATTCTGATAATCATATACTTAGCACTTGAAATATTATTGTTTATTTAAGTCTAACTACTTACCTCTGTGGCACTACCTAATTAATATAGAATACAGTAACATATAATTTAAAGTTTTATGTAAGTTTTTAGGCAAAAAAGTAGTAGCAAATAAGAAAAAAGTTGCTACCTTTGCAGCCGTTTTTAGTGTAGTTGTTGCAACAGACAAAGCCAATGCAGTAATGAAATACCTTGCAGGCAGCTAACTAAAAAAAATGGAGGTTTCGTTGCCAAACGCGGCTACAAACTTCCTCATTTGCCTTATTGGTTGCCGTTTTCTAAACTCTGTTTACGAAAATGCGTAGGACAAATGTTCCACTTAATAGATTAGTAATGAAACGAATTATTTTTACGGTGTTGTTTGTATTGACTGTTTTGTATCCATTTAAGGAGGGCAAAAGTAATGCAGAAAAACAGACAGTAGGGCAAGTTTCAAACGCAGCAATGCTCACGGCTGAAGCCAACAAACTCACACGAAGAAATGTGCATGATTACTTGTATCACTTAACACAAGACTCTGCAAAAACGGACTTGTATTTCCGTATTCTGCTCAATGAATCTAACTTGACAAGTGAGTTAGCAGTCGAGCAAAACAACATTTGTGGGATGCGAAACTGGGAAGGAAAAAACAAGTACTTTGTTGGGCTGAACAAAAGCAAATATTGTATCTACCCACATTGGCGTTATTCAGCCAAAGATTTAGTAGAATATATGGAGCATTATGGTAGACGGGCTTGGTATTTTAGATTTAAAGACCGTTTTCATAGAATCAGCACAAAATTGTAACTATTCATTAAAACACAAAAACTCTACTAAGTTTTTAACTTTGTAGAGTTTTGTGTTTTAGGCATATTCTGCAAATAAAACTCTTTGTTCTCTCACAGAGCCTGCAAAAGTAGGTGTTGAGAAAGAAAGTAGTAGTGCAAGAATAATTTGCAGCATTTTGTTTTGTAGCATACGCTTTAGCGTGTGATTTAGTCCTCTATTTCACACGCTAAAGCGTATGTTACATTCTTTTAATCATTTAACTTTTAAATTAATGGCACAATCAACAAAAAAACTTTGCTACAAACTTTTGAATGGGGTTATTGTCTTGTTTATCAGCTTTCTAAGTCTTCCTGCCCATGCCCAAAACTCCAAATGGCAAGTAGGGGCTTATTTCTCCCCTGACCTCAATTTACAATTAGCAGACGAGTATAACTACAATGTTGAAAAACAGCGTGGTTATATGGACATTGGCTTTACCACAGGCATAACAGGGCAATATAAATTGAGTAAAAGATTTCGATTTTTGACAGGTTTGCAATACAAATATAGAAGATTTGAGCAAGTAGGAGATATAGGAACTGTTAGAGAAATAACAGATAGTTTAAAGAACACTTCTTTTGGGATTGCTGGCTCTCAGGCTTATATGGTAGGTATTCCTTTGCAGTTGCAATATTGGATAGTAGATGTAGAAAAATTTGGGTTCTATGTCATGGGTGGCTATAATGTGAATTGGCTAACCAAAGAAACTATAGGTTATGGTGTAGAGTCTTCTAAAATGTTTAATACACCTTACTATTATGTCCACACAAGAGTCAGTGGTTTTGCTTTGTCGCAATGGTTTAACTATGCAGAGTTGGGCATAGGCTATGTACCACGTCTGAGCAGGAGGTTTTGGTTGGCTATTCAACCCACATATAGAATGAGAGATGACGGTGCAAGTTCCTTAACAAGAAATATAGGCATGGTCTTTCATTTGTCTTATCAATTATAACCTTATTTCCTAACAACAGTTACACTTTATACGTTGTCAAAGTCTTCGACTATTGACAATGTATAACTTTTTCACTTAAAAACTTTTCCCAACGGCACTGTCAAAAAAAAATGTGCTTTGGTATTTTTACTACTACACAACCCTAATAAATAAAAAATAATTCCTTAACTCAATAACATCGGATTTTATTCCAATATTATGAAGTTAAGGAATAGCAAAATTGCCAATTTGTAACATAGACTTTAGTCTGTGCCAAACTAAGCAGCGGCTTCGTTGTTGTCCGCAGCAGGAGTTTCAACTTTTGCTTCCACTTCTGGCGTAACTGTTGTAGTAGCACCACCTTTTTTGCGGCGACCACGACGAGTTTTTGTTTTCTCTGTGCTTGCAGCCGAAGTAAATGCGTTGTAATCTACTAACTCAATGTAGCAAATTTCTGCATTATCGCCAGCACGCGAAGCCAATTTGATAATTCTGGTATAGCCGCCGTTGCGAGTAGCTATGCGTTGTGCTACTTCGTCAAACAAGACCTTTACCGACTCTTTATTTTGCAAATAAGAGAAAACTACCCTGCGAGAGTGCGTCGTATCGTCTTTTGACTTGGTAAGCAAAGGCTCAACGTATTTACGCAATTCTTTAGCTTTTGCTAAGGTAGTCAGGATACGTTTATGCAAGATAAGAGAAGACGCCATATTAGACAACATTGCTGCCCTATGTTCGTAGGTTCTTCCCAAATGGTTATTTTTATTTCCGTGTCTCATTTTAGTTCTAAGATTTTACTGTTGATGAAAATTAGTCTTCATCTAAACGATATTTCGCCACTTCCATGCCGAATTGTAAATTTTTTTCTGCCACCAACTGTTCCAATTCGGTCAAAGATTTTTTACCGAAGTTTCTGAATTTCATCATATCGGCAATGTCTAATTGTACCAAATCTCCCAATGTTTTGATGTCGGCAGCTTTCAAACAGTTGTAAGCACGAACAGACAAATCCAAATCTGCCAAAAGAGTTTTGAGCAACTTACGCATGTGTAAGATTTCCTCATCTACTGTTTCTTCTTCCTCTGCTTTCATTGTTTCCAACGTAATTTTTTCGTCAGAGAACAACATGAAGTGTTGAATCAAGATACGTGCAGCACCTTTTAAAGCATCTTCGGGGTGAATAGAACCATCGGTAATAATTTCTAATACCAATTTTTCGTAGTCCGTTTTTTGCTCAACCCTTGTATTTTCTATGCTATATTTTACGTTTTTGATAGGCGTAAAAATAGCATCAATCGGAATATAGCCTACAGCTTGCTCACTTTTGTTTTCCTCTGCGGGAACATAGCCACGACCTTTGTCGAGGTATAGTTCTACTTCCAGTTCCACAGACGGGTCCATGTGGCAAATCACTTGTTCAGGGTTTAAAATCTCAAAGAAAGAGGTAAACTCTCCAATGTCGCCAGCTTTAAATACCGACTTGCCTTTCAAATGAACTGTTATTTTGGTATCAGGCTGGTCAGTAAGACGTTTAAAACGCACCATTTTGAGGTTCAAAATGATTTCGGTTACATCTTCCATTACCCCCGTAATTGTAGAAAACTCATGCAACACACTTGGTATTCGCATACCAATAATGGCATAGCCCTCCAAAGACGACAAGAGGATTCTACGGAGTGCATTGCCGATAGTTACACCAAACCCTCTTTCCAAAGGCTTAAACTCAAACAGACCGTGAAAATTATCTGCTTTTTCCATTACCACCTTGTCAGGCATTTGAAATGCTAAAATTGACATCGTTATATGTTGATTTTTTGATTTGACGCTAAACTACTCAGGGTTATAAACAACAAGCTAAACAAGATAGTACATGGTGCTATCTTGTTTAGGGCTTATTTAGAATACAATTCTACGATTAATTGTTCTTTGATATTTTCAGGGATTTCCTCTCTTTCAGGATAGTTGATAAACTTACCTGCCATAGAAGCACTGTCCCACTCCAACCAGCCAAAACGATTAACTTTGCCCGACAAGCATTTGCCGATAGTTTCTAAGGTTTTTGCTTTTTCGCGTACAGCTACTACATCACCTGGACGTAGGCTGTAAGAAGGAATGTTTACCACTTCACCATTTACAGTGATGTGTTTGTGTCCTACCAACTGACGAGCAGCTCTGCGCGTAGGTGCTATACCTAAACGATAGACTGTGTTGTCTAATCTTGCCTCCAATAAACGCAACAAATTCGCACCTGTAACACCGCCTTTGCGAGCAGCTTCGTTAAAAGTTTTAGCAAATTGACGTTCCAACAAGCCATAGATAAACTTAGCTTTTTGTTTTTCGTTCAACTGCTTAGAATATTCTCCTTCTTTTTTGCGTTTACCCTTGCCATGCTGACCTGGAGGATAATTTCTGTCTTTTAATTGTTTGCAGGGACCAAGTACTGCTTCGCCGAAACGTCTTGAAATCTTGGCTTTGGGTCCTGTGTATCTTGCCATTTTTTTGTAATAAGTTAATGTGAATAAATACTGTCATTGCGTCTTTTGTCGCCTTGGCAGGGTGCAAAAGATTCAGCTTCCAATGACTTTGATAAAGTGCAATTAATTAAAATTGCGAGTGAGTTTTTGCCAAAACTCTAAAAACCACTATACTCAAACCTTATAAAGAAAATCCTTTACAAGATTTGAGTGTTTACCTGTAGTGCGGACTTTAGTCCGCACCATGGGCTTTCGGTTGCTACAACCGAAAGTGTCTTGGGGTTGTAGCAACCCCTTTGCACGTTATTTTTTCATTCGCCTAAAGGCAAATATACGGATTATACTCTACGTTTTTTGGGAGGACGGCAACCATTGTGTGGCAATGGCGTTACATCTCTGATGGTTGTAACTTCGATACCCGCAGCCTGAATGGTACGGATAGCCGACTCACGACCAGCACCAGGTCCTTTGACAAAAACTTCTACTTTGCGAAGTCCTAAGTCGTAGGCTACCTTGGCACACTCCGAAGCAGCCATTTGAGCAGCATACGGCGTGTTCTTTTTTGAGCCTTTAAAGCCCATTTTGCCCGCAGAAGACCAAGAAATTACTTGTCCTGCCATGTTGGTCATCGAGATAATGATGTTGTTGAACGAAGCCCTTAAGTGAGCCTGACCCACTGCTTCCACAACCACCACTCTCTTTTTTGACTTGTCTTTTTTCTTTGCAGCTTGTGTTGCCATAAATGTTTTTCAGTTGAGGTAAGGGCTGATATAAATTGCCTAACAGCTTGATTAGGCTGCACATAACAGCATACTTACTGGGTTTGCGATTACTTTTTGGTTGCTCCTTTTTTCTTAGCTACTGTCTTACGTTTACCTTTGCGAGTACGGGCATTGTTTTTTGTACTTTGTCCACGTGCAGGCAATCCTTTGCGGTGACGCAAGCCTCTGTAACAGCCAATGTCCATCAGACGTTTGATACTCAACGAGATTTCAGAACGAAGTGCACCTTCGGTTCTGTATTCACTGTTGATAATATCACGAATTGCTTTCGAATCCGCATCAGTCCATTGGGCAGGTTTTTTGTTAAAATCAATCCCTGCTTTTGCTAAGATTTTTTGTGAGGTAGCACGACCAATTCCGAAAATATAAGTCAAAGCTATTTCGCCTCGCTTATTGTCTGGAATATCTACGCCTGAAATCCTTGCCATAGTTTTTTTTTGTTTTTAAATACGTTGAAAATGACGCAATCAAAGGAAATCCCTGATTATCCCTGTCTTTGTTTGAACTTAGGGTTTTTCTTATTGATGACGTACACTTTACCGTTGCGTCTGATGACCTTGCAATCTTCGCTACGTTTTTTAACAGATGCTTTTACTTTCATTTTTTTTGAGTGTTAAAAATGAGTTGGGTGTACGATTGAAAAATGTTTGCAAAGTTACATTTTTTTTTGTTGCTACAAATTTTTTTGCAACTTTTTTTCAAAAAAAAAAGTGGTTTCGGTTGCTTACAACCGAAACCACCTAAACTATTATCTTATTTGCTACCTACGCATAGCTTTTTGCCATGTCCGTAGCTACAGATTTCAAAGTGCTTTCCACCTCTTCATCTATTACGCCTTTGCGAAGTTTCTCCAAAATACCTTTGTGATTAGCCGACAAAGTATCTGTAAATGCAGTTTCAAATGCTTTTACTTTGTTGATAGCCACTTTGTCCATCATACCTTTGGTCGAAACATAAATCATAGCTACTTGTTTTTCTACGCTTACAGGCGAAAACTGTGCTTGTTTCAAAATTTCAAGGTTTCTTCTTCCTCTGTCAATGGTCAATTTAGTAGAAGCATCGAGGTCGGAGCCAAATTTAGCAAAAGCCTCCAATTCTCTAAACTGTGCTTGGTCGAGTTTCAATGTACCCGCAACTTTTTTCATAGACTTGATTTGTGCCGAGCCACCCACACGAGATACCGAAATACCTACGTTGATAGCAGGACGAATACCTGCATTGAATAAGCCTGATTCCAAGAAAATTTGACCGTCTGTAATAGAAATTACGTTAGTTGGAATATAAGCCGAAACGTCACCAGCTTGCGTTTCTATGATAGGCAAAGCCGTTAAAGAACCACCACCTTTTACTTTTCCTTTCAAAGAAGGAGGTAAGTCATTCATTTGTTGTGCAATATCGTCTGATGCGTTGATTTTTGCAGCCCTTTCTAATAAACGGCTGTGCAAATAGAATACGTCACCAGGATAAGCCTCACGACCCGGCGGGCGGCGAAGCAACAAAGAAACTTCGCGGTAAGCTACGGCTTGTTTTGACAAGTCGTCAAACACCACTAAGGCTGGTCTTCCTGTATCTCTAAAATATTCACCAATGGCAGCACCTGCAAAAGCAGCGTAAAACTGCATAGGAGCAGGGTCGGCAGCACCCGAAGCTACTACGACTGTGTAAGGCATGGCACCACCTTTTTCTAAGGCTGCACACACCGAAGCAACAGTAGAGGCTTTTTGACCTATGGCTACATAGATACAAAATACAGGCTCTCCTTTGTCGTAAAACTCTCTTTGGTTGATAATGGTGTCAATCACAACGGCAGTTTTGCCTGTTTGACGGTCGCCAATTACCAACTCACGTTGTCCTCTACCAATAGGAATCATTGCATCTATGGCTTTGATACCTGTTTGCAAAGGCTCATTTACTGGTTGGCGGTAAATAACACCCGGTGCTTTTCTTTCCAACGGCATTTCGTACAAATCTCCTGTCAAAGGGCCTTTGCCATCGATGGGAATACCCAATGTGTTTACAACCCTTCCGCACATACTATCACCTACTTTGATAGAGGCAATTCTTTTGGTACGTTTTACACTGTCGCCTTCTTTCAATTCGCTGTAATCACCGAGCAATACAGCACCCACGTTGTCTTCTTCGAGGTTTAACACCATGCCGACTAAGCCGTTTGAAAACTCTATCAACTCACCTGATTGTACTTGGGTCAATCCGTAGATGCGAGCAACCCCATCACCTACTTGGAGTACAGTGCCTACCTCTTGCAATTCTGCTTCGGTTTTGAAGTTTGAGAGTTGTTCTCTCAAGATGGCTGTAACTTCATCTGGTCTTATTTGTACCATTGTATTGTGTATAAATTATGTTTTGAATGAGCTAAAAAATACAACTTAAAATATACTCCTTGCTTTGCCCACTAATGGCAATGCAAAAATGTAGATTTTATCATTCGAAACAAAATAATTTGATTTTTTTTATTAGACTTCTTGCAAAAGTAATTTTAAACTACCCTGCAAGAGTTTAAAACTCTTGCGGGGTTGGTAAAGTTGTTAATTTTCTACTCCACCGTTACTAATTCTATCTCAAAAATCAAGACTGAAAAAGGTGGAATAGTGCCAGCACCTTTTTCGCCATAAGCCAAGTGAGAAGGAATATACAAAACGGCTTTGCCACCTTTTTTCAGAAAACCTACGCCCTCGTCAAAACCTTTTATCATTTGTCCTTGATTGTAGTTAAATTCTAAGGGTTGTCCTCTGTCGTAAGAGGAATCAAACTTGTTGCCATTGAGCAACTTACCTAAATAATGTACGCCAACTTTTTTGCCTGTTTGGAGAGCCTCACCTTCGCCTGCTTGCGTAATGACATAATGCAAGCCCGACTCTGTTTTTTGGAAATTGGTAATGTTGTTGGTTTGCAAATATTGCTTGATAGTTTCCTCATCTTTGCTTTTTTGCTCGCCAATTTTTTGTTCCATTTCCTTGTGACGTGCCTCTGTGAAAGCCTGTTCTGTTGTAAGGTCTAAAATTCGCATATCAAAACGAACAGACGAACCTCTGTCCACAAAAGGCGGAAAGCCTTGCTTAAACAAAGAATCTGCTTTGACTGAAAAACTGATGCTGTCGTTTTTAGCAAGCATCGTAAAACCTTCTTCCAAGCTACCTTTAAACGAAGGTGGCATCACTTTTACGGCAAAAGGCACAGGCTCGGTAAAAGTATTGCGAATGATGCTGTCTTTGCCGTTTGATTGGGCAGTCATAACATAGTGTAGCACCAAAATATCATTCAGTTGGGCTTTGGGTGTTGTGTTGGCAATGTGGTGAATGTATTTTAAGCCTGTTGGTGTTTTTTTCCAAACGTCTTTGGTACTAACATATTTCTTGCCTTTGCTACTACTTTTGCCTTTGCTACTACTTTTGCCTTTGCTACTTCCTTTGCTGGCTGTTGTACCTTTTTTTACTGTTGTTTTTGCTTTTGGGGTCGTTTTAGGTTTGGTTTGTGCCACCAAAACGGAGGTGCAAAACAAACAAAGTACCATAAAAAATATTTTTTTCATTGCTTTAAAATAGATATGAAATCGTATGTATGAAATATGAAATTAAAATTCCTACTCAATTTGCCTTGCAAATTGAGTAGGAATCACACGCTAAAGCGTATGTTACAGCACCAAGAACTTACTATTTCTTTGCTGCCTTTACTTTTACTACTTCCACCTCAAATTTGAGAGAGGCAAAAGGTGCAATAGTCGGAGGGCTACCTTGTCCGCCATAACCCAAGTGTGAAGGCAAATAAAGGTCTGCTTTTCCACCTTCTTTGAGGGCAGTCATGCCTTCATCGAATCCTGGTATCATCATACCTGCCTGAACAACAAAAGTCAAAGGGTCTTTGCCTATGTTAGAGTCAAACTGCTCGCCATTTTCCAACAATTTGCCTGTGTACATCACACTCACTGTATCGCCAGCTTTGATGTCGTTTCCTTTGCCCGCAGATTTTACTACGTAATACAAGCCAGATTCTTTGTTTTTGGCATTTTTGATATTATTTTTTGCCAAATAATCTTTTATTTTTTGCTCGTCAAGAGGTTTTTGCTTTTCAGACTGCTCTTGCATTTGCTTCATTTTTTCCATGTAGGCTTTTTCTTGCTCGTCCATGATTTTCTCCACTTCGGCTTTGGTAATAATTTTTACCAAACCTAATTCCAAACGAGCCATAGACCCTGGTTTAATGAAGGGAGGCAAAGTAGGCTGGCGAAACTGTTTGAGGAACAATGAATCAACAGACATCGTAAAAGTTACGCTATCTCCTTCGTTGAGTTTCTTAAATCCTTCTTCAAAACCACCTTTGAAGGTTGCTGTATCACGCACCATCATTCTGTCTGGACCTGGTGTTACTAAGCTGGAATTGAGCAAGGTGTCTTTGCCACTTGGGGTTGTAACATACAATTCGTAATTCATTTCTATATAGTCGCCGCCGACAGGAAATTTATCACTTGTTACATCTTTGCGAAAAGTAGTGCCTAAAGCACCTTCTCCGTCTTTTTTGCAGGCAGCCATGCCCAATGCACAGGCAAAAGCTAATCCTACAACAAGTTGTTTTTTAAACATTGGTGTTGAAATAAATAATTGAAAATTTTAAAATGCTTGCAAAGGTAGGTATTTTTTTTTGAGTAGCAAAAAAAAGTTTAGTATAAAAGCCTTTTTGTATATTAGAGTTTATGAATAAATTTTTGTTATGAGGTTAAAAAAAAGATGTCATTTTTTTGAAAAATGACATCTTTAGAAAATTATTCATAAACTCTACTGTTCAAAAAATCTTTCTGTATCTTGTTTGTACTTTTGTGCTTATTTTGTAAGTTTGTTTCGGTTTTAGGTACATTTGGGGACTATTAGATTAATTATAAAAACTCCATGAAATACAAATATTTTTATCTTTTGATGTTGGGGGTATTGTCTTGGGCTTGCAATAGTCAAAAAAACACAAGAGAAGAAATCCAAAGTTTGGAAGACATAGCAGCTAAACAAATCTTTGCAGATAGTTTGCTCGATACTTCTTTTGAGCCTTGTGTCCGTTTTGGCAAAGTCCACAACAAAGTGTCTGAAAAAGACCTCATTGGGCTGTATGGCAAGGCAAATGTGAAAACTTACCGCGATACTTTGTCTGGCAAACCGTATGCAACAACTATTTTGTTTGAGGGACAAAGAAATGAATTGCAAATTGTATGGCACAACGAGGAGTTGCTACAATATCCCAATGTGTGTTTGTTTACTAAACCTACTACCAAATGGATAGTAGCAGAGGGCATAACTATTGGCACGACCATAGAAAAACTAAACGAATTAAACGGCAAACCTTTTGACTTTACAGCCTTTGGAGGTGGAGCAAATGCAGGTTTGATAACAGATTTTAAAGGGGGAAACTTGCAAAAATATTCGCAGTGTTATGTTTTAGTTTTGGATTATGACCGCAAAATAAATCCTTTGGTAGAGGGCAAAGCCTCTGGGAGTGAAGTCATTAGCAGTTCAGAAATTGGTTTGCAAAGCCTTAAAGTAACAGTAAAAGCTATAAGGTTGTTCTTAAATAAAACCGTAAAGTAGTTGAGTGAAATAATTAAACTTAACCGCAAAGTACGCAAATATTATTTTTTCTTTGCGGTTAAATAGTTTTGTGTGGAAAATTGATACCAAATTAAGCCGTCAAAGCCATAAGCAAATCATGTTGGGTAATGATATGCACCTGATTGGTTTCATCACGCACAAGCAAAGCCTTGTTGTGTTTGTCTATCAAAGAGGACAAAGCATCTACCGTATTGTCTAAGCCGACAAAGATAAAAGGTTTGTCCATAATCTCACTCACTTGGCGAGTTTTTGATTCGGGTTCTTCTATCAACAGGCTCAACACTTTGCTGTCTGAAATACTGCCTACGATTTCGTTACCATCAGATACAGGCATCTGCGAAATACCAGCTTTGTTTAGGGCTTTGGCGGTTTCGGCTAAGGTCATGGTTTTTGAAATCGTAATCAAATCAGATTTGCCATTTTTGCGTTTGATAATATCTCTTGCCGTAGCAAAACTTCTTTCCTCCAAAAATCCATGGTCACGCATCCACACATCATTGTAAACTTTGCCCAAATACCTTGTGCCGTGGTCGGGCAAGATAATAACCATTACATCACCTTCTTTCAGGTGTTGTTTGGCATATTCCAAAGCACCAAAAACAGCCGACCCGCAAGACCAACCCACAAACAACCCTTCTTCACGAGATAAACGGCGTGCCATAATTGCAGCATCTTTGTCTGTAACTTTTATGAAATGGTCTATCATGTTCATGTCCACGTTGGCGGGCATGATGTCTTCGCCTATACCTTCGGTGAGATAAGGATAGACTTCGTTTTTGTCAAAAATTCCTGTTTCTTTGTATTTTTTAAATACCGAGCCGTAAGTATCTATGCCAATGGTTTGGATAGAAGCCTTTTTTTCTTTCAAAAACTTGGCAGTTCCGCACATGGTGCCACCTGTACCCACACCGCAAGCATAATGTGTAATTTTGCCTTCGGTATCTTTCCAAATTTCGGGACCTGTAGTTTCGTAGTGAGCCACCGAATTTGAAGGATTGTCGTATTGGTTGGGGTAAATAGAATTTACAATTTCTTTGTTTAGACGGCGAGCAACCGAATAATAAGAACGTGGGTCTTCGGGTTCTACATTGGTCGGGCAGACCACCACCTCTGCACCTACGGCACGCAAGATGTCCATTTTTTCTTTAGACTGTTTGTCTGCCATAGTGAAAATACACTTGTAGCCCTTCGCTACGGCTACCAAAGCCAAGCCCATGCCTGTATTGCCCGATGTACCTTCTATGATGGTGCCACCTTTTTTGAGTTTGCCTTCTTTTTCAGCATCTTCTATCATTTTCAGGGCTATACGGTCTTTGATAGAGTTACCTGGATTAAAATATTCGACCTTTACAAGTACAGTGCCTTTAATTCCTTCTGTAACCTTGTTGAGTTTCACAAGTGGCGTGTTGCCAATGGTGTCAATAATTGAATTGTGATAGTTCATAAACAAAGCAATGTTTTGTGGTGTGCTGTTTTATTGGTGGCTAAATTTGCTGCAAAGGTAGCAAATATTTTGAAGTAGCATAGAATTGGCGGGGTTTTATTTGTTATTCTCCTGCGTAGCATCACACAAGCAATGTTGCAACCCTCATTAGGAATTTTTGGAAGAGGAAAAAGAGGCAGAGGAACTGAAAACTCTACAGATTTTTTTAAGTATCTAACTACTTGTTATACAATAAGTTATAAAAATAACTTCGCTAAAATTACTTTTTTTAGTCCGTTAGGACAATTCCATTGCGGCTTCAACCTTGCGGTTCGTCGATGCGATAGCAAACGAGTGTATTTTTTTAGTCAAAACTCCGTAGGAGTTTAATATTGTTACTTATTCTCTGCGAGCCTCTATTATAATCATCAATAGAAATTTCATCTCGCCTTCTTTGATTTCCAATAGTGCGAAACAAACCTTCTATCGTAATAATTTCTTGATAAACCTTAGATTTGCTATCTATGGTTACCTCTAATAGTTCAAAGACTTCATCAAATTTGTCAGTCCCACTACGTAAGAGTTTTCGTATCTTGTTTTCAGTTTCTCGCATATTAGTTTTAAATTTCGCACAGCTTTGAGTGTAACCCAACGACTCGTTGTTCAAAATGCGAGGCGTAGCCTCGCATTTTGAACAACGGAAAGGGCTTGGCGAAGGTGGGGCAACCCAGCACGAAAGCCCAAATTTAATACATTGCCCCAATACATATTCAAAAGTCCAATAAAGCACTTTTGCCCCGCTTTCGCCAAGCCAATGTTAGTGGTTCGTTTATTTTGTTTCGTCAGGCAACCAACCTAAGCCTATTTGTCTGTTGTCAAACCTAAAATATGAAACAATACATTTTATGTTATCTCCTTCTTTTGCCCAACTTGAAAAGTTGATAGGGAGTTTTTCTCCTCCGTTAAAAGCAAAGTGTCCAATGTCAATAAGTCCAATAAATGGACAATCTAATAATTCAATGAAAAGTCCAAATGGTACAACTTTTCGTATTTTCCCCTCTATTATAGCACCTTCTTTGATAGTTTCAACAACTTTGTAAAAATCTTCGTGTAATTTCATTTCTGTTTCCTCTAAATCAGATGGTTTTGCACTTAAATATAATGTTTGCGTATCATCAACAAAGTTTCTTACAACCATTTCAACTGTTGTTCCGATTTGAGGAATTGAATGTTCTGTCAATGGTAAATTATATTCAACAGAGTGATATGTCAGGACTGATTTATATTTAGATTGTGTTTCAACTTCTACGTGATAAGTTACGAAGCCTTGATACTCAAATCTTTCGTGTCCTAAAACTACGCCTGAAATGCGATGTCCGACTTTATGTATATTTTTTATGATTTCGTATGAATTCATTGTTTCTTAAATGACTACCAACGGCTCGTTGGGTTTGCGAAGTTGCAAAAAAAATCGTTGCGCAGCAACGAAATTTGTTCAACGGAAAAGGCTTGGCGAAGGCGGGGAAATCTTAGCATAAAAGCCCAAATAAAGTAATTTAGCCCCATTTATATTCCAAAGTTCAATAAAGCACTTTTGCCCCGCTTTCGCCAAGCCCAAGTTGCCTGCCGTTTTTATTCGTTTGCAAGGTTTTCTGTATTTTCATTATCTTCTACTTTTACTAATTTTTTCCGTTTAGACCAGTAAACTAACGACCAATCAGAATATGAAAAGATATTAGCCAAGCCGAAAATAAGTTAGGTTTAGTCATTCCTCCACCCCAAAAACTTATATTTAAGATTTGAAAATCTCCTTCGTCACTATTCCAATTTATCCAAAATTTAGGTAATGCGACAATTAAAATGATTGCTGACCATATTAATTTTTGTTTTGTTGTCATTTTACTGAGCAACATAATTACAAAGGTTGTAAATACAAAAATAGGTATTAGAAAACTAAGGAATAGGAAAGTGTATTGAACTAAGGACTTATTGTCAAACGTAAATTTTGTTAATTCGGATAAAGGGGCTTGGACAATTTCTCCATTAAAAGACTTAATCAGCAGTTTTCCTTCTTTTTCTTTTACTTTTATTCTAAACAATAAATAACCTTTGTCCGTTTGGTATTCATAACCAATTTTGTAAAATACTTCTTGTCCTTTACTTGTTGAAACTGCTGTTTAATAAACCACAAAAGCCCATAAAAAGCACCTTAGCCCAAATTATGCACTTTTGCCCCTTTTTCATAAATACAATGTTAGGCACAGTTATTGGTTCATTTCGTTACGCAGTTGCTCTATTTGTTCAACTGTTAGTTTTGTATGTTTTGCTATTTTTTCGTTAGGCTCGTTGTCTGCTAACATAGACTTAGCAAATTCAATGTTCCGTTTCTCAATAACAAGCATTTTTTCTGCCACTTCGTCTGTTTCACGAATACGAGAATATTCATACGCCTCTAAATCTTCTTTTTTCCAATTATGTCGGTCTGCTTCTGTGTATGCTGATTTTAAACCTTCATCTTCTAAACCTGCTGGAATTACGGTTAAGTTTTCTGCATTTTTGATAAAATAAACCCATTTTTCTACCAAAGTTTGCAATTCTTGTTCCGTTTTATTGAATTTAGGCAATTCGATAAAATTGAAGTCTAAATCTTTGAGTTTGTGTTCTCCTGTTTCTGCATCCAAAATTAGATGCCTTGATAAATAATTCTCACCTTCCAAAAAAACGAAATTCAAGATACCAATAAAAATAGTTGGCTTTAATTGATAATAATTTTCACCTGCATTAAGTTGGGCAGAATAAGATTTGGCACTGTAATAAACCACTCTTTTGGCAAAACCAATTTTGTCCGTAACTTGCATTTCGACAATATACTCATTGCCTATCTTGTCTTTTGCCTTCACGTCTAAAATAGTAGATTTTGCACCCAAGACAATAGGTAATTGATAAGGGTTTGTAATTTCAACCCAAGTAATTTTCTTATTTCCTTCCAATTTTAAAACCGCATTGAGAAACGAAATTAAAATTTCAGTTTTGTTTTCGTTACCAAAGATTTTGCGAAAGGCAATGTCATTTTTTATATCAGCAAATTGCATAGGATTTCAAGATTAAATTTCTACTACAAAGATACTAAAAATAAAAAATTATTCCTCAAAAACCCATATTTTAATTCCTTGCAAAGAGTTAATCCAATTTCGGATGGAATTAGGAAATTTGCCCATCTAAGAGTTTCTAATACCACCTCTATCCATAAATAAACTTGCTGGGACTATTAAAATTAAAAACAGAATTCCTTCTGGAATAAGCAATGCCCACCAAAATAATGTACAAATTAGCACAAAACCTATTCCAAAAGGTATTCTGACTATAGTAACAAAAAAGTTCATATCAGTTACAGTTTTTCCAATTTCCCTGCATAAATAGAACAATGTGCTGGTTTGTTTAGCCAATTTCTTAATGAAACACCAAATAATTCTTTAAATGCTTTTGCGTCTGCAAAGTCTGCTGCTTGATTGAAACAGTTATGACAAATATGGCAACCATTGCCACTATGTGTATTTTTTTCGTATGCAGAAACACAACGATAAACAGGGATATTTTTATGTATCCACTTGTTACAAACATTACACATTAATTCATCCATACCTTTTTTTTGTAAGAATTTTGTACCTACTCTGTCGACTTTTCAGTTTTCGCCACCTGAATTTTTAGACTTTTGGTGTTGTGTCCGTTAGATACCTTTTTATAATTGTGCCTAACGGAAAGATGTTTGGGAAGGGTGGAACTTAACAGCACCAAAGTTCTCAAAGCACAAAAGCTAAATAAATTTCCAATACTTCAATAAAGCACTTCTGCCCGCCTTTCGCAAACACAATGTTGCACACAGTTTTATTTGTTCATTGCGGAACGTATCTTTTCAACTTCTTCAACCGTTAAACCTGTTATTTTAGCAATAAATTTATTATTTGCACCTTCTAAAATTGCATTTTTTGTAATTCCAATTTTATTTTCTTCAACTGCTGTTTCCAAAGCACTTTTCATTCCCCAATACTGAATAAGATTTTCGTCATAAATACTTCTTTGTGCTGGACTTAGGTTCGATAATTTTGACGTTTCAAAGGCTTTCTGAAAAATTGGCTCGTTTAGAATGGTAGGAATGTTATCGAAGTTTTCTAAGTTTTTTAGAAAATAACACCATTTATCAAAATGAGTTTCTAATTCACTTTCCTGTAATTTGAACAAAGGCATTTGTAAAAACTTAAAATGAAGTTTATCAAAAAATAAATCTCCATCTTGGTCTTTCAAAGAAATATCTCGTCTAAATTTGCGTTTTTCCTCTGCTTCGTCATATTCAAAATCAAGCACAGCCACAAAGTAAATTGGCTCTAATTTAAAATCCCATTCCCCTTTTTGGGCTGGGCGGCACTCCGCTTGTTCTCGAATAGGAAATGTAACATAAAATAAACTTCGGTCTTTGAAGTATTTTATTTTCGCCTTTTGCATTTCTACAATAAAGCTTTCGCCTGAAACTGCTTTGCAATGTACATCAAAAATGGCTTTTCTTTCCGTAGATAAATCAGCCAAATTTTCAACATTACGAAAATTTAAGTCCGCAATTTGATGATGTGTAGGCAATAATTGATTAAGAAAATCAATTAAAAGGTCTTTGTTGCCTTCCTCTCCAAAGAGTTTTTTGAAACCAAAATCGGTATATGGATTAATGTACTTTGCCATTGGAAATTACAATTTTATTTATAGTAGAGTTTATCAATAATTTTTTGTTACCTTTGCAAAATTTTGTATTTTTATTTTCACTAATCATCTAATTCATTGCTAATCAACGACTTATTAAAAGATGCCAAGCAATTTCGTGCTTTAACTTCCTTACTTCCTGAAGAGTTTGGAGGCTTGTTAAGCAAATTTGAATCTGCTTTTGACCGTTATATTGAAAAATATAACCTCGATGGCACGCCTCGCTACAACAAATACAGTCCCAGAGGCGAAAAAATTTTAGATAGTAGTGCTGAAAAACTTTTTTTTATTTTGGTTTACCATAACGGTTCGCCGATGCGACAAAATCCAACACAAGAGTTTTTAGCTTTTTCTTTTGGACTTCGTCAAGAAATGTGTGCTTTGTGGATAAAAGTTTTATTACCTATTTTAGAAAAAACATTACATCAATATAAAGCAAAACAAAATGTCAATCAAATCAACGAGGTTTTGCAAACAGGAGAAACGTATCTGGTAGATGTGACAGAAAGAACCGTGCAACGAGATACTTATGAGCAAGAAGAATTTTACACAGGAAAAAAAAACAGCATACGATAAAAAACTTAGTCATCACGAATAAAGATGGGCTGATAGTCTTTGTAAGCCCTACTTTTCGTGGAAAAGTACACGATAAGTTGTTAGCTGACACTTTGTTAATCACTAAAAAATGTACTTTACTAACAGATTTAGGGTTTTATGGTTGGAAACTTCCTGAAACCATAGTTGTCATGCCGCACAAAAAGCCTAAAAAAAAATCCCTGACCAAGCTACAGAAAGTACAGAACAGATTGCAAAGCAGAGAAAGAGTAAAAATAGAAAATATTTTTGCTCACGTAAAAATCCTTAGAATTGTGAAAGAAAGAATAAGAACTTACATAGAAGAAACTAAAAATACCGTATTTACGATAGCAGTAGCCCTTTACAATTTCAGAAGAACTTTTGCTTTAAAAAGAAAAATTATTTACTTGTAATTATTTATAAACTCTAATAATTTCAAAAATAATTTTGAATTTGGCTTGTAAAGTTTATACTAAATTTAAACAATTTTTTCCAAATGAAAAACCTAATTCTTACCGCAGCCTTAGCCTTTGGAATTGGCACTGCTGCCCAAGCCCAATCAGTGGCTATCAACACTTCGGGTGCTGCTGCCGACAATTCAGCAATTCTTGATGTGAGCAGCACTACAAAGGGTATGCTCATTCCACGAATGACCGCAGCCCAACGGACTGCTATCACAGGCACAAATGGCTTGTTAGTCTATCAAACTGATGGCACAGCAGGGTTTTATTACCACAACGGAACAGTTTGGGTGCTGTTAAGCACCACCACAGATGCCTCTGCCCTCACTTCGGGGACTTTGCCCAATGGTCGGATGCCTGCCCTCACAGGGGAGGTTACAACCACAGCAGGTAATGTGGCTACTACGATTACAGCAAATGCTGTTACAAGTGCAAAAATTGCCGATGGTACTATTGTAGATGCAGACATTAGCGGAACTGCTGCCATTGCAGGTTCTAAAATATCGGGCAATATTGCTGGCAATGCAACCAACGTAACAGGTACGGTAGCTCTTGCTAATGGAGGAACAGGACAAACAACAGCCAATGGTGCTTTAAATGCTTTATTACCAACCCAAGCAAGTAATTCGGGCAAAGTGCTGCAAACAGATGGCACTAATGCAACGTGGCAAACGCCAAGTGGCGGAGGTGGCGGTACTTATTCAACCAACACCGTAACTACTACGGTTACGCCTGGTACAACCATTACAGATTACTCTACTTTTACAGTAAGCAGTGGAAAAACAGCCGTAGTAAGTGTTACTATAGATTGTTCAACTGCTACTAATGCTGCAAGATATATTTACATAACAGATAATTCAAACAATATATTAGCTATGGGTAGTACAGCTTCTTCTGCTGCAATATCTTTGATACCACAGGCAACAGTAAGTACCATTTTAAGTGCAGGTACTTATAAAATTCGTGTAGCTTCTTCTCTTGCAGGAATTACCTTTGGTGGTGGTAGTGGGTGTGTGATAAAACAAATTGAGTTTTAAGGAAGTTGCCTTCCTTACATTTTTTTGACATACTTTTCTTTGCCTATTTCTCTTTTCTTGCTTCTGAGAGAGGAATAGGTAAAATTAGTTTTCATTGGCAATGATTTTGAACAATTTTTTGTGTAAATTTGCTTACTTCTATTCAAGCAATTTAAACTTATGGCATACAAAAAATATACGGGCAAAGAAGTAGATGAGTTGCTGGGTTTGCAGCTAAAATCTGTGCAGTTATTTGAAAACCAGCTAATAAAACCTCTCACGCCGACTGCTTGGCTCACAAAGTCCTTAGAAATAGCTACAGAAATGGCACTGACCACAGAAAAAGCTGTTTCTGAACACCTACTTTCGCCTATTCTTTCTGAAATTAAAATTGCGAATAAGGACAAAATTACTTTGTTTTCTGGCGAACAGCTTAATGTGGATAAAACACGAAATTTGAACGGAGAAGTAGATTTTTTCTTTGCCAAAACTACCCATTCTTTTTCTAAAAAAGCCCCTATTTTGTGTATTGTAGAGGCAAAAATAGGCTTAATAGACAAAGGAATTCCACAAGCCGCCGCACAACTATATGCAGCAAGGCTAAAAAATGAACAAGAAGGCAAACCTCTTGCTATTATTTATGGTGCAGTAACAGACGGCAAAACTTGGCGTTTTTTGCGTTTAGAAGAACAAACTTTATATACAGATTTGACTATTTTGTATTTAGACAATCTACCCTTGCTCTTAGGAACTTTGCAATGGGTCATAGATTTTTATGATTAGAGAGGGTTACTACCTATAATTTTTGTGTAACTTGCCAGATGATTATCAAAAACTATCAAAATTATGATAAAAAGACCTTTTGAGCAGTGGCTCTTTGAAGAAGTAGAAAAAGAATTTTCTATCAATAGAACAAAACACCACCCAACCTTAGTAGATTGGCTGGCTGTTTCTGATGCAAAACCTTTACAAAGTGGCGTAGCACGCCTACAAATTTTGATAGACGAATATATAGAAACGTGGAATGAAGACGAGCTAAAAATGGGATTTATTGCCCCCTTGTTAGCAGAAATAAACTTTCATTATCCAAAATATTACAAGGTTTTTACACAAAGATTATTTAGCTTAACCACCGAAAACGTAGAGGCAAATGGCAGAGTGGAATGGGTGGTTGCCACAGGGCAACAAACACCACAAAAGCCAATGTTCTTTTTGCAAGAATACAAGCCTGAAAAATTTTCGGGCAATGACCCCTTAGGGCAACTACTTATTGCGATGGTAGATGCACAAATAATAAATGGAACACCCGAAAAAACTTTGTATGGTATCTATACTTTGGGCAGACTTTGGTTTTTTGTCATCTTACAAAACAAAGAATACAGCGTAAGCAGGGCTTATGATGCCACACAAACAAAGGAATTAGTACAAATGGTGGCAATTTTAGAAAAAGTAAAAGGCTATATTCATCAAGAATTGGGTTTAGAACCCCCAAAATTTTAATAATCTCAAAATAATCTTACATTTGCTAATAAAAATTTAAACCAATTTTTCCAATGAAAAACCTAATTCTTACCGCAGCCTTAGCCTTTGGAATTGGCACCGCTGCCCAAGCCCAATCGGTGGCTATCAACACTTCGGGTGCTGCTGCTGACAATTCGGCAATTCTTGACGTAAGCAGCACCAATAAAGGTATACTTGTGCCAAGAATGACCGCAGCCCAACGGACTGCTATCACAGGCACAAATGGCTTGTTGGTCTATCAAACTGATGGCACAGCAGGATTTTATTACCACAACGGAACAGTTTGGGTGTTGTTAAGCACTACCACAGATGCCTCAGCCCTCACTTCGGGGACTTTGCCCAATGGTCGTATGCCTGCCCTCACAGGGGAGGTTACAACCACAGCAGGTAATGTGGCTACTACGATTACAGCCAATGCTGTTACAAGTGCAAAAATTGCCGATGGTACTATTGTAGATGCTGACATTAGCGGAACTGCTGCCATTGCAGGTTCTAAAATATCGGGCAATATTGCTGGCAATGCAGCCAACGTAACAGGTACGGTAGCTCTTGCTAATGGAGGAACAGGACAAACAACAGCCAACGGTGCTTTAAATGCCTTATTGCCTACACAAGCAAGTAATTCAGGAAAAGTTTTGCAAACTAATGGCGTTAATGCAACATGGCAGACACCCCCAGAAAATCCTGCTACTGTAACTATCCGATATTATATTGCAACCCAAGGAATTTATCCAACAAACCCTGGCTTATGTGGAGAAACTTTTTGTATTGGTAGTATCCAAGCCTTTGCTGGCACTATACCAAGTGGAGGTGGCTGGGCACTATGCAATGGACAAGTCTTATCAATAGCTGCCAATACTGCCTTGTATTCAATTATAGGAATAACGTATGGTGGAGACGGAATAACCAACTTTGCATTACCTAACTTGAATGGTAAAGTAATAAAAGGACAATAATTTTTGTCAATTAGCTTTAAAAGTAGCCATCATCGTAACTTTCAAAGTGTCAAAAAATATAAAAAGTCTATTATCAAAAATTACAACTAATTCAAAATTAGTTGTAATTTTGGTTGAAAATTGCATTACTAAAACTTAAAATCATCTTCAATGAAAAACCTAATTATTACCGCAGCCTTAGCCTTTGCGATAGGCACTGCTGCCCAAGCCCAATCGGTGGCTATCAACACTTCGGGTGCTGCTGCCAATAGTTCGGCAATTCTTGACGTGAGTAGTACCAACAAAGGGGTGCTTTTCCCACAAATGACCTTAGCCCAACGAAATGCCATTACCACGCCAGCAACAGGTTTGCTTGTATGGCAGATAGATGGCACAGTAGGCTACTATTATAATGCAGGTACACCAGCAAGCCCCAACTGGATACAATTAGGGGCGACAGGTCCCGCAGGACCTACTGGTGCAACGGGAGCTACTGGAGCAACAGGTGCTACTGGTGCAACAGGAGCTGCGGGGGCAACAGGTGCAGGCGTTGTTACAGGAGGCACAGCAGGACAGGTGCTTACCAAAGTTGATGCCACCAATTTTAATACCACTTGGAGTAGCAACATTGCTGGCAATGCAGCCAATGTAACAGGTACGGTAGCTGTTGCTAATGGTGGTACAGGTTCAACTACACAAGCAGGAGCAAGAACCAACTTAGGTTTAGGAACTTTGGCAACTGCAAGCACTGTAACAAGTGCCGACATCACTGACGGAACAATAACAAATGCTGACATTAACGCAAGTGCAGCTATTGCAGGTTCTAAAATATCGGGCAACATTGCTGGCAATGCAGCCAACGTAACAGGTACAGTGGCTGTTGCTAATGGTGGCACAGGACAAACCACAGCCAATGGTGCTTTAAATGCTTTATTACCTACACAAGCAAGTAATTCGGGAAAAGTTTTGCAAACTGATGGCACCAATGCAACATGGCAGACACCTGCGGGCGGAAGCTTGCCTACACAAACAGGCAATGCAGATAAATTTCTAACAACTAATGGCACAACTGCAAGCTGGGCAACTATTCATACGGCTGTTTATGATGCTAATAATGTAAAGTTAGGAACTGTTGTAAATGTAAATGCAAATAATATCCTGATAATGACCTCGACAGGGCACCTTCTACTAATTGGTTTTAATGGTGCTTTTGTCCCTCAACAGATATGGTGGACTGGTGCTGGTTGCACAGGAACTCTTTATCTCAATAATGGAAATACATTAGGAGCTACAAGGTACTCAAAGTTTTTAGCTTATTCAGGTGTTACTTCTACATTATATTCTATGTCAAACCCAGATGCAAATGGAATATCTACAACAGTGGCTATAACAGCTGTTAGCATAGAAAATTCAGGTGTATGTAGTGTAAGTTCAGGTACAGCAGGTTATGCCCTAACACCAATTACGTCTGCTGCTGCTGGTTTACCTGCTACCATAGTTGCACCTTTGCAAATACGATAATTTAATAGTCCTTCATAAAAATTTATATTGCAAGGCTTAGCTTTGCAATATAAATTTAATAATTCCAAAAATAATCTTACATTTGACTAATTTTATTGCATTACTAAAACTTAAAATCATCTTCAATGAAAAACTTACTCTTTACCGCAGCCTTAGCCTTTGGAATTGGCACTGCTGCCCAAGCCCAATCGGTGGCTATCAACACTTCGGGTGCTGCTGCCAATAGTTCGGCAATTTTAGACGTGAGCAGCACCAACAAAGGGGTGCTTTTCCCACAAATGACCTTAGCCCAACGAAATGCCATTGCCACGCCTGCAACTGGTTTACTCGTATGGCAGATAGATGGCACAGTAGGCTACTATTACAATGCAGGTACACCAGCAAGCCCCAACTGGATACAATTAGGGGCGACAGGTCCCGCAGGACCTACTGGTGCGACGGGAGCAACAGGTGCTACTGGTGCAACAGGAGCTACGGGTGCAACAGGTGCAGGCGTTGTTACAGGAGGCACAGCAGGACAGGTGCTTACCAAAGTTGATGCCACCAATTTTAATACCACTTGGAGTAGCAACATTGCTGGCAATGCAGCCAATGTAACAGGTACGGTAGCATTGACAAACGGAGGGACAGGGGCAACCACCGCAGGAGGTGCAAGAACCAACTTAGGTTTAGGAACTTTGGCAACTGCAAGCACTGTTACAAGTGCCGACATCACTGACGGAACAATAACAAATGCTGACATTAACGCAAGTGCAGCCATTGCAGGTTCAAAAATATCTGGCAACATTGCTGGCAATGCAGCCAACGTAACAGGTACAGTGGCTGTTGCTAATGGTGGCACAGGACAAACCACAGCCAATGGTGCTTTAAATGCTTTATTACCTACACAAGCAAGTAATTCAGGAAAAGTTTTGCAAACTGATGGTACCAATGCAACATGGCAGACACCTGCGGGCGGAGGAGGCACTAATTTATTTGTAACCAAAGCAGCCAATCAAGTTGTAAGCGTAACTTCTCCTACTTATGCAGATATCCTAAGCATCAATTTGGCAGCAGGAAAAACGTATGCAATTTATACAGCAGCTTTTGTAAACAGAGTGGGAGCAACAAGTGGGGCTATTACTTTCAGGTTACATTATACAGGTACAGCAAGTACAGGTTATGGTGTTACTACTTTTGGTAATTCTGTCATTGTGGGTACTTCTTTTAGCTCTGCGGGTTCTCACGATTTAGAAACTGCGGGTATTGGTACTAATGCTACTCTAACTGTGTCTCCTAAAAATCTGTTAGATTTTTACATCACAACGACTACTGCTGGTACACTAACAGTGCAGGCAGCAAGAGCAACGACCAATACTACTATTGATTTCAATGTGCGTGAAGGAAGTTATATTTACGCTATTCCGATGAACTAATAACAATGTAAGTTTTATGAACTATCAAAGGATAAACAACTTTTGAGCAGTTTTAGAAAGAGTAAATTTTGTTTATCAAAAATTTAGTTTCATATCTGCCAAAATTTTAATAACTTCAAAATTAGTTGTAATTTTGGTTGGAAATTGCATTACCAAAACTCAAAACAATTTTTCAATGAAAAACCTAATTATTACCGCAGCCTTAGTCTTTGGAATTGGCACTGCTGCCCAAGCCCAATCGGTGGCTATCAACACTTCGGGTGCTGCTGCCGACAATTCGGCAATCTTAGATGTAAGTAGCACCGATAAAGGGGTGTTGATACCAAGAATGACCGCAGCCCAACGGACTGCTATCACAGGCACAAATGGCTTGTTAGTCTATCAAACTGATGCCCCCGCAGGGTTTTATTATCACAACGGAACAATTTGGGTGTTGTTAAGCACCACCACAGATGCCGCAGCCCTTACTTCGGGAACTTTGCCCAATGGTCGTATGCCCGCACTCACAGGGGAGGTTACAACCACAGCAGGTAATGTGGCTACCACGATTACAGCCAATGCTGTTACAAGTGCAAAAATTGCCGATGGAACTATTGTAAATGCTGATATTGCTAATGCAACCATTGGATTAGGCAAACTATCTGCTACAGGTACACCAAGTGCCACCACTTATTTGCAAGGAGATAATACATGGGCAACCATTGCTGCTGTTACAGGTAGTGGTACAGCAAACTTCTATCCAAAATTTAGTGCTGCAACTACCTTAGCCAATGCTCGTATGCAAGACAATGCTGCTGGTACGGCTACTTCTATTGGTATACCACCAGATGTTAGATATAGTTTTTACTCCTATAAGAATCAACTTACAGCAACTGGTGATGGACAAAGTAGTATGCTTGGCTATCGTAACAGAGACTCCCAAAATGATGGAACAGGTTATGGGATTAATACTAGTAACAATGCTACAGGTGGATATAACTTTTGGGGAGATGTATATACTTTTGGAGTTGCGGGGCATAGTTATAATGACTATTCACGGACTGGTGGTGTTTTAGGAGCCGAGCAAGGTGGTACTTACTGGGGTTCTCTTGGATATAGAAATAGTGGCTCAATAAACTATGGTGTTTATGGGTCAGCAGCCTATGCAAATGGGACAGGTAGGGTCATCCAAAATCAGGCAGTAGGCATTGGAGGAGGTTTCTATGGAGATTTAATGGGTGCATGGGCAAATGGTGAAGTGATGGGTTTAGTAACTAACGGAAACCTATTTGCCAGTTATAATATGGGAAATACCTATACTACAGGTAAAAACATAGAGATAGCTGTTAATGCAGATGGACAAAAAGTAGCTAAATATGCAAATACTTCTAATGTAGCTAAAATTTATGCAGATGGTTCAGCAATGTTGGAAAATGGAAAAGTAAGGGTAGAATTTGATAAAAACTATGTACAATCTTTAGCCGATAATAGTGTACCTACTATTACACTTACTCCAATTGGTGGTTGGGCTAATTTATACATAGAAAGTGTGGACAAAGATGGTTTTACTGTTGCCAATGCAGCAAAAGACAGCGAAAATCCCAATATTAAATTTAATTGGTTGGCTTGTGGTACAGAGAAAACAGCAAACAATGTCAATAAAGATATTTTAGACCCAACATTTGATAATAATCTCAAACAGGTTTTGTTTAATGAGGGAAATCTAAAAGAACAAGCAAAACCAATGTGGTGGGATGGCAAAAAAGTGAGATTTACAACGCCACCTAATGAACAACAAGAAGAATTATTACGTAGTAAAAAATAACCTAATAAACTTTCAAAAACTTTATAGTTATTTTTGAATTGACAAATAAGTAACAGTAAAAACTTTTCTATTTTGTCGGAGGTTGCAAACAATGACGAAATAGAAAAATTAACATTCATTTTTCATTTAACACACATATTTTTATGAAAAAAATAGCATTTATAGCCACTTTGCTTGCCCTCAGCTATCAGGGCTATGCACAAGTGCGGGCTGATGGGGCTGTACGAATTGTAACATCGGGAGCAGCTTACATCGTTGCCAGTGGAGATGTGCAGGTAAACGCAGGGGCAACCCTTACCCACGCCACAGGCTCGGTTATCAAACTCAATGGCACTGCCCAAAACCTTAGTTTTGGTACAAGCACCACCTTAGATAAATTGGAAGTTAGTGCAGCAGGCAATAAAACCTTGCAACAGGCGCTAACAGTAACCTCCGATTTGTCTTTTGCCAATGCAGGCAAATTGGTTTTGGGAACAAACAACTTGACGTTGGGGGCTTCGGCAACTAACAATGCTTCGGCTGCAAATGGCTACGTGGTAGCAGCAAGTACAGGCAATTTGTTGCACAGCTACAACGCAGCAGCCAACAAAACTTTTCCTGTCGGAGATGCTACTAACTACACTCCCTTAACACTCAATATGACTGCTGCCACAGGCACAGGCACAGTGGGCGTAAACGTAGTGGGAGGTAGCCGTTTTGCAAGTGCAGACGCAACCAACTACTTAAACCGTTATTGGAACATAGCAGTCAATACTTTGACAGGCGTACAAGGCACACTATCAGGCACTTATGCTTCGGGTGAGTTAGTCGGTGGCACTGCTGTAAAACCAGCTTACCACAATGGTACAAGTTTCACTTATGGTGCAACGGACATCACAGCCAGCCCAACGCCGACTGTAACAGTCAATCCTTTTGCTGCCACAGGCACATTTACAGGTTCGGCAGTGATAGGAGCCCCTGCCCCTACGATGAGCAACTTTACACCAACTTCTGGTGGTGTAGATGTTACGGTTACCATTACAGGCACAAACTTCACAGGGGCAACTGCGGTTAGCATTGGCAATGTAGCTGCAAGGAGTTTTACAGTGGTGAGTGCCACCTCCATTACTGCTGTTGTCAATGATGCCTTTACCACAGGTTTGGTCAGTGTTACCACGCCTGGCGGTACAATTACTTCTACTGCTTTGGCAACGCCCAACTACACCAAAGTTGTTTGTACCCATTCGTTGAGTAGCATATCAGCCACCAATGAATTGCAAGGCAATGGTTTTGCTGGCATTCGGGTCGGTTGGATAAATGGCGAAACAACTTTTGATGCGACCCGCAGAATTTTAGT
>JAAFKA010000012.1 GCA_013299115.1 Cytophagales bacterium
CAAAAAACTAATCAAAAGAGGACATTTTAGCTCCAAAGAAGACCTCAAAGAAAAGCTAAACAAATTTATTGACTACTTCAATCAAACTATGGCAAAGCCTTTTAAATGGACATATGGGGGAAAGCCTTGCAAGGTATAAAGTAAACGGTTATTTATGAGATGTAACACTAGTATATTAAGGATAATTGCTACTAATTACCCTTAATATATTAGATAATCTTTTCAAATCATATCCAACGGGAATATGAGTTCCATTTAATATTCTTTTCAACTCCTGCCAATCATCACTAAGTTGTCCAAGAGTTAAGTTTTTGGGGTCTTCATAGGGATTATATATTTCTTTTTGAGAAATATCCCAGTAAAAATCCTCTTGTATTTCTACAAATATTTTATCATTAAGTAACTCCAACAAAATATTTGTTATTAAAAAAAGTTCTTCCTTATTTATTTTCACTTTATTATTCGTTTAAAATTTTATCAATATTGTCTTTAAAGGTCTGAATTTCATGCTTCAAATGATGTACTCTTGCATTTATTATTTTTTCCCTTACGGCATCATTTGGGGCATTTTTCAAATGTCCTTTATTATCGTATTTTAAAGGATTAGCAAGATACTCACTGAGTTTAGCCTCATGTTCTGCTATTAGTTTTTCATAAGAAGAAATAGCTTTTAGTTGTGCTGTTGTTAATTTTCCACCAAACCCTGACATTTTTACCCCATACTTTACCGCTGCCTTGCCAAACTTGCCTGCAATCCATAACAAAGGCACATCAGGCATAAAAAACTCTTCGGGAAAACTTTGTTCAATAGCACCTGTTGATTTAGGAAGTTTGGTATAGTCTTGCGGAACATAACTACCTTTAAAATCATTGATTTGGCTTTGTAAACCTCCACTCATCATAGCTCCTACACCTAATTCCATCACACTGACTACCTCATTTTGTTGATAGGTATAGAGTACCCCATTCTGTACTTGCTGAAAATTAGCCCCAATATTTGTAAAAACTTCGCCATTGCTGGCTGTGAAAGAAGCTGCATTACCCTCCTGCCAAATCACCGCACCTGATTTGGATTGATACCAGTCTTTGGTTTCCCCACCCGTTGGGTCAGTCAAGTTCACAGGGTCGTTGCCCATGCCCACGTAGCTACTCCAAAACTTACCCATCGGGTCGGTGGTAGTAAACCTCCCTATTTCACTATCATACTGCCTCAACTCAAAACTATTCCAATCCGTTTCCCCATCTTTTTCCGCAAACTCCCCTTGATACCCATACCTATACGCCCCCGCACCACTGCAAGCCGTTTTTGCTACCTTGCCAAAGGGATAGTAGTCTGTCCAAGAGGTTACGGTTAGCTTTTCGGTGTTTGGTTTGTGGACTATCTCAAAAGCATCGAAGTATGCTGGCTGCTGTTCGTGTTCGTTTACAAGAGAGAAACGCAAAAAGCCCAATTGGGTACATTCATCACCTACTCAAACTCAAAACTTGGATTTACAGCCTCTTTAAACTCTAAGCCTGTCAATCCTGCTGCCTCTATTGCTTCTTTAAGTCGTTGCGATACATAAATATCAATGCTGAGATATTGAATAGAAAAAAAATCTAAAAATTTAAATTGATTATTAAAAAAAATATTTTCGGAATTTATATGTAAAGGATTTTGTTTTAACTTTGAGATATAATCAAAATAATTTTTAATCTCAATAGGCACTTTTGTTCCTCTAAAAGTACGTTGCAAGTAAAATTTAGATTTTGATATATCTACCACTTGCTCAAACTCAAAGGCAAAAGTATAGTAAAGTAATTGATAACCCTCTATCAATTTGTTATTTTGATACAAATTTACTGGATAAAAAGCATAAGTAGGCAAATCAAATTGCGATAATACTCGTTGTGCGGTAGGGCTTACCAAATATCTACCTGTGGATAAGCTATCATTGAAATCAACAAAATCAGTTAATTTTGCTTGTGGGTAGAGTTCCATGTACTCCAATTGTGGAGAAAAGTTTAATGGTTTGCCTAGTGAAAGAAAATTATCTTTAACAAGACTCACTAAATAAGTTATATATTCGTCATAATGTTGAGGATTAGAAAATTTAGTCCTCACAATGCGTGCTTGCCCACTGGCATCTTTCATTCCAGTTATTTTTGGGTCTATGGAATGTTGCATGATAAAATATTGGAGTTGTTTCATTGTTATTTGTAATATTCGTTTAAAGTATTATACCCACGCTGCAAAGCATCGTCAATTTCCATTCTTAATTCTGCTTGTAATTGTCGAATTTGATTAACATCTAAAGTGCCTGCATCAATAAGTCTTTGTAATCTACTTTGTACTGAAGTATTTAATGCAGGGTGATTACCATGAAAAGGTGTTTGCAATGGTATCAGATTGTTAGTGGAATGAATATCAAATCCAATATTGTCTAAACTATTTTTTAAATTTTTATACACACCTTGTGGGATAATGTGATGTACTTGTCTTCCTATGGGCGAAACGGCAAACCGAGTATATACTAGCAATTTAGTCAAAGGAGATAAAGCCAGAGCAACACCCTTTCCGCCAGGTATAGCACCCGCAGTATTAAGAGCCACCCCTGTAGCCCCCATACTCTCCCCAAAAATATTTTGCCCTGTTGTATAACCAGAATAAGCATTTACAGCAGACCCCGCAGGAATGACATCAAAAACAAACCTACCAATATTAGCAAAAATACTATTTTCATTCCCATTTGCATACGAGTCCCCTGCTCGCATCATACTCCAGAAACTGGCACTGAGCATAGCAAAATCCATTGGAGGGGATTCTCGGTAGCCAATTACAGTTACTTCGGGCAACGTGCCACCTGTGTATTGAGGTTCACCTCCACCGCCTCCTTGTCCACCGCCTCCTCCTCCACTCCAACCCCCATCAGCATCCACCTGATTACCTGGGTCATTCCCCATCGCCACATACGGACTCCAATACTGCCCATAAGGGTCGACACTCAACCACCTTGCTATATCCGAGTCATACTGCCTCAACTCAAAACTATTCCAATCCGTTTCCCCATCTTTCTCCGCAAACTCCCCCTGATACCCATACCTATACGCACCCGCACCAGAACAAGCCGTTTTTGCCACCTTGCCAAAGGGATAGTAGTCTGTCCAAGAGGTTACAGTAAGCTTTTCGGCATTGGGCTTGTGGACTATCTCAAAAGCATCGAAGTATGCTGGCTGCTGTTCGTGTTCGTTTACCAAACTGAAACGAAGGAAGCCTGTTTGGGTACACTCGTCACCAAAGTCGATAGGTTCATTGTCCTCACTGCCTATTTTGGTAAAGTCATCTTGCGAAGTTACAAAATATTTTCGATAGGCAGGGTTAATTACCTCACCTTTTTCGTTTAAAAGTTCGACTAATAGGTAAGCCTCGACACTTTCGGTTACAAAAGGTGGAGTTTCAGGTTTGAAATCCGACCTATCGGGTGGCTGCGAGCCACCCGATAGGTTATGCCCAAACTTGCTAAGTCTTTGAGACTTAGCAAGTCTTAAAGATTTGGTAAGCTGCACCGCCAACGGCACCGCTGCCAGCACGTTGAAAGACAAGCCTTGATTTTCGCCTTGTGGCAAGAACAACGGCGTGCTGACTGCCAAACCTAAAAGCCCCCCGCCCCAAAGGGGAGTTTTACGCAAGGAGGTAACTCCCCCTTTGGGGGCTGGGGGGCTTTTTACTCCCCTTTGGGGGCTTTTTAGTTGGGGGCTTCTTACTCCCCCTTCGGGGGCTGGGGGGCTTTCATTTTGCCTTCCCCACTTCGCCCAAACCGTAGCTGTCCATCTCTCTCCCTTGCGGACGGGGAGGCGAAACTGTGCCACTTTTTGCGGTTGCGGTTGGGGCTGCTGCGGTACAGGGCTTATTTTTAGCGAAAATTTGCCATCGTGTTTTTGGGCATAGCTCCGCCAAGCATTGCTATTGGAGAAATTGCGGAGGTCGTTGTGGTCTTGTTCCCAGCTTTGGGCATTTTCGTGTTCCAAGTCCATGGTCTGGTAAGTCTGCTCGGCTTGCTCGTTGTTGCTGCGGTACGTAACCCTCACATTGCCCAAGTGGTCTTTTGCCTCGTAGATGTAGTCGGCAAAGGCTACGCCCTGCACAGGGCTGTAGGCATTGGGCTGCGGTTTGTCGTAGGTCTGTTGCCAAATACCCACCCTGCTCATACCATACAAAGGAGTTTCATCCTTTATTTTTCCCCCTTCGGGGGTTAGGGGGCTTTGGGCTTGTTTTTCATAAATCCTTACCACTTGCCCTCCTGCATCGTTTATATACCACGTGTGCAAGCCTGTTTGGTAGTTTATTTTCTCCATTCGCTGCCCTTTGTCGTCATAGCGGAAGGTAACTTTTAGCACGTTTTGCCCATCGTGTACGGCTGTTACCTTGCCTGTTACGTCGTAGGTCAGGCGTATTTCGCTGCCGTTTTTGCTTTCTTTGATTAGTTGCCCTATTTCGTCATAAAAATAGTCTTTGTGAACTACATTGTTATTTTTGAGTTGGCTGAGTTGATTAGTTTTTGTACCATCGGCTTTTGTCGCAAAATGGTAGTCATAGTTTGCCTGTATTACGCCGTTGGCATCATTCCTTTTCAGGGTTTTAATGTTTCCGTTCAGGTCATAAGTCAGCCCTCCCTCAAAAAAGTTTTGGGTAGTAGAGTTTGTAAAACCATAGTTACCGTTTGCCCCTGTAAAAGTGCCGTAGTTTGCCTCTTTCAGTTGGTATTTGTGGTCATAAGCATAGCTATACGCCCTTTTTTGGTTGGGGTCGTTTTGGCTCAAGTTGGCGTTGCTGCCGTAAGCCCAGGCATTGGTGGTGATAGAACCATTGTAAAGGGCTTGGGCGGGGCTGCTTACTGTTGCCATGTTTGCTGCTGCTTCAAGGCTAACAGGTTGATAGTCGTTTTGGAAGTAACCCAAAATAGAGCCGAAAACATCGGGGGCAAATTGGTTGTTTACACCATCTTTGCCTGGGTCTTGGTTTTGAGCTAATCCGTTTATGCTTTTTAGCCAGCCTTGCAGCGTATATACGTAGTCTGTGCCTTGCAGTTGGTTGCCAGTTTCCACCCGTTTTAGTCCGCCGTGGTAGTAGTAAGTATAAGTTGCCAGCAGTTGGGCAGGTTGTCCGTAGGGTTTTACATAGACCCTCGCCAGCCTATACACCTTGTCGTACTCAAAACGGTGGATAAACTCTTCGGTTGTCCCTTTTTGGTACGTAACAGCCAAGACATTGCCCATCTTGTCGTAACTATAATCTAAGGTTTTAAAAACTACGGCATTGCCCAACCCAAACTTCATGCGTTGCACTGTCCATGTTACTAAGCCACGGTCGTCATAGCTATACCACGTTTTGCTGTGGTGCAGCTTTTCTGTCCACGCTACTTGCCCTGCTGTCTTTTTCTGTTGGCGTGGGCATTCGGTGTCTGCAAAGTCATAGCCTGTTTTTACCACGTCTGTTACGTAGAGGTCGCCAATGGTGGCTTGGTTTTCGGTAGCCGTTTCATTGTTAAAAGCCTCAAAACTTGCTACATAAAATCTTTCGCCCGACCTCACAGGACGCAGCCACTCGTCATAGTCTGTAAAAGACATTTTGGTCTGTGCAGCTTGTTTGGCAGACTGAGAGAACCGAATACGCCCATCTTTGGCGTAGATGTATCGAGTAGTGCCTGCATCGGTTTCTGTTTGGCTTATCACCTGCCCTGCCGAGTTGTAGAGGGCTGTGCTTTTGTCTATGTTGTTCCAAGCTATACCCTCGTTGCGGTGCTGTGCCACGCCGTTTGGCGACACGGTTGCATAGACCCCTCCTGCATCATTGTAGAAGGTGTAAGAGAGGTTGTAGAGTTTGTAGTTATACAATAAAACAACAGGCTGATACTCAACTTGGTAAGGAAAATTCAATAAATTTTTATACGTAGGCAATGCCAATTCATAAAAGCCACCCGCAAGAGAGGCTATTTGGAATACACCTCCCCCCACCGCAGGTGTGGTAGAAAGTTGTTGGTCTTGCACCAAGTCGGTAAGGGTAGCCGTAGCCTGTGTGGTGTGAGGATTTTCTATACTTATCGTCGTAGGCTGGGCTACGGGTATATGAAACTGCACCGTAGAGAGTCGTGGGGACTGGGTGGTGGTGTATGTTGTATTGAAAGTATGCGTATAACTGACCACTCTGGGGTCAGGTTGCCCTTGTACAGGTTCTTCATAAACAGATGTTTTCTTATGCCCCACTTTAAAGGTAAAACTACCCTCACTTCGCACTTGATATTTTGAATCTTTGTCAGTATAATACGTTGCAATTTCTATGCTATCACGCAGTCTACCCTCAAATACCACACTGCCGTTTTCCCTATCAAATACTTTGACATGATTAAAGTTTCCGTACAACCTGATGGTGCTTTGTGTTTCTATGGAATTAGCTGGCTTTTGGGTAGCCACTTCTATATTTACCCAATAAAACGGCAAATCCAATTCATGGCGTAGCGTAGTTTCCGATGGGACTTCGCCCCCATTCCCCTCAAAAATAGCCGATGCCAGCATTTTTCCTGTTTTGTCTGCAAATACTACGGCTTCTTTTCCGTTTACATCTCTGCTCACGGTTTTAGTAGCCAATTTAGCAAAAGAGGCAATTTCTTTGCTTAGCGGTGAGGTACGGCTTCGCCACGTAGCATATTCGTTTAGCTCTGTGCTAACAGGGAAACTTTTGCTCATTGGTTCTTTGCCTGCTCCCATTTTAAAAGTTTCGCCTGCTCCGCTGCTGCGTTTCACCTCGTTAGTCCCCTTGTCGTAGTATTGCAAACGGCTGTAAGGGTAGGCAGTTTTCGGACTGTATGGCTCTTTGCCGTTTTGGTTGCTATAATACCAACCCAGCGTATTTTTAGCACTGCCAACAGGTTTTGGATTAAAGAGAGTCTGCGTGTCGTCATAGTCTCGCCAAGTATAGGCAGTATTTTGTTCGTTGCGAACAAAATAAGGTTGATAAGCAAAGCCTGTTCCTCCGTTTGTTAGGTTATTTTCCACCAACCCAGGCAAAGTCTGCCCTATCACTCGGTTCATACGGTCTTTCATCGGCTCCGTAACCCATAGCACGCAGTTAAAAAAGTCTTTGCTTTGGCTCTGTAGCAAACTTCCCGATTGGTCGAAATAGCTTTTGCTTTCCGATAAAACAGCAGCCGTATTGCCACTGCCAAAGCCGTAGGTGGTGGTTTTTATCCAATGGTAGTCTTTATTTTCTGCTACTACGTCAGGTTCAAAAGCACAAGGTGCTTCATTTGCTGTTTCATCACAATCTGTGTTCTGCACTGCTCTTATACAGAGGGGTCTGTCTATGGTAATGCTTTGCAAGCACACCCTTTGACCAGGCAATAGCCCATTTAAGGTGATGATTCGTTGTTGTGCTGCCAAATAAGCCGTTGTGCTGCGGTTGTCTAAGCCATTATTGATTTCGTAATTGACCGTATAGTTGCCTGCGGGCAAGTCTTTGGCAGGTTCATTCTCCCAAAAAAACTTCACTTCCATGCTGCGCGTTGCAATATTCGCAGTAGGATTCACAGGGGTAAGTTTAAAATCTATATATTCTTTCTGAAAACTTACATTGCCCCAAGTAGCTGCACAATTATAGGCATAGTTAATCACCTTAAAGTTGGTAATTTGGCTGGCTTCTGTAAAGAGCATAGGCTGTTGGGTCTGCCCATCAAAAACCAAGTAGCCGTTGGCAAAGCCACTGCCGTTGTAGCCCATCAACCCGACTTGTGCAGGCGGCATTGGTGTGCCATTGAGGTTAAACTGTACCGAATAAGCTCCCGACGGGTCTAAATTGTCTGCCCTTACCAACAGTTGCCACTGCCCACAAGCCACAGGCAAGGGTTCTACTCCTCTCTCGCCAATGATAGGTGTATAGGGGCTTGCAATTCTCAATTTCGGATTGAAAACATAGAGTGGTGTTTTGCAACTTGGGTTTTGCTCGTCTATTACCTCCACCTGCGATATTTCTGTGCCATCGGCAAAATAGCTGTTCATGGTTATGGTTTGCCAACTACCAACCACCTGCCCCAAAAAGTCGGGAATAGTTCTGTTGGCAGTAAACTTTACCCGATAAGTTCGGTTGCTTTCTGCCCCTGCTATTCGCAACGACAAACTTCCTATTCCCCCGCAAGTAGCTGGTTGCGTTACTTGGTGGCTAATGACCTTAAACGGATTGAGGTTTCGCACCGCAGGCAAATTGGTATATAAAATGGCAGGAGTACAAGTATTTTTGCCAATGAGTTCTATCTTAGTAATGGCAGGATGCCCATCGTCTACCAAAATATAATTTGCATTTGGTGAGGATAGCGTAAAAGTCCCTATACTTACATCATTTAGTTTTACCTCATAAGGCTCATTTTCCAAAAACAGGTAGCCATTTAGGGCAATTTTACCTTTTTGTTCGCACTTTTCGGGCTGTATCAATGTAGCACTGTTTAGAACAAGAGGCGGATATTTCTGCAAATTGACAATGACACCACTCTGGTAGTTAGTACAACCTTTGGTTACGTTGGTCATAGCGAAACTGAGGATATACTGCCCTTCTGTGTAAAAAGGCTGTTTGATATGATACCAACCATCGGGCAGTCTTGTGCCTGTGTACGTGCCACCACCTGGCACAAAATAGTTGAACTCGTAGGTATCCGTAGGGTTAGGATTAACCAACTGAATATCAATCTCCATCGGTTCGTTGCATCGGGTATATTTGTGCTGGCGAACTTGCAAAATACGCGGCAGGTCGGGGCTTTGCAGCGTAATAGGCACATTCCAAAGGGCTGTGCAGCCCGAACTTAGTCTTTTGATTTCTGCTCTGTATAAAGTCGTGTTGTTAGGAAACTGCCTTGTATAAACAATTCCATTGGTCTGCTGCACAAAAGTTTCAAGTCCTTGCGGTGTAAAGATGGTTACCTCCACATCTTCGGGCTGATTCCACGCAGGTACACTGTTTTGGGTATTGACGTGAAACCAAAAATTGCCTGTTCCATTGCAACTGGCGGGGTGGTTGGGCGTAACCCGCGAAATTTCGGGTGCAGTAGTCATTTGATTAAAAACAACTTGCTGCGTAAACTGGTAGTAGTAAAAATCATAAAAACATTGGGTACTCATGCCATACACACCATATACGCCCGTGATGATAGTGCCATTAGAAAACCCTTCTATCACCAATTCGTTGTTGCCATTGCCCGTTGCCATATAAGGATAAGAGTAGGGCATAGGATAAGGGTTACTGTACATATAGATAGTGCCTTGCAAGTTGAAACGGTAGGTTTTGCCCGCCGAGTTAGGCACTTGCAAGATTAAAGTTCCTTTTGCCCCGCAGACACCAAGTGGCTCTATTTTAGAATGTCCTGTGATGCTAAAAGCTGGTTTTTCAAACACAATATTCACAACCTGACTTACCTCGCAGCCTGTAACTTTGTCTTTTACTCGAATGTTGCTAATTTGAGAACCTACTGGAAAAAACTCTATACCATAAACATCTCTACCGACTTCTAATACACCGTTGTAAAAAGTTTTGGTAAATCCATTCGGATTGGAACCAATAAATACCTCATAATCTCTGCCTTGCACACCATTTTGCAGTCCTATGAGCAACTTGCCACTAATACCCGACCAGCCATTACAGTTTACAGGGTCTTGTTTGGTTATAGTCCCCAAAAGTAACTTCGTAACAGGATAGGTATAAGCAACCGCAAAAACAGCCGAACTACATTGGGTAGTTGGTTCTGTTACAACCACAGAAGACAAGACAAAACTCTGCGGTATGTTGCTGATAGTCAAAGTATTGCCTTGCAGCATAGCTTGAGCCACCAAAGCCCCACCATTCAGCCTAACCGAAAACGCAGTACCTTGTTGAAAATCCCCTGCATTGCCCAGCGTAACCTGCAAACCTGCTTCGCCATCACAAACGGAGTTGATAGGCGTTGCCAAGCTGATTTGGGGTTGGGGCGGACTCTGCCAAGTATAAGTGAGGTTATAAGTACCAATGGCATTGTTTGTCAAGTTTCTAACTTCTATACTTGTTATCGAAACACCATGTGCTATGTCATTAATATTCAATAAATTATTTTGCAAATTGACAGTGCGAGGTGTGGTAGCATCTACACCATTGTTGAGCAACCTCACCTGATGGGCTGCTCCATTAGTGCCTCCGTTTAGCTGCACTTGCAGCCCACCATTTGCCACATTGCATTGCGTAATGGGCGTAGGTGTTGCGTTGTCTATACACAAAAGATGCGGAAAAGTGTGAGGAAAGTGAGGCGACGTGTAGTCGTAAGAGCAAACAGTAAGATAAGCATAGCTGGCGGGGCAGACCCTGATACCAACCAGCGTAGTGCCAGCCTGAAAGCCTGTTACTAATACTTGCCCTGCGTTTATCCATTCGCCTGTAACAGGTGCTAACTGCATACCCTGATTGCCGTTGGAGTCTTCCCAATAAACATAAACAGAAGAAGGCAAAGTAGCCAAAGGGCTAACTGAAATGTTTAACAACATTCCATTCGGCGAATTGCAATTACTCGTGGAGTTAAATTGTATGTCATTGATAGCAATGGGGAAACCATAACCTGTGCCTCCGCCACCTCCACCACCTCCTGTGCCACCACCCACTCCACCTTTGCCTTGGGCAAAAGCTGTGCAAGCTAAAAAATAGAAAAATAAGACAAACGAAACTATATTTTTTGTGTAGTACATACTGAATAGTAGTAAATTTTTTAAAAGTTTTTTTATGTAGCATAGGCTTTAGCCTGTGCATTTTTTTTAGTCCTCCGTTCAACTATTGGCAGGGCAAAAGAGCCACTGCCAAAGTTTCACTATATGGTTTCACTAATTTGTCCTGTAATTATACTCATGCTTGCTGACCTGCTGTCTGCCGCTGGCATTGTATTGGTTAAATACCTCCTTGTGTACTTCCGTTAGTCGTCCCATCACGTCGTAGGTATAAGCAGTGTATAGGTTATTGGCATCTAACAGGTGCGTGAGTTCGCCGTATTGGTTGTCATAGACATAGGCTATGATGGGGGCTTGCAACGGATGCACCCTAAAATCATCTACAAAAGTGCTTGTCCCTTGTCCCTCTATACCCACCTCGACCTCAGTAGGAGGAAAACCTGCAAACAAAGTAGAAAACTCTACATCCCAATTGAGCAATGTCCATTTGCCAGATTTGCCTTCTGTGATGTCTTTTATGTTGCCTGTGTAGTATTTTACAGTACCTGTTGCCACATCTTTAAAATACAACTTGACTTGCTCAGGGTCTCTTACCCAAACACTCAAACGGTAGTTTTTCATTTTTTGGGCAGGTTTTACTTGGGCAACAAAAGCAGTCTGCCCTGCTGCCACTTTCAAGCTATACTGCCCCGTGTGAATATTGGCAGCATTGGTTTCGCGGGTGGCTGTGCCTTGTTTTACCTCCCCACCAAAATAACCATCTACGGGCATATCTTCTGCACCCGAATAAGCAAACTGGTTATAGCCCACGCCGCTGGACGTAGCCAATACTTTGCTTTGGTTGTAACCCATTTTAGTCGCAGCAAAATTGCCATTGACATCTTGGGCTTCTAAGGCATGAGAATAACGGTCGTAGAGGGTTAGCTCGCCGTTTTTCTGCCAACCCGCAGGTTGTCCTTGTCCATTTGCCTGTCCATTCCAATCGTAAGGCGTAAAGGCGGGGTGCGTACCATCTTGGTTCATGGTGGCAGACCGCCAACTGTAACTTTGGTGTTTTCGCCAAACAGGATTTTGGTCGTTTACGGCAGCCACCAAATTATATTGTCCGTTTTGCAATTCGCGATATGCCCATTGGTTGTTCCACGTCTGCACACCCGCAGAAAGCAAGTTGGCACTGCGGTTGCCCAGATTTGGCACGTCTAAAGTCAGGCTACCCACCGTACTTCCTGCGGGATAGAGTTTATAACTATAACTTTCGCCCTCTTGGGTGAGCATATTTTTGTTGTTGGGGTTGGTCGTTTTCAAACCCATTTCAGGATATTGCAGCCCTGCTCCCTTGCGGACTTGGTAGGCTGGCACCGCCACCGACAAAAATTCGTTGCCAAAAGCATCTTTGGTATAGGTGTGGGTAGGCTGCCCTGTATAAAAATCAAAAGCCAGGGTCTTGGTTTCGGTGCTGATGCCTGTCGTATAATCCACTGCCTTAGTCCCCAGTAGCACCGAAGGCACTTCGGTCAGGGTGCTGATGTTGCTTTTTACCCCTTGTTGGCTACCTTCCTTCGTCAGTTTCAACTCACTAAAACTTTGGTCTATAATCCCTTGGCTTTTGTATTGGGTACGCAGCGTATTTTCGTCTGCATAGTCATAGCGGACTTCGCCCAGCAGTTTGTCATCTGCCCCATAACTATACGAAGCCAATAACTTGCCTATATTGGAAGTTTTGTTTTTGATTTTGGTTCTGCCTGCATAGTAAGCATGGGTGTTTATCTGTCCATTCTGCCTTTGCACAGTTTGCTCTGCCTCTATCATTTCTCTTTGATAGGTCTGGAACTGGTAACGAGAGTAGCCGGGCAAGAAAATAGGGGCAAGGTTGCCTTCTTGGGTGCTTTGCCTCACGGTTACATATTCGTAAATCACCGCAGGTGGCGGGATTTCGCGGGAGAGGGAAAGTACACGAGGGAGTTGTTTTTTCAATAAAGCTGCTTTTATCTTATCCAAGGCTGCTTGGTTGTCAGCTCTACCATCTTTATTTTCTAAATTGATAGACAGATAAGTAGGCTCATAAGAAGTTACCCCTGAAACTACATCTTTCTTTGCTGCCTCATATTTTGGATATTTATAATCGTAATGGGTGGTACTTTTTTGGCTATCATGCTCAACGGCTATGCTCTGCACTCGCAACCCATCGCCATAACGCAAGATATTGCGGTCTATGGTAATAAAACCTGACTTGAAAGAAGGCAACCCTTCAAAACGTATAGCACAAAAAGGAGGCGTAGCAAATAATAATCGATAAGTAGATATATCAAATTCTCTTGGTTGTAATAATTGGGTATTAAAAGCTGTATTTTTTAATTTGATATAGTTTCTACCTTTATTTTCTATCTCCATCTCTACCTCATGGTGGCTGAGGTAGTAATTATGGCATTTGCCCGAAAGATAATCACATAAAAGCCAAGTATTTAAACCACGAGCATGACAAGTCCAGTGCCAATCGCCTGCACACTCATAATCTGCACCACCATCTAAAGTACCACATCTTACAAACCTGCCACCGTATCTTTTGTAATCACTATACACCAAATTCACTTTCACTTTGGTAATATTTTCATCGAGACTTTCCCAATCTGTATCTGAAATAGCAAACTCAAAAATACCATTGGCTGGTTTTGCTTTTTCGCTAAGGCTGACAATAGGCACACTTTCTACCGATTTTTGGTAGCTGTCTGATTCGTAATTAATAGAAACTTTTGCACCTAAACTGGTGGTAATAGTCCGCAAAGACCACACATCTTTAGACTGGGCAGCCAATTTGGTAGCCTGATGAGCAAAATCATAGCTAATATTGTTTCCATCTCTTTTTTCTCCCTCAAAATCAGCCTTATATTTCCCCCACACATCTACAAAATCTTTGTGATAGGGCGGGTTTTTAGTTTCGGTAAATTCAATAGGAGAAGTCAAGTTTTGAATATCAAGTTGATTTTTGCCCAAAAAATTGAGTGCAAATTTATTGGGAGCATCAGAAGGTAACAAGCAAGCATAATAAGTTTTTCCCCAGTTGGTAAATCTTACTAAATCTCCTGCTTTAAAACGACTAAGTGTAACGACAAATTTTTTCAACATTCCATCATACTGAGGAGTCCCAGATGCTAAGATAGGTTCCTTTAAATCATAGTCAAATTCTATTGGCGGAATTAGGCTTTGCACTCCGCCTTTTCCACAAAATTTAATACTTTTTAAGGTCAGTTTCCCTAATTTGTTGTTCATATTCTGCACCATAGGGTTGTTGGGATTAGTCAAATCACCAATATTGTTGGAAGTAATTACCCCATTTTTGTCATAACTGTTAAGAGTTTCAGGACAAAGACTATAATCATACTCGAAATTCACTTTTCTTATTATATCACCTGTTTGAGAGAATAAGGTAATAGAATTTAATCCATAAGACATATCTGGTAAACGTATTAAATCTACATTTCCATAAGCAGTGCAAATAAAACAATCTCTTGGCTGGTCAGGGGTTCCACAATTATCATTTCTTCCACTTATACACACCCTACGAGTTTCTTTTGTTATATCACTACCACCTTTAACTTCGTTGGTAACTGATTTTCCATCGGCTCGTTTTATTAAATCAAATGCTACTTTGTTCTCCCTATTTTGAATACTTTTAAGGTAGTAAACTTGTTTATACCCATAAGAATAGGTCTCAAACTCGGTATCCATATCTTTGTGAACTCCATTCGCAGGGTTTCGCCAAAGATAATTAGTTGCTTTTAAATCATAGGAAAATACAGTCCAATAGCCCCAGTCTTCAGCGTCTGCCTGCTTATTATTATTTCTATCTACATAATCTGGACCTGTAATAGCAGTAAGATACCACGTATGCGCATAGGCATCAGGATTGTCTATTTTTGTATAGGTATTATCTTTATCAGTAACTTTTTCTGTTTTCTGGTAAGACCCAAAACTATAAGACGCTAATCCAAAGTGATAAACTAAACCAGTTTCATTAGTTATTCTAAAACCGCCTATACTTTTGTCCACATTGCTTTCAATAGGTGAGAAAAAATCAGGAGAATCTGTAAATGAATTTTTTATTACATAATTTACCTTGGAAGGATAGGGATAGGGAATATCATAATTAGGAATAAAGCCTTTGTTAGCAGCTTGCCCTTCTCTTATCTCTTGATTGGTAAACCACTCAATATGTTTTGTACCTGCCAGTTGATTATTTTGAGCATCATAATCTCCCCCCGCTTGCATAGTAGCAGGGCTATAGGTCATATTTTCCAACAAATTGGCATAGCTAATATTAGCGGGGTTTTGTTCTTTGTAGTTGTTGGCATATTCGCCCGCAAACCTAAACTGCACTTTTTTGTCTGTATTAGGTTTTTGGTAGTACGTGATGGGGTTAAACCAGTTTCCATCTCCATCTTTCTTTTTCACATTTTGTTTAAATGTGTGGGTATGCTTCAAAATGTAGGGCTGTATTTGCCCACCCACGCCCTGGGCTTGCACACTGTAACTATCATAGGCAGCAAAAGCCCCACCTGCATGATTTGCTGCATTGCCCTGCTCATTTACTTGTGTAACCTTATTGAATTCAGGCATATCATAACTATCAAAAGCATAGTCTTTCATACCGTCATAAAAATTTAGGCTACCTAAACGGGTATTTAGCGTGCCTGTATGCAAAGTGCCAATACCTTTTACATCTGAAGTTTCGTCTATCCAATACCTTGTACTATTAAAACCTAATTGAATTCCAAATCCCCAGGGAGTTGGTATAGTACCTCCTATCTGAAATGTGGAGGTACTAACATTGCCAGAATTCCCATTAGTTTGCCCAGCACTTACACTGATACCAGCAGCTCGTACACTTACCTGTCCTGTATTCATGGAAACATCCATAGAGCCAAGTTTTCCCATGCTAACACCATAGAGTACATCACTATTTGAATATCCTTTTATTGTTTCAAAATTAGTTGTGATTCCAACAGATGCTTGTGCCTTTGCGGTGAGTATTCCATAATTATATCCTATAGTACTATTTAATCCTATATTTGCATTAGTTTGTCCTCGCGAACTTGTTTGTATTCGTCCCTCTGCCTGTGCTATTCCAAAAAGTCCTACGGAATAACCTGAATAAGCACCTACACCAAATCCTGTATAGGTATCATTAGAAAAAGTCAATCCAAAACTTGGACCTGCCGCACCACCAGGTCCTATGACTACACCGATGCTAAAACTCGTCCTTGTTCCCCCCGACCAATAATCCCTTCTTGTCCCTTTGGTTTCGAAGGCATCATCGGGGTATCCATTTACAATGCGGGTGATGGCACCTGTGTTGAGAGTCCAGCCTAAGCCTGTCCATGAGGCTTCTTCGTTGGGCTGTATGTCGGCGTGGTAAGACATGGAAATAGGGAAACCTCCTTCGGGTCCTGGTACTTCTAAGAGGGGCAAGCTGTACGTAAAATCACCAGTCGCCAAGTTTACCATGTCCGTAGTGTCTATAGGCTCAAAGCTGGTGGCTTCGGGTGAGGTAGGTCCTGCGGTGAGGGCATAAGCCACAGTAGGCGTAAGGAGTTGGGTAAGGAAAGTAACCAACAAACCCGCAGCAACAGGTCTTCTATATCGGTGGAAAAAATTGAACATGGTGTTTTTTATTTTAGTTGTTGATGTAGTGTGGGCTTTAGCCCACACATTTTAACTTTGTAAAGTTATTTTTTATAATTTTTTACAGAAATGAAATGTATTAGATTTTAATTGTGTCTTGTGTGGGTTGAAACCCACACTACACTATTTTTACTGTTTAGTCTATTTGTTTAAAATTTCTGCAAATTTATTGCAATTTGGGTGTACTTTCCAAATCTTTTGTGTTAAATCTTAACCTCACGTCGCCAATTCCTGCCCCAAATTCGTTGATATTGAGTTGCACCCAGTCGGTTTGCTGTGCTTTTTGCTTGTCGAAGACGAGCAAAACATCTGTGCTGCGGGTCATACCATAGAGTCGTAGATAGGAATAATCTGCAAGAGGAATGGTATCTTGCTGCGAAGTAGTCAAATAGGCATAGGTAGGCATTCGGTAAGAAATCACTTGCAAAATTTCGCTGAACTTGCTGTAATTTTGCACTTGCAGCACATTAAGCAAGTCTTGCTTGTCCGCCGAAAAGCCTACGTTAAAATACCAATACTTGGCATAGACTTTTTGCAGCGAATCTTTTTGTTTGGCTGTGGTCTGTTGGTCTGTGAGTTGCTGCACCACCAAATCTGTAGGGCGTAGCGTAGCCGTAACTTCATAAGGTTTGAGGTTATAGGTTTTAGACAAGCCATTGGCTGATTCTTTCACGTAAGCCAGCAGTTCTGTTTCTGATAAAGTCTTAGGACGACAAGCCCAAGTTGCTGTGAGCAGACCTGCACCAATCAACACAAACTTTCCAAGTCTTATAGACTTGGAAAGTATTGTTTTCTGTATTTTTGCAAAACAAGTCTTGTTATTCACCTTTGTATGCTTTGTTTAGTTGAACAATTACCTCCTCTGTGATGTCTAACTGCTCGTCGGCATAAGCCATAGACCCATTGCCATTGGCAGCAAAAATGAAAGCATAGCCTTTTTTCTTGCCATATTCTTTCAAAAAAGCATTGACTTTGGTTAGCACAGCTTCGGTCATTTTTCTGTCCTCCTCCATTGCTTTTTGGCGAATATTGTCTTTGTACTGCCCATACTGTTGCTCTTTGGTTTTCAGCAATTCGCGGGAAAGTTCGGCTTCTTTGGCAGTCATTTTAGCCACGCCCTTGTTATAGTCCTGAAAAGCCTTATCCAATTCACTTTTCAACGTATCTATATTGTTTTGCCAAACGGCTGTTTTTTGTTGGTAGTTTTTTTTGGCATCAGTCATGCCTTGATATTTTTCCATCACCTTTGGCACGTCTATATAAGCCGAAGGTTTTTGTTGGTTGCAAGCTAATAAGCCCACCAAGAGGAAAATAAAAATACTACTAAGAGTTTTCATGGGTTATACAAGATAAAAATTTCGCAAAGGTCGCAATTTTTTCTATTTCTTATACAAACCCCTCGTATTTTTTTCGTTGCTTGTGCTTGACAAAGTAGGTATTGCTTTGATAAAACATCAAAAGTGATAAAACAAACAAAAAATGAGAAATGATAAAACTCTTTATTTTGCAAAGTTTATCACTTCGTTTTGTTTTTTGATAAAACTGAGGAAAAATACATAGTAGAAATGTAACATACGCTTTAGCGTGTGGGTTTATACGGTGGCTGATAAAAAGCATTTAAATAGTATTTTTTCCTGAATTTACTTTGCAAATTCAGGAAAAAATCACACGCTAAAGCGTATGTTACATTTACACAACTCAAACCTAAAAATTCAAAATTCAACATTAAAACCCTCCTCCTTTTTTCTCTTTCTCGTCTTTTTCGTCTTTTTTCTCGTCCTCTATTGTTTTCTCCTCGTCCTCTTTTTTCTCTGGTTCAGGTTCAGGCGTATTATCACCCAAATAGTTCAGGCGGAAAGAACTGCGGAAACGAGCTTTTTCGGTGGCATCAGCAATTTTAAACTTGTCTTTCGACTTCGGATTGCCTACCTCCACATTAAATTCGGGAGTGCCATAGTCGTTTGTTCCCTCCGAAGGAGGCACATCAGAGGCAAGCATTTTGAGGTCATCGCCGCGTTGGGTGATGAAAAACCATTTGTTTTTGCTCAACTCTAAGTAGATATTAATTTGCTGATTCTTAGGGTTTTGGGCATCAAACGGAATTTCCACAAAACCATCGACCCAAATCCCTACTTCCTCTTTGAAAATACTGCCCAAACCTATTTTGCCTTTGCTATAAAAAGCCTTGTGGGTTTCTGACCAATGCAAATCTACATGGCTCAGTACCAAAGAGTTGTCCAAATAATCACTGTACTCTGCCTTGCCTTTGCTCACGTCTTTGTAGTAGCTTGCAAATTTTTCACCTATCAAGTGCGACATTTTGTATAACGTAGAGTCGTTGGCACGCGGAATATAGCGAGGGTCTGTGTTCTTGATGAATTTGGTTATGTCATCACCCATTTTTTTGAAAGCATTGCCTTTTACTTCGGGTATGGTAAGGGCAATCAAGGTATTGATTTGGTAGTGTTTTTTAGTAATATCCACATTGCCAATGCCTATGGTCTTAAACTCAAAACCATTGCCACGTTGTTTTATCAATTCTATTAAACCATCAAAGTGGGCTTTGCCTGTTTTGCTGTTGTAGATAAAATTGTTGCCTGTGTATTTCAAATGCGGTTTTTCGGGGTCTGGTTTCTGCCTTGCCTCTGGCTCAATAATCAAATCTCCCGACTCGTCTTTGCGAAACACGCCATTCGATTGGAAAATGGGCTTGTCGTCTTTGCTAATTTCGGTTTTAAAGGCTGTTTTCAAAGTTTTGTTTTCATCGTGCAAGAAAATACCTGTGCCGTACATTTTGCCGTCGACTTCCTCCATACCTTTTACGGCAATAGCCCCGCCCGAGCTTTCGAGAGGAAACCAAGAACTGTTGGGTTCGTCCACAAATTTGATTTCGCCTTTAAAAATCAGCTCTGTACTGTCGGCACGCAAAATGACTTCGCCACGAAACTGCACCCCTGCCTGTTTCATAAACTTGTCTTTTTCCACTATTTTGGTAGAGGCATACACAATCTGTACGGAGTCGTCTTCGCTGCGTCTGCCTATGGTTTCAAAACTATTGAAGGCTATGTTAAAGGTTTCTTTGGCATCGTTGGTGTATTTGTGTATGCCTTTGCCTTTAAACTTGTTGCGGTTGATAATTTCTATGCTGCAATTAAAAAGTTGGTGATACGAAACTGTATCATTTTCAGTTTTGTTTGCTAGCAACTCCACCATTGCATTTTCCATTGGCTCCATTTTTGCCCCTTTTTTAATTTTTACATCACCGTTGTAGGGAATAATTCGGGCGTGCATAGAGTAAATGTAAGGCACACTACCAACCGACAACTCATAGTTGTTCAGGTTATAAACGGCATTACCTCCTTCAAAGGACAAATTGTCTTTTGGCGACAAGTGCGTAGAAGTGAAAACGGCATCTTCCAATCTGCCTCCTTCGGGGAGTCGCATGGTCAATACTTTTTCGGCAAAAAACCAATCTGCTCGACCCAACGAAGTTTTATAACGAGCATCGGGGAAGGTGAAACTTTGCTGTTTGGCTACTTCGGTTTCTATGGTGGCGTGTCCTGTTTGTTCGTCCTCTTCCAAACCTGCGTCAAATTCATAATCCACTTTCACGTTGGTAGCTTCTACGGCATTGAGTCGGGCTGCTGCCTTGTCTTCGTTGTCGTCTGTTTTGTTGGTTTGCGGTTTTTTAATCACAAAGAACGTATGCCTTGCATTGTATTTGTGATTTTCAAACAAAAATTCTTTGGATTCTGCCGTAGAGTTTTTATTGTCAAACTGCCCAGTGCCACGCAAAGCCCTGTCGGTCAAGGACAACACACCTTGAAATTTGCCTTGCTGGTCGGGGTTGGGGTGTTTGTAATACATCTCAAAAGGTGTACCACCGTCTGTTCGCAGCAGCATACTATCCTGCACAATTTGTTTTTTGGTTTCTTTGTCCCTCTCAAAAAGCCACTGCATACCAAAAAACCTCATTCTCACATCAGGATAAGTTGTTTTGGTATTTTCTCCTGCATAAGTAAAAGTGGTGTCGGCAATCGTACCACTCGAAAGGACTCGTTGGGAGGCTCTTTTGCCAAAAACAGTAACAGAGTCCTCGTAATAAATGAAGTCGTTGGAGTAGAGTTTGGCGGTGAGATAACGGATTTCGCCATCTCCTCTGATGCCGTTGTTGCCTGCCAAATGCACATCTCCCTCAAAAACTGCATTGTTTTTTCTGTAAATTGGAAAACCTTTGGGGTATTCTTGGTTTTCGCCTTTCCAATGTGTAAAACCGAAGGACTTAGTTTTTTGCTTTTGTTTGTTTTTCTTTGCCTCTTTGGGGTCAAGACTCACGTCCTCGAACTTGCCCAATTTAATGGTATCTCTAAAATCGGGGAAAATTCCGTTAGATTGAAACATACCCATTAGGTTTTCGTTTTCAGGTTCAGACGAAGCCATACTGTCTAAGGTAAAAGGTTCGAGTTCGAATTTTACCAAACTATCGTAAGCCCCGTCTAAGATTTTTTGGCTTTTGAAGTCTATGTGTCCGCCTACTTCGGCATCAAATTTTGGAAAGCCAGGGTAACTTTTATTGGAAGATTTGTTTTTGGGGTGTCCCAAATAAAAAGTGCCACTGGTAACTTTTATACCGTTGTCTGCCCCACCAAAGAGCAAGGAGTCGGCATTGGGCATACGGATCAGGTAATCTTGGTAGCTAAACGTAAAACTTTTGCCATAAAACCTACAATAATTGTCTATGGTGTCTTTTTTCGTGCCATTTTCGCCTGTTTTCTGCACGTGCTTGTCGGCACTCACAGGGTAGCCGTTAAACTCCATTTCGCGATTTTCTTTGATAATTACCTGACGACTCTTGATTTTTCGCAAGTCTTTCACAGGGTTTGCTTTGGCTATAGAATCGAGGGCTGCTTTTTTCTTTGCCAATTCTGCTGCCTCTTTTTGCTTTTTCTCCTCTTTTTTGCGAGCAATTTCTTTTTGCTCTTTTTTGTTGTGAAAAGGGTCTTCTACTATGGTTTCTACCTTAATATCCGATGCAGGTTTGAGGGCAGCACTTGCCTCCGCAGCAGGGTTTACAATGGTAAGGGTATCCCAAACGGATACGTCCATGAGGTCTATTTTTTTGGTTTCATTCACCCGCAAGGCATCTACAATCAGGTTTTTGCCTACCTCAGTCAAGCCAGCTTGGTCGGCAGTGGGCAACTTGGCAATGGAGTCTTCGGCAGCTTTCAGGGCTTTTTGCTCTACTAATTCGAGTCTTTCTTCTCTCTGGTCGCCATCTACTTTTTTGAGGTAGAAAAACGGCACTCCACTCACCGTAATTTCGTTTGATTTGAGGTCGAGTTTTGCATTTTTGCCGTTGGGCATAAAAGATTTGAGCCACACCTTGTCATAATCCGACTTCTTGGCGTGTGCGTCTATATACAATTTGCCTTTTCTAAGCAACTTGACCCAACCATAGTGGCGACTTCCATCTTTTTCGGTCTTGAAACGGCGAGAATCATACTCCACAAAGCCCAAACGGTGCATATCCATCATAATTTCTCTGATGCCTTTGAGGGGAACTTTGGTGTGGTCAGAAACATCTTTGAGATAAATTTCCATTTTTTGCCTTTCTGTATCTCGTTTGTTTTTGTCGCCACCATTTTTGGGTTCTCTGTTCATATAGCCACCCAAAATAAGCAAAGGGTGAAATTTTGCCAATTTTTGCAACTCATACAATTCGTTTTCATTGTAATAGTCGACAGACCGAATTTCGGCAGGAATCTGTTTTTTGGCATTCAAAATAGCCAATAGCAAGGTATCAGCCGCCGTATTCCATTTGAGGTTGTCGGCTTGCACCTCTACTTTGTGGTAGGAGTCGTAAAACGGCGTGTAACGATATTCATTTTTCTCCTTGCGTGCCGTCAATTCCCCTGTTTTGAAGTGATAACGCAACCTCACGCCAGGGTGCGAAATGGTGGAGGTATCGGTAAGATAAACAATAATGCTTGCCTGCGGATTGAAAAGCATAGAATCTGTTAAGTCGTATTCGTATCTCGATGAGGCTCTAAATTTGATTTTGCCCTCTTTGAAAACCTCCACCACAGTAGGTTCACCACAATAGTTTTTGCTCGAAAACTTTTTGCCCGCCAATGAAAAACCACCTTTGTAGGTCATATCTTTCACCACGTTTTTCACCGAAATATTGCCATGATGCGAAGTAAATTTTGGGAACTCTGCATAAGGTTTGCTGTTCATTTTCACTCCTTTGTACTCAAAAATGCCCTTTACTGCCGAGTCTAAACGCGAAGTGTAAGTCATTTTGGCACTGTTGTCGAGCAGTTGCGGAAGTCGCAAGTTGATAGGAAAGGCAGACAATTCTGCAAAAACTTCTTTTTCGTTTAAGCCCAATCGCAACCAACCTATTTTGCCTCCAATGGCAGTCAAATGATTTTTGATAGGCATATAAACTCCAGTCATTTCTTTGATTGTAACCGAATCGTAAGCCGAAGCTATTAACAAATCCATTTTCTCAAAAATCAAAAAGACACCCTCACGTGGAATGGTATCATTGGCAGGCGCCAAACATTCGTCGGTAGGAAATTCGGTTTCGTTGGTTTCTGTTTTCTCAGCCTCGTTGGTTTTGTTTTCCTCCGTTTCATCACTGCCCCAAGGGTTGCTGCCCCAGTCGTCAGGATTGGTGGGTACGGTTTCCACTTTCCAAGGGTCTTCTTTGTCCACTTTTTCAGGCTCAGAGGGGGCACCCCAGCCGTTGTTGTCGTCTGCGGGAGGTGTATCTTCGGCAGCTTTTTTCTCAAAAGTTGTATCTTGTGCCGCCGCCTCTTTCATTTGGTTTTTGAGAGCCAAGTCGTCTGTTGGTTTAATGTAGCCGAAGGTAAACGGCACAGTGGCAGGTACTTGATATTGGTTAAACCTCGATTTGTAGAGATAGTTTTCTGCAAAAAAATGTTGCATAGCCAAAAAATAATTCAACGCAATGGTACGGTCAAACTTGTAATCTTGCATAGCTAATTGGCTCACTTCCAAATACTTATCAAACTGTTCGGCACTTAGTTTGCGAATTTCGGTAGCAGCCAAAACCGAAGCTAAAAAGGTTTCTAAGTGCGGACTCACAGGCAAACTCCTTTTGTAGCCGTTTTGATACAATTTAAAAACATTGGTTTTTTGGGTAGCCGACAATTTATCGTAAGCAGCCTGAAAATCGGCAGCTACTTTTTTGGTTATGGCGTTGTCCGTTTTGGCATAGACGAATTGCAAATCTGTCAAAAAATTAGCTTCACTGTTAAACTTGTCGGCAGTTTGGGCAAAACCCTTGTGCAGCGTAAGCAAGCAAAGCAGGAGAAAAAGCAGTTGTTTTTTCATGGTCGTTTTGTTTTTTTCAATTTTATGAATTTTTGGGCATATTGTCATAGCAAAAGCAAGTAAAAGTTTGTTAAAAGTAAGCTAAAAACTTCACTAATTTTACCAGAGTCTTAGGACTTTTGACGACATAGCCCATTATTTTTTCACCAAAACAGCCCTTGCAGGTGCTGCCTCTGCTCCTTTGATAAGTAGTGGCAGGCAAATTAAATCATAAATTCCTGTGGTGGCGTTGGTCAAATCTAAACCTTCTAAAATAACTATGCTTTTGTCGAGCAAAGTCCAATGCGTTTGCATATCTTTGTCGGCAAAAAGTTGGATAGATAAATAGTCTATGCCAATCAATCGAATTTGGTGGTCAGCTATCCATTGGGCAGCATCAGGGGTGATGGCAGTAAAGTTTTCGTAAAATTGATTGCCCTCTGTTTGCCAACGTGCCGAATTGTCAGTTTTGAGCAACAAACGAGGTTTCAAGAAGTGCGGAGGAATAGTGGCAAGCATAGCAGCCGTTATTTGCGAACAATTCAGAAACTCTACCACCGAAGCTTCACCCATGCAGTCGGCAAGACAAAGGCTGTCTACATTGGCTGTTCCATCTAAGCAGTGGTTGGGTGCATCTACGTGAGTACCTGTGTGCAATCCCATGTAAAGTACGGAGTCGTTTGTCCGTTTGCCTTCGGCTATAGACGAAGATTTAGACAAAGAATAAGGCGGTGTGCCTCGCCAAATAGGAATATTTGGGCTAAGAGGCAAGGTAATGTCTATGATTTGCATTATGTTTGTGAAATTTTACGTAGTGTGTTTGTTTTTTGGATAGTTGTAACTCAAAAATGAACTTTTATTTTTAAACTACCAAAAAAAATATTGGATAGGCTTATTTATTTGAAAGTCAATATACTAAATATTAAGCATGCAGACAACGTAGCTTAGGTGGCTTTTGCAGATATTTTTTCAAAATCCGTTTTTATCCGCAAAATCTGCGTTAGCTGCGTGCTAAAAACTTTACTTACTTTCTATGTTAAACAAAACTTATTGGTACTTTTTTTTATTTGTCTTTGCCCTTAGCTTTTCGGCTTGCGAAACCAAACCCAAAACCACCGAAAAACCAAAGGCTTTGGTGCTGAAAAAATCTCCTGATTTTCAGGCAGATTCGGCTTATAATTTTGTGGCAAAGCAAGTTGGTTTTGGCAAAAGAGTACCCAACTTTCCTGCTCATGTGGCTTGTGGAGATTATTTGGCAAGTACACTCAAAAGAATGGGCTGGCAAGTGATAGAACAGGCTTTTGATGCCACCGCCTTCGATGGCAAGGTGCTGAAATCTCGAAACTTTATTGCCTCGTGGAATCAACAAGCTACCAAACGGATTTTGTTGGCTGCTCACTGGGACACCCGACCTTTTGCAGACCAAGAAAAAGACAAAACCAAACACAACCAACCCATAGACGGGGCTAATGACGGGGCAAGTGGCGTAGGTATTTTGTTGGAAGTGGCACGCAGCATAGCCCAAAATTCTGCTGTTCCCCTGCAAGGTGTGGGAGTGGACATTGTTTTCTTCGACAGCGAAGACCATGGGCAACCCGAAGGCACGCCAACGGCTGATTACAAGGCGGATATGTGGTGTTTGGGGTCGCAATATTGGGCAAAGAACAAGCACCAAGCCAATTACAGTGCCTATTTTGGTATTTTATTAGACATGGTTGGTGGGCAAAATGCAAAGTTTCACAAAGAAGGACAATCTATGAAATATGCACCCACAATAACGCAAAACGTATGGCAGATAGGGCAACAGTTGGGCTACACGCAATATTTTATAGACAAACAAACAGAGCCTATCATAGATGACCACCTGTATATCAACGATTTAGCAAAAATTCCTATGCTCGACATCATAGAGTATGACAACAGAGATGGCAATTTTTTTAACCAACATTGGCATACGCTAAATGACAATTTGCAAAACATAGACCGACAAACCTTAAAAGCCGTAGGGCAGACCGTATTGCAAGTGGTTTATAACGAGCAAGAGTAAAACAGATGGAAACCCTAATCCAAAAACCTAATAAGGTTTTAAAAACCTTATTAGGTTTAGTGGTTAAAACAAAATGACTTTTACAAAAAAAATATTGTTTTTTACTTCTCTTTCTTTACCTTGCACAAGTTTTTGCAGGTTTGTTACCTCATTACTTTGTTACTTATCATCAATTCTAAAATTTTATCGCAATATGTATCTCGAAATTGTAACCCCCGACCAAAAAGTTTTTGCAGGCGACATAGTAGGTGTGCAAGTACCCGGCAGCAAAGGTTCTTTTGAAGTCTTAGAAAACCACGCAGCCCTTGTAAGCACCTTAGAAAACGGCAACGTGAGAGTAAACGAAGGCAAAACCAGCCAAAACTTCTTGATAGACTCTGGTGTGATAGAGGTAAAAAATAACAAAGTGATAATTTTGGCTGAGTCCGCCAAGAAACAATAAGTTTTTTACTAAAATTCAATGTTTGCAGCTTTATCTTCCATTCAATACGTCTATTTCATCGGCATTGGCGGAATTGGCATGAGTGCCTTAGCTCGTTGGTTTGCTGCCAATGGCAGGACAGTGGCAGGTTATGACCGCAGCCCCTCCGCCTTGACCCAAACCTTGACCCAAGAAGGCATCGCCATTCACTATGACGACCAAGTAGAGGCTATTCCTTTGGTTTTTCGCGAAAACAAGGCAACAACTTTGGTGGTTTATACACCTGCTGTACCTGTCAATCATTCGGAGTTGGTTTATTTTCAACAACAGGGCTACACTATTCAGAAAAGAGCAGCCGTTTTGGGCATTATTGCCAGCAGTATGCGGTGCATAGCCGTTGCGGGTACGCATGGCAAAACCACTACCTCGTCTATGATTGCCCATATTTTGCGTCATGCAGGCGTAGACTGTGCAGCCTTTTTGGGTGGAATTACACAAAACTACCAAACCAATTTGCTACTTAATAAAAACCTCGATGACCAAACTTTTGTAGTCGTAGAGGCAGACGAATTTGATAGGTCGTTTTTGCAACTACACCCCGAAATTGCCGTTATCACCTCTACCGATGCCGACCATTTGGATATTTATGGTAGCAAAGAGGAAGTTGCCAACAGCTATACTGCCTTTGCAGCCCAAGTAAAAAGTCAATTATTTGTAAGTTTGCACACACACCTCAACCAAAGTGCCAAAATTACAGCCCAAACTGTACCTTATGCCAACTTGCCTTTTGCAACGGACAAGGGTATTTTTGCTACACACATTCGGATAGAAAATGCAAAATTTGTGTTTAATTATGTGGCTTCAGCTCATTCCATAGAAAACATTGTGATGCAAATACCAGGGCAACACAACATAGAAAATGCAGTTGCTGCCATCTCGGTTGCCTTACACATTGGCGTTGCTCCTGCTGCTATCAAAGAGGCATTGGCTACTTTCGGTGGCGTAAAAAGACGTTTTGAGTATATAGCTCGCAACGAAAATATGGTTTTGATAGACGACTACGCCCACCACCCTACGGAAATTGAGGCTTTTTTAACAGCAGTCAAAACTTTGTATCCAAAACGCAAAGTAACAGCCATTTTTCAACCTCATTTGTTTAGTCGCACCAAAGATTTTTATAAAGAATTTGCAGTAGCTTTGTCCTTAGCAGATAGGTTGGTGCTGTTGCCAATTTATCCCGCAAGAGAATTGCAAAGTGATTTCCCCCATATTCGGGCAGAAATTATTTTGGATTTGGTAACAGCCAAAGAAAAATATCTTGTGCCTGATAATGAGGTAGTTGAGTTTCTGAAAAACAAACCCAACGACATCATAGCTACCATAGGGGCAGGCAGCGTAGAAAATTTGATACAACCTTTGGCTAGGGCTTTGTTTGTGTAAAAAAATGTAAGTTGTGCAGTACCTCTATTTTTTTGGGTATCTTCGTTTAATGTAATGCTTAAAAGATTTTTCAAGGAAATATTGCTTCTAAGCATTACATACTCTACTCATTCTTTAAAATATATTTCGCAACAACAAAAACAGTGTGGCAGCCAAAGCAATGGAAACAGGCAAGGTAAGTACCCACGCCATAGCTATATTTTTGAGGGTCTTGGGTTGCAAATTGGCTACTCCTTTGGCTGCAAACATACTCCCCGCTACAGCAGACGACAAGACGTGAGTAGTGCTTACAGGCACACCTAACTGGCTTGCCAACCCTATGGTGCTGGCTGCAATCAATTCAGCAGACGAGCCTTGTGCGTAGGTAAGGTGAGATTTGCCTATTTTTTCGCCTATTGTTACTACTATTCTTTTCCAACCTATCATAGTGCCTAAACCCAACGAAAGAGAAATCATAAACAGCACCCACAACGGCGCGTACTCTATATGTGTTTTGAGGTCTTTGGTAATAGCCTGTAATTCAGCTACTTGTGTGGCTTGCAAACCATTTTCTTCTATTTTGATAAGTTGAGTTATGGCTTTATTGAGGTTCTGTAATTCTATACGCACTTTGTAATGAAGGTCTTTGGGAAGGTTTTGGTAACTGTATTGGGCTACTATTTGCTGCAAATTGGTGGTATTGGTCTTGATTTGTTCCACATTTTGCTCTGCATTTTCATTAAGTTTTGCAGGGTTTATTTGCTTAGTTATCAACTGAATTTCAGCTATTTTTTGGGTTATTTGTTGCAAATCTTGTGTAGTATCTAAGGCAAAATGAGTAGGTACAATAGAAATTAAGATGAGCATAACCAAACCTACGCCTTTTTGCCCATCATTGGAGCCATGAAACACACTGATTAAAGTTGAGGTCAGGATAGATAAAAGCCTTGTACCTGTGGGTGGTGGGGTGTCTTTGGGAGGCTCAGAGAAAAAAGTTTTGGATTTTATCCACTGTTGAAACGATTTCATTAGCAAAATAGCCATTGTAAAGCCAAAAAGAGGAGAAATAATGAGAAAAAGCATAATTTCTTTCGCCTTGTCCCAATTTACGCCTGCCCCCATGCTGCCTTGCAGCCACGAATAAGCCAAACCGACACCAATAATAGAGCCTATCAAGGTGTGAGAACTTGAACTTGGCAAGCCAAAATACCACGTGCCTAAATTCCAAATAATGGCACTAAGCAGCAAAGATAAAATCATGGCTACATTCTGCCCCACGTCTTGGGCTGCAAAAGCCTCCGTAGGCAGGAGGTTGATAATACCCATAGCCACGCCAATACCGCCAATGAATACGCCAATAAAATTGCATAATCCCGACCAAACCACTGCCTGCCAAGGTTTTAGAGAATTGGTGTAAATAACAGTGGCAACGGCGTTTGCCGTATCGTGAAAACCATTGACAAACTCAAAACCACAAGCAGCAACTAAGGAAATGAGCAACAAAATGAGGGTAGTTGTTTCTAAATCAAATAACATAAATTTTTTTTTAGTACGCAATGAAAGCAAAAATAGTAAAAAACTAATAATTTTTTTTGATTTTTTAGGTTATGTTTGTGTTAAGAAATTAAACCATTTTAAAAATTTACCATTAAGTATGAATGTATCACCCGACCAGCCGTTGCAAATTGTCTATTCGCTGTACGAACACCAGTATTTGGGCTACCTTTTCAGTGCTTATGCCGTACAGTTAGACGTTTACAAACGGCTTACTCTGAAATATCAGCAGATTTCGTTGCTCAATGCTGCCGAATTTAATTTGGGTGAAACAGACAAAGAATTGGTCGAAATTATTGAGGGTATGCAATACGAGGCAATTTTGAAAAAATATGCAACCAAAAAACTGCCTTTCGATGCTTTTTTGCTCAAAGTTTATGACAAGGAGCAAGGCGACAAATTGCTGCAAGAAACCATTAATTTAGATTTGGAAAGGCGAAGGGCAAAGATTTTGGAAAAGTTGCAACAGAAAAACAAACTGCTTTTTGAGATGTCTAACGATGGCGTGCCTACCCACAAACGGATAGAACTCATGCCCGAAAAAGGGACTGTTTTGTTTCATTTTTTTCGCAACGCCCAGCACACGCATTACTTCCCCACGCTGAAATACGCCAGCAAAAAGTTGGATTTTCAGTATAAAAACGGCATTTTAATTTGCAATGAACCTGCTTGGCTGCTACTTGGCGACAAACTCTATACGTTTAACAAAAATCTCGATGGCAAAAAGTTGCAACCCTTTTTGTTCAAAAAATTCATAGAAATTCCAAAAAAAATAGAAGAAACCTACTACCGCAAGTTTGTTGCTCCACTTATCGAGGATTTTGAAGTTCATGCCGAAGGTTTTACTATCAAAAAAGCTACCGCAGTCCCACACGCCCAAATTAGTTTTACGGCTTTGCAAGCAAACGACCAAAACCTCTTGCTCGACTTGGCTTTGACTGCTCACGACCCTGCCTCGCCAACGGACACGCAACTGCAAACCAAAGATGACCTGCAAAAAGACGCACAAAAAGAACAAAAAGAGGAGGAAAAAATTGTATTTTCTTTGCTCTTTCAATACGACAATTTTACGTTTGACAGTCAAAATGATTCGCCAAGCAACGTGAGCATAGAAAAAGAAGGCGAAAATTATACTTTTCACAAAATTATTCGCAATCAAGTTGTTGAAAAAGAGCAAGTTATGGCATTGGCAACCATGGGCTTGACTTTTAAAAACGGCAAAGCTACGCTGCCCAAATCTCAGGCTTTTGCGTGGCTCAACCAATATTACGAACAGCTAAAAGATTTGCAAATAAACATTACTCAACAAGCTACAGACAATAAAAAATATTTTATTGGCAAGTCGGCTATCAACTTGCAAGTGAACGAAAACAAAGATTGGTTTGATGTCTATGCAGTGGTTAAGTTTGGGGACTACGAAATTCCGTTTTTGCAACTCCGCAAAATGATTTTGAGCAAAATTAGCGAATTTGCCCTGCCCAATGGAGAAATTGCGGTAATACCCTCCGCTTGGTTTAGCACCTACAGTGACATTTTTAACTTCATAGACGACAGAAACAATCAAAACAAGCTAAAAAAACACCACATTGGGCTGCTGCAAGACCTCCACGATGGCGAATATGCTCAACTCACCATGAGCAGAAAATTGGAAAAATTGCGAAACTTCGACCACATAGAAGACCAGCCGCTGCCCACAAATTTCGTTGGCGAATTGCGACCTTACCAAAAGGCGGGCTATAATTGGTTGCTGTTTTTGGCTGAATATCGTTTGGGTGGTTGCCTTGCAGACGACATGGGTTTGGGCAAAACCGTACAAACTTTGGCACTGTTGCAAGCCCAAAAAGAGCAAAACCAAGCCGAAAATATAAAGCAAGCCTCGCTGTTGGTCATGCCTACTTCGCTGATTTATAATTGGCAGAAAGAAGCTATGAAATTTGCCCCTGAACTCAAAGTATTGAACTACACAGGCTCGACTCGCAATAAAAACGTGCAGATTTTTGACTATTACGACCTCATCATTACTTCTTATGGTACGGCAAGGGTAGATGCCGATTTATTGGAAAAATATTACTTCAATTACATCATTTTAGACGAGTCGCAAGCCATAAAAAACCCTGATTCGCACACCTCTAAGGCTGTAAAAGAACTGAAAAGCAAAAACAAGTTGATTCTCACAGGCACGCCAATAGAAAACAGCACCATCGACCTCTGGTCGCAGCTAAGTTTTGTCAATCCTGGGCTGTTGGGTAGTTTGTCCTACTTTCGCAATGAGTTTCAAATTCCGATAGAAAAACGAAATGATGCCGAAAGGTTGCAAAAACTCCACAGCTTGATTAAGCCTTTTATCTTGCGGCGGATAAAAACGCAAGTCGCCAAAGATTTGCCCGAAAAAATAATCAATGTCAAGTATTGCAGCATGACCTCTGCCCAAGAGCAAAAATATGAGGAAGTGAAATCTATGTATCGCAACAAAATTTTGGAACACATAGAAAAAAATGGCGTTGCCCAGTCGCAAATGCTTTTGATTCAGGGCTTGACCCAACTCCGCCAGATAGCCAATCACCCTCGCATGACAGACCCCGATTATGCAGCCGATTCGGGCAAGTTGGAAGATGTGTTGTATATGTTGCAAACTACGATTAGCGAAAAACATAAAGTATTGGTTTTCAGTCAATTTGTCAAACATCTCGCCATAGTTCGCAAAGAATTAGACCAACTGAAAATTCGCTATGCTTACCTCGATGGCAGCACAACAGACAGGCAACAGCAAGTAGAGAATTTTCAGCAAAACCCTGATATTCAGGTCTTTCTGATTTCTCTCAAAGCTGGAGGCGTAGGTTTAAACCTTACCGCAGCCGACTATGTTTTCCTGCTCGACCCTTGGTGGAATCCTGCCGTAGAAAATCAGGCTATAGACAGGTCGCATCGCATAGGGCAACAAAACAAGGTGATTGTCTATCAATTTATTTCACAGAATACAGTGGAGGAAAAAATATTGCTCATGCAGCAAAACAAAATCCGTTTGGCTAATGACCTGATAACCACCGAAGAAAGTTTTGTGAAAAGTTTGGACAAGGCGGCGATTGAGTTGTTGTTGGGATAGAGGGTGATATTTTTTTGTATAAGTAACAAACAAAACTTAGTAGGTTTTTTGCTAATCACAAACAATGACCTTATATTTGGGTTTTGTTATTACTTCTATCAAATTCAGCAATGAAATCAATTATTTATATAGCTTGTCTATTATTTACTTGTTGTTTTGCACAGCAAGCCCAAGCCCAAGACAAGGTGTTTAAGATGACACCACAAGATACCATAGTGCCAAAAGTAAAAGAGGAAGTTGTGCCTAATAAAATACGGCATAATGTAGATCATCCGCGTATTTTGGGAGGTTTTATTAACTTTCAATTATGGGGCAATTTGTTGGCTTTGGGGGCTTCTCCTTTGGCAGCTTACAAAGTTACAGACAAGTTTCACATAGGCGTGGGTGGCACTTATCTTTATTCGAGGGCTGCACTTTATGGCAACACCTACGATGCACACACTTTGGGAGGTCGTGTGTTTGCCCGATTGATGGTTATAGAAGGTATTTTTGCTCACATAGAATATGAAAATCATTATACGCCCACAGTAACTGCGGGTACGCAATTATTTTCCAATAGGACTTGGATAAGTGGGGCTTTGTTTGGCATAGACTACCGCAACCGTTTAGGAGAGCAAACATTTTCTACATTGAGTTTGTATTATAATGCAACGCACCGAGATAATCAAGCACCATTTTTATATGGCAATGCACCTTTGGTGATTAGGTTTAATGTGGAATATGAGTTTTAAATTTGATAAGGTATTTACCTACATAATCTTATTTAAGTATCTTTGCAAATCATTTTGTGAATCCAAAATTAAAATATATAAAAAAAATGGCTATAAAAATTGCTATTTTCAACCATAAAGGCGGTGTAGGAAAAACAACTACTGTTTTCAATTTAGGATGGAAACTTGCAGCACTTGGTAAAAAAGTTTTATTAGTTGATGCAGATACGCAATGCAACCTAACTTTACAAATTTTAGGTGAGGATAAGTATGAAGATTATTATGAAAAAAAACCTAAACATAATATCAAAAGCTATCTTGCACCAGCTTTTGACTCGCAGCCTATACTCATTAAGCCTGCAGAAGTAATACAAGTAAAACAACAGCCTAATCTGTCATTAATAGCTGGTAGTTTGGATTTATCAAGTTTAGATACCCAGTTAGGTATGTCTTTTCACTTGACAAGTCTGATTTCGTCTATGCAAAACTTGCCAGGTTCTTTTGACTTCCTTATCCAACGCACAGCAGAAGCTAATCAGATAGATTATGTATTATTAGACCTCAATCCAAGTTTAAGTGCTATTAACCAAGACTTGCTGTTGTCGAGTGATTATTTTCTAATTCCGACTTCGCCTGATTATTTTTCAAGACAATCTATTAAGTCTTTGGCTACTATATTGCCAAAATGGGAAAATTGGGCTGTGAGGGCAAGGGAAGTTTTTAAGGAAGTTATCTATCCATTGCCTTTAAACACACCAAAGTTTTTAGGTTTTACGACCAATCGTTTTCAACTCAATCAAAGTGCTACACCATCAAAAGCACAACGTGATATGATGGACAAAGTGGGACAAGCTGTTGATAACTTTCTTGTGCCGAGTCTGAAAAAATGTAATATGTTATTAAACGAAGAAGTCTATCATCAATATCCGCAAAGACTTTGCAAAACACAAAGTAATTATTGTATTGTAGAAATATCCGATTTTTACAGGGTGGATTCGCTGTCTCAAAAAAATAATATACCTGTTTTTCTTGCCAAAGATGAGGATTTAGCTGGCGAAAATCAAAGAGATACGAGAGATTGGTTTGAAGGTTTATACACTTATTTTGCAAACGAAATAATTAATCGTACAGATTATGCAGAACATCGATAATGCTATACAAATATTTCGTTTAAATGTGGCAAGTGTAGAACAGTTGCATCGCATTTATATGTTTTTATCTTTGCAAAATTCACAAAATTTTGATTTATCAGAACTTTTGCGTGCAGAAATAGCACTTATTGTAAGTGCTTTGGATTGTTTTGTGCATGATATTGTGCGTTTGGGTACTTTGGAAATTTATTCAGGAAACCGTCCATTTACCAATACATCGTTTTCTCCTGATTATGATACAAGGAAATTTGTTAATTTACTCACAAGAAGTAAAGACGAACAATTACAAGAAATAGAAAAAACAGTTAGAGATACCAATAAAAACGATGCTTACCAAAATCCTGATAAAATAAACAAAGCCTTAGCAGGAATAGGTATCGAAAATATATGGACAATTATTGCCTCTCGTTTAGGAATTGACGATGCGGGAGATGTAAAAAGACAATTAGAATTAATTATTAGAAGACGTAACGCCATAGTACATGAAGGAGATATAAACCCAGATACTAACCAAAAAGCTATGATAGATAGTGGATTAGTACAAGATAATATCAATTTTATCATCACCATTTGTGAAACCATTTATGAGCAAGCTATTTTGCCATAATTTATTGTCTTTTTTAGTTCAATATATACTAAATTTTAAAACAGCATACAACAATGAAAAAAACAACATTCTTTCTATTTTTTGCCCTGCTTGCGGGCTGGTGCAACGCAATTTATGCCCAAGTAGGCGTAAACAATGGCGTAAAATTTGACGAGGAAAGTTTCGATTTCGGAACTTTTGACGAAGGCAAATTGGCAGAGCATCTCTTTACTTTTACCAACAAAACGGGCAAAACAGTAACTATCAACAACGTGCAAGCCTCTTGTGGCTGTACGACCCCAAGCTGGACAAAAGAGCCTATTGTCAATAACGGAAAAGGTTCTGTAACCGCAGCCTACAACAGCGAAGGCAGACCCGGTATGTTTTCCAAAACGGTTACTGTAACCCTGACCGAAGACGGCGGCACACCACAAACTGTGGTATTGAGCATAAAAGGTAATGTAACAGGCAAACCTCGCCCAAAAGCCGAAGAAATCAACGCATGGGCAGCTTTCGACAAAGACCAACACAACTTTGGCAAGATACAAGTAGGGCAGAAAGTAGCCAAAACTTTTACATTCAAAAATACAGGCACAACAGACCTTGTTATCTCGTCTATGTATGCCCAATGCAACTGCGTGAGTATGCAGACTTCATTTGGTGCAGCCATCAAGCCAAATGAAACAGGTACAATAGAATTGGTCTATGCCCCTACCAAACCAACGACGCAAGACGAAATGGTAATTTTGTTTACCAACAGCACTACACAACCGCAAGTCGTGCTGACCTTGAAGGGCGAAGTAGTAGAGGCTCTGAACTCAAAATCTATCTTAAAAGAATCTGACGGCTTTTAATTTTCTTCTTCACAACCCCGAAGGGGTTGAACAGCAATAGCCCTACGTGAAACGTAGGGACGTAAACATCAAAAAAATACACAAAACTATATGGCACACGCAGGACTTGGCATTGACAAAATAATGGAATACAACCATCAGAATCCAACTTTTTCTGAGGAGGAAATGGTCAGAATCAAAGAAATCATTAGTCATTATCCAGAAGGCAAACAAAAATCGGCTATTTTGCCCATTATGCACATCGCACAAACCAAATGGAACTGGATGAGTCCTGCCGTTATGGATTATGTGGCTTCTTTGTTGCAAATAGAACCCATAGAGGTCTATGAAGTAGCAACTTTCTACACCATGTTTCACTTAGAACCCGTAGGCAAATATGTGTTAGAGGTCTGCCGCACAGGTCCTTGTATGATTTGTGGTGCAGAAGAACTGATAGGGCATTTGGAGAAAAAACTGCAAATCAAAGTAGGCGAAACTTCTGCCGACAAGAAATTTACTATCAAAGAAGTAGAGTGTTTGGCTGCTTGTGGAGGTGCCCCTTGTTTGCAAGTAAAACTAAAAACGATGGACGGTGCTTATAAGTATTACGAAAATCTTACGCCTAATAAAATAGACGAATTAATGGTTGCTGAGTGGGTGTAACTGTGGAATAAGAGGTGTGCAATAAAATAGTTGTAAGTTTTTAGTTAATGCTGTTTGCAACAGTTAGAAAAAAGTGGAAAGATTTTTGAATAATCAATAAGCAAGCTACCAATTAAAATAAAATCATGCAAAAATTATTGATTACCAACTTCTTGTGTTTCTTGCTTTGCTCTTTGCCTATTGCCTTTGCAGCACAAGCCCAAACTACTCCACCTGCCACCACGCCTACCACCACCACAACCAAAGAAGACGAAGAGGACGAGGCTTTGCTTTTGTCTGCCACCAGCAGCATTATTACCAAATTGGAAACGATGGAAATAAGCGAAGTGGAGAGAAAAAAATACATAGACAAAACCAAAGTGAAAACTCCCCTCAAAATGGTGTGGTGGAATGGTTTAGATGTAGAGTGGAAAAAAGTATTCAAACGAGCATTGAATATGAAAGATACTGTGATGACGACTGCTTACTTAGATTCTTTGTTTTGGTTGGAGGAAATCAACTGCATGGGCAGCAAGGTAAAAAACGTAGAGCCGTTGAAAGAATTGAAGTTTTTAGAGAAAATAAACCTCATGCGTACAGAGGTTACAGACATTACTTCGTTGGCAAAATTACCGAATTTGGCTAAACTGAACTGCACGTTTAGCAAAGTTCCCCAAACAATGGTGGAGGCTTTTCAAAAAAAATATCCAACTATGGAAGTTTTGCCCTACTTGACCTTAGAGTGGTGGAATGGTTTGCCCGAAGATTGGAAAAAATTACTGAAAAACAACGCCAAAATTACCAGCGAAACCATGACGTTGGCAGACCTCAACAAACTGTACTCGATGCCGAAGTTGATTTGCGACAGCAAAAACGTCAATCCTTTTGCCATTACCAGCCTCGAACCTGTGCGTAAACTGAAAAACTTGCAACTTTTGTACCTCTCCAATACCCAAATTGAAAGCCTTGCACCTGTGGCTGAACTCAAAAAATTGCGTATTTTGCATTTTGCAGATACCAAAGTGGCAGACTTAACTCCCCTGAAAAATTTGACCGAATTGACAGATGTAGATTGTTCTATTACGCAAGTGAAGTCTTTGCAACCTCTTGCAAACTTGACAACGCTGAAAAAATTGAGTTTTTACGAAACCGAAGTAGATACGATTGGTGTATTGGCTACGATACCCAACTTGCGCGAGGTGCATTTTTCTGATACCCAAGTGCGTAGCCTAAAACCTTTGAAAGATTTGCAAGAATTAATTATTTTGACTTTTGGCAATACCAAAGTGAGCAGTTTAGAGCCTCTAAAAAATTTGAAAAACCTGAAAATGCTTAAATTTTTCAGCACTCCTGTTACAGATGTTGCTTTGTTGGCAGAACTTCCGCACTTGGTTTCGGTTAGTTTGGCTCGAACTCAGGTCAAGGATTTAACTCCCCTCAAACAACTTCGCCGTATCAGAGAACTGAACTTTGCTTATACGCCTGTAAAAAATTTAGACGCCGTTTGCAACTTGCCAAGAATGGAGATTTTGGATTTTTCAAACACCTCCGTCAGCGACATTACTTGCCTCACTGCCTACGCAGATTTGCGGTCTTTGTGGTTTAACGGAACAGCCGTTGCGTCTTTGCAGCCTATTTTGCGACTGAAAAAGTTAATAACCTTAGATTGTTCGGGTACAAAAATCAAGACTTCAGAAATAGAAAAGTTTAGGAAGGATAATCCGCAGTGTAATGTGCATTTGGAATAAAAAATGATAGATAATATTACAAAATATTGCTTTTTAAATAAAAAGTCGTTTTATTGCGTGGTATTTTTTTACTAAAAAGTACAAATTGTAAGCTACTTTCACAACTTTTAAAGCACTTACTTTGAGTTAAATATTGTCATGCAATTAAATTTAAATTCTTTTGAGCAAAATTTAGCTATAATGGGTTTCAGAAAAACTGTTTTAGACAGTGCAACTGATGCCTCAAAAGAAAGTATAGGCAATTTGTATTTAGTCGCTGATAGAGCAACAACTGTCATTCGTGAAAAAGAACCGCAAATTGCCTTTGCCTTAGAACAAGCCTACAAATTTGATAACAGTATTTATGCAGTCTATTTTCGTTTTTTTGAAAATGGTTTGCCCCCTATTCCTCAAATTTATATTTACGATTATTCTGAAATTTCAGTACTAACAGACACAAACGAAAATCACCTTGCCCAGATTCATAGAAATATTTGGAATGCAGGGACTGTGCCTTTTATTTATGTGTTTACTTCCAATGCTATTCTAGTTATCAACTGTTCTAAGCAACCCAAAAATGAGGAGGATACTATTCTATTTACTCCATTTAAAATATTAAAAAATATTAGTGAGGTTTCCACACTCAAAACTGATATGGAGAAAAATTTATATGCAAAGTATGAGGAGTTTTCTGCAACCAGATTTGATAGTGGCTATTTCTTTGAAAATTCAGCTTACAAAAATGAAATTTCACTGAACAATACCGCATACGAAACTTTGCTAAGTTTGTTGGAAAAAACCAAAAATAGTTTGATTGAAACAGTAAATTTTTTCCCTCATCAAGCTGACAAAAATGCACGGTTTGTCAAGAAATTTTTGCTAATGTGTATTTTGGTTAAATACCTTGAAGATAGGAAAGACGAAGATGGTCATACCGTATTCCCAAAAGCTAATGATACGAGAAAATATGCAAACGGAGATACACAAAATATTACCTACGAACAAAATTTTTTCAATCGTATTTTAGCAGGGGCAACTTCATTTACAGAAATTGTAGGGAATGGTGAGGCTTGTGTGGCTTTGTTTGACTATTTGGGTAAACATTTTTCAGGTAAAATTTTTTCTTTGGAAACAGAGGAGAGGGCTGTGCTTAAAAATGCCAAAGCTGAACAATTAGTATTATTTCAAAATTTTGTAGAGGGCAAAACAGACCCTAAAAATCTACAAATTAACATCTGGAAATTGTACTCTTTTCAATATTTACCTGTTGAATTGATTAGCAATATTTATGAAAATTTTTTGGAAAAAACAGCCGAAGGAAAAAAGAAAGCTGGCGTAGTTTATACGCCTCCGTTTTTAGTTCGTTTGTTGATAGACCAAAGTATGCCCTTAAAAAATTATAAACAACTCACCACAAAAAATGAAAAAGGAGAAATAGAATATTTTAAAGTCCTTGACCCTTCTTGTGGCTCTGGTGTATTTTTGGTGGCAGCTTATTGTCGTTTGGTGCAGTGGTGGCGTATTGAAAATAGTTGGCAAAAACCTGATGTAGAACTACTCAAAGAAATTTTTACTAAAAGTATTTTTGGTGTAGATGTAAGTCCCGATGCCGTAAAAGTAGCTATTTTCAGCTTAACCATAGCTTTGTTAGATATGCTTTCGCCCAAAGTAATTTGGGACGAATTGACTTTTGACGAAATAGATACAGCAAACAATGAAACTCCTGAAACAGCTAACAAAGCTAAACAAGATAATAAATCTTTTTTTAAGCTCCATCAATGCGATTTTTTTAAATTGGTTGCTGAAAAATCAACGATATTTGAAGAATTAAAATTACCTACAAGTTTTGATTTGGTAATTGGTAATCCACCTTTTGCTACCTTTAAAGATTTGGGGAAAGATGCAGTTTTTGCCAAAAAGACAGATGCGGCTAATAAAAAAAAATCTAATAGACCAAAACTGCCTGATGATCAAGTAGCTTTGCTGTTTGCAGAGGAAAGTGTAAAATTGTGTAAACCCACAGGCTTGTTGTGTATGATTTTGCCTTCGGCTCCCTTTTTATACAACATCACTTCTGATGATTTTAGAAAATATTTTATAGAAAATTATGATGTACCACAAATATTAGACTTCACACATATTGCAAGAGTATTGTTTAAGAATACATGGCAAAAAAGTGACAAAATGCCAACGGGGGCAGATGTTGCTACCGTTGCCTTGTTTGCAAAAAACACCAAGCCTACTGATAAGTCTATTCTGCATCTTGTTTTCAAAAGAATAAAAGCCATAGAAAACAAAATGTATTTTGAATTAGATAAGTATGATTTCCACTGGATTAGTAAAAATTTAGCGAAAAATAGTCGTGTTGTATGGAAATGCAATTATATGGGCGGGGGTAGGATTTATTCTATTATGGAAAGATTGCAAGGCTTACCAACATTAAAGGAATTTGTTGATAGTCAAAACTGGCTTTTTCAAGAAGGCTATATTGGCATTGACTTAGAAAAAAATAAACACAAGCAAGCTATTGAACAACTAAAAAAATATGAGCAAAATGCTAATATTTTAGACGATAAACAAACAAAAGAATTTAAGACATTAAAAGCTAAATACATAAAGGCTGATTTCTTAACAGGTAAACAGGTTTTGCCAACTGAGGCTGTTACTGGAAATAGTATAGATTTTTCTCAAATAACGACCTTAACAGATGAATACTTTAATAGCCCAAGAAATAAAGCCCTTTTTTTAAAACCTTTTCTTATTATCAAAGAAGGTATTGCTAATAATGCTCTTATATCTCATTTGATACCAGAACCTGATATAAAAAAACGTAATATTTTGGCATTTAAGGATAAATTTATTATTGTTAATCCAAACGAGAGAACACAATGGGAAAATGTGGTACAATTTGGAGAAGTATTAAAAAATAATGCACTTTTATATCATTTCTATATTTTATGTTTTAGTAGCCAATACCTCATTGGCAAAGCAACTGCCATTCTCAAAGCTGACATTGATGCTTTACCCTATCCAACAAACGAAAAGGAAAAAGAAGATATGAAATTATACGACATAGAGAAAGTCATAGTCAATGATGTGCTAACTTATAGTGTAAAATTTCGCAGCAATGGCAGCAAATCGGAGGCAGTACAGCCCATAAAAGAAGAAGATAGAGAAACCATAATGAATAATTTTAGCACGTGGTTTTTAAGTGTGATGAACTCCGTCTATAAAGATATAAAAACTTATAAAACTCTTTTTATTGATGATTTTGTGTGCTTTATTGTCTATAAAGGCGAAAAATTGCCTGAAATTGATATAGAAAATTTAGATAATGCAGAAGTATATTTGAATAACTTACTTATTCAAAAAAATATTTCCAAAACAATACAGATGACCAAGATAATAACAATTTTTGATAAAAATGTAACGTATCTTATCAAACCTAATCAGTTGCGTTATTGGCTGCCTTCCATAGCTATTCGTGATGCTGATGAAATTTTTGCTTATTTAACGAAAAAAGGATTTTAGTTATGGACGAAAATAATATACAGAATAGTTTAGTGGGTGAACCTACCGAAAGCTATGAAAAACATGGCAGTATAGCTGTTGTTTTAGATTTCTTTGAAAAATATTTACCTCTATTTACAGATAATGCAGAGAGCAAAGAAATAAAAACTGAAAAAGGTTTAGTTAGTCATTTATTAGACATTATAGAGGTTTATCTATTTTCTGATAATAATGATATAAAACAAAATTATCCTTTTAGGTTTAGGAATGAGTATTTAGTGAATAAGAAACAAGGAAATAGCCCAAGTGTAGATATTGGGGTATTAAGCATTAATGAAAACCATACAATAGAAACAATTACTTATGGTACTCAGACAGCTTTCTTTGCGATTGAAGCAAAAATATTAGGATTATCCTCGCAGCAAAAACCTAAGTTAAGAAATAAGGAATATATCATTGGACATATAGAAAAAGAAGACCAATACAAAGAATGTGGCGGAATAGAAAGATTTAAAACAGGCAAGCATGGGAGTAAGATTTATGAAGCTGGCATGATTGGCTTTGTTCTCAAAGGAACTTTTGAAAGTTGGTTTATAAAAATCAATAATTGGATAGGAGAATTTGCCAAAGGAGAGCAGTTTCCTGTAGGCTGTCGTTGCAGAAATTGGTCGGAAAGTGAAAAATTAGTTGAGCAAAAGTTAGCCATTCCAAACCCAAGAATAAGAAAATATTTTTCTGTTCATAGTCGCAAAGTGATAGTCGCCAATATGCCCAATAAATTGCCTATTAGCCACTTTTGGGTGAATTTGATTTCATCATAATTTTTTTAAGTAATTGATTATCAACAAACACAGACTAAAGTCTATGTTACAAAAAAAATCTAATTTTTTATGTTCGACCTACAAGGGCATCGTGGTTGTCGGGGCTTAATGCCCGAAAATACAATAGAAGGGTTTATTTATGCCATTCAGTTGGGTGTGCATACTTTAGAGATGGATACCGTTATCAGCAAAGATAAACAAGTTATTGTGTCGCATGAGCCGTACATGAGTCATGAGATTTGTACGCAAGCTAACGAAAGCCCTATAACAGCGGAAAATGAAAAGCAATTTAATTTGTATGAAATGACGTGGGAGGAAATTCAAAAATTTGATTGTGGGCTGAAACCTCACCCTCGTTTTCCCTTGCAAAAAAAACAGCAGGCTTACAAACCCTTGCTTGCAGAAGTGGTGCGTGAAGTCGAAAGATTTGCAAAAAAAATGAATAGACAAGCACCTGTTTTTTATAACATAGAAACCAAATGCAAACCTGAAACTGACCTTATTTTCCACCCTCACCCAGAGGAATTTGCTCAGTTGCTGTTTGAGGTGGTAGAAGAAACAGGAATTGCTGACCAAACGATGATACAGTCGTTTGATGTGCGGACTTTGCAGTGGCTCAAAAAAAATGACAAGAAAGTAGCACTTTCTTTGTTGGTAGAGCCTGCAAATGAAATAACTCCCGAAGGCAATAGCTTTGATTTCAGGAAAAAGATAGACGAATTAGGGTTTATACCAACTATTTATAGTCCGTTTTATAAATTGGTAACTCCCGAACTCATCACTTTTGCTAATAAAAACCAAATGCAGGTCATTCCTTGGACTGTAAATGACTTGGCTACTTGCCAAACTTTAAAAAAGTTGGGTGTGCATGGATTGATAACAGATTATCCTGATAGGGTGTTTTGAAAATTCTATTGTAAAAAAATTAGCAAGCAAACTATACTTTGTCTAACTTTTTAAATTCATTGTAGTTGCGAATATAATCTTGCTCATTATAGGTAGCCGACGCAAGCACAATTTGTACAGCTTGCTGCGAATATTGTATTGTATTCCACGTTTGAGAAGGCAAATACAAGCCAATATGTGGTTTGTCTAAGACAAAGGTTAGTACTTCAGCAGAATGTAACAATTCACTTCGCACAATTATTTTTCCTGCTACAGCCACTATAATTTGCTCTGTAATCCTATGGGCATGGCGACCTCGTACTGTGTGTTCAGGGGTGTGATAAGTCCAATAAATCCGTTGAGGAATAAAGGGCAGGGCTGTATTGGTAAATTCACAGACAGAAATATAGCCCAATTCTACTTCGCCAATACTTTTAAACTCTATCAAATAAGGTTTTTTTTGCATCATTGTCGCAACATACTTTCTTTCGCAAAGTAAGAGAAACTTTGCCAATTATTGCAAGTTTTTAATAGCTATTCAAAAAGGTATTCTATATTTTTTAAGCACCAATCTTGTTTTTTCACATCAAACGCAATTTTAGGTGGGTAAGCAGCCAACTCTTTAAATTTTTGTTCAAAATTAAACAAGTTATTTAACCATTTGCGTTGTTTTAGGTGGCGGTATCTTTGCCTTTGGTCAAATTGCATACGGTGTTTTTCAGTCAGGTTTTGGGTGGCTTGCTTCACTATTTGTCGCATTTCTTGCTCATAATTTTTGCTGTTTTCTACTGATTTTTGGTTGCTACTCCTAAACCGAAAACCACCCAACAAAGCATCTACAGCATAGAGGTCTTGGCAAGCATAAAACCGCAGCCAGAGTTCAAAATCACCAGCAAAGTTCCACTGTTGATTGAGGCAAGCACCAGCTTGTTGCCATAATTCCCTTCGCCAAAAAGTTGACTCTTGTTGAATATAGCCTTCATTTTCTATTGCCAAAAAATCATAATAAGAATAGTGGCGGTTTTCATTGACCTCAACTGTCCTGCCTTTTTCGTCATAAATAGTCGGGAAACCTGTGAGCCACTGCACATGAGGAAACTTGCTAAAAATTTCGGTTACAATAGAAAAGCAGCCTTTGTGGTACATATCATCGGAGTTTAGCCACGCCATGATGTCGCCTGTGCTGCGGTCAAATCCTTTTTGAATGGCGTGGTATTGTCCTTGGTCGGGTGTGCTTTCCCAATAAGTCAAATATTTTTGATATTTTTTTATAATCTCCACCGACTCGTCTGTGCTGCCACCGTCTATGATAATGTACTCTGTATCAGCATAGTTTTGTTCGAGTACAGACAAAATAGTCTGTTCGAGATATTGCCCTTGATTGTAGGAAGGGGTGATGATGGATAGTTTCATAAAGCAACCGTGAACGTAAAAATTAATCGTAAATATTATCACGTTTGCCCAAATTCAAGACTAAGACAAGCAATTCCTTATCTTTAATTTGGTAAACAATACGATAATTACCTATACGAATACGATAAGTATCTTGGTATCCTTTGAGTTTTTTACAACCATTTGGGCGTGGTTGCACCGCTAAGGTTTCAATAGCTGCAATCATTTTCTCTTTCAAGTCATCTGAAAGTTTTTTAAGAAGATGCCGAGCCTTGTCGCTAATCTTTATTTGGTAAGGCATGGCTATTTTGTAAGTAATTCACGTTTCACATCTTCCCAGTCGTGAAAAGTATCATTTTGGGCTTCCATTGCCAAAGAAGATAAATAGTCGTCCTCATCATCTTGGGTTTCTATTTCGACACTCACAAAGTTTATATTTTGCAATAACTGCAAAAGGTGAGTAGCAAAAGTATCGTCTTGCACCGTAATTTTAAAAGTTTGCATAGTTGGTAGATTTTAAAAACACCCAAATTTACCTTTTTAAGTTTAAATTTGTAAATTGTTTGTTGCAGATTTAATTTACTCAGCACTAACATTTCTTTGAGAAATATTAGTGCTTGCATAGTTTTCACCCCCCCAATTTTTCTATATCACTGATTTTGTCTAATTCCAAGTGCGTATAGCTGCTTTTGTTGGGTGCAGGTTTAAACATTTGGGCAAACCGATGCCCCCAAGTCCATTCGTCATACTTGTAAGAGTGGCGAATGTGTACAGTTTGGGCAAAAGTATCATCAAAAAGTGCAATCAATATCAAAATTTCTGCATTAGCATCTGTTATTTCTTGTTGCGAAAGTTTATAGAGAGGACTATTTTCGTCTATGTAATGCACCACCGTCCAGCTCAAAGGCAGAAAATTTATTCGGTTTCTTTCCAATTCTAAGTTGTAATATTTCCAACTTGCTCCCGAATCATCTACTGCCACGTCTAATGCCAAAATGACCTGTGCCGTAACATCTGTAATTTGATTATCACGAGAATTGGCAAATCGAAACATCAGGGCTTCTCTGCCCTCGCTGGTTTTGGTGTGCAGGGCTTGCTTGCTAAATATGAGTTTGGTCATAGGTCTGGAAAATTTAGCAAACAACAAACCTGTGGCTACGGCAACAGTCAAAACCCCTGTCAAAGCCTCGATGGAGGCAATGATGCCCGTAGAAACTCCCATAGGATTTACCCGACCATAACCCACGGTGGTGAAGGTTTGGATACTAAAAAACAGCACTTCGGTAAATCTTTCCAAGTCTGTTTCGGCAAACAAGCCAACAAAATGGTCTATACCTGCCCAAAAGTATAAACCAACAAAAGTGAGATTCAATACAGAAAAGTAGAGAATCATAAACAAATGAAACTGCCACCAAGGCATATCGAGCAACCATTGATACAAGCTCAACTTTTTCCACCAAGGCAATCCTGTGCGAAACACATTAAAATTGCCGTTGGAATCCATAAACCTTGCCCCTTGTGCCTTGTCATTGCTACCAAAACCTGTATCTCGATAATCTGCAAATGGGCTAAATTTTTTTAACTTTAACATAATCAACCAGTTATAGTTAGGGTTTTCAGACCGAAGTAGGTTTACAAAGATAGAAAGTACAACCAATTTTGCAACTATACTTTACTCGATAATTTTGTTACATATTATTTTATCATGCCATTGTCCATAATTACAAGTTTGCTTTCAGAAAAATCTTTTTTGGTTAGTTGTTGCAAAAGTTTGATAGCTGTTTTGTTGGGGTCTAAAGACACGCCGCCTTCGCCTAATTGAATGATGGGTGTAATCATGCCTTGCAAAAATTTTCCTTCTCTATCTATGCTTAACTTAATAATTGGTGCTATTCCATTGACCCCTTTGAGATTAAAACGTGAATAGGTACAAAAATTGCCCAGACTATACGCAATAAAACGGTTTTGATACACCTCTATGGCTCTGGTAACGTGAGGCCCATGTCCAAAGACTACATCTGCCCCTGCATCGATAACGGCGTGGGCAAATTCATAAACATTGCCTCTGTTTTCTCCATGAAACAACTCTGCCTTACGGGTAACGTGCTGGTGTGAGCTGCCTTCAGCCCCTCCATGAAAAGATACAATCACAATGTCTGCTTTGCTTGCTAAGTCGGCTACTATTTTTTTGGCTTGGGGCAAATTGCGAATATCCATAGTGCCTCCATTGGGTGCAAAGGCTGCAAAACCATATTTAACCCCTTCTTTTTCAAAAAAGACCGAAGGCACACTTTCTAAACCTGCTGCAAAAAAATTTCGTTCTTTCAAGGCTTTTATGGTGTTGGTTCTTCCCTCTGTCCCAAAGTCGCCTACATGGTTGTTGGCTATGCTCAATATGTCAAAACCTGCCGTAGTAAGATGGTCTAACAGTTTTTCGGGCATACGGAAAGCATAACAAAGGGCTGGGTTGCCACATTTTTTTACTGTTCCTCCTTCATTGAGCACCACACCTTCTAAGTTACCAAAAGTAATGTCGGCATCTTGCAAAACTGAATTGACAGTAGCTAATAAATCTTTACCTCCGTTCGGTGGCAAATAATCAACCGAAGGGAAGTTAGTCCCCAACATCATATCACCTACACCTATGATTTGCAACGTATCTTTGGCAATTTGCAATTTTTCTATTGGCAAAGCAGCAACAGCAGAGGTTGCTGCTTGTTTTGTTTCTTTGTTTTCTTGTTTGGTTTGTTCTTGGGCTGTATCGCAAGCAAATTGCCCTGCCAATAACAAGGCAAATAAATAAAAGTAGTTCATCAGTATATATGTTGTATTTTTGCCAATATAAAGTACATATAGCATAAAAACAAATTTTGTAATTATTTAGAATAGTTTTGTCCGATTAAAAAAAAATACTATTCTTGCATAGTATTTGCAAAAATTCACGTAAATTTAACGCAACCAATAACCAGCATAAAATTTATTTACGTTTTTACTAACTTATACTATGCAAATAGGCATTTCTCTCTCTGGAGGTGGTGCAAAAGGAATAGCCCATTTGGGCATCTTGCAGGCTTTTGAGGAGGCAGACATCAAAATTAGCCACATCGTTGGCGTGAGTGCAGGGGCTATTGCGGGGGCTTTTTATGCAGCAGGTTACAAACCTCGCCACATTCTCAAATTCTTTTCCTCTAATCAAATTTTGCAGTTTTTCAGACCCTCTTTTGGGTTTTCAGGCTTGTTAGACATGGAAAAAACTTATACTGTATATAGAGTTTTTTTTCCTGACGACAATTTTGCTACTCTCAATATTCCAATTACCATAGCAGCCACCGAACTTCATCAAGGAAGGCTGGTTTATTTTAACGAAGGCGAAATTATAAAACCTATTCAAGCCTCGTCTTGTTTGCCCATTATTTTCAAACCTGTGCGAATTGGTGCTTACTACTACGTAGATGGCGGCACGTTGGATAATTTGCCCCACAAACCTCTCGAACATTGCGACTTTACGATTGGTGTGCATATTAATCCTTTGGGCTACCTCAGTGGCATGAATGTAAAGGAAATTTTGGAAAGAACTTTTCACTTGGGGGCTATTGCCAATATTCCTGAACGAATGAAAAAATTTGATTTCTTTATAGAACCTCCACAATTAGGCAATTTCAACGTCTATGACGTTACGAAACTAAAAGAAATGTATCATGTCGGCTACGAATATGCCAAACATTTGATACCTGAATTGCTTAAAAAAATGGAAAAAGTAGAATCGAAACGCAAAATAGAAGGCGAATGGGGGTGGAAGGAAACGCCAGAATAAATATATGCTACTCCAAACCGAAAACCTAACCAAAACTTTCAACGCAGGCAAGCCCAACGAGGTAAAAGCCTTGCAAGCTATCAATTTGCGAGTAGCCTCCAATGAATGTGTGCTGTTGCAAGGAGCTTCGGGGTCGGGCAAATCTACTTTGTTGGCAATATTAAGTTGTTTGGCAAGACCTTCTTCGGGTGAGTATATATGTATGGGCGAAAAAGTAAGCCGTTGGTCAGAAAAATTTTTGACAAAGTTTCGCCAACGTCATCTTGGCGTAATTTTCCAGCAATTCAACTTGATACAAGGTTTGTCGGTGGCAGACAACATAGCCATTCCTTTGTTGCCCCAACAGTTTACCCGCAAAGCCCTAACCGCAGCCGTAGAGCAAGCCGCCGAAACAGCCCAAATCAGGCATCGTTTGGCTTTCAAAATAGACACTTTATCGGGTGGCGAAATGCAACGTGTGGCTATTGCAAGGGCTTTGGTAGCCAATCCGCCTTTGCTTTTTGCAGACGAACCTACGGCTCACTTAGACAGCAACTTAGCAAAAGAAATTTTGACTGTTTTCGAAAATCTCAAGGCACAAGGCAAAACTTTGCTCATCACTTCACACGACCTTTGGGTGCAGCAACACCCGATTTTTGATAAGAAAATTACACTAAAAGATGGGAAGATTGAGAAAATATGATGGATGAATGCCAAACTACTCAACAAATATTTAAATTATTTTTATTAGAGTTTATGAATAATTTTTTGTTAAGAGGCTTGGCAAAAGATGTAATTTTTCAAAAAAATGACATCTTTGGGTAATTATTCATAAACTCTATTGTCATGCTTTCATTCTATCCAGGTCCTTCGCAAGTTTATCCACAAGTTCGCCAATTTTTGGTAGAGGCTTACCATTCAGGTATTTTAAGTGCAAATCACAGGAGTTCTGCCTTTGAAACCCTGCTGCAAAACACTTTAACTCTACTCAAAAAAAGGTTAGCAATTCCTGCTGATTATGCTGTTTTTTTGGTATCATCTGCTACTGAGTGTTGGGAAATTATAGCTCAATCCCTCACACCACAAAAAAGTCTACACCTATATCAAGGCGAATTTGGCAAAAAATGGTGCGACTATGCAGCTAAAATAGTCCCCTCAGTACAAGGTGTGGGAATTACCAAAAACTTTACTTTTACCTCCAATATCTTGCTTCCTTTGACTCAACAGCCTGATGTGGTTTGTTGTACACACAATGAAACCTCCAACGGCACGTATTTGCACGCAGATTTTGTGCAGCCCCTACACCAATTAGTAAAGACCTGTTCGCCTACGACTCTGTTGGCTTTTGATGCTACTTCGTCTATGGCGGGTTTGCAATTACCTTTTGAGCAGGGAGATATTTGGTTTGCTTCAGTGCAAAAGTGTTTTGGTTTACCCGCAGGCTTGGCTGTTTTGGTTTGCTCGCCACGTACTTTGCAAAAAGCCCAACTCATAGCAGATAGAAAGTATTACAACAGCCTTTTGTTTATTGCCGAAAATTTTGCAAACAACCAAACCACACATACGCCTAATGTGTTGGGAATTTGGTTGCTCAATAAAATTTTAGATATTTTACCTCCTGTTGCACATACAGCCCAGCATTTGCAACAAAGAGCAGATAATTTTTATGCTATCATGCAAGCCAAAGGATACAAAACCTTAGTTTCTCCCTTACCTTCTTTGGGTTGCTTGCTGTCGCCAACTGTCTTAGCTTTTGCTGCCAACCCTGACCAATTGGCAGCACTCAAAACGAAGACTCAGCAAGAAGGTATCAACATTGGCAATGGCTACGGCAAATGGAAAGATAATAGTTTCAGAATTGCTAATTTTCCTGCTTTGAGTGATAAGGACTTTAAAAAATTGGAAACAGTGGTGTAAGTTTCGGAAAATGTAACATACGCTTTAGCGTGTGATTTTCTTTCAAATTCGTATTAACTATCATAATTGGTTGTCCTCCTCTCATTGTTTGTGGCTGTACGTATAAATCTCCTGCCACAAAAATATTGGGATTGTTGGCAAAAACCAACCGAAGTCTTAAAAAAAAATCATTCTTTTTTGTTTACAGCAATAAATTGTGTACCTTAGCCCTTGAATAATTTTTTTTTATGAGAAAACATAGCTATTTGTCGTTGTTGCCCGCCTTGATTGGCTTATTTTTTTGTTGCTCGTCTTGTATTCAAGTCGTAGACCGTATCAACCCTGTGGTGCAGGATTTTTTGCCCAAAGCAGAATATTTGCCTCTTGACACCGTTTGCATTTCCACTATCTATACAGACAACGAAAGGCTGGCACAAATCACTTTGCAAATAGTACCCAACCAAACTACCAATACAGCAGGTACAGTAGATTTTACAGCTACCAAAACCATAAACTTAGACAAAGGAGGCAGACGTTATGATGGAAACATTTGCGTTACCTTGCCTGTAAACCCCAAACCTGGTATTTATGATGTTATTTTGACGGTGAAAGATAAAGCTGATAACTTCGCCCAAGTAAAACGCAGCATAAGGATTTTGTCTGATCCTACACCTCCCCAAATTTCTGTACCCAGCTTAGAAATCTTTAAAAACAATATTTTTTCAAGACTTACGCCTGATGCCAATGGATTTTATATAGTCTGCCAATTAGACGAATTGGATTTTGGTGGCGAAGTTACTGTATCTGATAATCAAGCAATTAGAGATGTCAATATGCGGCTTACTGTCGTTAGGGGCAATAGAGAAGCCGAAGTAGTAAGCCGAACTACTGCCCTCAATAATGTAACAACGAAATTGGTGCAACTCAAAGGTTTCTTTTCTCCTCCCTTGAGAATTGGGGCTACAGACTTAGAAAATGTAACCATAGCCAATGGCGATGTCTTGCGGTTGCGGTTGTCTGTTACAGATTTCAACGGCAATACGGCAACTTCCAATCCTTTAAGTTTGCGGATAGACTGCGATAGGGTAAAACCAAACATTACATTGCGGAGAACAAGACCCGATGCAGACACGACAAGACGTGAAATTTTTGTAGTAGAAAAAGGGAGTTTCAGAATTTTGCAAGGCACTTTATCAGACAACAAAGGGCTGGCTAACCTCAATGTGGTGTTCAGAAGACTCAACGGCACTGTGGTTTCTTCGCAAGATTTCCCTTTGACAGGTACTTCAGCCACCTTAGAAAGTTCCCTAAGCAATACTTTTGCTATTCCTACCAATGCAGCCATTAATGATGAGTATCAACTCCTTATGACTGTTACAGATATTTCGGGCAATCAAGAAATCTATGCTTTACGAGTTTCTGTAAAAGTAGATGACCCACCAAATTTTGCTATTCTAAAACCAAGAGTAATACTCGACAGTGGTACTGAACGTGATGTTACGCTAAGTGAAAATCCAAATAGCCCTACCATAGTGCCTTTGGGAACTACACAACTGCGGATAGACGGCAAAATAACAGATGACAACTTTTTGGAATTTATCCAAATTTTCTGGTATCCATCGACAAGTACCACCAATACAGCTTTGGTCAATGCTACCAATTTGGTCGAATTGGTCTATGATTTTACACAACCACCTTTGCGGAGTAGTTTCCCCTTTGCCACCACAAGACTTGCCCAAACTTATGTTTTGGAGTTGCGGGCAAAAGATAATAAAGTGGAGGTCAATCGGAAGTTTTATGTGCGGGTGCAATAAGATAAAATATTACAATTTATTATGTTTAAGACCTCATGCAAAAAGCAAATTTTTTTTTTCAAAGTCTTTACTTTGTATGCACTGGTAGTTGGTTGGGCAAATGCTCAACCTATTAGCAGGTTTTCGAGCCATATTTTGCCCGAACAACTAAGCAATAGCATTTATTTTTTAGAAGACTCTACCAATCATTGGCAGTTAGCCGAAATTCTCACTCCTGTTTTGCAAGCAAAGTTTCAACCTTGCCACCAAGCTACACCTAACTTCGGCATTACTCCCCACACTGTTTGGCTCAAAATTAACCTCCAACACCAAACGAACAAGGAGTTGGCAATGGAAATTGCAAATCCTACGCTGCAAGAACTCCAACTGTATGTGGTCAATCAGGAAGGGAAACTGTTATCTTCTGCACACACAGGTAGTTTGTTGCCATTCAAGCAAAGACCTATTCAAACCAATTTTTTTGTTTTGCCTCTTCGCAATATCCCTGAAAATCAGCCTTTTACGTGCTACCTAAAAGTAAAAAGTAACTATCCTTTGCAGTTGCCTATTACGATTTCTAACTTAGATAGTATGGTAGAAAAGGTTTATTTTCAGGGCTTTTTTCATAGTGCCTATTTTGGATTTATGTTCTTGGCTCTTTGTTTTAGTTTGACTATGTTTTTTTATGTCAAGGAAACTATTTATATCTATTATTTTCTCTATGTTTTTTTCAATGTGCTTTCTGTTGGGGGCGTAAAAGGCTACAATGCCCAATTTTTATGGTCTGCTTATCCAATTTTGAATGAAAGAATAATGATTTTTTTGAGTTTGGCAGCTTTATTTGTTATGTTTTTTTCTCATTCCTTCTTGCAAATCACTTCCAAAGATAAAATTTACTACCGAATAGGTTGGATGATTGGCGTGGGTTGTCTGTTTACCATTTGCTTGAACTTGTTTATAGACGTAGGCTTGTCTGTCAGTGCAACAGAATTGCTGGCTATTTTTATTTATCTCTACTTGTTGGTGGTCAGCACAGACAAAACTTTTATTCAAAAACAACCTCATGCCATTTATTATTTCATTGGTGTTAATTTGTATATTGTTGGCATTGTTTTGTTTTTGATAGTGGTCAATAATGGCTTGCCTCACAACAACTTTACGAGTAGTTTTCCTGAAATTGGCACTGCCGTTGAGGTTTTGTTTTTCTCTTTTGGCTTGGCAAACAAAATTTTGGTGGAAAGAAATGAAAAAAAGCAAACCACGTTGCAATTAGTAGAAGCCTTGAAAACCAACGAACAAATTATAAGGGAACAAAATGAAATGTTGGAAAAAAAGGTAGCCGAAAGAACCGAAGAATTGGAACAAGCAACCAATACTTTGCTCGATACACACTACGAATTGCAGTTGCAAATGCTGAAAATTCAGCAACAGAAAGAAGAAATTTTGCAACAAACAGAGGAATTGCAAACGACTAATCAAAAGCTGGTGGAGGTCAGTCGTTATAGGCAAGCCATGACCAATATGATAGTGCATGACCTCAAAAATCCTCTCAATTTGTTGCTCAATTTGCCCAAACAAGACCCTACTATTCAACTGAACAAAGTAAAGCAACAAGGTAGCCAAATGCTGAATCAGGTGTTGAATATTTTGGACTTGCAAAAATATGCCACTACCGAAATGTTGTTAGAACTGCGACCTTACAATTTAGCCCAAGTGGTGGACAAGGCTTTAGGCGAAGTCGATTTTTTGTATGAACCCAAAGCCTTGCAGGTAATCAAAAATATTAATCCTTTGCATACAGTAAAGGCTGATGCAGAGATTTTGCACCGAATTTTTGTAAATATTTTGACCAATGCCATTAAATATACGCCGATTAACGGAACTATTACCCTAAGCAGCGAAAACCATTCGGCTACCGAACAGCCCATTGCAAATGACGTGCTGACTCCTGCCACGCCTTTGCTCAAAATTAGCATTGCAGATACAGGACAAGGTATTCCTGCGGACAAAAAACACCTCGTTTTCGAACCTTTTGGGCAGGTAGATGCCAAACATTCGGGTAGTGTCCGTTCTACGGGCTTGGGGCTGTCGTTTTGCAAAATGGCAGTGGAAGCCCACTACGGCAGCATAGCTCTCGAAAGTGAAGTGGGCAAAGGCACTACTTTTTGGTTTACGCTGCTGCAAGTGCCACAAGAAAATGCAAGTATTTTTACGCAACCCATAGAGAGTCAAAAAAGACTCCAAGCAAGCATCACGACCATAGACGCTGAAACGCAGACCTTGTTGCAACCTTATTACGAACAGTTTAGCCACCTCATGGTCTATGAAAGTTCGGAGGTAGAAACTCTGATGGAGAGTTTGCCCGCCAACAACAATCCTGTTTTTGTAGATTGGAAAAAAGCTATGCAAAAAGCAATAGAGCAAATGAACGAGGCAAGGTACAGCGAATTGGTGGCTTTGTTGAAAAAGTAAAAAAATGGCAAGGAAAAACAAAAAATTACTTTTTTAAAGAATTTTTTTTATATTTGGGGCTACTTTGTGAATACTTAATTTAAACATACTCAGTATTGTAGCAACTAATCTTATTTAAGAAAAGTTATGCAATAAATTAAGCACATAGATAACACTGATTAAGCAGATTCTAAGGATAAAAAATTTAAAATCAGTGTTTTATCTGTATAATCTGCGTTATCTGTGTGCAATACTGTATATAGTCCAACTAAATAAATCCTGTAAATAGAAAACTAAATTGTTACCTTAAAGCAATGAAAATTTATTTCAAAACATCAACAATCAAAACTTTTGCTGAATAAACATCTTTCAACTTATTTTATTTTGTAAACAAATACAAACACAATGGAAAAATATGTAATCAATGAGAAGGAGGAAATGGAGGGGGTGGCGGAGCAGCAGATGAGGTTGTGGGGGAGGGAAAGTTTTGTCATTGATACAGATAAAAATTTACAATCTATTGATTTACAAGATTTTGTAATAGGAAATTTATCAGACGAAGTTGTTAAAATTTATCAAAACATAGAAAAAAAACTATTTGTTGATTACAGTTATTTTCAGATTGAGCAAGATACACCCGTAAATTTTAAGCAATCTATGAAATTGGCAAGGCATAGATGGTTTCCCTATAAAGAAGGTTTTTCGCCACTTTTTGTAAAATCTTTTATTACACGATTTACAGATAACAAAAATATAAAAATTTTAGATGTTTTTTCAGGTGTAGGAACAACTGTATTACAGGCTGGCTTAATGGGGTTTGGCGGAGTCGGTTTTGATGTAAACCCTCTTTCCAATTTTATTGCACAAACTAAATCAATTAATTTAAGTGAGTTGCAACAAAAAGAATTTGTTAATTTAATTGATAAATTTGAAAAATCGGATTTGAAAGAAATTGCAGAAAAACCTGATAATCAAACTATTATTTCGTATTTCTCTGAAATAAATATGCAATGGTTATTGAAATTAAAACATTTTTATTTGCAAATAGAAAAACCTTATCAAGATTTGTTTAAGTTAGTTTTTTTGCGAAGTATTGAACCATTATCTACACATAGAAAAGATGGAAACGGAGTAAAACGCAAGACTAATATAAATACTATTCAGAACTTTATATCAGAAAAAGATTTTAAAGATTATATTATTTCGTTTTTAAAACAACTTTTGATAGATATTCAAAATGTTTTTAATAAAGGAAATTCTAACTTTTATTTGCAAAGTTCATTAGATAGCAAAAGTTTCAAAAATCATACTTTTAATGCTGTATTGACTTCGCCACCTTATGCGAATTGTTTTGACTACAGTAAAGTTTATTTATCAGAATTGTGGCTTGGTGATTTTTTTGTTGATAAAAGTTCTCAAATAGAATTTAGAGCAAAATCTGTTCGCAGCCACGTACACGCAACATGGGAAGAAAGATTTACAGATAAAGGTAGTAAAATAGTCAATGAATTGATTTATCCACATTTGAAAGTTCAAAATCTATGGTCTAATAAAATTCCGTTGATGTTATCGGGTTATTTTAAAGATATTGGGCAAATGTTAGAAAATATCTATCCTTGTTTAGAAAATAACAGCCCTATTGGTTTGGTGGTTGGTAATTCTGTTTATGACGGTATTCCTGTAGCAACAGACTTGTTAATTTGTGATATTGCAGAAAAAATAGGTTACAGTGTGGAAAAAATAGAAGTCTATCGTAAACTTTCTACTTCATCACAACAAACAATAAAAGTCCAAAATAAGGAGTATTTAAGAGAAAGTTTGGTAGTTTTACGAAAAATAACCTAAAATGCAATTAGAAAAAGGACACATACAGAGTTTTTATACACCTTCAACACTCAAATATGGAGAGGTTGTAGAGTTTCCAAGCACTCGAAAAATAAAACAATATACACATAGAATTTATAACCGTTATCCTGCACGCAGCATTTGCACAGTGCCAAGAAGTATATTACAAGAACTCAAAGAACAAAACAAAAATTTTAAGGAATTAAATATTTTGGACAGTTTTATGGGTTCAGGAACAACCGCAGTAGAAACAGCTCTGCAAGGAATGAAAATTTATGGTGTTGAATTAGATACTTTTGCACGTTTAATTGCAGAAGTTAGCATAAATACTTATAATCCAACAGAATTAGAAAGATTAGTAAAAACCTACGATACAATTATAGCAAATTGGAAAGATTTTGAACCTGACGAAAACTATATACCAAAGTTAAATAATATTACTTATTGGTTTGATGAAGTAAACTTCAAAGAATTATTGCAATTAAAGAAAGCAATTTATCAACTATGCGAAAATAAAGATGATTTAGATTTTTTGAAAATTACTTTTGCAGACATCATAAGACCTTGTTCTAAAATGGAAAGGCAGTCTACAAAACCCTATATTTCTAAAAAATTTATTAAAATTCCGCACAATGTTCATAATACTTTTGTAAAAAGTTTTAAGACACATTTTCAAGCATTGCAAGAATTTTCTTCATTTGTGAGTTATCAAAAAAATAGTATAAATTGGTTAGGAAATGATGCAACTAATTTTAGTGGTAATAATCTCATAGACATTGCCATTACCTCACCACCTTATGCAAATGCTCTTGATTATACACATTGTATAAAAATAGAAAGTGCTTGGGTGGATTGTATAGATAATGAATTGTTGCCAATTATAAGAAATAATCAAGTGGGCTACCAAACAAGAGGTAAAAGACCTGTTTCGGAGGTTGTAATGCAAAAAATTAGTATGTATTTTGATTTGATTTTTTCGCAAGACAAAAATAAAGCAAAAGCATTAGCTGCTTATTTTGAAGATATGTATGCCAATCTTTTTTGTGTTTATAAAGCCTTAAAAAATGGTGGTTGCTATCATATCATTATTGGCGATAATGTGGTAAAAAATGTAAAAATTCCTACACACGAAATCATAGCAAAATTAGCCCAAGAGGTTGGTTTTGAATGGATTAACCTTTATGAATATAAAATAAAAGACCATAGAACTTCTATACCAAGAAATGGCAATGGTGGTAAAATTGAGTATGAAAAAGTAATTGTTTTACAAAAATGATAATTCATAGCAACATAGATACGCTGTTGAGTGGAAAATTTTTGCGGTGGTCTGAAAATATATTAGACAAATTTTTTGCATTAGAGAATAATAAAATTTTGCTATTTTTGTGCAACTAAAATTAAAAAACACAATGGAAAAATATGTAATCAATGAGAAGGAGGAGGAGTTTTTGGAAAATGGTATGATGATAGAAGAAGCAAGTGTGATGTATGGTTTGGATTTATTTGCAAAAAATAATAGCGAAAATACAGAAATAGAAATAAATAGATTTGCAGATATAATTTATAAAAATTATTTACTGATTAAAAAAGCAGTAGATGAAAATAACCTATCTCCCAAAATAACTATGTTTGTGAATGTAATAATTTTGTTGAAAATAGTGGGAAGTTTTAGAAAAAATGTAAACGGAATAGCACAAAACCAATTACTAAAAGAATTTATGATTGCCGAATGTAACATAACATTTGATAGTAGTATGACTTTTAATATTGATACAGTAAAAAAAATATCATTAAATATAGGATTTGATATTGATACAGTTGTACTTGATAAAATTATAGATAATATAAACGCAATGAACATACCTTTGCTTGTAAATTATCATTCTGGCAATATAAATAGAATATTTGGGCAAGTTTTTGAAAAAATTATTACAAAAAAAGAAATTGGGGCTTATTATACAGGCGAAAATACCACAAAATATATCACTGAAAATACAGTTATTCCAAGTTGTTTGATGCAATGGGCAAAATATGACATTGTTTTAAATAAATATTTAGCAGACTACAAAGCACAAAATGGCTTATCAATTATAGAAAATTCAATAAAAAACAATATTTCTTTAAAAAAATTATTATTTGACCTGATACAAAAATTTGATAATTGGGCTTTGCTTAAAACCATTCAAAATATCAAAATTATAGATATTTCTTGCGGTTCTGGTTCTTTTATTTTTTCGTCTTACTATTTGCTAAAAGAAATTTTAGGGCAAATAAAATCAGAGGAAATAGACTATGATTATTCTAAAATTTTTGAAAATAATTTGTTTGGCATTGATATAGACGAGGAGGCTATACATATTTTGAAGTTTAGAATTTTAATAGAAAATGTGATAGAAACAAAAACTTCAACAACTTATTTAGAACTAATAAATAATTTTATTGTAGGTAATAGCCTTATTCATAATAAATCACGAAAAAAAGATTTATTATTTTCTGATAATAACAAAAAAAATCAATCTATTTTTGAAAGTAATTTGTGCTTAGTAAATATCGTAGATGGCGGAGGTTTTGATGTTGTTTTAGGTAATCCGCCTTATTTAGAATATAAAAATATTACATCTTACAAAATAGAAAATTATAGAAGTGAAAAATGTAATAATTTGTATGCTTTTGTGCTGGAAAAAAACTTTGATATTTTGAAAGAGGAGGGACATTTAGGAATGATTATTCCCATTTCTTATATTTCGACAAAAAGAATGAAACCTATTCGCAGTTATTTGATAGAGAACTCAAATTATCAATTTTGCTCGAATTATGCAGACAGACCTTCTTGTTTATTTAATGGAGTCCACCAAAAATTAAATATTATTCTGTTAGAAAAGCAAACCTCACAAAGCACCAAAAAAGTATATACTACAAATTATTTGCATTGGTACGCAGAAAGTAAAGACGAAATTTATAATGATATTCATTATAAAGAAAATAAATTTGTTACTTCGGATTTTTTATTTAAAATTGGAAATCAAATAGAGGAAAGTATTATTCAAAAATTATGTTTTAGTTCGAGAAAATCATTAGTCGAAAATTTTGTTCCTCATAGTAATCATACTGTTTGGCTCAATATGCGTATGACTTTTTGGAATAAATCATTTATGAAACCCCAAAAATCAAATGAATATAAGGCTTTTTTCTTTCAATCAAGTGAAAATGCAATGCTATTTTCAGCATTGTTAAACTCCAATATTTTCTTTTTTTATTGGGAATGTATATCTGATGTTTGGCATATCACTTTAAAAGATTTGTCCTGTCTGCGAGTTGATTTTGCCTCTTTTAGTGTGGAGCAAAAAGAGCAAATTTGTAATTTGTATCAAGAATTAGAAACAAACCTTGAGTTAAATAAAAAGAAAATAGATAGCAAACAGACAGAATTTGAATATCAACACAAAAAAGATAAAATTTTAATTGATAAAATAGATTTGTCTTTTAAAGAATATTTTTATTTTACAGAAGTAGAAATAGAATATTTGAAAAATTATCAATTAAAGTTTAGGTTAAATGGCGAATTATCAAATTATTTAGAAAAGCAGGAATAATGAATGTTATAGATTTGTTTTCAGGTGTTGGTGGATTTTCAACTGGCTTGAGAAATGCAGGATTTACTATTGTGTTAGCAAATGAAATGGATAGCACAATAGCATACTCCTACAAACAAAATCATATAGATACTGTAATGATAAATGCAGATATTGCTGCTTTTTTAGGTGATTATGAAAATGTTTTAACTAAAAATTTGGTGTTGCAAAATACCAATATAGATGTTTTTCGTAATAATATTTCAAAGATAGATTTAATCGTAGGGGGACCTCCTTGTCAAGGCTTTAGTATGGCAGGTGGGCGAATACGCAAAGGAAACGAATTTATAAATGACCCTCGCAATGATTTATTTAAACAATATTTCAAAACTATTCAACAATTTGAACCTAAATTTTTTATTTTTGAAAATGTTACAGGAATTTTAAGTATGGATAATGGGGCAGTGATAGAAGAAATTGAAAAACTTTTTGAAACAAGTTCTAATTTTAAATTTGGGAGATATTATATTCAAAAAAAAGTTTTTAGTGCTGATGATTACGGAGTTCCTCAAAAAAGGAAACGGTTAATTATTGTAGGTTCTAAAATTCCTTTTGATATAAACAAAGAAATTGATAATTTATTTAAAAAAATGCCTTTGGATAAACAAAGTATTTTTTCATCTAAGCCAAATATTCACGATGCAATAGCCGATTTATCATTTTCTGATATTGAAAATTATTTAGATGCCCAATTATACTTAAAAAAACCTACAACTTATTATCAAAAATTAATGAGAAGTAAGTCTGAAAAAATTTATAATCATATTCCTCATAATCATTCTGATTTGGTTATTGACAGAATAAAAAGAATAAAAAATGGTCAAAATTGGCAAGACCTTGCAGAAAGTGAAAATATAAAATCTGTTCATAGTGGGGCTTATGGTAGATTAAGTTGGAATGATTTGTCTGTTACAATAACAACAAGATTTGATACACCTTCGGCAGGTCGTTTTATTCACCCTGATTTAGACAGGAATATAACATCGAGAGAAGCAGCACGTTTGCAATCTTTTCCAGATGATTTTATTTTTTATGGGAACAAAACCTCTATTTGTAAACAAATTGGAAACGCAGTGCCACCATTATTGGCTGAATTCTTAGGGTATTTAATCAAAAACATAGATAAATAAAATGACATTAACGGAAAGAATTAATCAAATAAAGTCTTTACAAAAAGATGAATGTTGGTATATCACAAAACAATCTTTGTCATTTAAAGATTTGTGTTTTGCAGCAAAAATTGTAGAAGATTTTAAGCTACAACAAAATGTAGTCAATTTTGAAACCTTTTTTGCCGAAAAAGCTGCTATTTATGGAATAACACCAACCCATAGAATGGCGAATAACTGTTATTATATTGGTCTATTAAATAAAAATGGTGCGCAATACAAAGATGCAACGCTAACAGAGGCATACTTTGCTATTAAGGCAAGTTGTAAAGGAGATTTTAGTAGAACAGAATTATACAAAGACCTTTTAATTTCACAAATCGAAAAAGTATTTATTTCTAATGCTATCGATGAGGAAAATGCAGGCTTGCGTAAATCCTACAAAATAAATCCTGCATTTTATTTGGCTAAAATTCTCTTGGGTTTAGGTGATATTACAGGAGATTACTCAATTACGCAAAACGAATTTTATAGATTTGTAGGTACGTCTTACAATTATAGTTTTTACTTATCAACTATTGAACTTATTATCGAGCAACGCAAAAACAAACAATTAAATGATGATTTAGCATATATTGACAATTATTACAATGATTTGCAAGATGTTACGGTTGATAATTTTGCAAGCAACAGAATACATCTGTTATTGACTAATTTGCCTTATTTTGAAATGGTAAACGGTAAAATTTCTTTTGTTAAATATTTTATCAAAGAAATGAAACATAAATTAGCTGATTATGAATGTAATTTGAATGATAATTATTTTACCATTGAGTACCTAAATTCTAACAAAGGGCTGCCAATTCTAAGTGAAACTAAAAAGCCAAAACTCAATATTTCCAAACTTACCCCTCCCCAAACCCTCATCTTCTTCGGTTGCCCAGGCACAGGCAAATCTCACCGCGTAACCGAAAAAGTGAAGGCAGCAGGTTTTACGGACTATAAAGTTACGTTTCACCCCGAATATGACTATGGAAACTTTGTGGGTGCATACAAGCCCTACACCGAACCCGACAAACGAATAACCTATCAGTTTGTGCCACAGGCTTTTATCAGGGCTTACGTGGCAGCGTGGAAAAACTTAGACAAACCCTATTGTTTGACGATTGAGGAAATCAATCGGGGAAATTGTGCAGCCATTTTTGGCGACATTTTTCAGTTGTTAGACAGAGATAAAACAGGTTTTTCGCAATACACCATTCAGGCAGACACCGACATTGCTAATTATCTGAAACAAGAACTTGCCGACACCGAATATGCCTCGCACCTCCAAGCCTTGTGTGCAGAAAGGGAAATTACAGCCCTTGCAAACCCTTACGAAATGTTGTGTTTGCCACCCAACTTGTCTTTGTTTGCCACCATGAACACCTCCGACCAGTCCCTTTTTCCGATGGACAGTGCTTTCAAACGCCGTTGGCAGTGGCAATATGTGCCGATAGACTATGCAGATGCCGAACAATTTATGCTAAAAATTGGCGAAAAAACTTATCATTGGGCTGCTTTCTTACAGACGATTAACGACAAAATTTATAAAATAACGGAAAGTGAAGACAAGCAAATGGGCAACCGTTTTGTAAATCCAAACGACAAAATAATAGACGAAAATATTTTTGTAAACAAAGTTTTGTTTTACTTGTGGTTTGATATTTTCAAAAACGAGGACACCAAAAATCCAAATTATATTTTCAAAACTCCTGATAATCAATTACTTAAATATGTAGATTTGTTTTTGGCAGACGGCAAACCAAATGGAGAGAAAATAGAACAGTTTTTGGAATATAATAAACTGTAGAACGGACTTTAGTCCGTTTTTTTCATTCACATTTTGGAATATAACAAACTGTAGAACGGACTTTAGTCCGTTTTTTCATTCACAATACAAACGGACTAAAGTCCGTTCTACAGAAATACGTTTTCTTATGAAAATCCTGATAGAAAAATATCATTATCCTGCCCTTACCTTACAAGGCTTGTTGCCCGACCATTACCTCACTTTTCAAAAACAAGGGCTGGCTTCGGTAGAGTTGGTGGGCTACTACAACAATTTTGAGAACAACGAAACGGTGCTAATTTTACCTAAGATTTTTGAGGAGCAAGGCAAGATATTTTCGTCTATTGCCCCCGAAAGTTTTGTAAACGAAGATGCTTTGACGGTGCTGAAAAACCACGACAAAACCAAAACCGAAATTGATTTTGTCTATCGTTTTGCGTTGGTGTTTTACTTGTCTTTGCGTGAGTTTCAGCACAGAAATCCCGACAATAGCATAACGAGCCAAGAAAACCTAAAAAATATTATTTCCAACATAGAAAACACAGATTTTAGCGAATTGGATTTGATTTTTAGCTTGTTGCGTTTTTATCAGGAAAATAGAGAATTGATATTGTTTAAGCAAAAAATGGCTGAAAATCAGCATTTTAAAAAATCAAATTGGGCAAAAACTATCCGCAAGCAAACTGCCATTTTACAAGAAGACGCACAGCAACACACGCAAACCATTTATTTGCAAACCTCCCAAAAAGAGAAATTGCAAGACAATGAAAATGAACTGTTGGCTATCTTTTTTTCGGTTTTGCACCGTTTCCGCACCGCATATGGCTTTAACATTCATATAGAAAACCTAACACACTTATCGGGTGGCTCAGAGCCACCCGATAAGTACAGGCACGAAAAGTCGGATTTTGACCGCAAAGCCTTGCGGACTTTAAAGCAAATTCGCCACCAATATTTTCAAGACAAGTTCAAAAGGTTGCTTACTTTGCTCTTGGCATATTTTGAAAAACGGAGTGTGGGCAGTGCCAAAACAGGCAAAGAGGAGTTTCTGTTGTGCCAATTTTACAACCTCGTTTTTGAGGACATGATAGACAATTTATTGTCAGATACCAACGTAGCCAAAGGATTAAAAGAGCAAGGCGATGGCAAAATAGTCGACCACATTTTTGAATATGGTTCGTTGTTTGAGCCTGATAGCATTTTTTATATTGGCGACTCCAAATATTACAAAGACACGACACCTTACTCAAAAAATAGTATTTTTAAGCAACATACTTACGCCAAAAATGTTATTCAATACAACATCAATCTGTTTAACGAAGGCAGACAACAAGCAAATTTGCACCTCCGTTATCGTGATAATTTGACCGAAGGTTATAACATTACGCCCAATTTTTTCATTCAGGGCTACATAGACCACCAAAATTTGACCTCCGCTGCCGATAATTTCCAATTTGATGCCGAACAAGGTGCAAAACTTAGCTATCATTTTGAGAATCGTATTTTTGACAGAGATACTTTATTGGTGCTAAACTTCAAAGTAAATTTTATATTCGTGTTACAAACTTACATAGAAAAAGACAAGCACCGCAGCCAATTTTTTAGCCAAAAGGCAAAAGAAATTATCAAAAATTATGTTTGGGAGTACCTCCAAACGAAGTATGATTTTTATTTGGTAGAGCCAAAAACAGAAATAAAGACTTTTGTAAATCAGCATTTCAGGCTCTTAAACGGCAAAATGTATCGGACTTCCGAGATGGAAAACAGTCTGATTGTGGGTTTGGAGAAAGCACAAGCTGAACAAAATGCAGAGGTTTTACAGCTATTGGAGAACAAGCAAAGAATTTAAAAAAATTGATATACAAATAGACATTTTGCAACATAAAACAATCCTGTTTTGTAAATTGGAAAAGCAAGGCTATGCAAAAAGCAATAAAGCAAATGAATGAAACAAGATACAACGAATTATAACTTTAACTAAAATAGAATTTGCGTTACTTTGCAAAAAAATATTCGGTTTAGTGAAACTTTGGCAGTGGCTTTTTTGCCCTGCCAATAGTTGAACGGCGGTAGTAATTTTTAACTTTGGCAGTGGTCTTTTTCAGACCCTGCCAATAGTTAAAAATTACCACTGCTGAGGTTATACAGTTTTTTACTCCAATATTTTTGCAAGTTTTCCAAAAAACCAATAGCTTGCAAGAAATAACCTTTCTATCTACTTTGGTAATATTTTTCGCACACAGATAACACTGATTTTGCGGATAAAGCACTGATTTTAAAATTTTATCCGTAAAAATCTGTATCATCTGCGTTATCTGCGTGCTTAATTTAATTTATTGCATGAGATTTCAACTAAATAATTCCAAAATAACGAGTGAATGCAGAAAATATAAGGCAAATACACCAAAACATTACACCCATGTTACAATCTTTTATCCGTTGTGGGGCTGCAAGCTGCCTTATGCTGTTGTTTGGAAGTTGTTATGCCCAGACGCATAGACAGCAAGTCGTTACGACTAACTACCACAAAATCAAGGAGATAGCCTTAGAAAGCCGACTCTCTAACAAAAAAGTTAAAAACGTCATTCTGCTCATAGGCGATGGCATGGGGGCTGCCCAAATCTATGCAGGCATGACTGCCAATCGGGGCAACCTCAACATAGAACTTTGTCCCATAACAGGTTTTCACAAAACCTATTCGGCAGAGGACTACATTACCGACTCGGCAGCAGGGGCTACGGCTTTTTCTATTGGCAAAAAAACCTACAATGCAGCCATTGGCGTTGATAAAGATACCATAGCCCACAAAACAGTCTTGGAAATGGCAGAAGAAAAAGGACTTGCCACAGGCTTGGTAGCCACCAGCAGCATTACCCATGCCACACCAGCCTCTTTCATTGCCCACCAAAAAAGTCGAAAAATGCAAGAAGAAATTGCAGCCGACTTCCTCAAAACAGATATCGACTTATTTATTGGCGGTGGCAAACAATTTTTTGACAACCGAAAAGACAAACGCAATTTGCTTACAGACTTAAAAGCCAGACAATACGCCATTTTTCACGATTTGCCTACTTTACTCACTTCCAATAGCCCAAAACTCATAGGTTTATTGGCAGCAGACGGAATGCCCAAATTTTCGGAAGGACGCGGCGATATGTTGAGCATAGCCACCAAAAAAGCTATTGAAGTTTTAGACAAAAACGACAAGGGTTTTTTCCTCATGGTCGAGGGGTCGCAGATAGACTGGGCAGGGCATGATAACAACCTCCAATACTCCGTAGATGAAATGTTGGATTTCGACAAAGTGATTGGCGAAGTTTTGGAGTTTGCAGCCAAAGATGGCGAAACCTTAGTCATCATCACTGCCGACCACGAAACAGGGGGCTTGTCTTTGCCCGCAGGCAATTTAAAAGAAGGCAGAGTAGAGGGTAGTTATAGCACAGATTACCACACAGGAATCATGGTGCCTGTCTTTGCTTTTGGGGCAGGGGCTACGGCTTTTAGTGGTATTTATGAAAACACAGCAATTTATTCAAAGATTTTGCAGGCACTCGGTTGGTAAAAAGCCCTTAACCCTTCAATGGGGAATATAAAGGTAGTTTGTGGGTGAAGAAGAGGATAAAATATTGCTAATCAATGATTTAATTCATAAATCATAAATCATAAATCATAACTCCAAACATTTATTAATTTTTTAACATTGAGAATCTCTTTTTTACATTATTTAACACTACTTTTGCACCAAATTCTAATACACTTACAAATTAACACTAAAATTTTTATGCGGAAAATTACATTCATTTTGTGTTGCTTGGTAGCCTTCTTCGCTACTATCAGCACAACTTTCGCACAAGGTGTAACTACGGCTGCCATTGGCGGTGTGGTAAAAGACACCAAAGGCGAAGGTTTACCAGGAGCTACAGTCGTGGCTATTCACGTGCCATCAGGCACAAAATACGCCACAGCTACACAGCCCGATGGTCGTTTTGTGATTCAAGGTATGCGTGTAGGAGGTCCTTACGCTATCACGACTACTTTCATTGGTTTTCAAGACCAAACAAGTGAAAATGTTTATCTAAGTTTGGGTACAACCACCAATTTGAACGTCAAATTGTCTGAGTCGACCAATGAACTAACGGCTGTAACAGTGGTATCGAGCAAAGGTGCAGTGATTAGCGGCGACCGTACAGGTGCAGCCACCAACATTGCACGTGAGCAAATAGAACGTATGCCTACCATCAGCCGTAACTTTGCCGATATGACTCGTTTGACTCCACAGGCAAGTGGCAACAGTTTTGGTGGTCGCAATGGTGGTTTTAACAACGTAACCATAGATGGTGCTATCTTTAACAACTCTTTTGGTCTTAGCCCAACGATTGGTGGTCAGGCTTCTGCCCAACCTATCAGCTTAGATGCCATAGAGCAGGTGCAAGTAAGTATTGCTCCTTTCGATGTGCGTCAAGGTAGCTTTACAGGTGCTGGTGTAAATGCCGTAACTCGCAGTGGTACAAACACGTTGAGTGGCTCGGTGTTTATGTTCCGCCGTACAGATGCTTTGCAAGGTTTCAAAGTAGGTGATGCCGAAATTCCTCGCCAAGATTTGTCTAACTGGCAATACGGTTTCCGTTTGGGAGGTCCTATTATCAAAAACAAATTGTTTTTCTTTGTCAATGGTGAATTGGAAGACAATATTCGTCCTTCTACTTCTTTCCAGCCTAACCGTCCTGGCTTACCTCCGCCAAGTACGACTTCAAACACTTCTGCAGCTTCCGCAGCCGAATTGAATGATTTACGTAACTTCATTACCCAAAACTTAGGATTTAATCCGGGTACTTTCGAAAGTTTCGATTTGCGTACATACAGCCAAAAAGCAACTGCCAAATTAGATTGGAACATCAGCGACAAGCACAAATTCAGCATCAAATACAACTATTTGATGTCTTATGCTGATATTGCCCCAAGCAATAGCGGTGCTATCACTACGCGTAACCCTGGTCAGTTTACAATGCCTTTCCAAAGTTCTTATTACACCATTAACAACAACTTGAACTCTGTCATTGCCGAGTTAAACAGCCGATTCTCTAACGAAGTATCTAATACTTTCCAAATTGGCTATACAGCTATGCGAGATTTTAGAGAAAGTCCCTTAGGAGATAGACAATTTCCAATGGTGGACATAGGCAACGGGTCAGGACAACAATTAACGTCTTTTGGTTATGAGCCTTTTACGGTGGGCAATAAATTGAATACAGATGTATTTCAGTTTTCAAATAACTTGACTGTTTACAAAGGAAAACATACCTTAACTTTTGGTACTTATAACGAATTTTATCGTTTTGCCAATGGTTTTGCTCCTAACTACTACGGAAATTACCAATTTGCAACAGTAGATGCCTTCAAAGCTGCCGTAAGAGTATGGCAGGCAAATGAAGCCTTAAAAACAAATCCTAATGGACCACAGCCCGATGCCAATGACCTAACCTTGGGTGCTCCCTCTCGTTATCAGTTGCGTTATTCAGCTTTGCCTGATGGTTCTTTCCCTTTGCCAGAATTGAGTGCTTTCCAAATTGGCTTGTATGCCCAAGATGAAATAGCTGTTCGCAACAACTTGAACTTAACTTTGGGCTTGCGTGTGGATATTCCTGTTATTACCTCCGACATTATCAGAAACCCTATTTCTGATAATATGACATTTAGAGATGGCTTAAAAGTAGATGTAAGTCGTTTGCAAGGTGTTACGCCTTTGTGGTCGCCAAGAGTTGGTTTTAACTGGGACGTGTTTAACAACAAGAAAACACAGGTGCGTGGGGGAACAGGTATTTTCACAGGTCGTGTGCCTTATGTTTGGATTTCTAACCAAATTAGCAATACAGGTGCTTTGTTTGGCTCTATTGATAATCAAGGTACTTCGGCTCGTACCAATCTATTTAACCCTAATGTAAATACTTACATTCCTTCGTCAAGATTACTTGCTCCGAATTCATCTTTCAACTTGGCGTTTACAGACCCTAACTTTAAATTCCCACAAGTTTGGAGAACAAACATAGCCTTAGACCAAGAATTGCCTTGGGGCATCATTGGTACGTTGGAAGGTATTTATACTGCGGACATCAATGCAGTGTATTTGGAAAACGTAAACTTGCCAACGGCAAGAGGTAGATTGTCTGATATAGACGGAAGACCTACTTACTTTACTCCACTTCCTGTACCAACTACGCCTGTTTTAGACCCTAATGGAAATCCAATCGTAAATGGTCGTATTTACAGCAATGTAACAGATGCTATTCAATTAAGAAATACTACACAAGGTTATTCTTGGAACTTGACTGCTCAATTACAGAAAAACTTTGGCAAAAGTTTGTTTGCAAGCATAGCTTACAACTACATGGACTCAAGGTCTGTAAATGATGGGGGTTCTATTGCTCAATCACAATGGAGAGATAGACCTATTTCTGGCGACCCTAATGCAACGGCTTTGTCTTTCTCTAACTTTATGGTGCGTCAACGTTTTATAGCTTCGGTTTCTTATCGCAAAGAATATTTGAAACATTTTGCAACTTCTATCTCTGTATTTTTTGAGGCTGCTCCCAATGGTAGAGTTTCTTATGTGTATCAAGGTGATGCCAATGGCGACAATGCAGGTGGTAACAACGACTTGTTATTTGTACCCAGAACAAGAAACGATATTAACTTAGTGGATATCAACGGTTTTTCTAATGGTGTGCCTTTTACTTACGCTGCTGCTCAACAATGGGCTGATTTGGATAAGTATCTTTCGCAAGACCCTTACCTTAGCACTGTGCGTGGGCAGTATGTGGACAGAAACGGTATGGAATTGCCTATGTTTGCAAAAGCCGATTTGAGTATTCGTCAGGATTTTATCTTAAATCCAAGTTCTAACAATCGCAAACAAACTTTGCAGTTGAGTTTTGACGTATTCAACTTTACCAATATGCTTAACAGTGCTTGGGGCGTAGAGCAAATTCTTAACCGCAGCAATTTGATTAACTTTGTGGGTAGAGAAGCAGGTACAGGCAGACCACAGTACAGTTTCCCTTACTTGGATAATGCAACACAAACACCTTTGACTTCTTCTTTCAGAAACAGCACAGGTTTGGGTTCACGTTGGGTAGCTCAATTTGGTATCCGTTATATTTTCAACTAATCTTAAACACAAGCCAGCCCCCTAACCCCCAAAAGGGGAATTACGTAATAACGTAAAAATTCCCCCTTCGGGGGTTAGGGGGCTTAAACAAATACTTTTATGAAATCTATCTTCTCAAAATATACCAATTTAGCCCTTGCTATGGTAGCAAGTGCTATATTTTCAGGTTGTGCCTTAGATGCAGTGCCGCCGCCTGTTTATGCCGAATTAATGGTAGTCAATGCCATACCTGCTGCCTCTTCTACTGTTCCTTTGGTGGCTGGCAATGCCCCTCGCCTCGAAATCAATGTAGATGGCGTAGATTTATTGGCGGATTCTATGCAATCAAGTAGCTTTAGAGGCTATTTTGCTTTGCAACCAGGCACAAGAAATGTTAGACTCACTGCTGCCAATGCCCACCCTGCTGCGGGCATCACGTTGGGGCAACAGTTTCATAGCTATACTTTTAACGGAGAAGCAAACAAATTTGCAAGCACTTTCTTGTTTACAGAAAACGGGGCTATTACTTCTATTACTGTCAATGACAATTTAGCTACACCTGATACCAACAGAGTTCATGTGAGAGTAGTCAATTTAACAGCTAATCCGATTGATGTGTTTCGCACTACTACAGGTACAGTAAACGGCGCTTTGGTAACAAGTACACCAGAAAGCACTTTTACAAATGTAGCTTCTAAAACAGCTTCTAATTTTGTGCCTATTCGTTCAGTTCCTTTGCGTCCAGGTAATGCTTTGCCTACTTTTGTTCGTCAAAATTATAGTTTCCAAATTCGTGCAGTAGGGGCAACTACCAACTTGGTTACTTTAGCACCGCCACCTGTTAGTGCCACGTTGAATCCTAATGCCAATGCAAATACGGCTACTTTGGAAAACCAACGTATCTACACCATAGTGGTACGCCCAGGTGCAACGCCTACGGCTGCCCCTGTCGTGTTTGGTTTCTTTAATAACCGTATCTAACTGTTTGGGTTTTGCTTTCGGTTGTGAGCAACCGAAAGCACTAAAAAAATAGTTGCTTGTAAAAAAGGTTTGTTAAAGATGACATCTTTTTGAAAGATGTCATCTTTAACAAACCTTTTTTACATTTGTGCTTTTGGTTGCACTAACCAAAGCCTTGTGGATTTGAGAATCCGCAAGCACGAAATAAAATATTGCTTATTACCTAATCCAAAAAACTATTCAATATTTGGTGGAAAATACCCAGTAATTTTGGTACTTCTACCAAATAATAATTTTTTGTGTCTAAGGTAATTTTGCCTTTTTCTAATTTTAGAAATTTCCACACATCGCCTGTTACTACACAACCGTAGAGGTGACTTACAGGCTTGCCTCTTTGCTCATTATACAAAACTGCTCCATACATTTGGGCAGTACATTGGGCTTGTCCATACTCAAAATCCTCATCTTTAGCTTCTACAAACGTAACCACAGGGGCTTGCATCACACTCTTGCGTGGGTGTTTGGCAAAGAAAAAATCACATTCTCCCGATAAATCTCGGCTACTATCCACAGGCAAATCTTCACCTGAAAACATAGTAAACTGTTTATCGAAATGAACAGCTACTTCAGTCAAAATAGGCGAAATTATCCGTTCTGCTTTGCTCTTTTCATTAGTTAGTGGCAATCTTTCAGCCAATACCAACGACTGTTTCAGCCATTCAGAAGGTTCTACCAATTTGATTTCAGGAAACAACAATTCGTCGACTTCCTCTAATTCTAATTTTTCTAAGGTTTGTCTGAAACTCCTATAATTGCTATAGCCCATAATTTTGTGAATTGATAAGCAAATATACATTTTTTTGTTTAAAATTTCTATTTTGCAAGCCTTTTAAAACTTTATTTAATTTATCACAAAAAAGCCTTGCGGATTTGAGAATCCGCAAGCACTATAATTTGTGCTTTCGGTTGCTACAACCGAAAGGCAGTTTGTAAAAAAGGCTTAAATAAAGATGTCATCTTTTTCGAAAGATGACATCTTTATTTAAGCCTTTTTTACAAAAATTTGGAAAGAAAATTACAAAATCTCCACTTCTATTCCTTTTTCGTCTTTGTCCACCGAAATAATTTTAGGAACAGTTACAGACAACACGCCGTCTGTATATTTTGCTTCACTTTTTTCTGCTTGCACCGAGTTAGGCAGTGTAAAAGCACGTTGGAAGTTGCCATAAACTACTTCTCTGCGTACATATTTTTCGGTTTCGTCTGCCGTTTTTTGGTCTGCCACCACAAAAATAGTGAGTTGATTGCCCTCTACTTGCACTTTGAAGTTGCTTTTTTGCAAACCCGCAGCAAACAAATCTATTCTAAAATGTGTAGCCGTTTCTACGATATTGGCAGAAGGCATCACAAAAGTTTCGTTGCCTATGAATGCACTAAAATCTGTCAAAAACTCTTTGCCTAAAAAGTTTTCGACTAAGTTTGTCAATACAGGTGTATTGCTGAAGTTCGAATAATGTTTTACGAATGACATAATTGTAAAGTAGTTGAAGTTAAACCAAATAACCAATTACTTGTTACTGCACAATTACAATACCAAGCCAGCAAAAAATGACAAAAGGGCATAATGCTATGCAAGCATAGTATTTTTGTCAGGTCGCAATGACATAATTTCAGTAGGTTCTTCGATTGCTAAGTTTTTTATCGCAAAGTACGCTAAGTATTAGGCAGCGTACACAGAAAAAATAACCTTTGCGTACTCTGCATATCCTTTGCGTACTTTGCGGTAAAAATGACTCTAATGAAATCTATAATTTCAGAGTTTATTTGGGATTTGATAATAAAAACAATACATTCGCCTGTCATTACGTTGACAATATTCGCAGCATGTTTAAGCCATTGCCAACGTAAAGTGCTTTCGGTCAGTAGTTGTCACTGTTCTCAAAGCCGAAAGTTTAGCATGGTAAGATTTATTTTGTAGGCAATTATAAATTTTTCAAAATTTTTTATTTACTTTTACAACTAATTTTGGAAAAAGCCGTACAAGGCAAATGCTAAACGAAAACAGATTTAAACTACTTTTTGCTGCTCTGGGTGCCATAAGCTGGTTATTGTGGGTGGTTTTGGTGCTGATAGAGCAACTCTTTCAGACCTACGAAACCCCCATAGATATACCTTTGTGGGGCAAGGCTATTTTTTTGAATGTTTTTATAGTCAATCTCTACCTTTATTTTTCTAAACAAATAGACATAGAAGAAGACGGAGGCAATTTTTATAACCTGATTTGGGAGTCTTTTGTTACAGGCGTAACCACTACCTTGATTTCGGTTTTGGTAGTCCCCGTAATTACCTATTTGCACATTCGTTTTGATGTGATACAGGTCAATAATTCCTTGATTATCAACTTCTTAAAGCACCTCGAATTGGGCTTTATGTTGATTTTCATTGTGTCTTTGTTTACGCGGTGGAAAAAGTTGATTTTGTATAAACGCACAGTTTGGGTACAAAAACTTTGGATAGTTTTTGAGTATGGGCTGGCTGCCACTTTGTTTTTACACTGCTTGGAAGTTGCTCAATTTCAGGGAATTAAGTTGCCTATTACCCTGCTTTTGGGCTTTATGGCAGTGGTTTTGTCGGTCAATTTGAGTTGGGTGGCTTTTCTCAATCTAAGGCAGAAAGGGCTGTTGATGTTTTTTTTGATAGTCATTATTTTTTGCATTGCCTATTTTTATGAGGTCTTGCTGCAATACTCCGAAAAACATTTGATAGACATTCATTTGGCAGAAAGTCCGTTTATGCACACCTTGTTTATTTTTCTGATAGTCTATGCAAGTTTTGCCGAATTGGTGCTGTTTTTCAATTTGCCGACTTCCTCTGTTTTTGAAAGAAGGTTTGCCGAAATTACCAATTTTCAAAAATTAAGTGAGTCTATCTTGGCGGGCAGAACAGAAAGGCAAGTTTATGAAGTGCTGCTCGAAAGTGCCATGAGCATAGCCAAAACCAATGCAGCCTACTTAGAAGTGCTGAAAAATAATGAAATAATTTGTGTACATTTGAGTACAGAGGAAGCAAAAGGTATCAAAAAATTGTTGCAACAGACCAACTACCAATACCTAAATTCCAAAAAATTTAGTGCCAAAACTCTACCCAATTTGTCATCTGAAACTTCTTTTCAGTCTTTATTGGTCGTGCCGTTGATTTCGCACCAACATCATTTAGGCAATTTGGTGTTGCTCAAAGAAAGTAACAATACCTTTGACAATGTGGTGCTGAACCTGATTAATACCTATGCTACCCAAGCAAGCATTACCTTAGAAAATTTTAGTTTGATTTCGCAAACCGTTGAAAATGAGAAGTATAAGACAGAACTCAACACAGCCAAAGCCGTAAAAGAAAAGCTATTGCCCAAAAATACTTACTTCAAACACAACTTTGAGTTTTTTGCTTACACCTCCTCACCCGACCAGATTGGTGGCGACTATTACGACTATTTTAAGATTTCAGAGCAAAAATACGCCATTATTATTGGTGATGTGTCGGGCAAAGGCACTTCGGCAGCTTACAATATGGCACAAATGAAGGGCATTTTTCATAGTTTGGTGCAGCTTGACCTCAGCCCCGATTTATTTATGAAATATGCCAATGATGCGTTGAGTGCCTGTTTTGAAAGAAGTTCTTTTGTTACAGCCTCTTATTTTTTGATAGATACCCATGTTCGCAAACTCTACTACGCAAGGGCGGGGCATTGCCCAAGTTTGCACTATGATGCTCAAAACCAAATAGTTAGCTACAAAGAGGGCAAAGGTTTAGGACTGGGCATCATGCGAAACGACAAGTTTATCAACCACATAGAAGTTTGCGTTGCAGCCTACAATGAAGGTGATTTGCTCATGCTCTACACCGATGGCGTGGTGGAATGTGCCAATGCAAACAACGAGGAATACGGCTACGAAAGGTTGCAAAAACTCTTGCAAACTTGTGCCACCAGTCCCCTTAGCGTCATAGCCCAATTATTGCAAAAAGACTTAGAAAAATTTGCAGGTACTGCCCAACTCAATGACGACTGTACAATGGTATTGGTGAGGTTTGGGTAATTAACGTAAGTTGCGTAGTGCCTACTCCACCACCAATTTTTTTGTTATTTTTCTTTGTTTGCTTTCCAACTGCAAGACATACACTCCTTTGGCAAGGCTTTGCGGGAGGGCAAAGGCAAGTTGAGTTTGGGCAACAGTAAATTGCGTAGCCCAAACAGTTTTGCCTGTGTTGTCTATCAGTTGGCAAGCAAAGGAAGTAGCCAAATGGCTGGGGTCAAATTGCAAATAAAAAGTGTCCGTTGTGGGGTTAGGAAACAACGTAATGCTGTTGTCCTCCATTGGTTTATTGTCGGCACTCAACACCAACATAGCACGTTTGAAGTTGGGAATACCATAGCCTAACTGCGTGTTGGGCGTGGCAAACAAGTGAGCAGACCTCCGCACCATGTTGATAATTTCCAAGTTGGTTCTTGTAGGGTTTGCCTGCCAAAGTCCTGCCACCAAACCTGCCACCAAAGGCGTGGCGTAAGAAGTGCCAGACCCTCGTGAAATACCAAAACTCGAATGAATGACTACGCCTGAACCCAAAGCAGCCACATCGGGTTTCACTCTGCCATCGGCTGTGTTGCCTTGCAAACTATTCGCCAACCAGTTGGAGGAGGCATCGACTGAGCCTATGGTAAGAATAGAGTCGGCATCGGCGGGCATTTTTATCTTTGTCCATTCTCTTTCAAACAAATTGCCTGCACTACTCACCACCACCATACCCACGCCTGCACAACCAGAAGCAGCCCTCGAGATAATGGAAGTCTTTCCGTTGAGGTCTGCTTGCGTGTAAGTAAAAGCAGGATTATTGAAATAATTGTAGCCCAATGAACTACTGATAATATCTACGCCCAAACTGTCGGCTCTTTCGGCAGCAGCAGCCCAGTTGGTTTCTTCTATCCTATCGTCGAGGTTTCCTCTTACGTCTTCGGTTACAAAAAGGTAATAAGAACCCTCAAAAGCACTACCAATCAACTCTTGTGGTCGGTAAGCAGCCAAAACAGACAAAACATTAGTGCCATGTCCTGCGGGGTCAAATCCGTAAACATTAGTTGTACGATAGACAAAATTGTACGTACCCAAAATATTCATACGTGAGTAAGAAGTTTGCTTATTTTGGTCTATATTGGGGAAACCACTATCAAAAATTGCAATGGTTATTCCTTTGCCTGTATAGCCTGCATTGTGCATTTCATTCAGCCCTATCATAGCCACTTGGGACAGCGAATTGCCGTAATTTTCCTCTGTTCTGCCTTGTTGGTTGGTGGCATTGGAGGCTTTATCTGCCTGAAAATCAAGTAATTGTGGTGGGTCGTTTTGTCGCAAAGCAGTGGACAAAGAATTGGCTTGTTTCACAAAAGGCAACTGCCTGATGTTATTAAAAGTAGCCTCATTGCAAAGCACCACGCAAGCATTAAACCATTTGAGAGAATACAAGATTGTAACCTGTCCTGCATTTTGCAAGGCGGTGAGGTAAGCAGGATTTACAGGCAAATCTTTGGTAGTAAGGCTTATTTTTTGCTTTGTCCGCCGCTGTATAGCTTTTTCGGTTAAAAACTCTTGGGGACGTTGCAAACTAAATGGCGAATTGGTTTTGTCCCTAAATTCAATCCAACGCGGGGAATTTTGGGCTACTAAGGCAAAAGGTAATTGCCAAAGGCAAAAACAGGTTATGAGGAGTAATTTTTTCATATTTTTGAGTGAAATAATCTAATTTCTGTACCAAAATCATTTTAACCGCAAAGTAGGCTAAGATTTACGCAAAGTACGCAAAGAATAAAGTAACTTTGCGTACTTTTTCTTTGAAAACCTACCTTTTTTCCAACTTTACCACATTTTCCACATGATGTGTATGCGGAAACATATCTACGGGCTGCACCGCCTTGACTACGTATTTTTCGTCTAACCAAGCCAAATCCCTTGCTTGCGTGGCGGGGTTGCAACTTACATACACAATCCGTTGCGGGGCTATTTGCAAGAGCATACGCACTACGTCCTCGTGCATACCTGCACGCGGCGGGTCTGTTATCACCACATCGGGCTGCGGGTGGTGCTGCATAAATTGTGGCGTGAGCAAATCTTTCATATCACCTGCATAAAATTCGGTATTTGAGATTTGGTTAATTTGCGAATTGAGTTGGGCATCGGCTATGGCATCGGCTACATATTCTAAACCAATGACGTGCTGGGCTTGTTTTGCCACAAAATTGGCAATCGTACCTGTGCCTGTGTAAAGGTCATAGACTATTTCCTTGCCTGTGAGTTGGGCAAAATCTCTGGCAACTTTATACAGTTGGTAGGCTTGGGCGGAGTTGGTTTGGAAAAAAGATTTTGCCCCAACTCTAAATTGCAAACCTTCCATTGTTTCTGTAAGATAATCTTTGCCATAAAAAACCTTTATAGTCAAGTCGTTAAGGGTGTCGTTTGCCTTTGGATTGTGGGCATAGAGCAAAGACGTAATTTGTGGAAATTGCTTTTTGAGAAACTCCAAAACTTGTTCTATGGCTGTTTGGTCGTTTTCATAATAGGTAAGCAAAACCATGACCTCGCCTGTATTGCCTGTGCGAATAATCAAGTTGCGGAGCAAACCTGTATGTTGCTTAATATCAAAAAAAGTCAATTCATTGGCAAGGACAAACTGCTTGATTGCCAATCGGATAGCATTAGAAGGTTCGGGTTGGAGGTAGCAATTTTTGATGTCCAGAATTTTGTCGTATCTTTTAGGCACATGAAACCCAAGGGCATTCATAGCCAATGGTGCTTGCAAAGTTGTTTCTGTTGTTTGGTCGGTTAAAACTTTTTCATCTGCGGTGAGCCACCTTTTATTAGAGAAAGTAAACTCCAATTTGTTGCGATAAAACTTCGTTTCGGCAGAGCCAATGATGGGCATACAGTCGGGCAAGGGTATTTTGCCTATTCTTTCTAAGGCATCGATGACCTGCTGCTGTTTGTAAGCCAACTGGTCTGCATAACTCAAATTTTGCCATTTGCAACCGCCACAAACCCCAAAATGTTCGCAAAAAGAGTCGGTTCTTTTGGGAGAATAGCGGTGGAAATGCACAGGCACTGCCTCCATAAAGTTCTTTTTTTTGAAAGTAACCTGCAAATCTGCCACGTCTTGAGGCACTGCACCCTCCACAAAAACCACCAAATTATCTATGCGGGCTATGCTTTTGCCTTCGGCTGCAAAATCTGTAATGGTTATTTTTTCTAACAAAGGCAATACCTTCTTTTCCTTTTTTCGGCTCATCGGGGTAATTTTTAATTCTGAATTTTAAGTTTTTAGTTTTGTTTGTCTGACAATTTTTATAGAATAGAAACAATGTAGGCATTTGATTTATTAAATGTAGATATTTGATTTATCAAATGCTCTGCTCTGTTTAGTTTTGCCAAAAATAAACAAAGTTCGGCAAGTTGTCAAATTTTGCCTTCATTTACAACCTTTCAAAAAAAATTGTAGCTATTTAAGTGTTTTTAGTTTCTCAACTTAAGTAGTTAGACTTAAATAATCGATAATATTTCAAGTGCTAAGTATCTGATTATCAGAATTATCTGACACCTTAAAGGTGTCGGATAATTAGGTTCAACTACTTAGGTATTTTCGGTTTCTCAAAACCGAAAGTTAAGGTTGTGGCAATATGTTTTCATAAGAAAGGCTAAGATTATGTAAGTTTTGGCAAAAAAAGTTGTTTTTCTCATTTTTTCTTGCTACATTTTGCTACACAAAACCAAAACTTTTATGGACAATGATTCACAACTCAAACCCGTAGCATTTTCCTACCAATTTATTGTAGTTGATTACCTGTTGCGGTGGCTGGCTCTTGGTATTTACAATTACCTCATTCCTTACGAACAAACTACACTTACTCACAAAATTGCTTTCGTTGCGGTGCAACTTGTCATAGCTGGTTTCACTTGTTTTTGGGTACTGGTGCATGAATATGATTATTACAAGCTGGAAAACGAAATAGACAGCGAAGAAGGCATAGGCGAAAAATTTAGCAATGCCCTTAAAGTGCTGAACGTAGAAAGGCATTATCATATTCAACAAGACTTGTTATCAGTCATTTTGCGGTCATTTTTTGTGATTTCGGTCAGTTATATGATGATTGTTGTTTTTGTTCAAAACCGCAATATGTTGAGAGAAGACAGTACATACAGCATGGCAATCATAGGCATATTTAGTTTGGCTTTTTATGCTATTTTGTTGGGTTATGTTTCTTCTTTTAGTGTAAGTTTTTCGGTGCTTAAAAAGAAAAAAGAGGCAAGCAAACAACCTGTTGCTACCAAAAAAACTCCCGAAAAGGAAAAAATTGCAAGCAAAGTTACAGAAACCTCAGAAACTGCCGAATCTCCTTTGCAACCTGCCAAACCTAAACCTCGCCCTCAAGCTGAAAGAACTGTTGCCACACCACAAAATGCTCCAGCAACCATTGCAGCACACATAGACGCAGACGTGCCACACGAAGTAGATGACAACGACATTGCTTTGATAGACATGGAGGGCAAAGTTCACAATTACGCCATGCGTATGCAGGAATATGCATTGGAAGCAGTGGTCTTTTGTGGGTTATGTGTTACAGGTTTTATGATTGCTACTGCATCGGGCAAGATGGATTTCGCCTTGCTCAAAGCCTTTGGCACAAGTATTAACAACTTGGCAAAAGACATTTTAACTATGAGTTTCAAAGGTTTTGATGCCTACGCCTTGTTTAATTTGACTGCTGAAAATATTTTGTTTTTGCTTATGCTGTTGAGTTTATATACAGCTATGGCTTTTGTTATGGTGCTGGTTTCTCGTATCAAATTCAATGATTTGGTGGAAGACATAGACAATGCCATCAGAAAAGCACGCAACTATAACGACAAAGAGGAGGAAATATTTTTGCTCCAACTCCAACACGAAGCTGGTAGTTTGCAAGCCGAACAAGCCTTGTTGATAAGCACCCGTTTGGCAGAGTTGAGCCAAAAAATTCAGGTGCAAATAGCCAAAGCAGACACCTATACTCACGAAGTTGAAAGTGTGTTGAACTACATTACGTTGTTCAGAAAAGCTGGCGTTTTCCTCTTTTTGCTCATGATATTATCGGGGCTGATGTTATTTGACCCTACGATTGCAGAATTTTTTGGTATTATGGGAATTTTGGTTTATTTTTATCGTTATTTTGACGATGCCAACCGCAAACGCAGATTAGCAAAATGGCAAAATGCGTAAAAAAGTAATAGTTGTTCAAAGAGTTATAAAAATATAAGCTACTAACTAAGTAGTTAGATTTAAATAAACGACAATATTTTAAACCCTATATAGCTGATTATCAGATTTATCCGACACCTTTGAGGTGTCGGATAATTAAGTTCAATTACTTATGACATTGATAAGTAGATTTTTAGTTTCTCGTTTTGACCCTAACTTTGGCAGGGTAGTGCGTACCATTGGCAAGGTTAAAGAAATTAAAAAGGTCAGTATCAAGTTATGGCTTAATTGTAATCAGATAGCATTAGACTAATTACACAAAAACTAACTTAAAATTCATACGCCCCAATATCGGGTGGATTGGTGCGTATTTTGTCGTTGAGGTCTTTGGCAATGCCAATGGGCAAACCTTTGTTGATGGCAGGACTTTTTTCTTGCAGTGTAAAGTCGTCTTTGCCAATATTTTTAAACAAAGGAAAGTTAAACGTATTGCCTGTTTGGTTGTTTGTACCATTTGTATTGGGCTGGGCAGTCCGCAAAATATTATTTCTGAACAGCAAACGGACAGGTTCGGCAGTTTGGTTGGTAATTTCTACTTCCTCCTCCAAATCTCCCCACAAAATAGAATTGTCCATACGCACCTGCAAGGGAGCAAGGTCTGTAACCTGCACGCCGTTGCGAGTGTAAGCATAGAAATTTTGCAAACGCAAAGAAGGCTGTTTTTGAATAATGCCCCTGTAATTGGCAAAAGTGCAATGTTGCAAGGTGTAATTGCCACCATACTGAGCATCAAAAATCCTTTCTAAACAGTTGGTTATCAAGGTATTTTGCAATAAAATATCCGAATTGAAGGCTACAATGCCTGTTGCTCTCATGTTCGCAATGATAGAATTTCTTACAATGACATCAGGCACTGTGTCCTTGTCGGGTATGCCTATGTATAAGCCAAAATCTGCATTTTTGACATGAGCATAGTCTAAAATTGCCCCTTTGCTGTCTTGCGAAAAAACAATGCCTACCCACTGCCCCGATAGGTCTTCAAAACCCTTGTCGTTTCGTGTACCTGTAAACACAACAGGATTTTCTGCGTTGCCTTTTACGATTAGTTGCCCTTGCACCAACACCATTGCTTCGGGTGCAACGTAAACAGTAGTGCCTGCCTCTATGGTCAAAACGCCACCTGTTGCTATCCACAAAGTATCTTTTACAAAATAAGGTTGAGCATTAGTCCAAGTAGTAGGAGAACTTAGTCGGCTTTTGGAAATTCGGGTTACGTCTTGCCCCCATGCCCAAAGTTTTACGTGCTGTTGGTTGCTGTTGGTTTCAAACAAAATAGAATCTCGAACTAAGGTAGGCAAATTCTTGTTCTGTTCGGGCAGTTGGGTTGTTACCAAAATCAAAATGCTGTCGCCTCCCAAAATTCGCAAGTTGCTGGTTTCATTGGTGGCTTTGCCATTGATAACCAAATTAAAAACAGATTGGTTGCTTTTTCCCAATCTTATGTTGTTCACTATCAAGGCATTGCGACTTCTATTGTAAACTCGCAGCCTTTTGGTTATGCTTTTTTCTTTGGTTAGTAAGGTGTCAAATTTGACTGTATCAACCGAAAAACTAAGACGGTCTGCTCGGTTGGTGCTGATAATTTCGTCTTGCAGTTGGCAGGCATAGCCCACAAAAATTAAGAGGGCAAATAAAAAAATAGGATAATTGTAAAAAACTGTTGATAAAGATGACATTTTTCGAAAAGATGTCATCTTTAACAACAGCTTTTTACAATTATCAAAAATAGAACTCCATTTATCGGACACCTTGCGGGTGTATGATAAATTTTTATTAGATAAGTTTTTTATGAATGAATTGAATAAAAACATAGAAAGTAAAGTTGCAAATTGGTAGGAAATAGGCAGTATGAAATATGAAATTAAAATATTGATTGTCAATTAAATTTGCTTGCAAAGATATAAGAAATATAGCAAAAACAAAGAAATAAGGTTTCTTAGATAGTTATATTGCAACCGCAAAGTAAGCAAAGAAAAAACGCAAAGTACACAAAGAAGATAATCCTTGCGTACTCTGCGTAAAACTTAGCGTACTTTGCGGTTAGTATTTTAAATTTTATGCCACAAACTGCACACTTCTATTGATAAATTTGGTAAGGGCAGCACCACCAAGCATATTTTGCGACAAAAGAGCTAAGTCATAGACCTGCAAAGCCAACTGTTCTTTGCGTTGTTCGTCTTGTTCTTTGAGCAAACGGAGGATAAGGCTGTGGTTAGCATTGACCGAAACCTCCAAAAATGCAGGGAGGTCTTTCATATAATCCATACCTTGCACCACTGCCATTTCTTTCATTCTCCGCATAAATTCGGGCAAAGAAATGATAACAGGCATTTCATCAGGTGGCAAAGACTGCACTTTGATAGTTTCTTTGCCCGATACTTTTTTGAACAAATCTTTCAAACTATTTTGCTCGTCTTCCGAAAGCATGACCTCTTGCGTTTCGCCTTTGTCCACAATATTGTCCACTGTATCGGCATCTACTCTCCGCATCAAGGTATTTTCGAGTTTACGTTCTAAGGTCGTAATGAAGTGATTATCAACCATTACGCCATCGAAACGCAAGACATCATAGCTCCGTTTTTTAGCAGATTCTATGTAGGCATCTTGTTTTTCTAAGTCCGTAGCGTAGATATAAACCAATCTGTTGCTCTTGTCGGTTTGGTTGATTGCCACTTTTTCTCTGTACTCCGCAAAAGTGTAATATTCGTTTTTGATATTTTTTAGCAAGGCAAAATTGCTGGCTCTGTCATAAAATTTGTCATCTGTCATCATGCCGTATTTTACAAACAAGCCAATGCTGTCCCATTTTTCCTCATATACTTTGCGGTCATTGTTAAATAATTCATTGAGTTTGTCTGCAACTTTTTTGGTAATGTGAGCATTTATTTTTTTCACATTGCCATCGGCTTGCAAATAACTGCGAGAAACATTTAACGGAATATCGGGTGAGTCGATTACGCCATGCAACAAGGTCAAAAATTCAGGCACTACGTCTTTCACTTCGTCTGTAATGAAAACTTGGCGAGAATACAACTGAATACGATTTTTTTGGAAAACAAAATCTTGTTTTACTTTGGGGAAGTAGAGAATCCCTGTCAAATTGAACGGATAATCCACGTTGAGGTGTATCCAAAACAAAGGGTCTTCTGCCGTTGGGTACATCTCTTTGTAAAACTTAACATAGTCTTCGTCTTTGAGTTCGTTGGGAGATTTTGTCCAGATGGGTCTGGTTTGGTTGATAACTTTACCCTCAAATTCGATTTCGAAAGGCAAGAAACGGCAATACTTGTTCAGAATTTCGCTAATTCTGTGGTTTTCCAAGAACTCCTCCGAATCGGCAGCCAAATGCAGCACAATTTCTGTACCTCTGTCGGCTTTGTCGTGGGCGGTGAGTTCAAACTCCGTTGTGCCATCGCAAGTCCATTTGGCTGCTTCGCTGCCCTCTTTGTGCGACTTCGTGTAGATGGTAACATGGTCTGAAACCATAAAAGACGAATAAAAACCTAAGCCAAAATGTCCTATCATTTGCTGGGCTTCTTTCACGTCTTTGTACTTGTCCAAAAACTCCGTAGCCCCCGAAAAAGCTACTTGATTGATATATTTTTTTACCTCTTCGGCAGTCATGCCCAGCCCTCTGTCGCTGATAGTCAAGGTTTTAGCCTCTTTGTCTATTGAGATTTTGATTTTGGTTTCACCAATTTCTCCATTAAATTCTCCCTTAGAGGCAAGAGCCTGCAACTTGCTGGTTGCGTCCATTGCATTGGCTACCAACTCACGCAAAAAGATTTCGTGGTCGGAGTACAAGAATTTTTTGATTATCGGAAAAATATTTTCCGTATGAATAGAAATAGAGCCTTTTTCGTGTGCCATTTTTTTAATTATGATTTTTTAATTATGAATTTTTAGTTTTTGTATAACAGACTTTAGTCTGTTTTTTAATCTACAAACGAACTAAAGTCCGTTATACATTTACTCAAAAAGTTCTGCAACATTTAATGTAATTGCCAAATTTTCATCTGTAAACTGCATATTTTCTGTATAAGTTGTAAAATCATCGAAAGATTTATAGACTGTAATGGTTCGAGTGGCAGGTACTATAAACCAGCAAGATTTTATATTACTCTCGAAATAGACCTTAATTTTTTCTAATACGTCTTGCGAACTTTGTTTTGGCGACAAAATTTCCACTGCCAACAAAGGCATTTCGGTCATTCTGATGATGTCTTCACTGCGTTTCATTTTGCGTTTGCTATACAAAGCCACATCTGGTATAAATTCTTTGCCCTGAACTTCAAGGGAAATGTCTATCAACGTAGGCTGTGTAGGCTCGCAAGATTCCAAATAAATTACTTGTGATATAAGACTGATTAAAAGACTTACTCATTTTATCGCAATTTTATACCCTACCTACTTGCAATTTTTATACAAATTGCAAATTAGCGACAAAATGACAGGAAAGGAAGGAAAAATAGGTTGTTTTGGCAGGAAAAAATAAACCCTTTTGGAAAGTGTAAAACCTTCCAAAAGGGAAATCGGGTAAGTGAAAATTATTCGCAATCAGTGTATTCCAAATTAAAAACACTGCTACTCGAGTTTTGAGGTAATATAGTATATTTTGTTGGTAAGCCTTTTGAGTTATAAACATACTCATAAGTTGTATTAGATGTGGGTACTCCATTCCTTTTGTAGTCAAAAACTACCAAGTTATTAATATTTTGGTAGATTGGTTCTTCTGGGAATGCAGATTGGATAAGACTATAATAACTTTTTTTATCATCATATTGGTAAGTAGTGATGTAAACATTGTTGCTAAAGTTCGTTTGAACACTACTTACATTGCCTTTGCTATCATAACCATAAATTCGAGTAATTCCATTGCTAATTATTTTAGCAATTTTACTAGCAGCATTGTATTCAAATGTAAGGTTTTCTTGGGAGTTTTGGGTATCTCCTGCAAACAAAGTAGAGGTTTTTACTTCTTCTATTTGTCCATTAGATTTATAAATAAATACATAATTACTAACACGGTTTGGACTTACTAATTTTCGAGTTGCTAATTGCCCTGCTGTGTTATATGTAAATGTATAAGTAGTATTTTCAACTTTATTAGATAAATTGGTTGTAGTAAACATCTCTATCAGCCTATTGGCATTATCATATTTCAAAGTAGTGATTGAGTTCGTCCCATTAGCAACTTGTGTTATTTTTGACAATTTACAGTTTTTACTTATAGCTGGACTTGGATTGTCATTTCCGCCGCAAGACATTGCTATCAAAGCAACACAAAGATACGCAAATAGAGATTTTGCAAAAGATTTCATTGTTTTGAGAAGTTTATGTTATACAAAATAAAGGTGCAAAACAACGACTTTTTTGGGAAAAAAGCTATAATTTTCAAAAACTTTTCAAAAACAACAAAAAGTATTCTCTATATTGTTCAGTTAGTTTTTCAAATTCCTCGTTTTTTAGGGTGGACAATAGTTTAGCTTTTACAGCAACCTTTTCTTTTCCTGTACACTCACTTTGGCTGCATAGCTTGTCGTATTGTTTCATTGCCTTCACCTTGCTTGGAATCAAGTTTGAAATTTTAATGTTGAATGTAACATAGGTTTGCCCAATGCTATTAAGCTAAGGAAATTTTTAAAAGTGCTGTTAGGCACGAAATATTTATAGTAGAAACTTTTGCTATAAATATTTTGCCTACAATGTGTATATTTTGCAAATTGTTTTTACAAATTCAACCAATACGTCATTTTCAGCACCAATGCCCTGCCTTTGGGGGCAAAGCCAACAGGAAAATAATTTTCTGTATAAACCACAAAAAAGTCTGAAACAGGACGGAAACGGTATTGCAGCCTTGCATTGAGGTTTACGTTGTCGGCTTGTTGGTTGTATTGCAAAAAGCCTGTAAAAAACAGTTTTCTACTGAATGAAATATCAGCTCGTGAACCTACCAAAGCAAAAGCAGCAGATTTATAGGGTGCGGGCAAACTGATGTTGTTGTAATCCACATTGATAGAAAAAGAGCCATAAGGCTGAAAACGGTAACGAAACTCTGCATAAATATTGCCCCTGTACCCATTGAAATACTCCCCATAACCCAAATTGGCAGCAAATCTGGCACGTGGCAAATTGCTGGAAGCAAAAAAGGCATAGGCACTCGTGTAACGATAATCTCCAACAGGAAGTTCTTTGCCTCCCGTATTGGTAGGGTCGAAACTGTTGAATAAATAGGTGTAATCGTGGCTGATGCCTGTTTCAAAATAAGCCGTATTTAAGAAATCTATGGAATATTGAAAGAAATAATTGGCGTCTAATTGTTTGCCTTCCAAATTCCAATACGAATTATAGTACAAAAAGGGACCATGACGGTTTATCAATTTTGATTGGGTAGGGAAAAAATTATAGCCCACCATAGGTTCTATACGCCATACACCTCGCCGCTGCACAAAACCAATGTCGTTGATATTGTAATTTTTGCCTACATACTCGTAGTTCCAAAAAGTAAACCACTTTTTGACATTATAGCCAAAATAACCTGCACTGGCTTGGTTGTCGTCTTTGCCATCGGGCTTAAAGGCTCGGTGATAAAACAATTTGCCTGTAAATTTGTCGTCTTTGCTGCGGTGGTTATAGTCTAAAGCAAGGAGTCGGGTGTAGGCTTCGTCGGGGTTGGTTTCGCCTATTCTTTGCCTATTGACAAACATGGTCGCAATGTTTGACCTCGTAAACACTTGGCGTTGGAGGGCAGCTACCGCAAAGTTGTCGCTGGGAATGGTCGTGCCTGCATACACCCTGCCTCCTTGCGTATAATTTTGGCTTTCGTTGCGGTTATCTACTACTGCGGTTTGCATATTCATTAAGCCCATTCGCCAATTTTGGTTGATTTTGCCACTCAATCTTGCCCCATACCAAATTGGATTTTGCACAATGACCCCTGTATTTTTGTCCCTGCCAATGCCAATACGCCGCGAAAAAAATGGTCGTATGCGTGAAAACCCAAAAGAACTGAACAAATCACTGTTTTCCATAAAAAACTGCCTTCGTTCAGGAAAAAATATCTCAAAACGACTTAAATTTGTAACCTGCACATCTGCCTCTACTGTCGAAAAATCGGGATTAACAGTCAAATCTAAGTTCAGAGAAGGTGTAACCGCCACCTTTGCATCAATTCCTGCATTGGCACTGTAAGAAGTAGCGGTATTGACTACACTCAAATTCCGTTCTACGGCTCTGTTGCTCAAACTACCCAACGAATCTTTTCCTGTGGGTGTAGCATTAGGGAAATTGTCTTTCAAAGTGTTTGCGGTCAGATAAGGAATCAAAGAAATATTAGCCCCCGGTTTTTTGAAAGGCTGGTCGAAGTAAATATCTCCTGTAAAAGCCAAATTTGCCATTGCATAGACAATAGGCACAGGCACCCACGCCGACCTTTCGTTTCGTTTGAGGTCTATGCGGGCAAAGTTCATCTTCCAATGTTGGGACTCTGCCTTAAAACGCAAGGTAGTCAAGGGAATTGCCATTTCTGCAATCCAATAATCAGCATAGATTTTGGTGGCAGAGTACCATTTATTGTCCCAACTATCTTGGCGGTTGTCGCCATTGGCAAGCAGCCCTTCTCTTTCCACGCCCAAAGGTGTAACGCCAAACATAAAGCCGTTGAGTCCGTCTTTGAAGGGGTCTATGTAAATGGCGAAATTGTCGTTTACACTGCCGTCAAAATCTCGGCGGAGTGAACTGATGACATAGTTTTTGTCTTTAATTTCGTCATAGCAAATGGCTGCAATGTAGAGATTTTTGTCATCGTAGGTGATTTTTACTTCGGTTTTGGTCTTAGCAAAAGTCGTATCCGAAGGATAACATTGGTAAAAATCCTTAGCAAAGTCTGCTTTCAGCCAACTGCTTTCAGACAATACGCCGTCTAACCGAATGGTAGAATCTGTTTTGGTTGCTTGCAATTCATACACTTTTTTGGGTTTGTCTTGCCCTTTTGCGGTTTCTTTGGGCTTGTTTTGGGCTTTGGCACTAAAAAAGCAACTACTTAACAATAAAAATACAGCTAAGTAAGACAGTAAATGTTTGTTTTTCAATTTAGTAATTAGTAATGAAAATTGTAAGTAAAAAATGAAGAATGTAGGTGTTGATATGCTTTACAAAGCTACCAATTTAAAGACAAAACAAAAATGTTAAAGTTGTTAAAAAATAGTTAAGGCAGGTTAAAAAATGTTAAAAAATGAAAGTTCTTTTCGAATGTAGCATACGCTTTAGCGTGTGAGAGGTGCTTTCGGTGTGTAACATACGCTTTAGCGTGTGAGTTGTACTTTCGGTGTGTAACATACGCTTTAGCGTGTGCTTTCGGTTGGCAGTCGTTACTGTTCTCAAAACCAAAAGTTTTGGTTTTTAGAAACCAAAACCCCCTAAGTTTGTTTTGTAAAAAATAAGTAATTATTTAGGTACGTTGGCAATGGTCGAAGACCTTGACAATCGTAGCTAAATAATTACAAAAAGACTTACCAAGTTTCAAAAACTTAGTAAGTCTTTAATCTAAAACTTATCTCCCTTAATTCCTCAACGGCTTGCCTTTAAACAAAATACTATGTATCCTCTCCAAAGTTTTCTTTTCGCCACACAAAGACAAAAAGGCTTCTCTTTCAAAACCCAAAGGCTTCTTAAAAATATTGTCTATCCTTGCCTAATAATTGAAAATATCCACGATAGAGATAAGGAAATTCAAAGTTTACATATTTGCCATTATTTGTTTCTATTTTTTTCACAACTCCATTCTGAATTAGTAAATCTCTAATAGCTTGTCTTTTTTCATTTACCGTATTTTTACGTTGAGTTGATGACAAGTTAGGGTAGGATTTCATAAACCCGTCTATTAGCTGGTCAAATTCTGATAGTAAGTAAGTATATTTACGCAAGCTATTGGGTATATTTCTATTAGTAGAAACATAATCGTGAAAATCTTTTAAGTCTTGATTACCCTCATCTTGACATAAATCTTCATAATATGTTTTAGGTGCAGTTTTACGAATAGTAGGATTGGCGTAATATTGTGCAGATAATATAGGAAAAGCTATCTCTTGTGGTAATTCTACTGCATTTTGTTTTGCTGCTGCTATTAAAGCCCAAAAAGGTCTTATGCTCACTTGTTCCAAAGCATCTTTAAAATTTCTTTCAAACCAGTCGTAACTTGTGCCATATTTTGCATCATTGGTTTGGTAAGAATCAGCATATTTTCCAAAAAACACCTCAACCAAAGGTTTTAATAGTTCAGAATTTGCGTCTATTTGATTACTGTCCCAATCTAATAATTGTTTATCAATGGTTTGCAAAAGTTTTTTAGCATTTTTGCCAAATTGATAGTAAGTATAGAATAGTTGATAAAATTTCTTTCTGTTTTCATTTGATAGCAATACTTTAAAGAAATAAGCAAATATTTCTTCTTTATTCCATTCTATACCAATAGCTTGACTATCTAATTGTTTTACATTATTGATACCTTGCAATTTTGCATACAAATCTGACCGCAAAAATAATTTTGCAAAAATATTTTCATACCTATTTCTACGCCAGTTGTTTATCAAAGGAGCAATACCTTCTGCCCATTCAGTAGGTTTTACCACATTGTCTAACTGGTCAAATAAGATGAGTAGGTTTTTATTCTGCTTTTTAAGTTCCTTATCTAATATTTTTAATTTATCCTCCACTTCGCTAACAAAAAGACTATCATTATTGATAATAGCCTTAAACCACAAGGCTGTGGTTGTATCATTTTCTATGCTACGCAAAATAGTAGCTTGTCTATTTTCAAAAGAAAAACTTGCAAAATCGGGATACTTGCTGCCTAAAAAATCTTTAACAAGTTGGTTAGTAAACAAAGCATTACAGATATAAATAAACCAAAAACGTGAATAAAAATCTTTTTTATCCGTATCTTTCTTATAATTTAGTTTAGTTGTATCAAAATATAAATCTCTATTTTTTACAGAAATAATATTGACAAAAATATAATTATCTGGTTCTTTATGCGACCAAAAGCATAAATCGGTAGTAAGATTTTGTTTGCCAAATGCAGAGTATAGATAAGTTTTTCCTGTACCTTTGCTGCCCACAATTAAAAATCTGTCTTTTTGGAAAATTTCTTTCATTTTAGTTCTAAAATAAAAGTCTTTGGCGGTGGCAGGTTGAGTTTCTGCATACAAATCGGGAACAACAAGCTTATCTAAAATTTCTCTACGTAGTTTTATTAAATCATTTTGGTTGCTATTTTCCCAACTTATAAAATCATTTTCGCTAAGAGCCTCAATAGCAGGGTTTTTATTTTCTGTTATTGGATTTGCTACTGGTTCAATAACTTTTTTTTTTATGTCCTCCGAAAGACGAAGAGTTGGTGGCAAGTTTGGTAATTTTTTTGCAATCATATTATTGATTGCATCAGTTATTGCTTCAAATGGTCTTTCTAAATCATTGGCTTTACTACGCCTAATTTGATTTGAAAAATTTTCATTAAGTTCCTCTCTTTTTTCAATATCATTATAATTTGCTGTGCCAACACGTCTAAAAGCTAATATTTCTGGAATAGTAAAAATATTACCAATACCCAAAGTGTTTTTTACACTATCTACATTCTTTTTATAATATCCTTCCACAATACTTTTCAACACACTTGCCGAATCTGACATAGACTGTATTAAAATAATTTCCTTATTGGTAACAGTATTATCAAGAACAAAATTATCTAAGAACTGATGAATACCTACTTTATTTTGAATATTGACACCAAAAAAGCCTACAATTATTTGCGAAATGGCAGACAAAACAGCAAAAGTATCATTAAATCCTGTGCGTGAGTCAATAAGAATTACACTATTTTCCCAATCCAAATTATATTTCTCCTTCAAATCATTCAATAAATCTTGAAATTGATTGATAATAGCATTCGTACTTGTGATGTCTATACGTGCCAAGGCTTCCAAATAGTTTTTGCGGTTATCTTTGCTCAAATTCCCTGCGGGCATAATGCGAATTGACCCACTTTTTTCTCCATTTTTTTGTGTAAAAATAGTTTTTATGTTGTCATAGCAATAGTTATCTAAATTAGGTTTTTCGTCAGTAGCTGCCAAAAATTGTTTATCTAACAAATACTCAACAACTCCTTCTTTTGAGGATTCTGCGTCTTCACCTATTTCCAAATCAAAATAATTGGTAAACCCTGGTGCCTCAAAATCACAATCTATAATAATCACTTGCTTATTTTCGTGCATAGCCAAGTGAGATGCAAAAGCTGCCAAAGTAGTAGACCTGCCTACACCACCTTTGTAGCTATAAAAAGTTATGATGGGGCAAGGAGTGTCAATAGGTGTATGTGGGCTTATGAGATTATTAAAACGTCTTCTTAGGCTAAAATCTATTTTATCTTCTTTATTACTGCTAAATACATATTGATAATAGTCGTTATCTGCTAATTCATTTTCTGTTATCTCAGTAAATTTAATTTTACTTGCCGTATGTTGTGTATAATCAATTACACCACTTTCAATGACTAAAACAGATACAGAAATATCTGTATTTAGTTTTAGGGAAATACGAAAATCTTTGCAATTATTCTGAGAAGAGAGAAATTGCTTAATTTTATTTATTTTTTCTGTAATTAGTTTCATTATTTTGTAATGTTTAGACAAGCCATATTTACTTTTTTTGACAACTCAAAAAGTTTGATTAAAATTGGTACTTCAATTTCTATTGGGCAAAAATAACGAATTTCAGGTTTCCAATTCTCAAACATTATTTTAAGTTTTTCATCTTTTTCTAATTCAGAAACAAAACTTTCTAAATGTTCATGATTTATAGTTTTTGTTCCAAAAAATGCTATATTTTTTTGTATTTCGTGATGAACTATTTGAAAAATAGTTTCCCCTTTATGCTTTTCTAATGCTGCTGTGTCGTCTTTGCCTTTTGTGAAAGCATAAGTAACATCACAAGTGTTTTTATTAATCGTCAAGTTTTTAATATCTTCATATTCAGGATAAGCAATATACCAATATATCGCATAATTGATACTACACTCAATAATATAACCAACCAAATAGTACATATTTTTTTTACAACTATCCAGTGTATTAGGTTTACTTGTATCTTTAAGATATAATTCAAGCACTTTGCAAGTCTGAATATGTCTTGCTGCTGCATCTTTCCAATCTGTATATCTTTGTGTTTTTCTTGACATCTATCTTAATCTAAAATTTAATATTACAAAAATAGAAAACCTTTACCAAAAATTATACAAATTTTAGTAAAGGTTTTTATAAATTCTAAATTACCCAAAAATTCTTAATTCCTCAACGGCTTCCCTTTAAACAAAATACTGTGTATTCTCTCCAAAGTTTTCTTTTCGCCACACAAAGACAAAAATGCTTCTCTTTCGAGGTCAAGTAAATATTGTTCAGAAACCAAAGTCGGGTAAGACAAATCACCGCCTGCCATCACATAAGCCAATTTTTTAGCAATCAAAGCATCATGGTCAGAAATATAATTGCCCATTTTCATGCCCACAATCCCAGCGTAGAACAAAGCCAAAGCTGTTTTTCCATGAACTTTTATGTCTGTCCGTTGCACAGGTTGCGAATAACCCGCCGCATACAAGCCCAAAGCAGTTTCTTTTGCCTCCGCAATCAACCGCATACGATTGAGGGTTACGGCACTGTCTTTGTGCAAAACGCCATTAATTTTTGCCTCCTCTGCCGAAGTCGAAACTTTTGCAGTGGCAATGGTCATAAACATTTCTTGCAAACGGTTGAGTTCTGCATCACCCGTTGCGTAGCCGTCTGATGCACGCAAAACCAATTCTTTTGTACCACCACCAGCAGGAATTAAACCTACGCCAGCCTCTACTAATCCCATGTAAGTTTCGGGGTGAACTTGCACTTTATCGCAATGCAAAGTAGTTTCGCAACCACCACCCAAACACAGACCTGCCAAAGCCGAAACCACAGGCACAGACGAATAACGCAACCGCATCATAGTATTTTGGAATTGTGCAACCATCATATTTACCTCGTCCCACTCTTGCTCACCTGCATACATAAAGAGCATTGCCAAATTAGCACCTGCCGAAAAATTAGGGCTTTCGTTGCCAATTACCAAACCTTTGAAGTTTTCTTCGGCTTTTGCAACGGCTGTTGTCAAACCCTCCATTACTTCTGCCCCAATAGAATTCATTTTTGAATGGAACTCTAAACCTAAAATTCCATCTCCCAAATCAAATAAAGTGCTACCTGCATTGCCCCAAACTTTGTTAGTTTTACGTAATGTATCTAACAAAATAAAGTCTTCTGTACCTGCAACTACCTTGTAAGATTTTGTAGGAATATCATAATAATATTGCTTGCCATTTTCCAATTTGTAGAAACTTGTATGACCTGCTGCCACCATTTCTTTTACCCAGCTTGCAACTTTATGACCTGCTGCTTCAATTTTTGTAACAGTTTCAGCCACACCTAACAAGTCCCACGTTTCAAAAATACCAACTTCCCAACCAAAACCAGCTTTAATTGCTTGGTCTATTCTAAACAATTCATTTGCAATTTCAGGAATCCGATTGGCAGCATATTGGAAAATATCATAGTGCATTTTGCGATAAAACTCACCTGCTTTGTCTGTTGCGTTTATCAACAAAGGCAATTTCTTTTTCACATCATCAATTTCTTTCACAGCCTCCAAAGCCTTAAAACTTGCTTTTACTCTTGGTTTATATTCCAAAGTTTGCATATCAAGTGTTAAAATTTCGCCTTTGTCGCCTTTGCTGCGGTCTTTCATAAAGAAACCTTTGCCTGTTTTGTCGCCCAACCACTTGTTTTCCATCAACTTCTCCACAATTTTTGGCAATTTTAATCTTTCTCTACTTTCGTCATTTGGCACTGCTGCATACAAGTTTTTCGCAACATTTACAGTCGTATCCAAACCAACAACATCAGAAGTACGGAAAGTTGCAGATTTTGCGTGTCCAATCACTGTTCCTGTCAATAAATCTGCCTCGTCTATCGTCAAGCCCATTTCTTCTACCAAGTGAATCGTAGAAATTAGCGAATATACGCCCACTCGATTGGCAATAAATGCAGGTGTATCTTTGCACAAAACAGTTTCTTTACCTAAAAACAAGTCGCCGTAGTGCATCAAGAAATCAACCACTTCTTTGTCCGTTTTTGCAGTCGGGATAACCTCCAACAACCGCATATAACGTGGCGGATTGAAAAAGTGTGTACCGCAAAAATGTTTTTGGAAATCTTCACTTCTGCCATCGAGCATCAAGTGAATAGGAATACCCGAAGTGTTAGACGTGATTAAAGTTCCCTTTTTGCGGAATTTCTCCACTTGTTCAAAAACTTGTTTTTTAATGTCTAATCTTTCTACAACCACCTCAATCACCCAGTCGTAATCAGCAATTTTTTTCATATCGTCAGAAAAATTGCCCAATTTGATACGATTGGCGTGTTTTGCATTATACAACGAGGCAGGTTTCCCTTTCAGCGTATTTTGAAAAGCCTCATTCACAATTCGGTTGCGAACTGCGGGACTTTCAAGGGTTAAACCTTTTGCTTTTTCGGCATCATTCGTGTCATTTGGCACGATGTCGAGCAATAAAACTTCAACGCCAATGTTAGCGAAGTGGCACGCAATGCGTGAACCCATAATGCCAGAGCCTAAAATGGCTACTTTTTTGATTATTCTATTTTTCATTTTGAGTTGAGGGTTTACCACTAAGGCACAAAGGACACTAAGGAAATTTTATTACTTTATTAGTCAAACAAAGTTTGACTAATAAAGTAATAAAATTTTTTCTTTGTGTACTTAGTGACTTAGTGGTCAATCATAATATTCCATTTATTTTTCTGTGTATTCCGTTTTTATACATAGGCTCATGAAAATTTATCAAATAGCCCAATTTTATGCCCGAAAGACGCATATAACTTAAAATTTGTGCATGATGATATTCAGTCAATGCCGAAATAGCTTTTAATTCCACAATTACCTTATTTTCTACTACAATATCTGCTTTGTAGGCGACAGGCATACGCACACTTTCATAAATCAGTGGATATTCCTTTTCTTTTTCCACAAACAAACCTCGTGTAGTCAATTCATAGAACAAACAGGCTTTGTAGGCACTTTCCAAAATACCTACGCCTATCCGTTGATGTACCTTAAAACCTGCATCAACTATGATTTTGCCTAATTCGTTTTCGGTCATTATTTTACTTTTTTGTTTGCCACTAAGCCACAAAATACACAAAGAAAATATACTTTGTGTCCCTTTTGTCTTAGTGATTTTCTCAATGCAAATGTAATAATTTTATTATGCAAGCATAGTATTTTGTGAAAAAAAATTTTATAATTGCAAAAAATATCATCTCTTACATTTTACTCACTTGCTCCTTCAACAAACTGCGGTTTATTTTAGCAGTCGGCGTTTCAGGAAACAGGGCAAGGAATACTATTTTTTTAGGTATTTCATATTTTTTTAGGCTTTGGGCAAGTGCTGTTTGCAGTTTTTCCAGTAGAGTTTGTTCCCAATTTCTGCCCTCTATTGCCAAAATTACCTGTTCTCCCCAAATTTCGTGGGTGCTACTCGTAATAGCTATGCGTGGCGTAAGAGAAAAATGCAACAAAATTCTTTCTATTTTTTGCTCTACTTCCTCTATTTGGATTTTAACCCCGCCACTGTTGATAACATTGTCGGCTCTGCCCAGCCACCGAAAACCAATAGGCTGTTGGCTGTTAGCAGCCTCATAAACCAAACTTACCACGTCATTCGTTTGCAACCATTCGCCTTGCGTAAGCGAAGATTGAATACGCAAACAACCTCTTTCATCTGTATTGATTTGGGTCGTTGGTAGCAAGCTAAAATATTGATTAGCAGTATTTTGCAAATTGTCATTCAACCTTTGCAACGCAATATGCGAAACTGTTTCGGTCATGCCGTAGGTGCTATACACAGGGGCAGTTAGCCTATTGCGAATGGTGGCAGCAAGGCTTTCACTTACCGCAGCCCCGCCAACAAGTATAGCCTTCATTTGGTTGAGCAAAGCTATTTTTTCAGGTTGCAAAGCGAAGGTCTGTTGCAGTTGGGCTGGAACCAAAGCTACAAAGTCAAAAGAGGTATCAAAAGTTGCAAAAGGTAGTTGAGTAGGGGCAATGACGGTCAAGTGCCAACCATTTACCAACCCTCTTACGAGCATCATCAGCCCTGCAATGTATTGAGTAGAAAGGCAAACCAAAGCCGTAGTTCCTTCAAAAAGTTGCAGTTTTTGGGCAGTGAGGGTAGCACTGGTTTGGAGTTGGTGGCGGGTAAGCAAAATAGGTTTGGGTTTGCCTGTACTCCCCGAAGTGTGTAGTAAAAACTCCTCCTGTCCATCAAGCCATGCCTTACAAAACATCAAGGTTTGTCTGCTGTAATCTTCTTTAAACTCCTCATTAACAGTGAGTTGCTTTAACTCAGTTGTTGTCCAAGTTTGGTTGGTGATTTCGTTAGCAATAGTGAGTAAAAAAGAGGTGTGCATCCTATTCAAAGTTTTTCAGCAAATCAGGTCTTCGGGTTTGTGTGCGGTGCAGAGCTTGTTCAAAACGCCATTCGTTAATTTTGGCTTCGTGTCCAGAGAGTAGCACCTCTGGCACTGTCAAATCCTCAAAAACCGCAGGACGTGTGTAAACAGGTGGTGCAAGCAAATTGTCCTGAAAAGAATCACTTAAAGCCGAAGTTTCATCGGACAAAACCCCTGGAATTAGTCGTATCACCGCATCAGACACGACGGCGGCAGCCAATTCGCCACCCGATAACACATAATCTCCTATGCTAATTTCTTTGGTAATAAATTTCTGCCTTGCTCTTTCGTCTATTCCTTTGTAATGTCCGCAAAGAATAATTAAATTTCCTTTCAACGAAAGTTGATTGGCTATTTTTTGGTTAAAAGTTTCGCCATCGGGAGTCATATAAATTACTTCGTCATATTGGCGTTGGCTTTGCAAACTGCGAATACAAGCAGCAATAGGTTCGACCATTAAGACCATGCCAGCCCCACCGCCAAAGGCGTAATCGTCTATTTGTCTGTGTTTATAAGTTGTATAATCTCGCAAATCGTGCAAAATCACCTCTACCAAACCTTTGATTTTGGCTCTCTGCAAAATAGAATGATTAAACGGACTTTCTATGAGTTGAGGCAAGCAGGTAATAATATCAATTCGCATGGGTATAGGTAAATAAAGTTAGCAAGTTACTTTTACACCAACCACCAAAATATCGTCAATTTGTTTTTGTCTGCCCATCCACATCCATTCGTCTATGGTTTTGTCCAACAAATCACGCTGCATATCGAGAGGTAGTTCGTGGTTTTCAAAAAGCAGTTGAGTAAGTTGCGAAGTCATAAATTTTTTGTTTTTTACGCCGCCAAACTGGTCGGGATAGCCATCAGAAAAAGAATAAAAAGTAGTTGGCTTGGCAATGGAAATGGTATGCCTCACAAAAGGTTCATTTTCGTGCTGCATTTCGCCACCAATAGAGTTTTTGCTGCCTTTGATGATGTGCATTTCAGGCTGACCGTTGTCGTTAGGCTGAATGTAAATCAAAGAGTGTTTTGCACCCGAAAATTCTAAGGTTTTTTGCTGTTTGTCTATGATACACAAAGAGATAACCATACCATCTTTGTTTTCGTTTTGGCTTTGGCTCAACGAGGCATTTACGCCTTTGTCGAGTTCTGTCAATATTCGTTCTGGCTCTGTAATTCCTTGCAAACTCACAATTTCGTTCAGCAAATTTGTACCTATCATACTCATCATAGCCCCTGGCACGCCATGCCCTGTGCAATCTACTACGGCTATCATTTGTTTTACACCAACACTTTGGTTTTGCATTTCGGTTTCCTCCGCCTTGTCGCCAAAACTCCTGCGGGCATTGTGATAGCGGAAGTTTTCGGTTTTGATTTCTGCAAACCAATAAAAATCTCCTGAAACAATATCTTTGGGCTTAAACAAAATAAACGAATGAGGGAAAGCAGCCTTGATTTCTGCCATTGGGGGCAACAAAGCATTTTGTATTCGCCGAGCATAGTTGATACTCGATGTAATATCGAAGTTCTTTTTCTCAATTTCCTCTTTTTGGCGTTGTACGGTTTCTAAGGTCGTCGCCATTTCCTCGTTTATTTGGTTGAGTTCTTCATTCGCCTCTTGTATTTGCAAGGTGCGTTGTTTTACCTTTGCCTCTAAGTTTTCGTTTGCCTCTCTTTGCACCCGCAAATTATCGGCTTGCACTTGTTCATTTTGTATTTTTATCAATCGGTATCTATCACTCAACGCAAAAGATAAGAGTAAAACTTCCAAAACAGACCCAAATTCTACGCCATGTGTAGTGATAAAATTGGTAGGAATCAGGGCAACTTTTGAAAGTACAATGAGGAAAGTACCAACCAAAAACACAAACCAAGCTAAGGCAAAATAACGTGCCGACTTGTTTTTGGAGAACAAAGAAACAATGCTACAAACCAAAATGATGATGACATTGATTGCAACCGAAGCCGAAGAAACTTTAACAGCTACGCTGTATTTGGCAAAAACAGACAATAAAACGGACAAAATTCCCAAAAACATACTGAAATAGAGAATTTTGGAGGTTTTGGGAATATATTTTTTTACGTCTATGAAATTATAGGTAAACAAGGAGGAAAAAAACACCCACAAACCCATAAAACTTCCTGTAAAAATGTTATTCAGAAAAGGATAATCACTCCAAATATGTTGGTAGCCGTAACCACTCACAGAGGCAAAAAACATAGTAGAGCTAAAAATGGAGCAGACATAATAAATGTAGTTAATATCTTTTAAGGAGAAAAAGACAAACAAATTATACAAAATCATAGTCAGCATAATACCATAATACAAACCATACCCTATTTGTCCTCTGCTATCTTGTTGAAAAAAGGCTGCGTTTTGGTCGACCTCCATTGGCATCTGCAAAGCCCCATCAGACCTTGCTTTGATATAGACAGTGCGTATAGAATCTTGGGGCAAGTCTAAGGCTATGACAAAATTGTGGTGTTTGATAGCCCTCGAATGAAAAGGCAAAATATCGCCATATTTGCTTTGCTGCCAACCTTGCTCTTTTTGTTGGTAAAACTCAAAATAATCTAATTGCGGATAGCCTACGACAAAAACCCAGTTATTTTCGGGTGTGTTGTTTTTGAATTTGACTTTGAGCCAAAAATTAGAGGCAGAAAAGCCAAAATTTACACTTTTTTGCTTAGTCGGTTTGAATTGTTGCTGAGTTTCGGCTTTGAGAATATCATCAAGGGTTAATTTGGTGGTTTTATCCTCCAAAAACAACACATCTTCGGCTATGGTATAATTGTCGGGTATTTTTTCTAATTGCGTGATAGGCTGGGCATAACTTTCTGAAAAAATAGCAACACAACCAATCAGCATAAAGGTAAAAATCAGAATAGCTTGTTTGCTATTTTGCAACAACATAGCAAGAGAAAGTATCTTTTGAAAAGATGTTAGCTTTGCAAAAAATTTGGTAGATAGACGAAAAATAGATAGAGAAAACAGCATAATTAGCAATAAAATCCAAACAACTTACAAAGTAAGTAAAATTTGTTTGTGTAAACTAAAAAAATGAAAAAAATATCCTGAGTGGTGGCTGGACTTGTGCTAATAAGTATAAATCAGCAGTAACATGTAGCTCCTCCTACTAAGGTATTTTTGCATTTGCAATAAAATCCCTATCTTTGCTTATTCATAGATAGAATGAAAAAATTATGGCATATTCTTTTGCCTTAGATGCCACTTTGTCAAATTTACCAAATTTGTTGGATATATTGCAAATTGTCATAGTTTTTTTTAGGTATAAGGTATAGTAAAAAATAATTGTAGCTAACCCAACATGACTCTCAATATTCCTGAATTTTCTTTGCTTATTTTGATAGGTGTAAGCAGTGCGGGCAAGTCGTCTTTTGCACACAAACATTTTTTGCCGACAGAAATTGTATCGTCAGACTATTACCGAGCAGTGGTGGCAGATGACGAAAACGACCAAGAGGCATCGGCTGATGCCTTTGGGTTGGTACATTCGGTAGTGGAAAAAAGGCTGAAAAGACGTTTGTTTACTGTAGTTGATGCGACTAATTTGTTGCCTTACAGCCGAAAACCTTTGTTGGAGTTGGCAAAAAAATATCACACCAAGCCTCTGGTGGTAGTCCTGCACCCACCCGAAGAGGTGCTGCGACAACGCAACGAAACTCGTCCTGATAGACATTTTGCCTACGAGGACGTGATAGCCCCGCAATACATAAATTTGCTCAAAACTATTCAGAAATTGCCCGAAGAAGGATTTAAGAAAGTTTTTGTTTTGGATAGTACAGAAACCATAGAAGAAGTGCAATTTTGCAGGCAAAAACTAACTTGCAACCGCAAAGAGGAAACAGGAAATTTCGACATCATTGGCGATGTGCATGGTTGTTTTACGGAGTTGAAACTGTTACTGGCGAAATTGGGCTACGAAATTACGCCCATGCAAAGCCAAAACGAGCAAGGGCAACCTATTTATTATGACGTGAATTGCCCCGAAGGACATAGACTAATTTTTTTGGGAGATTTGACCGACAGAGGAGAAAATTCTCCCGAAGTTTTGCGGTTGGTGATGAGTGTGGTGCATAGTGGCAAGGGGCTTTGCGTGATGGGCAACCACGACTTTAAACTCCTACAAAAATTGGGTGGCAAAGCCGTAAAAGCCTCGCATGGTTTGGAAACTACCCTTGCCCAATTAGAAAATGAAACTCCCGAATTTTTGGCAGCCGTCAAAGATTTTCTGGAAACAATGGGTATTCATTACGTTTTAGACGAGGGCAATTTGGTAGTTGCCCATGCAGGTTTGCGTGAGGAGATGCACAATAGAAGTTCAGGCACTATTCGCAGTTTTTGTTTATATGGCGAAACTACAGGCGAAAAAGACGAATACGGCTTACCTGTACGCCTCAACTGGGCTGCGGACTACAAAGGAAAGGCTATGGTGGTCTATGGACATACGCCACAAGCCGAAGCCAAATGGCAACACCACACCATTAACATAGACACAGGTTGCGTATTTGGGGGTATGCTCACTGCCTTGCGTTACCCAAGCAAAAAGTTGGTGGCTGTTAAAGCAAAAAAAGTATATTATGCACACGCAAAACCTTTATAAATTGAGGCTGTACAAAAAGCCACAATTTTAATATTTGATAAAATTAAACTAATTGATAATCAGGTGGTTATATTTTAGTTTTTTTGACTTTTCGAAAAACCTCATAATGTTTGAATAGAGGTTATTACGATAATTTTTGTATAGAAAATTAACTTGTTGATTTTCAGCTAATTGACCTTTCAGTTGGAGGCAACCCCCGCAAAGGGTACGGTACAAATCGTAATAACCTCTAATATTTGATTTAAAAATACACTGGACTAATATTTTCTTGAAAAATCTTAGTTCTATATATTGTAACTGTGGCATTACCAAATTTTGTATTATCTTTACAACCATATTTCCTCAGCATGAAAGCAATTATTCCTGTGGCTGGTGTAGGCTCTAAGTTGCAACAACCTACTAATTTACAGCCCAAAACCTTGATAACCGTAGCCGACAAGCCTGTTATTGGGCATATCATAGACGAATTTATAAGGGTCGGTGTACACGAATTTGTGTTTGTCATTGGGGCTTTGGGCTACAAAATTCAACAATATATTCACCAAACCTACAAGAAGAAAATCAAAGCCGAGTTTGCTATTCAAGAACCTCGTTTGGGGTCTGCCCATGCGATATGGTCTGCAAGAGAATTTTTTAAGAATGAAACCGAAATTGTCATTGCTTTTGGCGATGCCATCGCAAGTTTAGATACCAAACAGTTTATCCGCAGCAAAACCTCCATTGTGGCAGTAACCAAAGTAGATAATCCTTGCTCTTTTGGAATTGTGGAAACAGACCAAAACAGCTGGGTGAAAAAATTTGTGGAGAAACCAAAAATCCCAAAATCTAACAAGGCTTTGGTAGGTTTATACAAAATTAACAACGTGCCAATGCTTTTGGATTTGATAGGGCAAAATATAGAAAGTAAAAAACTCACGCAAGGCGAATACCATTTGACTGATGCGTTGGGTATGTTGCTCAAAACAGGCGAAAAATTTGCAATTATGGAAGTCGACCATTGGCACGACTGTAGCCGAATGGAAACCCTGTTAGAGGCAAATGAGATGATGCTCAAACACGAGGAATTTGAAACTGTTTTTCCCGAAAGATATGAAGATACCATTCTCATTCCGCCTGTGAGCATAGGCAGTAATTGCAAAATTAGCAACTCTATTATAGGTCCTTATGTAGCCATTGGCAACGATTCGGTTATTCACTCGTCTATTTTGCAACATTCTATTGTCTGTTCGCATAGCAATTTGCAAAATACCATACTCAAAAAATCTGTTATTGGCAACAATACCAATGTGAAAGGTGCTTTTCGGTCTATCTATGTAAGTGATGAAGCTTCTTTAGATATGCAAAAAGACTGAGTTAATTTTGAATGATTAGTTTTGAATGATAGCCCTCATCTTTATTCTTGTTGCCTATTCTTAAAGATAAAAATCTAACATTTATCAAAGAAATGTTAGATTTTAAAATTATCACTTAATAATTTCTTACTGAGGTTTTCCACTTCTGCTTGTGTACGTATCATCAGCAGGTGTAGAAGTATTTTGTCCGCCTGTGTGGTCCCAATAAAGTTGAGTTGCCATCATGTTACGTATTGCGGTGTTGCTCAATCTTGGCGAAGGTCCTGTTGTTGGTGCAGCAAAAGCCAAATTCCACAAATACTGTTTGGTTGGTTGCGTGTGTTTAGCTGCAATATCGTTGGTATAACCGGGTACAAAGTTAGTGTAAGCTGCTATGTTGGCTGCACCTGCATTGTAGCCTGTTTGTCCTGCCAAACTTGTGCGGATATACTCAATCGCAGCACCACCATTATATAATCTTTGGGCTGCATTTGCACCTACTGCTCTGGTGTTTGCCAAACCTGCGGGCAAAGTAATGCCATCATTGCTGTCAAGACTTGGGTCCCAGTAAGGGTCCATCAACGTAATTCTGTTTGGTATTCTGTTTCCGTTGATGCTAACTTCTCTTGCCATTGCCATTGTCAAATTGCCACCCAAAGAGTTGCCAATCAAACGAATTTCGGCAGATGTAGAAAGTACGCCAATAATTCTTTGGTATTCTTGTCTGTATAATTGAATGACGTTCAAAGTTGAATTGCCTCTGTTTGAGAAACTGCCATCAGATTTTTTCCAACGCATACCATTTGGGTTATTCACGTCATAAATTTTCTTTTCGGTATCCACAGGCATTGCACCCCAATCATCATCAGCAATCTGCACCCAATGGAAAATACCCACATTCCAACCTGCATTTCTCCAATAATTTTGCACGTTTTGGAATTGGTTATCCATATTAAACAAAAATCCTTCTCTGCCTCTGCTGTTTACGCTGCCTTTCTGCCAACCATGTGCATAAATAATTGTTGGTTTGTTAGGGTCAAAGAAAGCATTAGGCTCACCTGTAATATATTTTTGGCAACCAGCTACCGCATCAAGTGCGTTGGTATTTTGTTGAGTTCCGTAGAAATAAATACCAAAGTCATTTACTTCGTAGTAGTAAGTTTGCAAAGATTTTGTGTCTGCGTCCCATTCTGCAATGGCAGCACCTGCCAAAATTGCTAACACACGAGCAGGAGCAAAAACAGTTCCATTGGTGTTAATAATAGGTTGTGGAAAAGTAGTAGAACTATTTACGCCACCTGAAGACGTGAAAGCAACAGTTGAACTATTTACAGTTAAAGTGATACTTCTTGCACCAAAGGTATTGCCACTGTTGCGAGTGGCTGTCAATACACCATTTGCAAAACTTACAGAATATTCAAATCTTCTCAACAATTCGGCTGCGTGTGCAGTCAAATTGCCAGCTTGCGAAATGTAAGGTTGTTGATAGCCCGCCACGTTTAGACCAATAATAGAACCGTTGATTAAAATTCGGGTGTCTAAATCTCCCATTTGTTGGCTCATTCCTTTTTCGCCTGTGCCTGTGGTTGCTTCTAAGCCACCTTTCAAGGCTTCTGCCAAGAGTTTGCTGTCAGCTGCAATTCTTGCAGTTTGTTCGGCTGCACTGCCTTTCTCTTGTTGAGTAGCAGGTTTTTCGCAAATTTGCTCTTTTTGGCAACCTACCAAAGTAATACTTGCCAAGCCAAATGTCAAGGCAAATTGTGTGATTTTGTTCGTAATTTTCATTTTCTCGATTTACTCTTTTGTGTTGTTGATATGTGTACTTTTTAGTGGTGCAAAAGTAGTATGCTTGCATAGTATTTCCAAATAAAATGCAATATTTTTTTGAAAAATTATCTTGATTTATAAATAAGTACGTAGATAAATTTGGTTGTCCGATAATTTTTGTGGAAACTTTTTTTACCACTACCTGGACTTGTTTAGTTGGAGAAGCTAAGTAGTTAGAGTTGGAGAAGCTAAGTAGTTAGACTTAAATAATTTATCAGAATTATCCGACACCTCAAAGGTGTCGGATAATTAGGTTCAACTACTTATAATGTCTTTTGCACACAGCTAACGCAAGTTTTACGGATTAAAAACTTCAAGTTTTTTCTTTAGCAAGATATGGATTTGTTACAGGTAATATTATAATTATGATATTTTTGCAATTTATGTCTTAATTATTTGTAACTTGTTCCTACATTATAACAAGCTATGGTTACTTTCTAAATTGCGATGGAAAGTAACTTGTCCAATTTCCATATCTTGTTTGTATTTTTTATCACACCTTAAAACTCGTTTTTATGACAAAGCTAATTATTTTCTTCGTGCTAAGTTTTTTGTCTTACGTTGCTTTGGCACAAACGCCAAGCAAAGCCGAAGTAGAGGCAGAAGTAATGCGGCTGATGACTACCAACCCCGAATTGGCAGCCAACCCCGAAAAGTTATTGGAACAAGCCAAAAAGAATTTAGGAATGAAGGCAGACAAAAAAACGGAAACACCAAGTTCACCAAACACAGAAAAAACCAAAGCAACTAATATGGAACTCGCAGGTAAAGTAGTATTTTCAGAAACAAGTATTTCGGCTACAACTGATGGCAAAAATCTCATCACGGCTGTAAACAGCCTGAGCAAACCTCTTTATGGACGTTTTTTTAGCAAACTAACAGCTTTTAAAACATGGTCGGCACAACAGGTGGAATTGTCTGATGGCGGAACTTCTGAAATTTGGTTTTCGAAAGACGGCAAAGTATTGGCAAAAGATGAAAGAACTTTGACAGATGCCCAAGTGAATGGCGAAACTTCTTACGATTTCACACTCATTCCGCCCTCGACAGAAAACAAAAGCAATTATAGCACAGCTTCTGTTTTTCTAAAACTTGTCAAAGCATTGGGTGCGGGTACGCACAATGTAAAAGTAGAGGCTTTTTATTCCTCTTACAAAGGTGAAATTTCGGTAGCCTCCAGTATGCTTACGCTGACTCTTTCGGCTGCCGATATTGCCAATTTTGATAAAAACTTCTTTGTGCAAACCACAGCACCTGTTTATTCTAATTCGGGTAGTAGTGCTACAGGTGGTAGTATTCAAATTTATTTAGACAACAAAACCAACAAGTCTGGAAATATGGAGATTATCCGCAACGGAAGTCGGGTGAGTAGCAATACCTTGAACACAGGCAAAAGTTTTGCTATTTCGGTTTCCAAAGGAGATGTGATTAAGGTAAACGGAAAAGTTTATCACACCGTAACAGATGCCTCCAACCAACAAACTATTGTGATAAATTAGTGTTTTTAACAGAAAAAAGTACAAGGCTGTCCAAGTTGTTCGGCTAAGGAAATTTTGAAAAGTGCCGTTAGGCACGAAATATTTATAGCAAAGGTAAGCACCGACTCTTCCAGAGTACCGTCGCAGTTCCATTGCGGGCAGAATATGTCGTGCTTACGGCACTTTGGGCGGTAAGAATATGCCTCTATAAATATTTCGTGCCTAACGGCACTAAAAAGCACTTTATTAGTTTAACAGCATTATACTAAAATCTGTAGTATATATTTTGACTTTCAGACAGCCTTTAACGACCTTGCAGCATTTCCTGTATCGTACTATTGACAACTTTATCAAATATATTCCAATGAAACCAATTTATGCAGAAACCATTGCCATTGGCGATGAAATTTTATATGGTCAGATAACAGACACCAACTCGCAATTTATGAGTGTGGAGTTAGACAAAGCAGGCGTAAAAGTCATTCGCCGAACCGCAGCAGGCGACACCAAAGCAGCCATTTTAGCTGCCTTGCAAGCCGCCGAAGCCGTTGCAGACATTGTACTCATCACAGGTGGTTTGGGACCTACCAAAGACGACATCACCAAAAAAGTATTAGCTGAATATTTCGAGTCGGGTTTCAGATTAGACGAGGAAGTGCTTGCCCACGTTACCAATTTGTTCACCTCACGAGGGCGTGCAATGAACGAATTGACCAAGCAACAAGCCTTAGTGCCAACCAAATGTGCAGTGGTGCATAATGCCGTAGGCACTGCCCCTGGTATGTGGTTCGAGAGAAATGGAAAAATTTTTGTTTCTATGCCCGGTGTGCCTCATGAAACAGAAAAAATGGTAACAGACATTGTTATTCCTCGTCTTAAAAACTTTTTTAGTCTGCCTACCATTGTGCATAGATACGTGAAAGTAGTGGGCATTACCGAATCTGGACTTGCCGAAACCATAGAACAGTGGGAAGATGCCTTGCCAGCCCATATTCGGTTGGCTTATTTGCCTTCGAAGGGGCAGGTACGGCTGCGACTCACAGGCTTAGGGCAAACGGCTGCGATTTTGAACACCGAAATAGAAGCGGAGATTGCAAAATTAAAGCCTTTGATTCTCCAATACATTTATGCTTATGACCAAGACGAAATGGAAAACACCATAGCCAATTTGTTGGTTTCGCAAGGCAAAACCATAGCCACTGCTGAAAGTTGCACAGGTGGTTTGGTTGCCCATAGCTTAACGGCTTTGGCAGGTGCAAGTCGTTATTTTTTGGGTAGTGTAGTTGCCTACGGCAATGCAGCCAAAATAGATTTGTTGGGTGTGCAACCTGCAACGCTTGACGAGCATGGGGCTGTGAGTGAGCAAACAGCAAAAGAAATGGCAGTAGCAGTCCGCCAAAAATTTCACACTTCGATTGGCATAGCCACCACAGGCATAGCAGGACCCGACGGGGGCAGACCCGACAAGCCTGTTGGTACAATTTGGATTGCCTATGCAGACGAACAAGGCGTAACGGCAAAAAAATTGCAACTTACCCAAGATAGGTTGCTCAATATCAACATGACCAAAAACTTTTTGCTGAACTGGGTAAGGTTGAAATTGATTGAATAGTATTTGGAATTATGGTTTGTTATAAATTTATGATTACAACATGGCTTTTTACTTCAAAATCTTGCCCTTTACTCACTATTTCATCACCAACTTTCATTGCTGTTTGGGCAGTAAGCAATTTGCCATTGAGCAGAGTCATGGTGTAGCCTCGTGCCAAAATTTGATTGGGGTGCAAAGAAGTTAAAGTTTGTTGCAGTTGTTGGATTTTGTTTTGCTCTTTCCAAAGATTTTGCTGAATGGCTTGGCGTAATCGTTGGCGTTGGTATTGAATTTGTTGCTGTTCCAATAAAACATTTTTCTTGCTAACTAATTGTAAATGAGCTAAATAAGTTTTCAATTCCAACTGTTCGGTGTGTAACTTTTGCTGTATTCTTTGCTTGATTTGTTGCACTGCCCCCTCCATTTCTTGGTGAAATTGTAGGTTGTGTTGCAATAAAAATTCGGCAACAGCCGTTGGTGTTTTGAGAGAATAAAAACTTACAAAATCAGCTACGGATTGGTCTTTTTGGTGTCCTATGCCTGTGAGTACAGGCAAGGGCATAATGGCTATGGTTTTTGCCAATTCCTCATGATTAAAAACCTCCAAATCTAACCTCGACCCGCCGCCACGTATCAAGACCACACAATCGAAATCATCACCAATTTCGGCAATTTCTAACAGTCGGTTGATAAGTTCAGGAGCAGCTTTTTCGCCTTGTACGGCAGAGGAAAACAAAGAAACATCGAAAGCATAACCCAAAGGATTTTGTTCGAGGTGGGTCAAAAAATCTTCGTAACCCGCAGCTTCTGCCGAAGAAACTACGGCAATTCGTTGGAGGACAACAGGCAAGGGAAGTTTTTTCTGTTTTTCGTGCAGCCCCGCAGCTACTAATCTTTCGAGAGTAGCCAGCCGTTGCCTTTCGAGTTCACCCATTGTGTAGTTAATATCAACTTTATGCACCACCAACGCAACACCATATACTTCGTGAAAAGTGGGCGTAACAGCCAGCAAAACTTTGTTCCCTTTTTGCAACAGTTTATCTACTTCGCCTTTGGTGGTGGTGCGAATAGCCCACAACGTAGTTTGCCATAGATTTGCCCTTATTTTGGCTACTACGGCGTTGGTCTTTTCGTCTTTTTGCACCAAATCTAAGTAACAATGTCCTTTGATACTTACTTCGGCTATTTCGGCAGTAACCCAAACTTCGCCCAAACCGAAAAACAAGGTTTTAATTTGTTGCGTAAGGGTTGCCAAACTAAGGTGTTGCATAGCAATAGTTGTTTGTTTTTACTTTTTCCAATTTGTCCAACTCCTCAAATACAGTGGCAAAATCTAAGTTATCCACCAAATCATATAGTTCTTGCTTGTTCATACAGGCAGTTTGGTTGCGGTTTGCAAAGTAATAAATTTTGGTTATAAGTTTTTAATTGTGAGTTGTTATTTTTTTTTAGGTACGATTGTCAAGGTCTGCGACCATTGCCAACGTACCTAAAAAAATTACTACCTTCTTTGCATCGAAATCCTTAAATTTTTCGGCAGATTGTCAAACGTAATAGTTTGTACGTAGCTGCTGACCACTTGCAAAGTAGTCATGTTGAACTTACGGACATTCACTTGGTCTGATTCGTTGTCAAAACTCAAAAAAGCTGCATCGAGGTTGTCAAAACCGTGCAAAACCAACTCTATTTTTTCGTATTGGCTGTTGCGTTTGCCTTCGGGTGCTGCCAAATGGATTTCGCTGCCTTTGTGTTGGTAGGTAATTTTGCGTTTATAAAATTCTCCTTTTTCGTGGTTGTACGTTGTGCCATCGTCTTCATAATAGACAAATTCGCTGTTTTCTTGACTGTAAGGGGCAGCGTAGATATGGAGATACAGCACCTTGTCGTTTTGCTCTTTGGTGTTCTGCACATCAGATTGGGCGGGAATAATAGCCCCAGCTTTTACAAAAATGGGTAGTTGGTGTAGGTCTGCCTCTACAATTACCTCACCTTTTGCATATCTTTTGTCTGTATAAAAATGATACCAAGCATCTCTGGAAGCTGGCAAATACACTTTTGCAAATTTTTGGGTGCTTTCGCAAGGGGCGATGAGCAAATCGTTGCCAAAAAGGTATTGGTTTTGGAAACGAACATCAAAAATACTGCTGTCGTCTGCATAGTCTATTGCCAAACTTCGCTGAATGGGCAAGCCTGTTTGCGTGGCTTCATAGAAATGTGAGTAGATATAGGGCAACAAATTGTAGCGAAGTTTGATAAATTTTCTGGAAATATCGGTAATGGTTTCGCCAAAACTCCAAGGCTCTTGCGACTTGTTGTCGTACATGGTATGCACCCGCATAAAAGGCGAAAAAGTGCCAAGCGTAAGCCAACGAGCAAACAAAGGTTTGGTGGTTTCGTTGATAAATCCGCCTATGTCATAACTCACAAATGGCATCCCCGACAAGCCCAATCCATTGACCATACGCACACTGAGCAACATATTTTCGTCTGTTGCGGTATCGTCGCCTGTCCACATAGCCGAATAGCGTTGCACCCCCGAATAACCTGCTCTGGTGAGGATAAAAGCCCTGTTTCCGTTCATCAGTTGGCGAGTGCCTTCATACGTGCTGCGTGCCATTTGCATACCAAACACATTCCGCCCTTGCCTGTGCGAAGTGGGTTGCCCTTCATAGTCAAACTCTACGAGGTCGGGCATACGCTGCCCCCACGTGGAGGGTTCATTCATATCATTCCAAAAACCTGTAACGCCGTCATTCACGTAGCCTTTAAATTGCTTGCCCCACCAAGCACGTGCTTTGGGTTTGGTGAAGTCGGGGAAGTGACTCCAGCCTGCCCAAACTGCACCTGTGTAGGGTTTGCCATCGGGATATTTGAGAAAAACGTCTTCTTTTAGTCCGTCTTCGTAAGCATCATAACCTTTTTCCTCCTTAATGCCTGGGTCTATGATAAGCACTACGTTGATACCCATATTTTTGAGTTCGGTTAGCATTTCTTTGGGTTTGGCGAAACCTGTGGGATGCCAAGTAAAAACTTTGTAGTTGTCCATATAGTGAATGTCCAAATACAACACGTCTAAGGGGATTTTCTTTTCTTTAAAATTGCGTGCAATGCTCAATACTTCTTTGTCGGGAAAATAACTATAACGGCATTGTTGAAAACCCAAACTCCACATTGGCGGCATGGTCATTCTGCCTGTAAGGTGGGTGTAACTTTCTATGATTTTTCGGATAGATTGGTGGTGAATGAAATAGTAATTCATTTCGCCACTTTCGGCTGCAAAAGACGCAAAACGGTTGTTAGAAGCCCCGAAATTGAAGGTAGTTTTGTGGGTATTGTCAAAGAAAATGCCGTAAGCACCCTGAAATGGCAAAATACCAATGAAAAACGGAAAACTCGAATACAAGGGGTCAGTTTGCGAAGTGTACATAAAAGCATCTGTGTTCCAGTTGCTATGTCCCTCGCCTTTTTTGTCTAAGTTGCCAATTTTTGCACCCAAGCCTACAAATCTTTCGTAAGGTTGCAGTTTTTTATAGGTCGTAACTTGTTCGCCAATCCAGCCTGTGCCGTAGGTTTCGTCTTCGTTCAGGATTTTGTTGTTGGCATCAAAAAATTTTAGGCGTACGGGTTGCTTGCTAATTTCCAACCGTATAAGGTCTGTTTTCAGGCTGATTTGTGCAGCCTCGTCTGTTACTGTGAAGTTGGTTTTTTCAGGATTTTGCACCACTGCGTAGGAAAAATCATTGTCAAATTCTTGTTGCACTGCCCGCACTCGTATAATGGAGGGGCTATACACCATAATTTGCAACTTGCCCTTGTCGGTGGAGATTTCCAACCCATTGGCAGTTTGTTTAAAATTTGTGAGATTGCCCAAAGCCTGATGCTTTTTTGACTGGGCGAAGGAATTGGTCAGCATAAGCAAACAACTGAAAAGAAAGATGAAATGACGAAAGTAGTGCATGGAATAATTGAAGTTTACTTAATATTATAAAAGTGTTTTCAATATATTTAACTACATTTTTATACCTATAATCAACACATCGTCTATTTGTTGTTGTTTGCCTTTCCAGCTTTGAAACTCTTGTTGAATAAGGCGTTGTTGATTGTTTGTTGTTTCTTGACTAATTTTTAGAAAAAAATTTTTCATATTTTTTGTCAAATACTTTTTATTTTGAGTGCCACCAAATTGGTCTTGGAATCCATCAGAACACAAATAAAACATAGTTGGCGTATCGATAGCTATGTTGTGGGTATTAAAATCTTGCGTTACTTTTCTAAAGGAAGTTCCACCTATTGGAGTTTTGTCAGCTTTTATTTCTGTCATTTCATTATTTTGCACATAAAACAGGGGATTCATAGCACCAGAATACTCTACTATTTGGTTTGATTTGTCTATGGAAATAATGATGATGTCCATACCATCTTGCATACCTGTTTCTTGTTGTTTCAGTGCTTTGGATACGCCTTCGCTTAATAATTTTAATATTTTATTGGGCTGGTGAATTTCCAAGTTGTGAACAATTTTATTAATGATTTCTGTTCCCAGCATACTCATCAATGCACCAGGCACACCGTGTCCTGTGCAATCTCCTACGGCTATCAAAATTTTGTTTTCCTTTTCTGCAAACCAGTAAAAATCACCACTTACAATATCTTTTGGAAGATAGAATACAAAAATATCAAGATAGTTTTTTATGCTTTGTAAAGAAGGCAGAATAGCTTGTTGTATTCTGTTTGCGTAGTTTATGGAAGCTAAAATATGTTCATTTTTTGCATCAACCACTGCTTTGGTTTCTTGCAGGGTTTCTACTGTTGTATGCAATTCTTCGTTAAGAGCCTGCATTTCTACATTAGCTTCATAAAGGTCTTTGGTTCTATCACGTACTTTATTTTCTAAGGTATTATTTTGTTCTTTGATTATTTGCAATTTTTCGGCTTGCATTTGCTCTTTTTCACCACGCATGATATTAATTCTATCAGCTAAAGCTAAGGAAAATAGCCAGATTTCAGCAACTACGCCAAAATATAAGGTATTGCGAGAGTAAGGACTAAAAGGCAAGAAACCATTGACTACAGCAAAGAATATGAATACAATAGAAATCATAAAAGTCCATCCTAAAGCATAATAACGTGCTTGCCTATCTCCTTTGAAGGCAAAATAATAGGCAGTAGATAAACAAACGAGGTATAAAATCATAATAAACCCTTGCTCTATATTGACTACATCAGCAGGACGCAGACCTAACCAAATAAGAGATGAATCTATAAAAATAACAGTCAAGACAACTTGTATAGATATCCTTGCAAAATTACCCCTTTCTTTATTTAGATTGAGATAACGAATACAAAACATACCTACACAAAGATAGGCAGGTGTGTGCCACCAAAGAAAATAATTATTTAGGTAATAACGACTAATTCCAATAGATTCTAACTGCAAAATAAAGGGGTAATTGGTTGCGTATGTCATTGCAATAGTCATCATAAACAGGTAACCCAAATAGTAGGCATAAATATGGTCTTTGGTCGAAACATACAGAAACGAATTGTATAAGAACATGATGAGCATGATGCCTATGAAAGCTGCGGTAAAAAAATCATTCAAATCTTTATTCTTAGATAAAGAACGAATAGTACCTAATTGGAGGGGCATCTCAAAAGCAAGTCCTTCTTCTATTCGCAAATAATAAGTTCTGGGTGTATTGTCGTAGGCTTTGTTTACAGGCAACCAATAAGTATTTACATCATAAAATTTAGTGTTATCACTAAACATATTACCTGTTTTATGCTGAAACTTCACTTTGCCAACACTGTCTATTTCATAAAAATCTATGTACCACGCGTAGGTTGTGGCTACGTCTAACCAAGCATCTTCCGAAGTTTGATTTTGCACTGTAACCCTAAACCAAAAAGCCGAAGGAGTACCTGGTCTTGCAAAAACATCTCTTTCCTGCTTTTGAAATTTAGCTTGTTGGGCTGGTTGCAAAATATCTTGAATAGTTAGTTTCCCATCTGCATCTTCCAGATAATCTGCATTTTTTCCTATCACAAGCAAATCATTTTTGTTTTTTAAGATAGCTGGATTACTTTGGCAGAAGACAGAAAAGGAATAAAATAAAATTGCGAATAGAAAGAATAATTTTTTCATTTTTTAAGATTAGGATTTTGTCAATCAAATATTTTTACCAAAACTTTACAGCTATAATTTTGAGATATAAAAATAGCTAATAATTAGAGATAACAAAATTTTACAAAAAAAATAGTATTTTTTTTTGCATATAACAAAATGTAACTACATTGGCTCACGACTTTATTTATCTAAACCACTCTACACAAATGAAGAAAAGCCTATTTATTGCATTTTTTGCAATCTTACTCTATCTCTTGCCCTATCTAAGTTCCTCTATTCATTGGGATTGGAATATACCGGGCTATGGGTTGTTTCCTGCTCAAAAAGTAGTAGAAGATCCCCCTTTTAATCAAACTTACTTTAATGTAGTTGCTTTTGTAGGAATTATTATCATCTTATTTCTGCTTTTTCCACAGCTTTTTGGGTTTAAAAAGCCTACAAAACCTATGCAACCCAATAACCCTTCTGTAGATTTTCCCGCATGGTTTTATCCAAGCCTTGTCGTAACCTTAATCAGTTGGTTTTTTATGTGGAGTAGATTAGATTTCACTTTTAGGATAGATCATTTTACTTTCGTGCCGTTATGGTGGGGTTTTATTTTGACTATAGATGGTTGGGTTTATAAACGAAACCAAGGTATTTCCTTACTATCTTCAAGACCAAATACAATGAAATTACTTGCAGTTGTTTCATCTGTTTGTTGGTTTTTATTTGAGTTTCTCAATTTTTTTGTTTTAGAAAATTGGTACTACCCCAACAATCAAGTATTTTCAAACTTTGGTAATATTGGTTGGCAATTACTTTCTTACAGCACAGTTTTACCAACCATTTTTGAAATTTACTTGTTATTAAGAACTTTCAAATATCTTGATGAGAAATACAAATATGGTATCAAAATCAACTTATCTAATCCTATTTTGCAATGGTTTGTACTTCTCATAGGCTTAGGCTTAGTATTTACAATGGGTTTCTTCCCTTTTGAATTATTTTGGGTATTATGGGTAGCTTTTATTCCTGTCTTAGTGCCTGCTATGAATCTCAAAGGTTTTTGGAATCTGTTTACACCAATTACACTCAAAGGAGATTATTCTTTTGTTGTTTTGGTAGCTTTATCTGGGCTTATCAATGGCTTTTTTTGGGAGTTTTGGAACTTTGGCAGTGAGTGGTTTCACGATTATGCACCGACTAATCCAAATTACTGGAAATACTCTATTCCATACTTAGACAAATATCATATCTTTTCTGAAATGCCCTTGTTAGGTTATTTGGGTTATCTTTGTTTTGGTATTGTGTGTTGGGTGCAATGGTTGGCTGTTGCTTATATTTTTAACTTTGACCCTACTATTTCATTAAACAATGAAGAAACAAACACAAAATCATAAAGCTGTATGAAAAACTTACCTTCTTATCTCAACATTTTGATTATCAGCACTATTGTCAATATTGCCTTTCTTCTCATTAGAAATGCTATTATTGGCAATACAATTTATAATTTCTTATTGTGGAATTTGTTTCTGGGTATTATTCCTTTTGTCGTGGCTTATTGTTTAGCCGATTACTATGCAAACCTCAAAAAATGGTTATTATGGGCTGGTTCAGGTTTTTGGTTGTTGTTTTATCCCAATGCACCTTATATGATTACAGACATCATTCATATCCAAACAATACAAGGTAGTGATACAGTATTACTATACGATTCGTTGTTAATCTTTTCATTGGGTATGTTATCTACCTTTTTTGGCTTTTACTCTATGGCTTTTATCTATGGAGTTTGGAAAATAGAAACAAGCCAATTAATTGCTAAATTGATTGTAACTATTTCTATTTTGTTGAGTAGTTTTGGTATTTATTTAGGTCGTGTATTAAGATTGAACTCTTGGGATATCTTTACCAAACCTTTGGCTACATTTGAAACAATTTTTCATCATTTGTTTCCTATCACTGCAAACCCCAGCACTTATGTAGCCATTGTGGTTTTTTCTTGGGTACAACTCATGCTACTTTTACTTATTGTGGACATGGACAAACTGAAACCAAATAAGTTGAGATAAAATCTTGTTTTGGGTGTTTACTTATCCAATTAGCTAATATACTTTTGCGTAATAATCAAAACAGTAAAGAAAATAATGACTGCAATAGAGGAGAGGGCAATGATATATTGCGGATTTTTTGGCAAGGGGTTTCTTGCCTGAAACGACTCTATCACGCCGACTGCCACCGCAAAAGTTGCCTGTATGCCCAAGAAAATCAGGACATTAACAAGCAGGTGGAGTTGGGGCAGCATAAAAAAATTGGCAATTAAAGTACCATAAATCACAAATTTGAGGGCAGAACTAATTTGTATCATGGCGAGGTCTATGCCACTATTGTCTAAAATCATAACCTCATGCACCATCGTCAATTCCAAGTGCGTAGTAGGGTCGTCCACAGGCATACGGCTGTTTTCGAGCAGAGCTATTTGCACGAGCAGGTAGGTGGCTAAAATACCCAAGACAATAGAAAAATAATTGCCAAAATGAAGGTGTGCGTAAATATCTTGAAACGAAGTGTAACCTGTAAGCATAGCCAACGAGCCTGCCCAAATAAAATAAGAAGGTTCTGCCAATAAACTATACAAGGCTTCTCTGTTTGCCCCCATTCCCTCAAACGGACTGCCTGTGTCCATAGCCGAAATAATCATAAAAAAACGACCCAAAGCCAAGATATAAGTAAAAAACACAAAATCACCTTTGAATTGAAACTTGTTATCAAAATCCAAATTGTCCCACGAATGTCCGAACCAATGCTGTATCTGATTGCTGTCGTAGGTAGCCAACATTCGAAATTGGTAAGCCGAATCTCCTAACCAATCCACCAAATTGTAGAAATAAGAAAGCAAATTGGGCTGCCCCGAAAAAGGCACTAACAGGAAGGCACAACAGACCGAAGCCAAATAAATGCTGGGTGCTATTTGAAAAATAATGGAGGTGGTGGTACTATACACGGAGCCTTTTTGGTAGAGTTTCCACATATCTTTCCAAGGCTGCAAGATACCTGCCCCTTTTCGCCCACTCAAATAGGCTTTGGTTTTTAAGATGATGCCCGGAAAAAAGAAGGCTGCAAATAAAGTGAGTAAGATGCCAAGCATAGACGAAGTTTGTTGCAGCCCTTATAAAGTTTCTAAAACCGTATAAGGGCTAAGATTGATTAACTCCCAAAAATAAACAAAAAACTTTTAGTTGTCGAGGGCTGGTGTAGAATTAAGAAAAAATTAATTTGAGTGCAAAAAACTTTGGAAATGGTAAAAGCACTTCTACGAGGCTTGAGAGTTAAGCGGTGTTTGTTCTTTTTACCAACAGTGCCCCAACTACATTGCCACAAGCAATAGCAGAAAATTCGTAACAGTTATTTTACTACCAAGAACAGTGGAAACTGCCGACCTAAATCACTTTGAATCTTATTTTTTGTTGTATAGCACAATGGCAAGACTTATCAAACCATAAGCTATTAATTGAGTAGTGGTGGCTGTTTCGTGAAAGTAAAAAAATGCCAATAGAAATCCTGTAATGGGGTTGAGATACATAAAAAGCCCAACTGTACCCGAAGGCAATTCTTTGAGGGCATATAAATTGAGAAACAAAGGCACGACTGTAAAAACTACGCTGAGGATAGCCACCAAACCAAAAAAACGAAAGTCTAAGGCAAAGTCAGCAGCAGAGGTAGCCCCAATTAATTGGCTTTGCTCATAAAAAGGTAAAAAACAGAGGGCAGCTATACTTAGTTGTATGGTAAGCAACAGCATTTTGTCATAGTTTTTCAAGACTCGTTGCGAAACCAAATACAAGGCATAAGTCAAACCGACAAACAGACTGAACAAGAAATTTCGCAAAGTACCTGTTGCCATCAAGCCGCAGGCTGACATACAAAGCCCGATAGCCAGCCATTGGTTGCGGTTTAGGCTTTCTTTGAGTAGCAAAAAGCCAAGCAAAGCCGTCAAAATAGGGCAAAGCACGTAGGCAAAAGCACCTGTTTGGGTATCTATAAAATTGACAACATAAATAAAAGACAGCCAATTAACCATCAGCAGTACTGCACCAATTAAGGTAAGCCCGACTACTTTTTGCTGTTCTGTTCGATTGGCTTGTTTAAATTGTTGGTAGCTGGCAAGCCAATTACTTTTGAGTAGCAAACTCCCTCCTACAATTAACAAAACGGCAGAGGCTATGATGCGAAAATAGAGTATTAAACCAATCGGATGACTATGTAATGCCCTAAAAATCAGGGGAATGAAGCCCCAAATTAAAAAAGCTGCAATGCAGGCAGCATGGTGTCGTTGCATGAAAGTAGGAATTTTTGGCACAAAAATAATTATTTTTTGCCATTTCCTTGCTATTTCCTTTTATTTCTTACCTTTAAAAACAAACCCACAAAACCACACGCTAAAGCGTATGTTACATTCATATTACACAACTTCCATTAGTTAGAGAGTTAGAAAGGAAATTGGCAACTGAACAAGGAAGCCTTTACCAAACAAATTAAGCCTAAGCCCTGCCAAAGTTTCACTAAATTAGATTTCTCTTTTTTAAAACGTCAGCCTATAAAACGGAATAGGCAAAAAACCTTGTTGGTAAGTCGTGGTTAATTGCCCTGTACGCGGATTGAAACTTTGAGCAAAAATATTTTGGTGGTTGGTAATATTTTGCAAGTCAATAGCAATTTCATGCGTAACTCTTTTACGGTTGGTTTTATACGAAATTTTAAAGTCGGTGCGGAAGTAACCCTGTTGCTGTTGAGTATAAACGTCTTTTTCGCTGTAAATGACTGTGCCTTCTTGCTTAGATTTCTCTACATCTACCAACAAAATATACCTTCCACCTGCCACTGCGGTTTTGAAATTGAAGGTTAAAATTCCATTTTTGCCTACTTTAAACTCCTTTCCTGCCAAGACATTCAAGACATATCGGGTGTTGAAAGGCGAATTTCTTTCTATGCCATCGCTGCCTTTGTATTTGGAATCAAACAAAGAGGCGGTGATGAGAAAGTAGTAGCTATTGGCAAAATATTTTTCTAAGGTTAGCTCCACGCCCATGTTTCTGCCTGTGCCACTATTTACCAAATTTTTGCGATTTATGGGACCAAAACTTGTCCCGTCTGTAACAATGGAATAGTAGCTGCTAAAATTCTCAACAGGAATATCAAATAAATGTTGATAATAACTTTCTATTTTAAGACGTAAGTTTTCAGTCAAATTTCTATCAAAACCTACAATAAAATGGTGGCTGCGGTTGAAACCTAAACTGCGGTTGGGGAAAGTCAAATTGCCTTGGGCATCATAACTACCATATTGTGAAACCAAAATAGGTTGTACGTTGCTGTGTAAGCCATAAGCAATATTTAGGCTACTTTTGGGGTTGAGTTGGTAGCTAAAACCTACACGTGGCTCTATGGTGCTTTGCTTATTGAGTTCATAATAAAAAGCATTTAGTCCTGCGTTTAACGACAATTTTTGCGTAAAACGGTGTTTCCATTGCAAATAACCTTGTGCCAGCATGGTTTCACTCTTGGTATTGCGGTAAGTTATTATTTTGGGATACAATCTTTGGCTTTGCAAATCAAATTGGTTGAAGTCCACAATCACACCCGTAGAGATTTTATTTTTGGCGTTAAACTTGTGGTGCAAGGCAAAATTGATTGACATTTTCTGCTCTGTAAAGTCGTTGCGGAAGTTGCGAATTTCTTTATCAACTTCCAAATTATTGCCTATACGAGTTTTGTAGAAAATTGTATCACCCTGAAAAGTGTTTGTATTGCGCGAAGTTGATAAGGTAAGTTTTCCGTAAGTTTTGTCTGTAAATCGGTGTTCGTAAGAGAGGGCAGCCATACCTGCCATATAGGCAACTCTGGTGTTGGTGTTTTCTTCTCCGTAAGCCCCACCCGAAGTGCTTACATCTTTGCCCAACAAGTCTATGTTGCTTGTGCCACCAATAGTCCAAAAAGTGAGGTTGCCTTTTTTGCCAACAGGAATGTCGGTTTTGAAAGTGAGGTCTTGATAATAAGGTGTACCTGCAATTTTGAAACCCAAAGCCGACATTAAACCAAAAACCGAATATCGGTAATTGATGAGGTAAGAGGCTTTTGATTTTTTGGAATAAGGACCTTCTGCACCCAACTCTACGCCATTGAAAGCAAATTGTGCCAAAAATTCACGTTTTTCGTCATTTCCTTTGCGGAGTTTGAGGTCAAAAACAGAACCCAACGCATTGGCATATTCGGCAGGAAAAGCCCCTGTGAGGAAGTCTGATTTTGCCAACAAATTGGCGTTGAGCATAGATACGGGACCTCCCGAAGTTCCCAAAGCCCCGAAATGGTTAGGATTGGGAATGTTTACGCCGTCTAACCGCCAAAGCAAAGTGGAGGGAGAATTGCCTCGCACTACTATATCATTTCGGCTGTCATTTGCCCCGCTTACCCCCGCAAAATTAGCTGCCATTCGGCTGGGGTCGCCAAGACTGCCCGCATATTTCAGGGTTTCGGTAGGGTTAAAAGGTCTGGCACTTAGCGTAGCCATTTCGTTATTGGTGATTTTGGTGTCCTCTTGGCGTGAATAAGTTACTGTAACTTCGCCCAAACTGTTCAGGCTTTCGGTCATTGCCACGTCTAAAACCACTTCTTTGCCTGTATTTACGATAATGTCCTTCGCAAAAAAGTCTTCGTAGCCCACCAAAGTTGCTTTGATAGATACCCTGCCCACAGGCACACCCGATAGTTTAAACCTTCCGTTTTCGTCTGTAACAGTGCCAATTAGTGGATTGCTGCCCACCACGACTACCGTTGCCCCTATCAGCGGAGATTTGGAGGCTGCATCAGTAATTGTGCCTCGCAAGGTTTGAGAGTTTTGTGCATAAACTCCTATTAATGAAGTAGTTAGCAATAAAATAGTTGCTAAAAAAATGTTAAAAAACAATTTGTTTTTCATGTTGCGTTGAAGAAATTTAAGTTAAAATGACAACGCAAAATTAGGCAATATGAAGTTTTTAAACGATAACAAATGTTTATATTTTTTCTAAAATATCCCAAAATTCTATTTCTACTTTTTGAGTAGCTTGCAAACTTATCTGCAAGTTGGCAATCAAATCCTGTTTTGTTTCAGAAGGCAAACCCAGAACAAAATTAATAATTTGTTCGTAATTAAAATGTAATAAGTTAGAGGTTGTTAAGTCCATAAAATTTAAACATTTAAGTGCCAAAAAACTGAAATTATGACCCCAACTATTGCCAAAGGCAGGTAAGACAATTTAATGACATCTGTTGCTAAATCGTCAAGCGTAGCCTCCCAAGAAGGCAGGGGCAAGGCAGAGTGGTAGGAGTGCGTAGGACAAGGTAGCTAATAACTTTTTGCCCACAGGGTTCTATATTGGTAAAACAACCTTTCCAATAATCGCAATTCCTCTGTAATAATTTCGGCTGTACCCTGCATTTGAGGTTTAAATTCCAAAGTTTTGTGGTAGTTGGTAGTCAAACCATTGGTAAGTTGCAAGGTAACAGCCAATTTGTCGGCTTTGGGCAAGGGTGAAATAGCTGTTACTTTTGCTCGCAAAATTCCAAATCTTTCGTAAGGGTAAGCTGCCAATTTGATAAGCACTTGTTGCCCTGTTTGTACTTTGGCTGCATATTGGCTACCCAATTCTAAACGGCATAAAATGCCTTTTCCTTCTTGTTTACTTTCTTGCTGTTTATTCTCAAAAGGCAAAATAGCAAGCACTTCTTCGCCTGTTTTTACTTCTTGATTAATGTTCCAAAATTGATTGAAACTTACACGACCAGCAATAGGTGAAATGAGCAAATATTTTTGTTCCCACGCCAATAATTGACTTTGTAATTCAGCCTTTGTGCGTTGAATTTGCTGTTCATATTGCGTAGTCTGTTCTTGTTCTTTGAGTTGCAAATCTATAATCTGTTGTTGTAATTCGGCTATTCGCAGTGCCGAATTGATTTGTGCAGCTTGTGCCTGTACCACTATATTTTTGCGTTGAATTAAATTACTTTTTGCTTGTTCCATTTCTCGCAAAGCCACTGCCCCTTGTTTTTTCAATAAACTATCTGCTTCAAACTGTCGTTTATAAAGTTGCAAATCCTCTTTTTGTAGCCCTGCTTGTTCTCCTTGATTACGGGCTAATTGTTTTTGAAATACAATTTGTTGTTGCAAAGACTTGATTTTCAAGGCATTGTAATTCAACTCTTTAAAAATTTCATAATCTTTCAATGCTTTGCAATAATTTTCGTAAGGTGTTTGGAGTTCACCAAGCAACAGCCCCACCCCAGCCCTCCCCAAAGGGGAGGGAGTTTTTGACGTTATTTTGTCAAATCGGAGTGCCGAATCAGCCCCCTTTGGGGGTTGGGGGGCTATTTGGGAGATTTGTCTTATTTCTTTTACTTGTTCATAATCTGCTGTATTTTCTAAAACTGCCACCACTTGCCCAGCTTTTAGGCTGTCGTTTGGTTTGACAAAGAGGTGTTGAATTTTGCCACTGCTGCGGGCAACTAAACTTACAGGAGGAAAATAGGTGGTAAACGTAACTTGGCTACTCACCACTTCGGGGTAAGGGACAAACCAACTGCCTATAAAAAAAAGCAATAAAACACAAAATATTACACCAATACCAGACCGCAAAAGCCAAGCAGGAGGTTTGCCCAGCAAATCGTGGACTTCTTCGGAATGAGGAAAATTATGTAATGTGGACTGCGTATTTTCAGGAGTTTGTGGCATTTTTTTGTTAGTTACGAAAAGTTTACCACACCCTAATCATTGGGTATTTATCAAAAATCTCATCTGCCCCAATAAGCATATAATTGTCGGTTATTGCTTGTGCAATCAGCATACGGTCAAAAGGGTCTTTATGATGCGGTGCTAAGGTTAAATAGGTTTGGGTATGGGCAAAAGTTATAGGCAAAATTGGTACTTTAGCATCATACAAAATAGTTTGTAATTCTCCAAAAGGAATTTCCAGATTGAGTTTTCCTATATTCAACTTGATAGAAATTTCCCAAATACTAACGATGCTAACAGTTATTTTACTGTTAGTGTTCTCTATCAAATTTTTGACAGCCACAGGCAGTAGCACATTATCTGTTATGTGCCAAAGTAAGGTATGTGTGTCTATTAAATATTGTTGCATGGCTGTAATGATTACATATAATCTGCAAATTCCTCTGTCAATGGTGCATCAAAATCATCTGCCATCCATATTTTGCCCTTCAAAACACCAAATAAACCTCGTCTATCCGTAGGTGTATTAGATGTAGTGATGACGATATTTTCCTGCTTTTGATACTGTTGTACCACAAAATTGATGTATAGCAAAACAGCTTGTTTTAATTCCTCTGGCAGCAAGGCTGTTTGCTGCAAAATTAGTTCTTCTGTTAGCATAGTCGTAATAATTTGGCTGTAAGACAAAAGTTATTATGGGCAAAGATAAGCAAAATATTGTTTTTATAGTAGTAAAAGAGGAGTTTTTAGCAAAATTTATCTTATTTTCTCCTCGCCATTTCCGAAGTATAAAACTGCACCAAAAAATCATAAATCACCAATTCGTGAAGGCGTTGTTTTGACCGCAAAAAACGGTTGAGAAACATATGGACATAGCTTGCCAACAAATCAGGTAAAGCTACGCCCAACTTGTTTTGTTTATCTAAACTCAAAATTTGGACAACAACAGGCTGAAAATTTTGGTGGCGTTGCTCAAAAGTCTGCCAAATTATTGCTAATTCGTCTGTGTGGTGGAGAGTTTTGGAGAGCAAGGCTGTAATATTTTTTCGTTCTGCTCTAAATTTATCACTTAGCATTTTCTTACTTTCTTTGCTCCGCACCCCAAATTCTGCGTAAAAATTGCTTTGGAGTTTAGTCATCAACTCTTTTTTAGCTGCCAAATCCAAACCAAAACTATTGAGCAAATCGTCTGTGCCATACAAAGCCAACTGCCAGCGAAGTTGGTCGCCGCTGTCGTCTGTTGCCAAGTGCGACAAAATGGTGGTGGTGGCTATACTATCGTAGCAAAACAAAGTTTCGGAGTTTTCCATATTTGCAGCCCCATATCTTTCTATTTCACGTTTGTAGGTATCGGTTTGCAGCGAAGTAATTAGATTGGCTGCTAAATAAGGTTGCAATAAATGATGTAAGTTTTGTAGCAAGTCTGCAAAATTTCCATCAGTTTGGTAAAACCTCAACCGCAAATGGTTTTGTGGGTCTGCATAGCGAATGAAAAACCATTTGTCTATTTTTTCTGTTGCCAACAAGTTTTCGGCAAAAGGCTTAATCACTTCGCACAAAATTGTATCAGCCGTTTTTACGCCACAATAGATTTTGAGGTAAAGCCACGAAGAACCAATGGAGAAATGACGAGTAATATTTTCGGTATCTGTTGCTACACTTTCCAAGTCTTCAAGACTTGGAAAGTGTACAGATTTCGCATTTTCTTGCTTTGGCACATATTGCAAAGGAAAAATAAACTCATTGGTAAAATCTGTTTCTGTAGTGCGGGCTTCAGCCCGCACATTTGCACTATCAACCTCTGTATGTGATAAACGGACTGAAGTCCGTTCTACAGGAAATAGGTTTTCCACCAACAGCAAATTTCTTTGTGGTTGCAGCCCATCTAACAGAATTTGCATAGCCATTTCATTTTCCGTATCTATTGGCAGTTCGTTATCTCCTTCGGCAAAAACGAGGTAGCGAGGCATTTTTTTATCGTGTAAGATAGCACGCAATAAAGCAATTTTTTCTTGCTCTTTTGCCTCCACAACAGGTTTCAACTCTGTTGTTTTTATAACCCATCTTGCCCTTGATAAAATAATGGTTTGGTCTAAAACCACTCTGGGCAGGTAGTCTAAGTTGTCTAAAAAAGACCAACTCCAATGATAGCCTGTGATGTGGTTTTGGTATTGCAATTCGCATAAAAAATGATAGAAAGGCAAAGACCGCAGCCCAAAATTATGGGCAGAACTCAAACGAGGGATTACCTCTTTGTTCAGCTTTTTTGACCGCAAAAAAATACGATTGCCTTTGAGGGAAACGTACAAATCGGAAAGTAAAATGGTATGTGTTTCGTCTGTGTTTGCCTGCACCACGATTGGAATTTCATAGTCCCGCAACTGGGGTCGCATAGAAATATTGCCAATTCTGCCCTGATTGATATGCACTATTTCGGCAAACACCGCATCGGGATTGGCTGCTGCTTCTGCTGCCAATGCCTGCTGCACTGCTTGTGTTAAACCTTCGTCTAAATGGCAAAACCTACCCAACAGCGTGGCTGCCGAAGGTGCATTAACCCCTTTCAAATAAATTTGTTGGCTTTGGTCTGCTTGGTTTATCAGGCTGGCAAAGCAATACAAAGACGTGGGAGGTTGCTGTGCTTGCTGAATAGTAAGGGTTTGGAGGTCTTGGGAAGTTAGATGTAATATCGTATCGTTATTTTGCAAAAAATTGGTATATTTTGCCAATAAAAACTGTTGCCATGCCCGCCATTCGTAGCTACGCACACTCGCAGCCCCACCACCACCCACGCCTATTCCGTCTAACAAAGGAGCATTGTCGGCTTGGTGGCTTTCCTTTGGCGGATAACCTATGCCTGTTTCATTGTCTAAAAGTTGGGCTAAAGAAACTTCTTCGGTTTCATAGCGTTGTTGCAACAATTCTTTGAATTTTTTTAAATTTTCGTGTTCTTGGTAAGGCACCGTTGCCAACAACAAGCCGATGGAAGTAGCCAATTGCTCTGTCAATTCGGGGGCAAGGGCAAGGTTTCTCTCTTGCAGTGTGTCCACCTGAAACAACTGCCCTAACTCAAAATCAACGCCCAAAGTTTTTAGTTTTTCGGCTATGGCGTAATACTGTGGCGTGGCTGTCCCCAAAGGCTGCTGGTCTATGCTGTGTAAGGTTTGGCTGATTTCCTTAAAAAGTGGCTGAATGGGCAAGTCCTTTGCTAATAATCTTTCAAAATATTCCTGCCCCGTAATGTGTGCCTCCAACTCCGATACCAACACTTGGGCATCTATCATTTCATTGATAAAAGCAAGGGCTTCCTCATGGCTTATCTCCTCGCCGACCAGCACCGCAGCCAATTCATCGGGCTTACTGCCTTGCTGGGCTGCTGCCAACACCTGCTGCACATACTCGTTATTGTCCACACTAACCAAAAAATGGTTTCTACTCCGCTTATGCACCCGATATTCGGCATAACGCAACTGCTGCCCCACTGCATACAGCGTATTGTTAGGAAAATATAGCAACTTCGCCCTAATGTTTGGCTCTTGTGCCAGATGATGAGCCAACGCACACAAATAATCCATGTCTAACCTTGTGTGTCGTGCTGTAGTGCGGGCTTCAGCCCGCACATCTGTAGCATAGACTTTAGTCTGTGCTTTTCCCTCCATTTCCTCACACAGGCTAAAGCCTATGCTACATTCTTTTAAAGGCGTAATCCCTGCAAACAAGCCAAAAGGCGTACACCTGTAACCCATTCGCAGCACATATTTTGCTAAGGACAGTTGCAATTTCTCCAATTTTTTGCCTTCTGTGGCTGTCCCTTGTAGCCACGCCAGCATGGTTTCGTATAGCGTGGGCGAAGCCAAAAAAATAGCCTCCTGTGTGGCTGGTTCTCTGCATAGTGCCTCCAACTGCTGCAAATCAAGGGACTGAATGGCGGCGTAGGGCAAAAGAGGGGTGCGGAGGACAACAAACGGAAGAATGGAGATGGGCATGGGTTATTGCGTATTAAGATTAGAGTTTTGAAAGTCTAAATATTGTTACAATTTATTTCTAAAACAAAAAAAGGTGTCAATCATAGCTGATTGCACCCTTTTAGCTAAAGTTTACAAAAATTATTCAGGACACCAAGTACATATACTATTGGCAATAGACCCAGGAGAAGGAGGACAAGGGCAACTAGTATCCTCAGATATATGACAGCCTTCTGACTCGCAATAAGCAGAGCCAGCACCTTTAACTTTATTCATTTGGTCGTTGTCCAATATAGTCAATTTTACTTTACCTAACGACAATTTTTTTGTTACTTTTTTCATTTTTGTTGAAGTTTTTTGTTTAAAATTTTTTATAAAAAATTACGCCACAAATGTAAGATAAATAAATGAATATACAAATTTTGCATCATTTTTTTGCCAATTATTTTTAAAACGGAGAACTTAATAGCAACATTTCGTCCCATGCTGGTTCAATTTCAGAAGTAGCAGCCATTAAAGCCAAGCCAATGCCTGCAATGCCTTCCAAAATACCATATTCTGTTTCCCATTCATTGGTTTTGGGCGAAAACTTTTTGTAGCCTGCCAATCCATCGGCAAAAGTAGCTTTTTCTATGGTTATTGCCAACCAATACAAAGCTGCTTCTTTAAATTCCTCTTTGCCTGTATATTGATACATTCTATTATAAATTTGCAACAAACCTGTACTGCCATGACAAAGCCCTGCATCATAAACAAAATTTTCTTTGCTATTTGTTCTTTTGGTAGAGTGTAGCAATACTGCTATTGCTTTTTGTTGATATGCCTCGTTTCCTATTGTTTTGGCAACCTGCCACAAAGCTATGCCCATTCCTACATCACCATAGCACCAAGCCAAACGACTGGGTGTAGCAGGTTTTTCGTTTTCTTTGATATGATTAGGAAAACAGGAAATACTATCTGTTGGGTTAAGGCAACTTTCCCACAAAAAGTTTAAGATACCATTTAGCAAACTCTCTACTTTTTCTTTTGCTATACCTCGCTGGTAAAACTTAGCCAAAATAACAGCTATGCTACTCAACCCATGCGAAAGACTGATATTGATACCTATTGCTTCGGTTTCGTTGGCTTCTCTTACAGGATTTAGTACCGAAGTCCAATAAACATAATGAGAAACTGCACTTTTATTTTGCTGCACCAACAAATCAATAAGTTGTGCTAAACTATTTTCTATTTCGGGGTTGGGCAACTGGTGGAGCAAATAATTGGCAATACCCAAACTGCCATGCAGATAATCATAGTTGCCCTGCTGTAAAAAAATGTGCATCGCAGCACACAAAGTAGTATCTACTTCCTCAAATATATTTTCGTCTAAGGAAATGAATTGCTGTTGTTTTAGGTGTGCCAATAACCAGCCTAAACCCGCCAATCCATTACAATAGGTATATTGCAAGGGAGATGTACCAATATTACCAACAGTTTCCTCCAATATGGCACTGCCTTTTTCTATGGCTTGGCTCTTATTTGTAACCTGATAATAATAAAACCAAAAAAGGCTAATGCCCGAATCACCACCAAAAACACTTTCTTGCCTCAATTTAGGGCAAGAGCTTAGACTATTTGCAATATTTTCTATGCTTTGTAAAGTGCTGCTGTCTGCTGTAAGAGTTTTCCAATTCATTTGTTGCTTGGCTTGTAAACAAAGGTAAGACTATCTAAATTTATAAAAAATTTTTTCATAAAATTATTTTTATTACCAAAATATTACTTATCTTTGCACCGCTTTAATAAAACAACACAAAAAATTATGAAAAAATTGTCTTTGAATAAAGTAAATCTAACAAGTTTAGATAAAACACAAATGGGAGTTGTAAGAGGTGGTTCGTATAACCCAAATTGTGGAACAGTTCCAATTGATACTGTGGATTATTGTGATTCTAATGGATGTCCTTCTATTGGTTGCCCTTCTGTCGGTTGTTCTTTTGACTGTCCTCCTAATACTGGTAGTAGAAACTGTCCGTCAGTAGTTATTTGTATTCCTGAATAAGCTTGAAGTTTTAGAAAAATTTTGTACAAAAGGTTAGTAATTATGGTAATTACTAACCTTTTGTATATAAAGGATTATTTTCTTATCAAATTGTGGTGTCGCAAGTTTCCTGTGTATGCATGCAGGCAATTGTATATACGAAACAGTTAATGTTGCGTGTACGGGGGAAAGTGTTTACTTCCAAACCTTGATTACCACCTTTTACATTTTTTGTTTCATTGCTATCCAAAGCAGACAACTGTATTTTATTCAACGAAATTTTTTTTTCAATTTTTTTCACTTGATTTGCAATGTTTAAGGTTAGAGAAAAAACTCCAAAACAGCAAGGAAAATGCTTGTTATTTTGTTAGTGCAAATTCATAAAACAACACTTTCCGAATTTTTTAACAAATATTTTTTTGCAACGCAGAGGACACGGAAATGCGCAGAGCAACACAGAATAAAGGGCTAAAAAATTGCAATTTTTATTTTATTTTTCTATCTTGCTTACATCATGTCCACACCCATTATAGACATTTATACGCTGCACGAACATAGCTACCTCAGTCCTGTTCGATGTCAAAATTTTTCGGAGGCTGCTGCGGTTTGCCTTTCTCAGCACCATTCGGCAAACCTTGTTCCTTTAACTGTCATAGGAGATTTAGAAGGTGAATTTCTATTGCACTATGAACAAGCAAGCCAAGAAATAGCCGACTCTCGTACAGATTTGGTAGAAGCAGCCGAAGATGGAGGCGTATGTTTGGCTTTGTTGGTAGTAGAATATTTGACAGGAGAAAAAGTAGTTCGGCAGGCTGTTCGCCAGACAGGAGTAGATTACTTCTTGGGTAAAAAAGAACAACAGCAAATATTTTATCAAAGTAGGTTAGAAGTTTCAGGCATTTTGCAAGGCACTAAAAACTTGATAAGACAACGAATGAAAGAAAAATAGAGCAAAGCAAAAAAAGTGATGATACTTTGCTGCCTGCTTACATTGTTATTGTAGAATTTAGCAAACCAACTATTCACATTACCAAAAGATGAAAACCATAGATGAACTCCACCAAGAAGCCATGTTTTGGTATGACAAAGGTTTTTTTGCAACCCAGCATGGCGACAACAGCACAGAACCATTGGCTTGCTATCGGCAGGCTCTTGTTTTGGAACAACAAGCTGCCCTATTAGCTTTAGCCCAGCCTGATGCTTTTGAGAAAGCTATGCTTTGCAAAAGTGTGGCTGCATTGGCTTTGTTAGTAGAGGAGTATGGCACAGCCGAACAGTTTGCTTGTCATGGTTTGTTGGGTAATCAGTCAGGTTATTTTGTATGGGAATTGAGAAAATTATTGCAAAAAGCCTTAAAAAATTTGCAACAACAAAGGAAAAAAGAGAAAATGGTAAGTTTTTAAAATTAAATAGCTGTTAAAATCCATGCAACCAGCAAACAAAACCATTTACAAACCTCTACTTTTCCAACTGTTCAGTTTGGTGTTCTTATTTCTACCTGTTATCTGTGCAGGGCAGACTTTTGTTAGTGGCAATATACGCAATTTGAAACAAGACAGCATCACGTTTTATTACGAGGAAAATTACATAGCCTTAGAAAAAAAGCAGCAAAAAGTGCCATTTATTCAAAATAATTTTGCAGTTAGTTTGCCTATTGCCTTTGTGGGCAAAGTTACCTTAGCCTATACAGACTCTACTAAGAAGACAAATACAATAGATTTTTTTGTGCAGCCCCAAGACAGTATTCGTATTAGTTTTGATGCCAAAACAGCCGAAAATACAGTCAATTTTGGCGGTAACAATTTGCTTTATAACCGTAATTGGTATGAAAGAGAGCAAAGAAATAAAAAGTTGTACTTGACATACGTAAAAAAACTAAGCCCCGAAAAGTATTTAAAATATAGGGACAGCTTGACCTACAAAGAAAGTAAGTTTTTTGAAGAATTGGTAGAAAATACAACCAAAAAGGATAAAAAGTTAAAGCCAACCATAAAAGCTATGTCGCATTTTCAGTGTACAATGGTGTATAGCAACGAGTTATTAAAAATGAAATATCCTGAACAAAAAGCCCTGTTTGAAACTACGAAAATTTCTCCTGCTTACTATAATTTCCTGAAACAACATGGTTTTCAACACAACGAATGTATGTTGAGTGAAGACTACCGTAACTTTGTGGAGTTGTATTTCCTCTTTGTCTATCAAAACAAATATGGTGTTTATGATTTGCAAGCCCTCGACTCACTCAAAAAACTATACGAAACAGTGCCTACTATTTTCAGAGGAGAACTTACCAAATCTTTTATGCAGGCAAGAATCATAGCCAGAGTTGCCCAGAATTTTCCAGCGGAGGCAAAAGGCTTGTATGTAAACTATTTGCAACAAAACCCAAATAGTATGTTTAAAAAGGAGTTGGAAAGTATTGTAAAACCTTAGGTTTTCTTTGCCCATCTCCAAAAAATAAACTAACTTTGTGAAAACGGAAACAATATGATAACAACTTTATCGGATTTTAAACCCATCAAAATTGGTTTGCAGAAAATTTACGGAATAGAACTCGACAAAGTTCTATTATATGGCTCTTATGCACGCAATATAGAGTCCAATATCGTTGGCGTTGATGCCATAAAGCACAGGATTTTTTACTCTAAAAATAAAGGTGCAAGTATCGGCAGCAAAATCAAAATCTGCTATGTGCTTAAATTGGGTGTAATAAGATTTTTTGATAGAGGGTTCTAATTTTTCTCTGGGTATAAAAGCTATGCCTTTGTTGCAAATTTCTTGGTACGTTGCCAGCCTGTCATACCAGCCTAATTGCCCCCAGCCCCAGCCAACAAATTTATTTGAAGGTACGTACAATATTGTTTTGGCTACTTCTTTTCCCCTGACAAACAGACGTGGCGAATCTATGAGGGGTTTATAGATTTGATATTCTATGGTATCTTGGTGGTGTGTGCTGCGTTTGGTAGTTCCGTTTACGTCATTGGTATAATTATGACCAAATTTTACAGTTACGGTATCCTCTTTTCGTAAATTAAGGCTTTTCACGTTGTAAGCATACAATAGCGTAGCTTTATTTTGCGAATTGGTACTAAAAATAGGCTTAAACTGCACACCCGCCAACTCTTCGGGTGTGAACAGGGGTAAAGCCAAATACCACTCCCAACCCTGATAACCCGAAAAAAGCAGACTAAGCAACAATCCTAACCACTTCAAAAATTCTAAGGTGGAGTTGCCAATTTTTTTGGCTGCCCACAACAAGGTTTTGCTTTCGCCTTGCTCTACTATTTTGACAATAACCTGCTTGTCTAATGCCTTGCGAACAAGAGTTATTTCAGACGGTTGAGGCACAGGCACAAGGCTATGATAAGTTTGGAGGTCTTGCCAATCGTAAAGTTGTGTGTAAATTTTATAGTTTTCGTAACCCAAATAATAGGCATAAAAACTTCGGCTTTTATCTCTCAAAAAACCTTTCAGGGCTTTGTTTTCGGTCTTTTTTTGTTGTCTGTATTGGTTGAGGTGAAGTTCTATGGTGTCTTTTTCTACCAAATTTGCTTTTGCTATTCTTTCACCTTTTTGTTGCCTGACCACAGCAAAAATATCGGCTTGCAAAGCCCTATAAAATTGGTCTTTCGATGACAATTTGTCCAATACCAAAGATTCTCCTCCAAAATCAACAGCCCATTTTGCTGCCCATTCCTCATTTAGCTTGCACCAAAGCTGGCGAAGGAGTTCGGTATCGTAATAGTAATAAGCAAGGTTTTTCATGGGTTAGCAAATTTCTCCTCTGTTTTTTGCTTAAACCAGAGCAGAATAGCAAAAATTTGATAAATTGTATTTTCTGTTGCGTCATAAGCCTTGCTTACTGCATATTGTTTGTCTTCCAACACCACAAAAAACCAATTTCGCCCAGAAACATAACAACCATACAAAGTTTCGTCATCTGCATTTTGAACTTGTGCTGCCACCATGCCTATCAAAAGCTGCCCCAGCGGGTCGTTATCTCTACGTTTTTCGGGCTTGTATTCGTGTAGAAAGAAAAAGGGCTTTTTGGGAGTTTGTATGCCCTTGGCTATCATAAACTCTACATTACCCGAAGTCATTTTTGTACCGTTTTCATAACTTACAGATAGTTTTCGTTGGGTAAAAATTTTATATTTGGGGCTAAAAAACTCCACCAAACCAATAAAACGGCTGATAAACATAAATTTTAGTTCATCTTCATTCCATGCTTCTACATACCTTAAAAGCTGCTTTCTAAGTTCCTCTATCATTTCTTGATACTTATGATTAGTAGGAATTGGTAGCTTATTAAACTCTGCCCACAATTTATGCTCGTAAAGCCTTGTAAATCCGAAAGTATCGTTTACTTCCTCAAAAGTCCACATCTTAAACTCTTTGTTCTTTATCTTTTCCATAGTTTTTATCTGTTTTTATTACGCAAATTTAATCAAATTTAATTTACAAGCAAACATAAAATTTTTTATTTATTTTATTGATAACCAAATACTTAACAAAGATAATTACAACTTTCTCAAAAAAACAAACAGCCTCCAAACAGCCCCAAAGTTGTAATTATATGGTTTAGGTTTTGGCAATGTGTGAGTTTTGTCCGAGTAATTTTTGCTACGCCTTTGTTGCAGCAGCACAAAAAATTACAGACAAAAAATAAAACTCATAACATTTAAAACTCAACAACTGTATGTGTTACGACCTCAATAACCAAAAAGTTTACAAAACTCTCTCGGCAGAAAACAAAAAGATTGTCGACCTGCTTTTAGAGGGCAAAAACAACAAAACCATTGCAATAGAGATGAATATGTCGGTCAAGACTTTGGAAAAAAAGCTAACTACGCTTTATGCTTTGTTCGACTTAGAAGACAAAGATAAGGAAAAACGGACAAGATTATTTGTAAAAATTATCAATTTCTTGCGTGGCAAGCCCTAAATGTAGGGTGAGTCCTCTGTTTTTTTAGTAAAATCTCTGTTTTTTTGTAGTATAGAAAATCGCAAAATAGAAAACCGCAAAATAATGGCTGAAATCCTGACTTTATTAGCTATTGGTCTTTGTGTAGGCTTGTTTGTTCTTTTTATTTCTATGTATGGGGGAAATGATGAGAATGATGATGACAATCCACCAAGACCTTATGGTGGTGGTTTGTTGGGGTAGAATAGTTGTGCTTGCGGTTTTGAGAAACCGCAAGCACCTTACTACACTTTCGGTTTTGAGAAACCGAAAGCACCTTACTACATTTTTACCACTCCGCCTTGCCTCCAAAATCCTCAAAATATAATTCTTTGCCACATCTGCCTTCTATCCGCACCCAGTCTATCATACCCGACCCCTTGAAGTAAATGTATCGGCAGCAAAATCAAAATCTGCTATGTGCTTAAATTGGGTGTAATAAGATTTTTTGATAGAGGGTTCTAATTTTTCTCTGGGTATAAAAGCTATGCTTTTGCTATTCTTTCACCTTTTTGTTTCCTAACCACAGCAAAAATGTCGGATTGCAAAGCCCTGTAAAATTGGTCTTTTGATTGCAATTTATCCAATACCAATGCCTCACCTCCAAAATCAATAGCCCATTTTGCTGTCCATTCCTCATTTAGTTTGCACCAAAGCTGGCGGAGAAGTTCGGTGTCGTAATAGTAATAGGCAAGATTTTTCATATAGACCAAAAATCCTTACTCAAATATTTCCCCAAGTTCGACCTCTATATTGAGTACAGTATCTTTGATGATGCCATTGGTAAAAATATATTGCTTGTTTTTTGAATCAACTACCATTACGGTTTTTAATAAGGGCATTACCAACCAACAGGCTAAGACACCATTTTTAAAATAATTTTTGAATTTATCGGTCAATTCTTTCATACCTTGTGTGGGTGATAGAATTTCTATGACCAAAATAGGTGGAACAGTAACTTCAATTTCGTCATTTCCCCAGTCTGATTCTGTTTTTGGGAACAGACAAATATCAGGAATACTACCCCAACCATTGAGATTGAGAGATAATTGGCTGCAAATATTGTATTGCTTGTGGTATTTGCCCAAAGCCAATATGATATTAGTCCAACTTTGTGAATGGTTTTTGCTCGGCATATCTACACTTTTATTTTCGGCTTCAAAATAAGCCTGTAATTTTTCGTCTATCTCAAACATGGCAGTAGGCTTTATAATGTAAAGATAAGGAGTTTTGGGGAGTTTTCAAAAGACTGAATAGTTTTTGAATCATAAATTTTAGCCCGTCTTCATTACACCTAATCTACATAGTCTAATAAACAAAGACACAAGTTTCCTGTATAATTAGAGCAACGGTGATTTATTTTTTTGATTATCAACTACTTAGCAAAAATAATTACAACTTTCTCAAAAAAACAAACAGCCTCCAAACAGCCTCAAAGTTGTAATTATATGGTTTAGGTTTTGGCAATGTATGAGTTTTGTCCAAGTAATTTTTGCTACGCCTTTGTTGCAGCAGCACAAAAAATTACAGACAAAAAATAAAACTCATAACATTTTAAAACTCAACAACTATATGTGTTACGACCTCAATAACCAAAAAGTTTACAAGACTCTCTCGGCAGAAAACAAAAAGATTGTCGACCTGCTTTTAGAGGGCAAAAACAACAAAACCATTGCAATAGAGATGAATATGTCGGTCAAGACTTTGGAAAAAAAGCTAACTACGCTCTATGCTTTGTTCGACTTAGAGGACAAAGATAAGGAGAAAAGAACAAGATTATTCGTGAAAATTATCAATTTCTTGCGTGGCAAAGCCTAAATATAGGGTGAATCCTCTGTTTTCAATCAAAAAATGTTAATTTCTTTGTGTGATTAAATGCAACTTTTATGAAAAAAATTAGAATTCAAATCATGCTATTTTTCTGCTTGCTATCTACTTCGGTGCTGGCACAAAACTTTTGCCTAAGTACTAAATGTGCTTACGGAAAATACGGAGTTGAAGTTATGAGTATCAAATTTAAGGGCAAAACTTTCAAACAAAGTCGCAAAGATTTTGAAGGAAAGTTTGACATGGGCTACCACAATGACACCACCATAGCAGAGGAAAAAATAGCTGCAGGTTATTGGGTATATCTCGAAAATGACGAATTGGCAACTGTTACAGAACAAGCCAATGGCAATGCGCAGATTAAAGTAGGACTGGGCAATTTGGCAAATTTGGTTAAATCTCCTGTTTTGTATGTTTATAAAGAACAATACACGGCAGAGCAGATTCTTGAACACAAATTAGCAGAGTTTGGCACAGAGCCAAAGGTAGATTGTATTTGGCATGGCGTAGTGAATAAAGCAGTGGGCAGAGATGCAAGTGCAAGTAAAAATATTGACGGAAATCTTACCGTAGTTGGTAGGTTTCCAGACGACAAAGTACCAAATAGATTTAAAAATATCTCCATTACTTTTCCCAAAGCTGTAGGCAAGCACAATTTTTTGTATGGTATCAGAAGTTGTTCAGCTTCAATAAATAGCAGTACAGAAAGCTATATAACAGAAAATAACCAACAGGTAAGAGGTGGTGTGCGGGTGGTGCATATAGACGAAGCCAAAAGATTGGTTTATGGCTATTACAGCATAGAATTAGTTATCAAGGGAGAGGTAAAAATCTATTCAGGCAGTTTTGGCAATGTATCTTTTTAATTTTTCAACACTTTAAATTATAAAACTATGAAAAAATCAATTTTCAATTTCTTGGTACTTGCTTTTGTAGCAACTCCAATGGGAAGTATGCAAACGGGCTGCCAAGCCTTGTGTTCAGCAGTTGATAAATCAGATATGATTATTAGCGGCATAGAACTGCTAACAAAAACAGTAACTAAGGCTGAAGACCCTTTCTCTCTTACTACTATTGTAGCCAATTTAGTCGGAGCTGCTTGCAAAACCGAAAGTACTCCCCAAACCGACACTGGTTATAGTGTAGAGTATAGAGAAAATGAAAATAAGAGCTGGCAATCTGCTGTTTTTACATCAAGTAACGGGATAACTAACACTGTGTATGGTGTTACGCCAGCCCTCGAAGCTGGTAAAACTTCTGGAAGAAAAGATGAATTTAAGTTTAATGTCGATGGCGAATATCGTTTTGTTGGTACTGCCGATGGCACAAAAAAAGTGAGTGAAAGAAATGAAACCAACAACACCAATAACACAAATGGAAAGAGAAATGGAAGGGCAGAGTTTGAGAGTAGTCCTGCGGTGGTAGTGGTGGTAAAAGGTAACAACACAACTGCAAATGACACAAAAGGTGGCAGAACAGAAAATGGCGAAGTGATAGTAAAATATTTAGGCGGCGAGGTTTTGTATTGAACTTCATGCAAAAATTTTATCTAAACAAACTTTCCAAGTCTTTAAAACTTGGAAAGTTTACATTTTTAATTTTCCAAACAATATGAAATTAACCTATCTTTTTTTTATAGTTGCATTGAGTTTATTAGTTCAATGCACAGAGCCAAAAGAACCAACTCCGCCTACCTCGGGAAGTGGGCAGTTCATAACAGAACCCATCAAAGTCAGTATAAATGGTGGAGCTTGTGTTAATTCTTTGGCAGTTACCCAAGATGTGGTAAGTGCCATACAAACGACCTCAGCAACAGTAACAGGAAATTTTACTTGTATAGACAGCAAAGTAGAAATAGCCGACTATGGGCATTGTTGGGCTACCAATTCCACGCAACCGTAAATGACAACAAAACAAGCTATGGTATTCGCAGACAGACAGGTACATTTACCAGCACCATGAACAATTTGCAGGCAAATACTACCTATTGGGTACGACTGTATGTCAAATACAGCAATGGACAGGTGGAGTATCACCCCAATAGTGTTTCTTTCAACACACTTGTTCCTGCGAGTGCTGCCTTGTCTTTGGTAAAAGTTGTTTTGGTAACAGACGGTGGCAATAATGACGGAAAAATTAGCCCCAATGAAAGCCCTGTTTTTGCCCTAACTTTAACCAACAAAGGCGGAACAACTGCCAATAATGCAACAATTAGCTTGTCGACTAACAATTCGGTAGTAAGTTTTCCAACTGCTGTAATCTCCATTGGAAATATAGCACCCAACACAGAAAATACTGCAACTATTACTTTGCGTATAGCTACCAATGCAATTTGGGATACTAACATCACAAGCAATGTGCGAATGACCGAAGCCAACGGGCAAGTGTGGAGTGGAGAGTTTAGTTTTAAAATTGAAAGCCCTTATGTAGTGCCAAATGGTTTGCTACTGCTATATGATTTTGAGAATCAAAATGCAAATGATGCGTTGGGAAAATACAACGGGGCTATCAATGGAAATATTACCTTCCAAACCACCACACCAAGCAATCGAGGAACTTCGGCTTATTTTAGCAACAATGGCTACTTGACCGTAGCAGCCCTAAACGGCAATTTTACGGAACAAACTGTTTCAGTCTGGCTCAAAACCAGCCGAATAACAGGAGGAACAAGTGCTACAACCACCAACAGAGGCACAGCCATAGTAGATGGCGGCTGTTTCAGAATACGTTTTGGCATTGGACTTTGCAGTGATAACAGAACTCGAATAGCCACAGGAACAAACACAGGAATAACTTGCTCACAACAAGCCATGCCCACCGCAATCAACGACAACCAATGGCATTTATTGACTATCACACAGCAAAGCACAGAAACAAAATATTACTTCGACGGCACTTTATTCGACAGGCGAAACTTTGGCGACAGAAACGACTGCAATAAAATATTTACCATTGGGGCAACTCTCAATGACTTCAACACGGAAACAAGCTATTACACAGGCAATATGGATAATTTGCGGGTTTACAATAGAGTTTTGACAGATTCAGAAGTCAGAGAAATTTTTAACGCAAAACAATAAACAATCAAAAAAATGAAAGCTATAATTTTTCTTATAGGATTTTTCCTATTGGGCAATGTAAAAATAGTTGCCCAAAATATCAGTCGCAATGATTTTGCTGCGGTTTATACCATGTCCAATGGGCAAAATCTCAAAGTTTGCAACGTCTGGGATAGTAGCTACACAGGCTCACATGGAGATTACACCTTTACAGGTGTGGCAAAAGGCAACGACACTATAGAATTTTCCTACCAACGAGGCACTGTAAAAGGCAAAGGTTCTGCAACTTTTTATTGGAAAGACCGACAACTTTTTGTAACCATCAGATACAAAGCAGATTGGCGAACAGAAAGTTCTTTTTCAGGCAAAATGAAATACCAATTCAGTGGCACTAATTGCAAAGAGTAAAAACTTTACCAAATTTATTTCCCCTTGTCCTACGCACTCTCACGTAGGACATTTTTTTTAACCTAAATTTTTAACCTCTTATTCTCACTAATCCAATTATTTACATAATTTTGCACCCCAAAGACAAATATCATTTTTCTTATGAAAACCAATACCCTTGCTTTTGTAGCCAAATTGTGCCTTTTTTTGGCATTTACTATATGCTTTTGCTCTTTGGCAACAGCCCAAACGACCACAATCAGTGGCACAATCAACCGTTATAGCAAAGTTACGGCTATTGATATTGCCCAAAATAGCTTGACTATCACAGAGCCTACCAACTTTAAGGTCTGCGATACGGTCTTGCTGATTCAGATGCAGGGGGCAGTCATAGACCAAACCAATACGGCATCTTTTGGCAACATTACGGACTACCGAAGTGCTGGTTTGTACGAAAAATGTATCATAGACCGAATAAACGGCAGCCAAGTATTCTTACGCCACAAGCTACTCAATGCTTATGACGCAGCAGCAGCCGTACAGTTGGTAACAGTTCCCCAATTTGTCGATGTCAATATTGCCTCCACCCTCACAGGCAGGGCTTGGGACGGCAACACAGGTGGAGTCATTGCCTTCGAAGCATCGGGAATTGTCCGCATCACAGGCTTGATAGATGCCACCAGCATTGGTTTCAGAGGAGGCAGAGCAAATGCAAACGCCGCTTGCAACGCCAACGCCACAGATTTTTTCTATCCTACTTCTCAAAACATAGCAGGACTAAAAGGCGAAGGCATAGCCTTAGTCGGTGCAACCATAGCAAGTGGCAAAGGCAATGCAGCCAATAGTGGCGGTGGCGGTGCTTGCAGAAATGCAGGTGGTGGCGGTGGCTCCAATGCAGGCATAGGCGGGGCAGGAGGTAGCACCACACGCAGCACAGGCGAAATAAGAGAAGCAAGTGGTTTGGGTGGTCGTTTGTTGCAATATGCAGCCAACACAGCCCGAATTTTTATGGGTGGCGGTGGCGGTGCGGGCAACCAAGACGACAACACAGCCTCCAATGGTGGCAATGGCGGTGGAATTGTTTACATAGCAGGCAATCAAATTGTAGGCGGTGGTTTGATTAATGCAAGTGGGGCATCAGCCGACCAAGCAGGTATAGACGGCGCAGGTGGCGGCGGTGCAGGGGGTACAGTCTTGTTGCAAAGTTTCATCAGACCTTTGGCAGTGCAAGTATTGGCAAGAGGCGGGGCAGGTGGAAATACCAACGGCATAGGCACAGGCTCACCTTCTACCGACTGTTTTGCACCGGGCGGTGGTGGTGGTGGTGGTGCTTTTTTCACCAATGGCAGTGCCACAGGCATCAGCCTGAGCATAGACGGTGGCACAGCAGGGCGTATTGTCAGCAGCTTGTCGGCTTGTGCAAATACCAATTACGGAGCTACCAACGGCAGTTTAGGGCAGTCTTTGTCCTCAACCAACCTCATGCCCATAGGCACTACCGAACAAAGTCCTTTGACTGTTACCGTTGTTTCCCTCACAGCACCAGCTTGTGCCAATGCACAGTTGGTACTCAACGTAACCAACCCCATAGCAGGGGCAAGTTATCTTTGGCAACAAAATGGTGTAGATATGGCAGGACAAACAGGCACAGCTTTAACTGTTAGCACATCAGGAGTTTACAGGGTAAGAGTTTCATTAGGTTGCAACTTTATTTTCTCTGCCGAACAAGTCGTAACTATCAACGGACAACCTATTGCAGTCATTGCGGGCAATAGCCCCCAAACAGTTTGCGGAGGTGGCAATTCGGTTACACTCACCGCAACCCAAAGCCCACTGTTTACTTACCAATGGCGGCGAGATGGCACAGCCATTGCAGGAGCTACCAATGCAACTTTTTCAGCCAACACAGCAGGAGTTTACACAGTAGCCGTAACAGCTTGCACCAATACAGTGATTTCCAATGCCATAACCCTTGTCAATCCCACAGTGGTTACGCCTGTTGTCAGTGGTAGCAATTTATTGTGTACAGGAGGCAGCACCCGACTAAGTGCCTCGCCTTTTAATGCAAACTACCAATGGCGTTTGAATGGGGTAAACATCATAGGTGCAACAGGAAGTACCTACGAAGCCACCCAAGTTGGCGACTACACCGTAATAGACCCCAGAACTTGTAATCCCAACCCTTCGAGTTCTTTTATCATACAAGCAGCCACAACTCCTGCCACCATTGCCATTACAGGCAATTTGCAGGCTTGTCAAGGCAATTCGGCAAGATTAACCGCCACTTCGGGAGCTGGTTTTACCTATCAGTGGTTTAGAAACGGACAAGCCATAGCCAATGCTGTTGCCAATCCATACCAAGCCACCCAAGCAGGAAGTTACACCGTACAGGTAAATGATGCTTGCAACCGAGTGCTTACTTCGCCTGCGGTCAATGTTACAATTATCACAGCACCCGACAATCTATTTGTGCGAGGACAGGCTTTGCTTTGTCAAGGCACTGCCCCTTTGACAGTTCGATTTGTCCGCACATACAGATACCAATGGTTGCTAAATGGTGCAGACATTGCAGGAGCTACTGATACGGCTTATGTAGCCACCGCCACAGGTGTTTATGGTGTAAATGTCAAAGATACTTGCAACAACGAATATTTTACGCCAGCTTTCTTGGTCAGCAGTGGCTCACTCGACCAAATCCAAATTTCTATCAACGGCAGCAGACGTATCCTCTGCCCTGGCGATAGAATTACTTTGACTGCCAACTCCACAGGTTTTGGTTTAAGTTTGCAATGGCAACTTAACGGACAAGACATTCCTTCGGCTACAGGCAATGCCTACATAGCTACCCAAGCAGGAAGCTACACAGTCCGCACTTTCAACAGTTGCACCAGCCGAAGTTCTGCACCTTACGTAATTGCAGCAGGCACGCCGCCACCCGCCACCATTACAGGCAATTTTAGCTTTTGTTTTGGCGAAAGAACCAACTTAACAGCCCCATCTGGGCAAAATTTCAGCTACCAATGGATACGAAACGACACCCTAATTAACGGAGGTATTACAGCAAGTATTCCTGTTTTTGTAGGTGGCAGTTACAAAGTGGCAGTTACCAATGGAGATGGTTGTCGCACCATTTCTGAGCCTGTTGTAGTGGTTGCCAATAGATTTGACGAAGCAGCAGCTAAGGTGAGTTCCAATACCAACCTCGTGTGTGCAGGCACAGGAGCAAGACTCACAGCCACAGGTGGTGTGCGGTATGAGTGGACACCCACCACAGGACTAAACAATGCTTTCATTGCCAACCCCATTGCAACTCCTTCGGTATCAACTACTTATACAGTAAAAATTATCAACAATTTTGGTTGCTCCTCCACACGCAGCATTACCATAGAGGTCATTCCCGAATTTACCTTAGATTTTGATTTGGTCTTAAATGGAGATTGTGGGCAAAGGCAATTAATTAGCATAGTCAATAAAAGCAAAGGCTTAAACGGCTTTAACGACATCACCTGGTCTATGGGAGATGGCGAAGTAGTGCGAGGTTTTACACCTGTCCCTTACACCTACGCCAAAGGTGGCAGCTACACCATTACCTTGCGAATAGACAACAGAGGTTGCGTAAAAACTTTATCGAAACGAATAGAATTTGAGAACTTTTTTTACCCAACTGTCATCACACCCAACGAAGATGGCAAAAATGATGCTTTTGTAATAGACAATCCCAATGAAGGTTGGCTATTTGAGGTCTATGACAGGTACGGCAGAAAAGTATTTGAGTCGGAAAATTACAACAACGATTGGAAAGGAGAAAAAACAGCAGCCACTTATTACTACCGATTAGTTGCTCCTTCGGGCAAAGAATGTAGGAGTTGGTGCTATGTGGTGTTGTAAAAAGAATGAAACCGCAAAGAGTGAAACCTTGGCAATGGTCTTTTTCAGACCTTGCCAATGGTTGAACGGAGGACAACGAAACTTTTAGTGAAACCTTGGCAATGGTCTTTTTCAGACTCTGCCGATGGTTGAACGGATGAAAACGAAACTCATAATTTATTTGGAACACAGATGACATAGATTACGCTGATTTTCACAGATTGATGTAAGTGATAAAAAAACTGCAAATCTATGTTAGTTACGTGCTAAACCCCACTAATTTTTAAAGTAGTAACCAAATCAAAATTACAACATGAATAATTACCCACTTCGTTTCAATTTTTCTTTGGACTTTTTACGAAAGTCGAAAAGCAATTATCAGACACCTCAAAGGTGTCTGATAAATATGACATCTTTCACAAAAAGTCCTTTGTCATTTAGCTATTTTTTTATGGCTTTGGTGGCTTGCAATTTTTGGGCTGCGACTGTTTTTGCCCAAACACCTTCAAATGTTCAACCTGTTTTTTATGTGCAGTTGGGGTTACTTCGCTATCCCGATACCTTGCAATTTGCACCTTTGCGACCAGAGGGCAAAATCTACCAAGAATTGACCACAGACAACAAAACCAGAATTTTGATTGGCAAATATGCCGATAGGAAAACGGCAATGCAAAGAGCCGAAACTATCAAACAAAAAGGTTTTGCTGGCGTTTTTATTGTGCAGAGAGCCGAAGAAGTGCTTGTACAAAACCTGATAAGTGCCACTGCCAATGAAGAAAGTACAGCACCGCCTTTGGTAGCTGCCTCGCCTGCCCCCACCGAAAAAGAGGAAAGTGGCGAACTCAAATTGTTCTCAATCCAATTAGGGGCATTCAAGGCACAAGCCAAAATACCGAACACCCGCCATGTGGAGCATTACGGCAAAATTATTTTGGTGCAAGAAGGGGCTTATACCAAACTGCGATTGGGAGTTTTCAAAAAAGAGGAAGATGCCTTAGCCGTTTTGAATAGAGTAAAAGCCTATGGTTTTCCCGAAGCAGGGCTTTTTGTGTTGCAAGGCTTGACAAGCAGCCCACGCGAAGGTTTTATACCAACTACGGAGGCTACGGCTTTGCAAGCTGCCAGCTATTACAAAAGAATGCAGGGCAAAATTAACGGCAGTCAGGCTGTTGTTGTTCATTTGTACTATACCGAAAATTCTTTTGCAGGTTACTACACAGACCCCACGACCGCCGAAAGGAAAAAATTTATCCAGTATGGTGTGAACCTAAACGACAAAACGCAACCCCAACAAGGCGGAGTCTATATCACTCGTTTTGGTGGCGATAGTTTTGGGCTTAATTTTGGTATCAAAGACAAAGAAACAGGCAAAGAAACTGTATTTGCTCTCAACGAACAGTACCAAAAAGGCTCTGCAAACTTTGATGTAGTTACGTTGTACCGCAAAAAAATCAAGAAAGTTACGCATGGCGAAATAGGTGCAGATGTTTTTGTGGAGTATCCCATGATGACGAATTATGCAGATAAATTGGTGCAGCAAAAAGTAAATGCCAATTCTTTGCAACTTCCTGATGCACAGGCAGGTAGCAATATCAACAGCAAAATAGAAAGCCAACTCTTGGCAGATATTAACCAAATTAACAAGCATTTCCCAAAATATAATTGGATTTCAGAAACCTATGAGAACCGTATCATAGAAAACTCCAATTATTTGCTTAGCTTGCGGTATCAGGTCGAAAATATTATGGCAAAGCCCCAAATTACGACCCGCCACAAGACTTTTAACCTGAAAAATGGGCAATTACTCACAAAAAATGATATTTTTGTAGCCAACAAAGATGCAGAACTCAAAAAATTGGTAGAAACCAAATTGAAAGCCAAAACAGCAAAATTAAAGCTAAAACCTGTCGACCTTAGCAAAATGGCTGCGGTTTGTTTGCAAAATTACTATGTAACTTCTTACGGCATGGTGTTTTGTTCCGACCAAAGCAATGACAAATTGCAACCTACTGTTGAGTTGTCCGTTTCATTCAAAGAGTTGAAAAATGTGGTAAAGCCTGAGTTTTTGAAAGAATTTGGGTTGAAATAAAACTTCGTTCGTGGTATGACTTCGTGTCGTGCTACAAAATTACAGTTGTGTTACGAATTAAACAATAGACAATTATGAATTCAAGAGATGTATTTTCGTCAGTTATTTTTGTTACCTTTTTGGTACTTGTAGTCTTTGGTGTTTTGCAATGGTTACAAATACCCAAAGGTAGTATGATAGACTGGGTAGTGGGCATTGCTGCTTTTTGGTGGCTGTTGGGCGTGGTTACATTGCCTTGGAATATGCACTTTCAGGCAAAAGAAGTTTTAGACGAAGTGCGGATTTCACGCCAAAAAAACTTGGCTGTCGATGAAAACAATGTGCAGTACGCCGAAAAAATAGCACGTACTTATTTGCTAGTTGCCCTTATCTTGCACCTCATTTCAGCAGTAGTTTTATATGCGTTGGCTGTTTTTGAGATAAGTCCGATTGGGTACTGGGGGGCTGTATTGGCTTTGTTACTTACAGCTTTTCGTCCTGCGGTGCGGATGCAGGCTTACATTGTGCAACGCCTTTACTCTATTCGTCAAGAAGTCCACTATCCGCGTGAAGATGCTTACGAATTACGAAATAAGTTTGAGGAGTTGCGCGTACAAGTAGAGGGGTTGGCAAAGGATTTAGACCAAGCAGACGAACATTCCTTTGCAGCCAAACAACTTAAAGATACGCAAGCTATGCGAGCAAACTTCAAAGATATACGAGTGAAATTGGATACCTTTGAGGTGGCAAATAAAGCAGACCACGAAAGATTAGCCAAAAAATCGGAAGAATCCTTAGCCAAATTAGGTGAAGATGCCCAGTTTTTAAACCAAGTTCGCGAATTGATACGATTTGTAAAAAGTGCTTAGAAATTTTTGAATATTTGGTTTGGTTTCAGTGCAAGTTATATTTTTTCACAAAACAATTAACTGCTAATTTACGTATAAGTTCTAAATTCTAATTCATTCATAATCATGAAAAAACTAAGTGTTCTCTTTGTATTTTTGCTCAGTGGTTTGTGCTTATCCTCTTTTTTGCCTGTTTCTACAACCGATGAAGGTGGTGTAGTATTTATCAGTGCTAAAGATAAAAAAGGCAAGGAAAAAAGTTTTGACGAGATAGTCAAAGAATTTAAAGGCAAAGTTGTTTATGTGGACTTTTGGGCAAGTTGGTGTCCACCTTGTCGTGGAGAAATGCCTCACTCTAAACAGTTGCATGAACAGTTTAAGGACAACAAAAATGTGGTTTTTTTGTATATTACCTTAGACAGAACGGAAGATGCCTGGAAAAATGGTATCCAAAAAATGGACATCAGAGGTTACCATTGGTATCCGAGTGAAATACAACGCCAAGATTTTATGACCAGATTTGGCATTTCAGGCATTCCGCGTTATATGCTGATAGACAAAAAAGGTACTGTGGTAAATGCAGACGCCAGCCGACCAAGCAGTGGCACTATTCCACAGAGTATTCAGGCATTGTTGTAAAATAAAAAATCGTTATATAGTTTCAAACTATATGACGATTTTTTTTTAGGTAAGCAATAGGATAAAATGGTTGTCCGACAATTTTTGTGGAATGGAAACAATGTAGGCATTTGATAAATCAAATGCCTACGTTTCCACAAATGTAGGACAACCAATAAAATGTAATGCTTTGAACAACCTATTTGCATATAAACAAAAACCACTATTCAAATTACTTTGAATAGTGGTTGAATAGTAGCGGAGACAGGACTCGAACCTGCGACCTTTGGGTTATGAGCCCAACGAGCTACCAACTGCTCCACCCCGCGATATGGGTTATTATTCAGTAACTATTTCAATTTTTAGTAACAAAACACCAAAATAATTTGAATTGCTGTGTTTTTTACTTTTTATTTACTCCCTTACTGATTTTGTGATACAAAGGTACGAACTTTTTTTTGATTTGCAAATTTTTTTGCAATTTTTTTTTAATTTTCTTTCAAAAAGAAGTAATAAGAAAAAATAAAGGATTTGTTTTTTATATAACTATTTGGTTATCAATTAATTAATTTAGAAAAATTCAAAATTCAAAATTCAAAATTAAGAAATTTATAAATCAAGTTTTGCTATTTTTTCTATTAATACTTCATTGATACGGAGGTATGATTCGTGTGTCCAACCTGCTACATGAGGCGAAAAAATGACTTGTGGCAAAGCTACCAACTGCTCAAAAACAAGTTGTTGTTTGGAGTTAAGATGATGTAATTTTTCATTTTCTAATACATCGAGACAAGCTCCCAATACTTTTTTGTTTTGAAGTGCTTCTATAAGAGCTTCTAAACTAACGATTTCGCCCCTTGCTGTATTGAGCAAATAAATAGGCTTATGAAATTTTGCAAACAACTCAGCATCTACCCAACCTTGCGTTTCGGGTGTAAGTGGAATATGCAAACTTACTACATCAGCTTGCTCAAAAATAGTTTGTAATGAAACAGAAACAGCAAAAGAATTGGTAAAAATAGGGTGATACTTGTCATAAGCAAGTACCTTACAACCAAAGCCTTGCAAACAAGCAGCCACCGCACTACCCATATTGCCATAGCCAATGATGCCCACAATTTTTTTGTAGAGTTCTGTTCCACGATTACCTTCTCTGTCCCAAATTTTTTGGCGTACTTCGCTGTCTGCTTTATTGAGGTGATTAAAAAGTGCCAACAACATAGCTATAGTGTGTTCTGCTACGGCTTGTTTGTTGCCTTCGGGGGCATTGAGCAATACGATTTGACGTTGTCGCACCGCCTCCAAATCTATTTGGTCTAATCCTGCTCCAGCACGTGCAATAAACCGCAAAAGCGGAGCAGCAGCTAACAACTCTCTGTCTATCAAGAGTTTACTACGTACTATCAGTCCATCATAATTTTTGATTTGCTGTTTCACTTCAGCAGCCTGTATATCGGGCAGATAATCATACAACCAACCTTTTTCCTCTAACAGAGGCAACAAGGAGGGGTGCATGGTATCTGCTATCAAAATAGAAATTGGCTTCACTTTTGCCATTTAATTAAGCTGCGGGTGCGTTATAGTCCACCATGGGAGGTTGTTCCACAGGGGCAGTATTCGTTACGGTTTCGGTAGCAACGGCAGACGTGGTAAGCATTGTCTGGTTGCTTTCGGTCAAAGTTACAGGCATAGGTGTATCTTTTGCAGCCGTATTTTTGGCACTTTTATAGAGTTCTATTAAAGAAATCAAAGCCTTAATGTTGTTGTTGATAATTTCGTGTCCGTGTTCTTCTTTGCGAGCATGAAAATCACGCAACCAATCGTATTCGGGTGCAGTAAGGGGGTGGCTGAGTTGGGTGGTAATATCACCGTCTAAAAGATTGATTTTGCTATACATTACCTTAAAATCTCCGCCTGCTATGGGCTGGACACTATCATCGGGTGCCACAGTATAATCACCTACAACAGTTTTGATTTCTAAGGTGGTTAGTTTAATAATAGTTTTCTCTATGTTTTTAAGAAAATCTCTGAAAGAGCCTTGAAAATCCATATCATTGGTTGGTTTAGTGTCTAATATTTTTCAAAATTAAAGAAATAAATGAATCTCGCAAATAAGGTTTGTTATTTTTTCTCTAATCTAATCACTTCTTGGTGTTTGCTCACAATTTTGTCCCAAAAACTTCGCAAATCAGCATAGTTGGCAGGCTCTATTTTGGTAGTTTGCACTTTGAGTCGGTGCAAAACAATCAGCTTGTTTTGGTCTTGCAAAATCTCAAATTGATAGGTAAGCAAATTGTCGGCTGTACTAAAAATGGTATTAACAGGAATTTGTTTTACGCTGTAACCTTTGGGCAACAAATAAGTCAGTTGGTAACTTTCTTGAAAAGGAAACACAAAATCTACAGGGTATTTGCGAGTAGCCTCTGCAAAAGGATTTGAGGTTTCAGTCAGCCAAGCAAAAGGCTTGATAGTCAAGGAGTTATTTGTAGTTTCGGCTTGTTTGGAGGCTTGCAAAGTAACTTCCATTTGCAAAGGCAAGTCTGTTAGCGTATCTCCTTGCAAAGTATAATTAGCAATTCCAATTCCTTTGCCCGCCAACAACAAACTGCGTTGCAAAGCTATTTCTTTGGTTTGCGTAGCAGCTATTTCTCTACTTTTATAGGCAATATAGCCTGTTTCTTCGGTTGTTGCTTTACCTTCCAAATTGCCATTTTCGGTTAAAGTCAGCGTAGCTTGCAAGGTTTTGGTGTGGTCGGGTGTTGCCACCAAAGCAACAGTGTACCAGTCTTCTGCCAACACTAAGGCTTTGCCATTCAAGCAGTTTAAGGGCAGTAGGGTAGGGGAGGAGTAGGGCGAAGTGGCATCGAGTAAATAGGTTTTGGAGTCGGCAATGACCGTCACAATACAATGATTGAGTTTGTTGAAAATTGGATATTCTGGATTTGCTTTGCCTGTTTCTTTGGAGGCAAGCACCGCAGCATAGCTTTTTAGCCCAGCTTGGCGGCACAAAGCAGCCAACAACCCATTGATTTCTGCCGAATTTCCTTTTTTGCTCTGCCAAATAGTTTCGGCTTTTTTGGCATTGGGGAGTCGGCTGTATTCGCCATTCCATTTCACTTGGCTTTGCACATAACCAAAAATAGCTGTTAGTTTGGCAGTTTCACTTTGGTTTTCGGCTGTTCCCAAAATAGTGAGCAGGGCTTGGTCTAAGCCATTGGTTTTGCGAAAAAAATCTATGGTTTTGTCCTCTTTTTTAATTTCGGTATAGATAGTTTTCCAATCGGCAGGAACTTTTTGGCGACTCGGCATCCACGAAAACTTAAAACTTTCTAAGGCAAACTCCATTTTAGGCATCACATTGGCAGGATTTTCCATAAAAGGCAGGGGCTGAAAAGCAGGCAAGTCTTGCATAGCCCACCGATTGGTGTAAATGTCCACCGTTTCCAACCTTCCGCTAAACCCAAAATAGTCTTGAATGGTCTTTTTTTCGTCTAAGGCATATTTTTCGTAGCCTTGCACAAATTGGTTGTAACTAAAATATTCAGGAATTTTTACTTCGTATTCACTCCAACGCACAGGAATTGATTTTTGGAAATCCCAACCTTGCAAGTTGAAAATATAGTCTGAACTTATTTTGTAACGGTATTCAATCACTGCCCCCACTTCGCAATAGGGCATCACAAAACGGGTAAGCTGCACATCAGGCGTAGGTTTTACCAAAAACATATCTTGCGACTCCAAAGCATAACGAACAATTTTGCCATCTTTTAACAGGTGTGTATAACCTTCCAAAGTTTCCAAGACTTCTATTTGCTCACTGTTTTTGGGCTTGTAAATAGGAATTTCTACTTTTGTCCACGACGCACCCGCAGCCGACAAAATTTTTATTCTCACGTGCCTTTCGTGTATCAGTTTCATACCTTTATAGTCTGAATACCAATAAGATACACCTTTTTCGTATAGCACAAAGGCTTCTGCTTTTGGGTCGGCAGGGTAGGTGGTCATAGCCAATTCGTCTTGATTGACCTTGCCAAACTGCACAACAGGAGAAGTGGTTTGGGCAAAAACTTTGGTAGTCATTGCCACCAAAATTATATTGATAAAGAGAAAAAAACGAAATGCAAAAGCAAGAAATGAATACATGAACAATAAGGTTTTTATGACAAAACAGCCAACAATCTATAAAGTTTTAGAAACTTTGAGAAATTATTGAGGATTTAGATTTTTAATACATTAGAGGTTATTACGATAATTTTTGATATATCTGATTATCAGACTTATCCGACACCTTTGAGGTGTCGGATAATTAGGTTCAATTACTTATTAATAAAAGTAACCTCTTATACGAATTTTGCGACCCCTGCCCAAAAAAACAGCAATTTATTTGTAAAAGTAAGTTACAACCAATATATTGCTGTTATCATTCACATTTTTTATTATTTGCTATGTCCCTCATCAAAAATTTGCGGATAACCAACGGGGTTTTTTGGGTAGAAATAGAGGACGCAGACCTGCGAATTTTGTGCGGGTGTCCTGCCGACTCGGTCAAACATCTGAAAAAACGAGGGTACATAGAGGAAGTGCAAAAAGGGGCTATCTCCTGCGAAACAGGCCCCAATGCCGTTTTGTTGTCTGATGTGTTGATACAAAACGGAATGTTTGCCAACCTAACAGAGTTTCCTGTCTTGCAAATGCTCTACTTGCAAGGTATGATTATACCCAATCACCCCAGCAACACAGGGCTGAAACCTTTGCTCATAGGCTCGGAGGAGTCTGTCAATTCGCAGATGGAATATATTTTTCGGGGCAATTATGGTTTGATAAGCAAAGAGGAAATTATGGCATCGGGCATAAGCGAGGAAATGGCGGAGGAAATGATGCAAATTAAACTGTTTTTTGCTTTTGGCAAAATCAGCACACCGCAAAACTTGTTAGACCGCAGAATAGTCTATGACGAGCCAATGGAACTCCGAAATGGCGTTTTTATCCGCCGTTTGCGAATGAATGTGTATGAAATTAGTTACAAAGACGAAAAAACTACGGTCAATCTCAACCTTGCTCCTCACGAAAAATATGAAGCCCCTTTTCAGTTGGGCTACCAATTTATCAAACGTGAATATTTTGCTGTGGTTCACGCAGGCGAAGGCGACGGCTGGGATATTCACCGCCCTTGTATGTCCAGCGTCATCATTTTTCAGGGCAAAATCTACCTCATCGATGCAGGACCCAATATTTTGACCACCTTAAATTATTTGGGGATTAGTGTCAATGAAATTGAAGGTTTGTTTCACACCCACGTACATGACGACCATTTTGCGGGTTTGACTACCCTCATTCGCACCGATAGAAAGCTAAAATACCACGCCACGCCTTTGGTTAGGCACTCTGTTACTAAAAAATTGTGTGCCTTGATGTCTATCAAAGAAAATAACTTTTCCAATTTCTTTGAGATTTGCGATATGCCCTTCGATGAGTGGACAAATGTAGATGGGTTGCACGTGATGCCTGTTTATTCGCCTCACCCCGTAGAAACCAACTGCTTTATTTTCAAGGCGGAGTGGGCAAATGACGACAAAACTTACATTCATTTGGCAGATACCACGTCCTTTGAGGTCTTAGACCGAATGGCAGGACAAGGCAAAAATCCTGCTGCAAAACCTGCTATTAGTGTGGCGAAGTGTGAAAAAATCAAGCAATTATATCTCCAAAAAGCACACCTCAAAAAGATAGACGTAGGCGGCGGCATGATTCATGGCAATGCCTCCGACTTTAAAGAAGATACTTCGCACAAAATTGTGTTGGCACACACCAACAAACCTTTGACTATGCAGCAAAGAGAAATAGGCTCTTCGGCTGCTTTTGGCATGGTCGATGTCTTGATTCCTGCCAACCATTTTTACAACTATACCTTAGAGGCTGCTTTCAATTACTTGTGCTTTTATTTCCCCAATGCACCGTTGTACGATATTCATTATTTGCTCAATCACCCCATCCAAAACTTCAATGTAGGGTCTATTTTGTTCAAAAAAGACAATGTAAGTGATTGTGTTTACTTGTTATTGACAGGTGCTGTGGAGTACACCGACTCTGCACAAGGCAGACAGCACACTTTTTATGCAGGGTCTTTGATAGGTTTTTATGCAGGTTATTTGGGCAAAAATGCCTTAGAAACCTATTGGGCAGCCAGCAATCTGCAAGTCTTGCGTTTGCCAGCCGATGCCTATAATGAATTTGTGTTACGCAACAATTTGTATGCGGAACTCAAAAAATTGGAAGACTACATTCTTTTTTTGCAAGAAACATGGCTATTTGGAGAAGTTGTATCTTTTCCTATCCTTACCAAAATAGCCCGACTGATGCAACGGATTTGGTTTGAGCCTACCATTTCGCTATACACCAAACAAACCAATGATTTACACCTTATAGTAGAGGGCAAAGTAGAAATTTGGCATGGCACGCAATTAGTGGAAACCTTAGAAAAAGGTGATTTTTTTGGTGGCGAATTTGAGTTATTTGGCGACTACGTAAATTTCGAAATACGTATGCTAAAACATACCAATTTTTACACCATTTCTACCGCAGAACTTGGCGAAATTCCTATTGTTTTTTGGAAACTATTAGAAACTTACGAAAAAAGGTACAAAAAGGCAGGAAAAACAGAGCCAAGCCCTTTCAGAAAACCTGTGTTGGTGTGATTTTGGTACTGAATGGTACAAACTATAAAAATATGAAAATTATTCTTTCGTTTTTAGCCTTGTTATGCTGTGTAAATTGCTTTGCACAAGAAAACAAAGACCTCAAGCTAACTGGCAAGTTGCTCGAAAAGCAATGGTCTAAAAGTGCAGCCAGTTATTGTGCGCAAGGTAGCAATTATTTTGTGTTGGAAACCACCAACCAAAGCTATGTTTTAGACACTGAAACAGCCGAAAAATGTGGGGCAAAGCAATATATCGACAAAAAAGTAGCCCTACGCGGCAAATTGACTTTGCGTAAAATTACGAACACCAATCCAATGGAGCAAAAACCTGTTACTTTGGGTGATAACTCCACATACAGTTGTGAAATAGTAGTAGTGAAAAAAATAGAAAGTTTGAAGTAACTTTTTTAATGCTTTTAAACTCAAGACTTTATGAAAACCGTATAATTTATCGTAATAACCTATAATTAAAAACCTGTTAGATTTTTGGAACTAAGCTAACAAAAACGTAAGACGCAAAAAACTTTATTTTGAGAACATTAAAAGCCAATTATTTATAACAATCTTCATACGCATCATACAAATATGCACATCATACAAAAATTCATAGCAGATTTTCCTGCCCAGTTGACCGATGCCATAGCTTATGGCGAAAAAATAGAAGTGAAATACCAAGCTTCCGAAATTCGCAATATTGTCATTGCAGGATTAGGCGGGTCGGGCATTGGTGGTAGTTTGGTCAAAAGTCTTATCAACCAAGAACTCAAAGTGCCTTTGGAAGTGATAAAAGGCTACGATTTGCCAGCGTATGTAAACAGTGGCACTTTGCTCATTGCCTCGTCTTACTCTGGCAATACGGAGGAAACTCTGTTAGTGGTGGAGGCTGCCCGCCGATGCAATGCCAAAATAGCTTGCATAACTTCGGGAGGAAAACTCTTGCAATTAGCAACGGAAGAAGGTTTTGATACTGCCCCTATTCCTGTTACAGAGCCTATTTGCCCTCGTGCCAATTTGGGCTACTCCTTAGTGCAGTTGCTCTATTTGCTGATGAAATACAGGTTGATTGGTAGCCAATATGAAAGACAGTTGCAAGACGGGTTAAGCCTTATCAAAAATCAAAAATTTAGTATAGAATCAGAAGCAAGCAAAATAGCAAGCCGTTTGGAAGACAAACTACCAATTATTTACTGCGATGAAATTTTTGGGGCTTTGGCTGTTCGTTTTCAGCAACAAATCAACGAAAATTCCAAGCAATTTGCCCATGTGAATGTGTTTCCAGAAATGAATCACAATGAGTTAGTTGGTTGGGTGTTTCCAAAAAGTGTACTCAAAGAAAGTGTAGTTTTGTTGTTGCAATCTTCGTTTAATCACCCTCGCAACACGAAACGTATGGAAATTTGTACACCTATTTTCAACAAGTTGGCTACTGATGTGCTGAATATAGAGGCAAAAGGTGATTCTTTGCTCGAACAATTTATCTACCTTATCCACCTCACCGATTGGATTTCCTTCGAATTAGCCAACCGAAACAAGGTCGATGCCTTTGAGATTGATGTGATTAATTTGCTCAAAAATGAATTGGCGAAGGTGAATGTTTAGGTCTAATATTGATAAAAATTCTTCATAGCATTGAGTTATCTCAATGCTATGTTAACAGTTCCTAATAATCTGCCCCGTCTTTTATTATCCTACGCACTTTGCGAGTGGAGCCGCCAAAAGGCACATAAAACCGCAAATTAATGGCATGACGATTGATATTATTATCTTTAAAAGAACCTAATAAAAAAGTATAACTATAAGCTAAATGAATGGTAAAGTCGTCATAATGGGTTAAACGTGCAGAGCTAATCCCTAACATGGGACGAAAACCAGGAACTACTTTATTAAAATCTGTGATGGCTACTAAGCCTGCCCCATAAACGGCTATGTCTTCTGACCAAAAATTGACATTCAACCCATAATGTCCACTCCATGTAGATGTTTCTATGCCTGCTCCTGCTGCATAAAACACATTGTTCCACTCAAATTTGGCATTGGCAATGCCCAAATGAAAATAACTATTCTGAAATTGTTGCAAACCTGCGGTAATACCCCAACTTTTGCGAATGGTTTTGATTTCTCTGGTGTCTATAAAAGTGTTGTCGTCAAGCCCACAAATTTTGTAGGTTTCTATAAAAGTATCATCAGTAGGTTTTGCCCCTTCGTCGAGCAAGGTGAGACTGTCTTCGCTGAGGTAAGCTATTTTGAGAGTTTTGTATTTGCCTCCGCTTGATTTTCGCAACTCCAAAAGGTCACCGTTGAGTTTCCAACTTCCTTCTTTGTTGAGGTCGGTAGAGAGAAATCTATTATCTCCTGTGATTTCTATGTATTCGCCTTGACAATCTCGTACCCTAAAAATGGTGTCATACACATTGGCGTTTTTCTGGATAAACAAGGACAAACCCCATCTTTTGCCCACCAAAAGTTGTTTAAAGTCCTTATTTTGAGCATAAGCTGGCAAAACAGCCCCAAAAAAGGCAAAAAGATGTATCAATAAGATAATAAGACGCATAATAAATGAATAATTAATTGATTTAGTTGTAAGTTTTTATTTTAGATACTAATATTTTGTCATTCTGACTGTCAAATAATCATAGTTAGATTTTTTGTCATACTCAGAATAAGAACTATTGGTTACATTTTTTACCTTAAATTCACTATCGTAACCCCTGCACCGCCTCGGTCTGCGTGTTCGTCTTGCACACTGCCCACTTCCTTGTATTTGCGGAGGTGTTCTCTTATCACATTTCGCAACACGCCATTGCCTGTGCCATGCACAATGCGGAGTTCTTGGTAACTCAACATAATAGCATTGTCTATAAATTGTGTGATTTTTGGCAATACTTCCTCCACTCGGTTGCCCCTCACGTCTATTTCAAAGGTAAAGTGCGACATTTTTTCATTCAGGTTAATGCCATTTGGATTGCGGTTTTGCACAAAACTGTCTTGCTGCCTAAACTCTTTGCGTTTGATTTTGACTAATCTGTTGAGTTTGATGTTAGATTTCAGTTCGCCAATGGCAACTGTTGCATCTTTTTTGTTGATACTCAAAACTCTGCCCACTGTTTGCGTGTCTATCAACTTCACATAATCTCCTTCTTGAATAACTCCGCCTAATTCAGTTATTTCCTCGCTATCTTCCTCATTTTGAGGAGTTTGCAAAACTATTAATTCAGGTTTTAAGGTCTGTTTGTAGTCGTCCAATTCCTTGCGAACTTGCTTGGTGGTGTCTTTGTCGGCAGCACTTTCTTTGATACTTCTGATGGCAGCTTCTATTTTTTGGTTTGCCTCCCGCACCACTTGCTTTGCTTCCTCTTTTGCCTCGTTAAGTAGTTGTTTGCGGTTTTGGGTAACAAAAGTAGTCAATTTTTGGTACTCTGCTGTCAATTTATCGAGGCGGATTTGTTCGTCTTGTACCTCCTTGTTTTTTTGGCGGTAATATTTTTTCTCCACCTCCAAATCTTTCAATAGGCTTTCCATATCTATTTTGTCCTTGCCAATTTTACTTTTTGCAGCTGTTGTAATTTCTTTGGGCAAGCCTATTTTTTGAGCTATTTCCAAAGCAAAAGAACTGCCCGGTTTGCCTATTTCCAACTGAAACAAAGGTTCGAGGTTTTGGGTGTCGAAACGCATAGCCCCGTTTTCAATTCCTGCCGTATTGTCTGCAAAAATTTTCAGGTTAGTAAAGTGCGTGGTAATGACCCCAAAAAGTAGCTGTTTGTTCATTTTTTCTAAAACAGCTTCGGCAATAGCCCCGCCGAATTGGGGGTCTGTGCCTGTACCAAATTCGTCTATCAAACACAAAGTTTTGCTATCTCCTGCCAACAAAAAATGTTTCATATTTTTGAGGTGAGAACTGTACGTACTCAAATCATTTTCCAGAGATTGTTCATCGCCAATGTCGATAAACAACTTGTCGAAAACGCCAGCTTTTGACCCTTCCTCCACAGGAATCAACAGCCCACACTGCCACATATATTGCGTTAAGCCTACGGTTTTTAGGCAGACGGATTTGCCCCCAGCGTTGGGTCCCGAAATCAATAAAATTCTGTTGTTCGCATCTAACCGCAAACTCAACGGCACAACGGTTTTGCCTATGCTTTGGAAGTGGTGCAAAAGCAAAGTATGGTAAGCATTTCGCCAATCTATGTAAGGTTGAGCCACTAATTCAGGTTGTATGGCGTTGATTTTCAGAGCAAAACGAGCTTTTGCCCTGATAAAATCTATGATGCCCAGCAAACCATAACCTTTTTTGAGTGCAGGCAAATGAGGTCGCAAATAGTTGGTGAGTTCGGTCAAAATCTTGACTACTTCGTGCCTTTCTGCATACTCCAATTCCCTGATTTCGTTGTTAATATCTAAGGCTTCTTCGGGTTCTATGAAAACTGTCTGCCCCGAAGATGAGGTATCATGCACAAAACCCTTGATACGTCTTTTGTATTCGGCTGCCAACGGAATAACCATTCTGCCCTCTCTTATGGTAAGGTTGGCATCATCAGCCACCAAATTTTGGCTTTTCAGTCCCCTCAAAATTGTATCCAAAACCTTGCGGAGTCGGCTTTGCTCACCCAACAAATTGCTGCGAATTTCTTTGAGTTTGGGCGAAGCATTATCTCTTACTTTGCCTCTGTCGTCTATAATTTGCTCTATTTTTTTCAGCACATTTTTGTCTATCACCACGCCCTCACAAAGTTCTTTGAGGTAAGGAAACCTTTTTTCGTCTTTGCCTTTTAAGAAAACCAAACATTGCAGCAAGGTTTGCAACGACAATTTGAGGTCTTGACATTCAGTTTCGGTCAAAAAAGCATTTTCTATAGCAGCTTTTTGCAGTGCCTCGTTGAGGTCGAAAAAATATTGATTTGGAAATTCCTCACCTTCTACTAAGAGTTTGCGAAATTCCTCTGCTTGTCCTGTCAATTTTTTTATAACATCGGCTTGGCTCGAAAAACGGATTTTATCGACAAATACTTTGCCTATTGTGCCATTACATTCGTCTTTTATTAATTGCCTTATCTGGTCGAAACCTATTTTTTCTTCGAAATTTTTTGGGTATAACATACTAATTTGTTGTAATTGCTAAGTTTAATTTAACTGCGTTGCACTACGCCATTTATTTTCAAGTCTATAACCTCAACATTTTCCAATCCTTCGCCGTCCACCACTTTTACTGCAATTTTGTGATGCCCTGCTTTGAATTGGTGGCTTTGCTTGCCTGCTTTGTCAAGCATAATTTCAGGAGTAAAATCCACTCCGTTGTAATGAAAATCCCAAGAAAAAAATTCAATGCCCACTTCACTTTCGGCTGTTGCCACAAAATTTATTGTAACTCCTTCTGGAGTTTCTCCCCCTTTGGGGGGCTGGGGGGCTTCCATTTCCACTCGCAAATTTGGTTTTTTGGCAATAGGCACAATTTCCTCGACTGTTAGCAATTTGATAATAACTTTTTCGTCATTTTTCAACCTTGCCACTTCCTGCACTGCTCCTTTGCCAAAAGAAAAGGCAATAATAAACCCAACAGGCTTATTTTCGGCTTTATTTTTTTCGTAAGCCAATTTATCAAATCTTTCGCAGGCAGATTTGAAATTGTCTATCACATTTCGCCCAATGTTATCACTCCGTTTGACTTGGATAGGAGTCCGTAAACCTTGCAGGTTTTCAAAACCTGCAAGGTTTGGTTGTTTTATGTAGCCATCAAGCCCCAAATCTCCTCGCTGTTTTGTATTTGCCACGCCGCCAAACTGCTCAACTATCCAGGTTTCGAACTGAAAAGCATCTTTGTAACGCAGCATATCATAGTCATATTTGTAGAGTTTTTTGACAAAAGGCGTAGCAAACATATCTTGCGTTTTGCCAATAGCCTTACCCTGCTGCATATTCAACCGCATTTCGCTAACCGAAACCGCATGAACGGATTGGTCTATCCCTATCCACTTTCGTTTCAACTTATCGGCAACGGCAATGGTAGTTCCGCCACCCATAAAACAGTCTAAAACAGTGTCGCCTTCGTTGGTTGCCATTTTGATAATTCTTTCGAGCAAGGCTTCGGGTTTTTGGGTGGGGTAGCCAATGATTTCACTTTGGTTTTGCCCAACTGGTGTAATATCTAACCAAATATTGTCAGCTTCACTGCCACTGTATTCATCTAGAAAATTTTTGCGTCTTGGCTTTCCATTCTTAGTGAAATACAATTTACCTTGTTTGTCTAACTCTTCCAATTTATCACGCATCATCATCCATCCATATTTTGGTGTGTAATTTTTGTATTCATAAATAAGATTCTGCCTTGCCATCATGCGAGGCAATTCAATAGGTTCGGACTTAAAACGTCTTTTATTTTCGTCTTCTTTATCATACCTTAATAATAATTCCTCCATACTTCCGTTTATTTTTGGAGTTATGAAAGTTGCTTTATCACTCTTGACATAATAAAAAATTGTATCAGTGTTGGTAGCAAGTTTTGCCATTTTAAATTGCGAACCTTTTTTGTAAAGTTTCTTTTCCAAATAATTTCATTCCTAAAATTATTACTACCAAAAACTTCATCTAAAACTTTCACTCGTATATAGGCGTTGGCGTGCCAATCGCAATGCAAGAGCATAGCACCTGTTGGTTTCAAAAGCCTGTGCATTTCCAATACTCTCATTTTGAGCCAATCTATGTATTGGTCTATTCCGCCAGACCAACGGTCTTGGAAACTCCGCATCTCTCCCTTATCTCCCCACACAATTTCGTAATTGCGATTGGAGAAAAACGGAGGGTCTATATAAATTAAGTCTATACTTTCAGGTTCGATTTTTTGCAAGACTTCGAGGCAGTCACCGAGAATGAGTTGGTTCATGGAAATATTATCTAATTTGACTATTTACAAAAGTTTTCAATCTATCAATGTAGTCTATGCTATGTTTTCCTAAAATATATTCTTTTTCTAAGGCTGTAAATGTTGCTTGGTCTGTTATTTTATGTTGTTTTAATATCTCAAAAACTTCTGAAATATCTAAATTGTCTATCTTTATTAACAATAGAGGTTTATCAGTTGTATTTGTGCCTAAATCTATACTTTCATTTTTTTCAAATGATAGAGATTTGATGTACTCTTCTAATAGAAATATAGCTTTCTTTTTATTTCCTTCAAATGTTCCAAATATCTTTCCCTGCACGTTAATGCGAATAGCCCCCAAATATTTGCGTAGTTCCATTTGTATAGAGTTATTAGGTAGATTTGCTATAACGATTGTGTACCAAATTTCCATATCTACGTCTGTATTTTGTATTTCACGTAGCTTTTCATTTAAGAAATTAATATTTGACATATTTTAATATATTTTAATTTTTATTGCAATAATAGTAATTTTATACAACTGTTTCAAATTTTGCTTTTTGTTTTCTCATTCTTTCTTTGCTCACTTCGTATGCTTTTTCACTTTCGTCTATGCCTATCCACTTTCGTTTGAAACGGAATTATGATAATGGGCTTGTTTAGTTGGGGAAGTTATAACGTCTTTTGCACGCAGATAACACTGATTTTACAGATAAAACACTGATTTTTTTATTTTTTTTATCCGCAAAAATCAGTTTAATCAGTGTTATCTGTGTGCGAAGTCGTCTGCTTGAAGGCAACTAAACAAGTTCAATTTCTAAAACGCAAACAAAATATGGTAGTGCAGCAAATCATGGGGCTAAAATTGGTTTGGGTATACACAAATGAATGTTTAAGCCCCATAATTTGGTGCACTACCCATAAGAATATTTGAAAAACCTATTTTATCAGAGAGTCAACAAACAATAGAAAACCATTTTTATTGCGAAACACCAAAATTCCTTTGATAGATAAAACCCTTTTCATTTCGGGCAGCAGCCTGTGCAGCCACTGTTTGATTTTCTCCACTTCGTTTATAAACCTACCCGAAACTCCCAAAAACTCCCCATCTGCACCCCAACTCACTTTATAATCTCTGGTAGAGAAAAACGGAGGGTCTATATAGATAAGGTCTATACTTTCAGGTTCAAGTTTTTGCAAGACTTCGAGGCAGTCGCCGAGAATGAGTTGGTTCATGGGGTTTTGGCAAAAAATTAACAACATATAACCTGTTATTTTTTTCTATTTTCACTCGTTGCCCTATTGTTACATCTCATAAATAACCGTTTACTTTATACCTTGCAAGGCTTTCCCCCATATGTCCATTTAAAAGGCTTTGCCATAGTTTGATTGAAGTAGTCAATAAATTTGTTTAGCTTTTCTTTGAGGTCTTCTTTGGAGCTAAAATGTCCTCTTTTGATTAGTTTTTTGT
>JAAFKA010000013.1 GCA_013299115.1 Cytophagales bacterium
CCGAACTCTATGTTACTGTCCGTTGGAATGCCAACGTAAGCAATGGGACTGTGAATATGTCGGTTACTGGCTCTTGTGCAAGTGCTTTCCAAAGTTGCTGTGCTTCGCTGGCAATCAATATTCAGCAACCTATGCCACCTGTTACTATTTCAGGCAGAATACTTAACCAAAATGGGCAAGGTGCAAGTGGTGTGAGTGTAAGCAATGGCAGCACTGCTACCTCTACAGATGGCAATGGCTATTACAGTTTTACAGTTCCTTCGGGCTGGTCGGGTAGTATTTCTGCAACACCTCCTGCTTGCAATGGTATCAGTATTACAAGTTTAGGTTTCAATAACTTGACAAGTAGCATTACCAATCAAGATTTTAACCTAACTCCACCATTTCAAATTAGTTATTCGCAAACAAATTACACCATTCTAAGAATGCACCCAGCCGTTGGCACTTGGCGGTATGTGATTACTTACACAGATGGTACGAGTCAATTTTTTGACGAATGTAGAAATGATTTTTATCGAGATAACACAAGCAAGTTAATTACAAAAATTTGCGTATATGGTTGTGGAAATTCTTGTTCTCAATGCGACTAACCCTTAAATCTTTTTATAAAACCATGAAAAATAACATTTTCTTACTTGCTTTACTCTGCTTTATAGTGTGGAGCTGCCAATCTACTGATATTACATCTGAAGCTTCTTTATTTGAAGATAAGGAGAGCATCAAGGGTAGTGTTTTAGAAAAAAATCTTGATATTAGCAAGGATAAAGGTTGGGACATTGTTGTTGGCTCTGCTGCAAGAAGATACAGACCTAATTATTGGGATGGATATGAAAAAATAGGCTACAGTGCTGGTGCTATTAGGGCTTTTGATGCTACTAATATAATGAAAGGTTCTGAATCTTTTCGCCTTGTGATGCCTACTTTGCCTTTTCAGGAACAAAGTTTTGATAAACTGAAACAAGTTTTTGCTGTGGGTAGTAAAGTTTTCAAAGACAGTCTTAATCAAGATACTGGATTTGCTTTGCAGTATGCAAGTATATTTCCGCAAGAGGAAACAAAAAACATTGGAGGTTTTTCTTTTATGGGAAATCAATCAGGTAGTATTTTCAAAATACTTGCACAAAGGGAAGTACTTGTTACAGACCCTGCATCAGTTGCACAAGGCTATGCAAAGGCTTTAGAGGTAGTAATACAGGTTAGTTGCAAACTTTACGACCATAATCGTAAATATGTAGGTAATATGCAAAATTTGCGTATTCAGTTGAAAATTAATCATAAAATTTTTACACAGTAAAATAAAGTGTAGGTTGTTGGTACTAAGATTCAAAATCTTAGTACCAATCAATTTAACTCATAAAACCATGAAAAATATCATTTTCATAACCCTATTGCTTTTTGTAGCTTGGGGTTGCAAAACTGTAGAAACACCAAAAAGTTTGTTTGAAGAAAAAGAAAGTTTTACTGGCACTATTTTGGGCAAGACTTATAACATGACAAGAGAAAACGGTTGGGATATTGTTGTTGGTGCTGGTGCTCAGAAATTCAGACCTAATTATTGGGATGGGTACGAGAAAATAAGCTACTCAGCTAGTACAATTAAGGCTTTTGATGCAACTGATATTAGGAAAGGAGCAGAGTCGTTGTATTTTAGAATGCCTAACATACCTTTTAAAGAGCAGGAATTTGAGAAATTGAAACAAATTTTTGCCGTGGGTTCAAAAGTATTTAAAGACAGTACCAATCAAGACAGTGGCTTTAGTTTTAATTATTCTATAGGCAGTATCCTTGATGAGAAAAACCTTATTGGAGGTTCTACAACTTTGGGTAGCCAAGTAGGGAGCAAAATAGAGGTGCTTGCACAGCGGGAAGTGCCTGTTACAGATGCTGAGGCTATTTCTTTGGGCTACACCAAATCATTGGAGGTTGTAATGGTAGTAAATTGCAAACTCTACGACAAAGACCGCAAGTATATTGGCGAAATGCAAAATTTGCGTATTCAGTTGAAAATTAATCATAAAATTTTTACACAGTAAAGACTTTTTCATTCGTCATACGCCTGCACAGTCGTATGACGAATTTTTTTTGCCCTCAAAACAAACCTATTTATTTTTTCCCTATTTCTTTGCAAAATTCTCTATAAATCTATAAGTTGCAAAAAAAGTGTTTATACAAAACATTTTCGAAACAAACTAATCAAATTGTGGTATAAAATATGCAATTATCACAATGAGGTACTAACAATTCTAATTTGTATTTTTATTTTGTAATTCTGAGCATAGCGAAGAATCAGACTCAGTTTCTTCGCTATGCTCAGAATGACAAAATAAATGTTGGTATCTAACAAACAAAACAAACTTGTCCTGAACTTCAACAGTTTTATGTCCTTGCGATTTTTATATTTTTTTGTCTGCTTGTGTGGGTTGCTTACACCTACCTTATTTGCCCAGCAAGAGGCAGATGAGTTGGTGTTCGAGCATTTGTCTATCAAGCAAGGATTGTCGCAAGGTATCATTACGGGCATAGCCCAAGACGGCAAGGGTTTTATGTGGTTTGGCACAGAAGACCACCTCAACAGGTACGACGGCTATGAGTTTTTTCACCACGAAAACGACCCCAACAACAAATATTCTCTGCCCGACAACTGGATAAGAGGCTTGGCTGCCGACAAAGAGGGCAATATTTGGGTAAGCACGGACACGAAAGGCATAGCTTTTTATGACCGCAAAAAAGACCGTTTTAAATCTTACCTCGCCAAACCCGACCAACCCGATGCCTTGGTATCTAACTATACCTCTTGCATCTTTGTCGACTCCAAAAACTTTGTCTGGGTTGGTACAAAAGATTCGGGACTTTGCCAATTAGACGTAAAAACAGGTAAATTTACTCGGTATAGCTACCAAAAAGAAAATATTGCGTCCTTAGCAGACAATTTTGTGCGTTGTATTTACGAAGACCAAACAGGCAATATTTGGGTAGGCACTAATGCGGGGCTTTGCTTGCTAAACGAAAATGGCACTTTTACCTCTTACCGCAAAAGCAGTGCAGGGCTAACCGACCAAGAAATCAGGAGTATTTGCGAAGACGAAAACGGAATGTTGTGGTTGGGTACAGGCAGCGGCGGTATCAATAAATTTGACACTAAGAAAAATATTTTTTACAACTATGCTTACTTAGACAATAAAACTCCACTCTATAATTTGCTCAACAGAGTAGGTATTAATGCCGTAATAGAAGACAAAAAAGGCAATATTTGGATTGGTACGGCACAGGGTGGCGTAAAAAGAGAACTCAAATTAGTGCTGACTAAAGACAAAACGGGCAAAGAAGTAAGGGCAATGACTGAAGTGTTTACGATTTTCAAAAACAGTCCTGCCAATTTGTTTAGTTTGAGCAACAACCACATTCGCAATATTTACGAAGACGTTTCGGGGATTATCTGGTTTGGAACTGATGGGGGCGGTATCAACTATTATGACCCTGAAATGAAAGTCTTTAAACACTACAAACACGACTCGGCAGACCCTAACACCTTATCTAACAACACCATAAGGTCTGTTTTTGAGGACAGTCAAGGTATTTTGTGGATAGGGGCTATTGAAAGTGGTTTGGATAGGTTTGACAGGAAAAACGGCACAGTCAAAAATTATAGATACGCACAAGGTCTGGTAGGCAGCACAGTTTCCTCTATTTTCGAAGACAGTCAGGGATTTTTGTGGTTTGGTACACATGGCGGCGGGCTGAACAAATATGACAGAAAAACCGACAAATTTACTGTTTTGCAACACGACCCCAATAATGGTTTCAGCATCAGCAGCAACAGCATAGAGGGCATTCGGGAAGATAGAAAAGGCAATTTGTGGATTGCCACTGCGGGCGGATTAAACCGTTTGGACATTAAAACAGGCGTATTCACTCGTTATTTGCACGACCCTAACGACAATAACTCTTTGCCTAACAACAGCATACAATCCAATGCTTTTTTGATAGATAAATTTGGCGTAATATGGTTAGGCACATACGGGGGAGGTTTCAGCAAGTTTGATACTGAACTTCGGAGGTTTTATCACTACAAAAACAACCCCAAAGACCCTCAGAGTTTGTGCGACAACAGAGTCATTGCCTTGTATGAGGACAAAGATGGCAATATTTGGGTAGGTACGCATGGCGGCGGTATGAGTCGGTTAGACAGGGCAACGGACAAATTCACGACTTTTACCATAGACAATGGTATGCCTAACAACGAAGTTTATGGAATTTTGGGAGATGAAAAAGGCAATATTTGGGCAAGTACCAAAAATGGTTTGCTTAAATACAATCCTGTAAGCCAAGTATTTAAGAGTTATTACGAAACAGATGGTTTGCAAAGCAATGTGTTTTATTGGGGTGCATCTTTTAAAAGCAAAAAAGGTGAATTATTTTTTGGTGGCACCAATGGACTCAATGCTTTTTTTCCTGAAAAAGTGAAAGACAACAATTACATTCCGCCTGTTGTCATTACCAAATTTGCCGTTTTAAACAAAACAGTGCCTATCAAAGACGACAGTTTGCACCGAGATTCGCCACTGAAAGTAAACATTACAGATGCAAAAGACATAGAATTATCTTTCCGACAAAATTCCTTGACCTTTGAGTTTTCGGCTCTCAATTTTCGGTTGCCCCAAAAAAATCAATATGCTTACAAGTTAGAAAACTTCGACGAAGAGTGGATAAATGTAGAAGCAAAGAAAAGATTTGCAGCCTATAGCAATCTGCCTTACGGAGAATATGTATTTCGGGTAAAAGCCTCTAACAACGACGGGGCGTGGAACAACGAAGGCATTGCTATCAATATCAAAATTGTACCACCTATTTGGAAAACTCTTTGGTTTCAACTCTTGGCAGTAGCCTTCGTGTTAGGTGCTTTGTTTGGTTTGTATTCTTGGCGAATCAATAGTATAAAGGAGCAACAAGAAGAATTGGAGAGAAAAATAGAGGAGGCAACTGCCGAAATTAAGGCAAAAAATGAGGAGTTGGAAGTGCAAAAGCAAGAAGTTTCGCTGCAAAAAGAGAATATTCAAAGCAGTATCAAGTACGCCCAACGGATACAAGAAGCCATGTTGCCTTTGCCCGAAGTTTTTGCGGAGGCTTTGCCTGCATCTTTTGTGCTGTTCAAACCTCGCGACATTGTAAGTGGAGATTTTTATTGGCTATACCACGACAACCAAAAAACCATAGTAGCGGCTGCCGACTGCACAGGGCATGGCGTGCCTGGGGCTTTTATGTCTATGATTGGCAATGACTTGTTAGGACAAATCGTAGAACACGATGAAATTACAGAACCAGATTTGATTTTGAAAGAACTAAATATCGGGATTCGCAAAGCCCTACGCCAAGATGCAACCAACAACAAAGATGGCATGGACGTGGCTATTTGCGTGATAAACCGTTTGGAAAGAACCCTCGAATATGCAGGGGCTATGAATCCGCTATGCTATATTCAAGACGAAGAACTGAAAGAAATAAAAGCAGACAAATACGGAATTGGTGGCAGACAAGACGACAAGGAAAGACTTTTTAAGAAACATACTTTGCTCTTGGACAAACCCAGCGTATTTTACATTTATTCTGATGGCTATCAAGACCAATTTGGCGGACCTAACAACAGTAAATTTATGGCAAAAAGAATGAAACAACTCTTATTGGATATTCACAAAAAACCAATGTATGAGCAGAAAAAAGAAATGGATGCTGTGATTACAGATTGGATACGCCACACCCGCCAAATAGACGATATTTTGGTAATTGGATTTAAAATTTGATTCTTTCGTTTTTTTCTGTAACTTAGTAATAGATTAAGACGCAATTATCAAACACTTCAAAAGTGTCCGATAAATTTGTCTTTACTTAGATAATGAAACAGACTATGCAATTTGCTGACATAAAAAATGATATTGCTTTCCGTAAAATCTTTGGAAATGAAAACAAAACAGAAATTTTGATTTCGTTTTTGAATGCGGTTTTAAAATTAGAGGGAAACAAAAAAATTACTTGGGTTGAAATACTTAATCCTTATCAATTACCTATTGTCTTGGGTGCTAAATCTACCATTCTAGACGTGAAGGCAAAAGATAAAGTAGGTAATGAGTATATAGTCGAAATGCAGGTTACGGACAAAATTGGTTTCGCTAAAAGAGTAGTTTATTATAGTGCCAAAAGCTACTCGGCACAACTCGACGTAGGAGAAAATTATTACAAGTTGAAACCAATTATCTTTATTGGTATTTTAAATTTTGAGTTTTTAGATGGTAAAAACTATTTATCAAGACATCTGATTTTAGACGCAGAAACCAAAGAACATAAACTCAAAGACTTAGATTTCAACTTTATAGAGTTACCTAAGTTTAATAAAACAGAACAAGAGTTAGAAAATTTGGTTGAGAAATGGGTTTATTTTATCAAAAACGCAGAAAACTTAACCGTAATTCCAGCAGGTCTGGAAGATGAAGGCTTACAATCGGCTTATACAGAAGCAAACAGGCACAATTGGAAAAAAGAGGATTTGGAGGCTTACGAATACGCACGTATGCGTGAAAGTGATGATATAGCCAGAGAGATGCTTGTAGAACAGAAAGCAGAATTACGTAAACAGACTGAAATGGCTAAAAATGCACTTGCAGAAGGTTTTGATGACAACCTAATTTCTAAACTAACAGGCTTAACTCTTGAACAAATCCAAGAATTACGAATTAAATTAAACCAATAATTAGAGGTTATTACGATACAAGTTATGCTGTAACTACCTTAGAACTAACATTTCTTTAAGAAATGTTAATTCTGAGCATTATAGCTGTGGCACTACCAGTAAATTAATTTCATATTTCAATGTCTTTTATGTTTCATATCTGTTATGCTACCTACTAACCCAACAACCATTTATCAAAATGGTCAACATATTGAAAATCAGGCAAATAGCTTGACCACCGCCAAAGAAACCTATACATTGGCAGAAGTGCAACTCCTGCAAAGTGAACTGTTGCAAAAACAACAACAGATGGAGGAGAGAATGTGGGCAGACTCGACTTTGAGCAAGTTTGACGATATTTTGCGTATCAACTACGACAAATCTATCCACGAGTTTTCGGAAGTAGTTATCTATCACACTTCAAAATTGACCCACGCCTTGCGAGGGGCATTTTATACAGTGGGCGACACCTTGATAGAAGCCACAGGTTGCTATGCTTGCACTTTGCAATCTTTGTTTAAAAACAGTTTTGAGATAGGCGAAGGATTGATAGGGCAGGCTGCCAAGTCGAAAGAAATTTTGTATTTGGAAAACCTACCCCAACAAAACCTTTCAGTTAGCTCGTCTTCGGGCTTAATCAGTGCCAAGTCGGTGATAATAGTCCCCTTGATTTTTAACGACAAGGTGTATGGTGTAATAGAATTGTTGTTTTTGAGTAGTTTGGAGGAAAAGTACAAAGAATTATTGAATAGGCTGAGTCGCAATGTGGCTACCATGTTGCAAAGTATCCAAAGCAATGCCAAAACCAAACAGTTGCTTACCGACTCGGTGTTTCAGGCAGAAGCCCTGCGGAGTGCAGAGGAGGAACTTCGCCAAAATATGGAGGAAATAAGTGCCATTCGAGAAGATGTGGAGGCTAAAAATGGAGAGCTGCAATCACAAATAGCCATAGCCCAGCAAAAAACCGAAGAACTCCGCGCCCAAGAGGAAGAACTCCGCCAAAATATGGAGGAATTAGTTTCTACCCAAGAAGAAATGGAAAGAATGAACCGCGAAATGCAGTTGCTACTTACAGCAACTGATGCAGCTTTGTTTGTTTTGGAAATATCGACAGATAATAAAATATTGAAAGTTAATAAAAAATTTTTAGACCAAACGGGCTATGCCTTAGACGATTTGTTGTATAAAAACTACCAATCTATTATGGACAAAGACGAGTGGGCAGCCTATCAAGCCAATTTCAGCAAACTAAAAGATGGGCAGCTGGTACGCAGAGAAGTAAAACGGAGAAAGAAAAACGGAGAGTTGGTATGGTCTGATGCCACTTACTGCCCCTTGATGAACGAAAATGGCGAATTGACCAAAGTCTTAAAAATTAGTTATGACATCACCGAAAAGAAAAAACAAGCCGAAGCCATAGACAATTTGCTCAAAGAAGTACAAATAAGAGCCGCCGCCGCAGACGAGTCGCAATTCATAGTCGAACTTTCTACTGATGCCAAATTGCTCAAATGCAACCAAAAGTTTTTGAAAGAAACTGGTTATACCTTAGAAGACTTGGAGGGCAAAGACTACAAAATGCTCATGGACAATGCTGAATTTATCAACTATCAAGATACGCTACTCCAACTCAAAGAAGGCAAATTGGTGCGAAAGGAAGTAAAACGCAAAAAGAAAAACGGCGACCTCGTTTGGCTCGATGCCACCTACTGCCCTGTTTTTAATAATTTGGGAGAACTCACCAAAATATTTAAAATGAGTTATGATATTACAGACAAGAAAAAACAAGCCGAAGAAATTAATAACTTGCTCAAAGAAGTGCAGGTTATGTTGGCAGCAGCCGATGAATGTTTGTTTATGGTAGAGTTGTCAGTCGATGCCAAATTGCTTAAATGCAACCAAAAGTTTCTCAAAGAAACAGGTTACAGCCACCAAGATTTGTTTCAAAAAGACTATAAAATTCTGATGGACACCTTAGAATTTGCAAACTATCAGGATACACTTCTGCAACTCAAACAAGGAAAAATCGTAAGAAAAGAAGTGAAACGGATAAAGAAAGATGGTGATATTGTGTGGCTCGATGCTATTTATTATCCTGTTGCAGATGAACAAAAAAATCTTGTGAAAATATTTAAACTTAGCTACGATATTACCCAAAAGAAAGAATTGGAAAATAGACGTTGGTAAAGTAGTGTAAAATTGCTCGAAAACTTCTAAGGTTTTTTAAAACTTTATAGGTTATTACGATTTGTACTGTACCCTTTAGGGTGCAAGGTCAATTAGCTGAAAATCAACAAGTTAATTTTTCTATACAAAAATTATCGTAATAACCTCTTTTACAGGTTTAAGTTTTGGTAAATATTTGGCAGCTAAAAATGACAACTGAACTCCTTGATATAGAACAAATTAACGCAAGTTTGCCAATCCGCACCACAGCCGAAAATGAACATTGGTTGTTGAGCAGTTTAGATACTTTTGCGGAGGTGCTGTATGTGCAAGAAGACCAAGATGTGGCAACATGGGCAGATATTTTTTCGGCACATCTGGCACCGCACATCAAAGGCGTGCAGGTAGCTTTGTATATGCAAAAAGGCAACTCTCTTTATTTGGTAGGTGGCTATGCTCTCCAACAAACAAACACCAAAGACCAGCCCCTTGCCATAGGCGAGGGCATCGTAGGCAAAGTAGCCAAATACAATGAACCTGTATTTTTGCAAGACGATAGCATCAATTACCAAGAAAATTTGGGTACAGTTTCTTTCCAATTAGCAGCCTTAGTAGCCCTGCCTTTGGCTTTCAACAAAAAAGTATGCGGCGTATTGGAAGTCTTGTTTATGGAAAAGCCCAAACAAATTTACATAGACTTACTCCAACGGCTGACCGAAAGAATAGCTGCCAATCTCAACCTTTTTATGATGATGGACAAGTTGGCGGAGAGCAAAAAAGTTATTCAAGCAAAAAACGAAAATATTTGGGCAAGTATCAATTACGCAAAAAAAATTCAAAATACCTTTCTACCTTCAGAGGCTGAAAGATTGCAAATATTTTCTGAAAGTTTTGTTATTTACAAGCCCCTACACATTGTTTCAGGAGATTTTTATTGGCTCTCTGTCCACGACCCCATAAGAATTGCTTGTATTTTCGACTGCACAGGACATGGTATTCCTGCTGCCTTTGTGTCTTTGTTGGGCTACAATTTGATTAATGAGGCAATTAAACAAAATTTTGTCTATGCACCCGCCGACATCGTGGCGTGGCTCAATTATGGTATCTACCAACGAATGAGAAACGGCAACGACAAGATAGACGATGGCATGGATATTGGTATCTGTACTATACAACCACTTGAAAATGAACAGTTTAGCATCAGGTATGCAGGAGCAAAACACAACTTGTTTTTTTCGCAAGCAGGCAAAATAGAAAAATTGCAATCCGATAAATTTTCTTTGGGTACTGCACCGCAATGTGAACCCAATGAACAAGAAATAATTTTGCAAAAAGGAGAAATGCTTTACCTCCTCACAGACGGCTACACCGACCAAGCCAATAAAGACAGAAAAAGATTTGGTACTCCCAAATTAATGAAATTGTTAGAAAAAATTTATACCTTGCCACTCCATACACAAGAATATGAACTCCGTACTACTTTCGAAAACCACAGCCACGAGGTAGAACAAAGAGATGATGTAACTTGCATAGGGTTAAAATTAATGGTTGTCTGACAATTTTTGTGTAAACGTAGGTCTTTGATTTATCAAAGACCCTTTTTGGGCAAAGCCTATGATAAATCATAAGCCTATATTAGAGGTTATTACGATAATTTTTGTATAAAAAATTAATCTGTTGATTTTCAGCTAATTGACCTTGCACTCTGAAGGGTACAGTACAAATCGTAATAACCTCTATTGTTTCCATTCCACAAAAATTGTCACACAACCAAAAATGTTAGTTTTTGGGAGTTACTTGGAATCTCTTTTTTTGTCCACACTCCTTATTAAATCTACAAACAAATAGCTTGTAGCCCCAAACATCAAAACCATTACCCAAAATTTAGGTAAGTCGAACCATGCTGCCAAGAACAAACCCGCCACTACGGGGGCTGCTAATCCTAACAAGACCACCAAAAATGGGGTCAATAATTTATTAAGTAGTTGCATACACAATCAAATTAAATGGTAAACTAAACAGATAACGCTAGACAGATAACGATAGTGTGCAGCTATTGGTTGTTGAAAAGTTATTACATTTTTGTTAATAAAACAAATGTTTTGTTGTAATTATTTTAACAAAAATAATATTTTGTTGAAAATTAAACAAAGAAAACATACAGATTTAAAATGTCCTTATCAATACCATTTAGTTTGTGCGTAATTTTCAGTTACTTACGACATCCTTTTCAAAGCCTCTTGTGCTTCTTTCAGGTTTTTGTCTTGCTGAATGGCTGTTTGGTACAGCTTTTTTGCCTCAGCCTTGTTGCCTCTTTTTTCATAAATCATACCCAAACGAAAATAAGCCCCACCAATAGAAGGTTCTCCTTTTGCGGGTTTGTATTTTAGGTAACTTTGCAAACAAGTTTCGCCTTTGTCTAATTGCAAACCCGAAATAGCAGCCACCTTACCAAATTGGTAACTTATTGCCATATTCGCAGGGTTTTGTTTCAAAAAATTGTCGTACAAATCTAAGGCTTTTTGATATTTTTGTTGTGTAACATAAGCACTGCCAACAGCCAAAACTGTATTGGCATCATTAGGTTTGGCAGCCAATAATTCTACATATTCTTTTTCAGCTTCGGCGTGTTTCCCTTGTTTGGTGTAGATTTGTGCCAAAAGTACAGTCCCTTGTTCTTTGTCAAGGTTTTTAAGTGCTTTGGCATTGGCAAGGGCTTTGTCTAAGTCGCCACCCATAAACGAAGGGGCTTGGATATAATATTGTATCAAGCCCGACAAACAATCTTTGTTTTTTCCATCGAGGGCTACGCACTTCTCAAAAGCATTTTTGATTTTGGGAGCTAAGATGCCTTGTTTAATCATACTGGCTTGCTGTGCATAGCTGCCGTAGGCTGCACCCAACCAATAATGATAGATAGCCACCTTTTCGTTGGTATCAACAGCTTCATCAAAAAAGTCGGCTGCGTCTTCGTACTTTTGCTCATCAAAAGCCATACGACCCAAATAATACTGGGCTTGGGCGTAGTCTTGGTGGTCGTCATCGAGGATAGTAAATATTTTTTTTGCCTCTGCATATTTTTTCTGTTCAAACAAGGCAACACCTTGTTGAAGGTTTTGGGCAGCCAGCGAAGTGCATAAATACAAAGCCAACAAGAAAGAAGCTAAGGTTTTCATCGTTATTTTTAAGTTAGTTAAAACAAGAGATGCAAAATAAAGTAAAAAGGTTGCACGAGGTCGAATTTTTTAGCTTTTTCTAACAACTAAATAAGCCTAAAAAATACATTTGCCCAATTTAGAAAATTTGCAACTTACTAAAAACTATGCCAAAAGAGTTAAGTAGTTGATTTTTAGGTAATTATAAAATATTACAAAACTATTACTTTACATAACTAACTTATTTTCTAATACTATTTTAAGCAATTTTTTGACAAAAATAGCAATTACTTACGTCTGCTATGCAAAACAGCAAGTATAAAAGTTGTTTAAAAACTTCTTTTTCTAAACCTAATTACTATATTTGCAGCTATTCAATGCAAAAAAATAGTTACAAACAACCAAACCTACTAAAAAGTCCGACATGACTTTACTTTAACCAAGATTTTTACAGCATATACCCATAGTTGATATGGCAAAAATAAAATATTACTACGACACCGAAACGTGCCAATATGAGCCTGTGAAGGTCAGTAGAAGTGAGTTTCTTACGAATATTGCGGGGTTTTTGATAGTAGCCACCTTTGCGGGTTTTGGAGTTTCTACCATTTATCGCAACTATTTTCCTTCGGCAAAAGAAGCCAATTTGATGAAAGAAAATCAGGAGTTGCTACTGAAATATGAGTTTCTGAACAAAGAGTTGGCTACGACCAACCAAATGTTAGGCGTATTGCAAGAACGTGATGACAATGTCTATCGTGTGATTTTTGAGGCAGACCCCATAGCCCCTGAAATCAGACGAGGTGGTACAGGTGGTACAGAAAAATACCGCGAATTGTTAGACGAAAAACTGAAAAGAGAAGACCTCATTCTCTCTACTTTGCGGAAGATAGACAATATCAAAAAGCAAATGTATATTCAAACCAGGTCGTATGATGAACTCATGCAGCTTGCCGAACAAAAAAACACCATGCTGGCTTCTATGCCTGCCATTATGCCACTTGCCAACAAAGATTTACAAACCTTTGCCTCTGGTTTCGGCTATCGGATTCACCCCATTTACAAAGTTCCCAAAATGCACACAGGCTGCGACCTTACCGCCGCACAAGGTTCTCCTGTTTATGCTTCGGGAGATGGCGTGGTCATTTCGTCTGAATGGTCTGGCGGTTATGGCAACCAAGTAGAAATAGACCATGGATTTGGTTACGTTACCAAATATGCCCACCTTTCTGCTTTCCAGTGCAAAAAAGGACAAAAAATAAAACGTGGCGAATTGATTGGTTTGGTAGGCACTACGGGTACTTCGGTAGCACCGCACTTGCACTACGAGGTCATCAGAAATGGAGAAAAAGTCGACCCAGTGCATTACTTTTTCAACGACCTAAGCCCAGAGCAGTACGAGAAAATGCTCGAAATTGCTGCCCAAAATAAACAATCTTTGGGAGGATAGTGGAAATATTGAATAGTGTCACAAAAGTAATGCTGTGCCTGGATTAGAGGCTGTCCGAAAAGACAGTCTCTTTTGTCATTAAATTTTTCAGGTTTATCCTTCTGTAGTTATTGTTTAGCAACAATTTCCAGTTTATAGCCTTCGCTAAGTCGTTTTTGAAGTACAACAAATAAAAAACAAGGTTTTTTGCTCCTTTAGCCCTAAAATACAAAAAAGGCAGAAAGGCTTTTCGGACGGTCTCCTACGTTTCTACAAAAATTGTCTGACAAGTCTTTGATAAATCAACGACCTACGTTTCTACAAAAGTTGTTGGACAACCAAAATGTTCTAAATTTTCTGCCTCGATAAAATTCACAGAAAAAATTATTAAAAGTCATACAAATCTTATAAATTAGTGCATAGCATTTAACCACGCCTTTAGGGTGTAGGTTTTTTCCATTATTTACATCAGCCAATGTCTATTTTACGCTACTTTTCGGTTTGTTTGCTTCTTTGGTTGGTTGCTTTTGCTGTCCAAGCCCAAAGTCTTGACGAGTTATTAGGCAAATTGCAAAATGAAAAAGATAATGCCCAACGCAGTCAATTAGCTTATCAAATTGCCCAACAATACCAAAAGCAAAAGGGCAACAAAAAAGCTGTTGAGTATTTTCGGTTGGCTATGCAGGGGGCTGCTGCCCCGCAGCAAGTCCGTTGTTTGCAACAAATGATGGCTGCACAGGCTGCACAACCCGACTACGGGGCTGCTATTCAAACTGCTGATGAACTATTGCCTTTGTTAAACTCTGCAAAAAATACGGAGGTCTGGACTCAAACACAAAAAAGATTGATAGACTATGCCCAACTACAAAAAAATTATGCTCGTGCAGTACAGGCAAATAATGATTTGTTGCAATTTTATACTCAACAAAATAATTTGGTAGAAGTGGCTCGGCTCTATAATAATTTGGGAGTTTTACACCGCAGACTAAATAAAAATTCAGAGGCAGTCGAGTATTTTAACAAGGCGTTGGCTACCAACAAAACCTTGCTCAACAGCAACAACAAAACAGCCCAACAAGAAATTTTTACCAATATCAACACAGGCGTAACCTTGTTGCAACTTGGCAGAACAAAAGAAGCTGATGAATACCTGAAAAAAGCTACAAATTTAGCCGAAAAAAACCAAAATGATTACACCAAAGCCTCTGCCTATAATTATTTGGCTATGGCAGATTATTTGGCAGATAGAAATGCCGATGCCTTAAATTATGCAAAACAAGCCCAAACTATTGCCGAAACCAATAATGATACAGAAAATAAATTGGCTGCTTACAAAGTATTGGCTTTGCTAAACGAAAGTGAGGACAACTATAAAGAAGCACAAACTTATAATAAACTCTATCAAGAATTGGCAAGCAGTGCTGAAAAACAGCAACAACAAGCAATTCAGCAGAATTTGGAAACCGAAATTGCGGTAGAGAAAAAGGAAAGTGAACTAAAATCTTTGTTGGCAGAAAAGCAACAGCAAGCCGCAGCCCTCAAACAATCGGAGTTGGAAAGGCAGAAACAAGAACAGGCTTTGCAACTCAAAGACCAAGAATTGGCTTTATTGAAACGCAACGAGGAGTTAAAAAACTCAGAATTAAAGTCGCAACAGTTGGAAAAGCAAAAAGTGCAGCAATTATTGGCAATGACAACACAAGCCGTAGAGATTGAAAAACAGAAGGCTGAAACCGAAAAACAAAAGGCATTGGTGGAGAAACAACAGCAGGAGTCACAACGACTAACTTTGCTGGCAGACAAAGAAAGAACCGAAAAAGAAAGTAGCCAAAAAGCCTTAGAATTAGCCGAAACACAAAAGCAATTAGAAACCGAAAAAGTAGCCAGAGGTAAACAGATAACCTATTTGCTTATGGGGCTTGGCTTAATTATCTTAATTTCTTTGTTTTTTGTATGGCGTAGCTTGAAAGAAACTCGTAAATTGAATGTTAAATTAGAGGATAAAAACCAGAAAATAGAGCAACAAAACGAAGCCTTGCACCAAAAACAAGAGGAAATTAATACCCAGAACGAAGAACTGCAACAACAACAAGAGGAAATCATGGCTCAACGTGATTTGATGCAGGAAATTAACGAAGAATTGTCGGACAAGAACACCAATCTCACCAAATCTATTACCTACGCAAGCCGTATTCAGCGTGGTATGTTGCCTTCTTTTGCCCAAGTTGAAACAGCCTTAGCCAATTATTTTATTCTCTACCGACCTCGCGATATTGTTTCGGGAGATTTTTATTGGTTTGCCGAAACACCAACAGGTTCACTCTTGGCTGCTGCCGACTGCACAGGTCATGGCGTGCCTGGGGCTTTTATGTCTATGATTTGTTCGGCTTTGTTGGATAGTATTGTGTATGAAAAGCAAATCACTTCACCTGAAAAAGTTTTGCAGCAATTAAGTACAGATGTCATGGCAAGTTTAGACCAAAAAAATAACGATACCCACGACGGCATGGACGTGGTGCTGATGGGCATCAGCCACGACCAACGCACCTTGCAATATGCGGGTGGACAAAATTCTCTCTACTACATCACAGGTGGCGAATTTTTGGAACTCAAAGCCGACAAGCACCCCATTGGCGACCCTTATTATCCTGATGACCGTAGTTTTACGCTGCACACCCTCGAAATCACGCAACCCACTTATGTTTACGGTTTATCTGATGGATATTGCGACCAATTTGGAGGTACAAATAAAAAGAAATTTGGCAAAAAACAACTGCGTGAGTTGCTCCTCAATATTTATGAATTGCCAATGAAAGAGCAACACACTGTTTTAGACCAAACACTCCAAAATTGGATGGACTCTGGACATGAGGAACAGGTTGATGATGTGTTGGTGATTGGTTTTAGGTTGGGGTAATTTTTTTTAACAAGGTATAAGTTGTATGGAATGTAACATACATTTTAATGTGTGGTCTTCGTTTTTATACAAAATTTCACACGCTAAACTTATGCTACATTCAACTACATAACTTATAATATGCTTTGCACTACACAAAAGCCTGAATACCTGTAATTTCTTTGCCCAAAATAAGCAAATGAATGTCGTGAGTACCTTCGTAGGTTACAACAGATTCGAGGTTCATCGCATGACGCATCATAGGAAATTCACCTGTAATGCCCATTCCGCCCAAAATTTGGCGTGATTCTCTTGCTATTTCCAATGCTATCTGCACACTATTTCGTTTTGCCAAAGAAATTTGGGCAGTCGTAGCTTTTCCTTCGTTCATGAGTTTGCCCAAACGCCAGCAAACTAATTGGGCTTTGGTAATTTCTGTTAAAAATTCAGCCAATTTTTTCTGTATTAATTGGAAAGAGGCAATAGGTTTGCCAAATTGGATTCTTTCGGCTGCATATCTTTTAGCAGAATCATAGCAGTCCATAGCAGCACCCAAAGCACCCCAAGCGATGCCATATCTTGCCGAGTCTAAGCACATCATTGGCGCACCCAAACCACTTTTGAGGGGCAATAGATTTTCTTTTGGCACTTTCACATTGTCAAACACCAATTCGCCTGTGCAGCTTGCCCGCAACGACCATTTGTTGTGTGTAGTAGGCGTGCTAAAACCTTCCATACCTCTCTCCACTATCAAACCGTGAATACGACCTTCCTCGTTTTTTGCCCACACCACCGCTATATCAGCTTCGGGTGAGTTAGAAATCCACATTTTTGCACCATTGAGCAAATAATGGTCACCCATGTCTTTAAAGTTGGTTTCCATACCGCTGGGGTTAGAGCCATGATTAGGCTCTGTTAAGCCAAAACAGCCCAACATTTCGCCACTTGCCAATTTGGGAAGGTATTTTTTCTTTTGTGCCTCCGACCCAAATTTATAGATAGGATACATCACCAAAGAGCCTTGTACAGAAGCAGTCGACCTCATGCCAGAGTCGCCACGTTCTATTTCCTGCATGATGATGCCATAGGCTATGTAATCCAAACCGCCGCCGCCATATTCGGTAGGAACAGTAGGACCAAAAGCACCAATTTCGCCAAATTTTTTGACAATGTGCGAAGGAAAAATATTGTGTTCGGCACAATGCTCGATGATAGGCGAAATTTCTTTTTTCACAAAATCACGCACCGCCGACCTAATCATAAGGTGTTCTTCGGTAAGCAAGTCGTCTATTTTATAAAAATCTGGAGCCTCGTAGTTGTCTTGTGCCTGACGGCGAGGTATTTCTTGTGTTTTGCCGTTTAGGTTGCCATTGAGATGCACCTTTTCATTTGCTATTGTTGCCATAAATGCTTTTCGTTATTGGTTATTTTTTGCAAATTTAACTATCAATAATCAATTTTCCCAACCTATTTGGTTTATTCTTATTGGACTTATTTACTTGAAGAAACAATGATATTTTTAGCACACAGATAACACTGATTTTACTGATAAAGTACGGATTTTAAAATTTTTATCCATAATATCTGCTTAATCTGTGTTATCTGCGTGCTTAATTTATTGCACCAACTTTTCAATTTAGTTTAACAACACAACATTGGAGTTAATTTTATTTACAAATGTAAGATTTGTGTATGAAATACAAAAATAATTAAAAACTCTATGTTTTAGAGCAAAAATTGTAACTGTTTACAAAAATAATAACCTCAAAATCAGGTAGTTGCAAAAAAAACAGGCAAATGATTGAAAGAAAAATTGGCAATAAGTTTTTTTTTTCAAAAATATTTTTGCTACTTGCTTTCATTAAACAGCAAAGCCAAAATTGTTTGGCACAAAAGAGTTTTATTTTGTTGAGTGTAATCATTTGGTAATCAATTACTTGTAAAATTTACAACTTACAATGAAAGACACTCCATTATTTACAGCAATCAACTACACACTTTACTATTAGGATTATGCAAAAATTACTATTACAATTCCTGTTGCTTTTATCAGTAACCATTTTGTTTTCATCTTGTACCACCCTCAACCCCATGATGAGTTATGTGCAAGCAAGTGTAAAAACCACTACCCACAAAGTAAAATCAAAGCACAAGTACAGTCGCAAAGACCCACAACTTAAACATTTTCATACCCAAACGCAATTTGCAATAGATTTTTTGAAAGTTACCCCCAAAGTTTCCCTGCCTTCTTCGGCATTAATTACCCAAAGCACTGCCACCTTCCCCACGCTGAATCTGCCAGCTACTACCCCCGCAGACGAACAAAACTTTTTACGAGATGAAATGGTTTGTTATGCAAAAAACTACTTAGGTATTCCTTACCGCAGCGGAGGCAAATCTGCCAAAGGTTTTGATTGTTCAGGATTTACCTCTTATGTCATGGCAAATTTTGGCTACAATGTGCCTTCTGCCTCTGTTCGCCAAGCTGAAATAGGCGAAACCATACCTTTTGAAAAAGCAAAAAAAGGAGATTTAATTTTCTTTGGCAACAAAGGCAAAAATGGAAAATACAGAGTTACTCACGCAGCCTTAGTGGTATCAGAAGAAGGCGAAGACTTGGCAATGATTCACTCTGCACGTAGAGGCATTGTGATAGACGATATTAATTCATCGAGTTGGAAAAAATACTACGCCAAAAGATTTTTGCACGTCAAACGAGTGTTGCCTTATAAGTTTTGAAATCTGCTAATTTAAAATGCTTGCGAGTGGTTGCACCATTTGTTTCTCTGTTTTTTCTTTTCTAAATGTCACGCATATTGAATTAAAATTTATGCTTTAATTGATTTATCTTGCAATCTGAATACAGATGGAAATCACAGCACAATTACCAATTTATTTTGCATACTTGACATTATCTATTGTCCTGTTTTACACAATAGGTCATATTGTATTACATTTTATTTTTCAGACGGAGATAAAAACGAAATATGCAACCCTATTAAGCAAAACACTGGTCGGAATGTTACTGTTTGTACTATTGTTTTCTTTTTTCCAATCATCTTTTTTGACAATAAATTTAGCATTTATTCCTATTTTATTCGTTTTAGGTTATTTTTTGAAAAATAGCTTCATTAAGTTGCCTCCACGCAAAAAGTCATTGATTGGTAGTTTTTTACCTCATTATCAAACCATTATTTTTACATTACTTGTTTTAATTATCTTATTTGGATTAAAATCGACAGAAGTAGTAAGTACATCACATGAATATTTAACCACCGAATCTGATGGTACGATGCTGCATTACGTGCAAATTGTGGATTTATTGGCTACACTTGGCATAGAAAATCGTAATATGATGCTCAATGCTATTGACCCTAACTATCAAGGCATTGTACCCTATCATTTCTTTGAATTCTGGTTATGTGCAAGTTATGTAAAGTTTTTGGGACTTAATTCATTAATCACTTTTCTTATTATTTTTCAGCCACTGCTACTCTATTTATTAGCACTTTCATACATGGCTTTATGTGAGACAATAGCCGAAAAAATAATTTCAGTTCACTTTTTACTAAGTTTTTTATTCGTATTCTCCTGCTTTGCTTATTTTAATTTTTTTTTCAAAATAGGCGAATTTTTATATGCCTTTCATACTATTCATGGCAATCATGCTGTTCCTTATTTTCGATTCAAAGTTGCACTAATAGAAATCTTTTTGGTCTGTATCACAACACTGTTCTTAAAAAAGCAAGAATATTTGGCATTTCTCCTCCTCTTAGTTTTACCCATTCTATTTGTTACCACAGCTCCTGCCATTTTTAGTGCTATTTGCCTCTTTGCTTGCTGGAAGATTATTTATAACCAAGATAGAAAACAATATGTGTTGCTATTTACTTTATGTTTCATTCAGGCAATAACGATGGGATTAATTTGGTATTTGTTTCAACCAAAGATAAATACCACGATTGATATGGGATGGAGTGTGCAGAACATAATCGTAGCATTTAAAGAAAAGTTTTTACACTATCTCTTGGCTATGCCTATCCTTTATGCTCCATATTCTATTTTATTCCTACTCTTGCTTTATGTTTTAAATAAGACGAAACTATTTAGTTTACCTCAGCCTTTTTTCATCTTCCCTATTATGCTTTTTGTTGCAGTTTGCTTTGCCTCATTGCATACCATTTTTGATTGGCACCAATTTTATATTAATTTAGCTTATCCACTATATAAAATCTTATTTACTGCCTTGCTTTCTTTATTGGCTATTCGTTATTTTAAATCTTTTAAAATTTTGGGGGTAGTGGTGGCAATTTCTATGCTTGTGCTCTCATTCAGAACAGTAAGAAATATGCAACTAAATATTAAGCTAAAAGATAATATACAATACTATGCTGTTAATTTTTTGGAGGAAGTGCAAATAGAGTTACAAAAACATAACCAAGACTATTTATTAGGTTTAGCTCTATTTGATAGCACCTACCTTATAGAAAAAAGAGAACATACACACCTACAAATGGAAAAATTGGGTGTTTATACAGCTTATATGAAAAATAACTGTATGTTTATGAACATAAGCTGGTACAAAGCCTACGATAAATTAGACGCACTAAACCAAAATGCAGTACGAGATAACCCGTTTTATGTATTCATTGAGCAACAGAAGAAAAAGGGCAATTTTGTTTCGTATGAAATTTCATTAAGAGATTTTATTCTTACTTACAACATAAAATTTATTGCAACCACCCAGACAAATATATTAGAGAAAAGTATTTCAGACTTAGTAAAGAAAAAAATAATTGACTCAAAAACAGGGGAGCATTTTTACGTGCTCAAAAACTAATATACAAAAAACTGGTGATTTGCAGCAATTTGTTTACCTTTGCAAAAAATCAAAACATTGGAAATTCCAATTATTAAAGCCCAAGAGCTGAACAAATATTACTACGACCCTGTAACTTTTCAGGTGCTAAAAGACATAGATTTAGCCATTTACGAAGGTGAATTTATCTCTATTGTAGGTTCTTCGGGCAGTGGCAAGTCCACCTTGCTTTATACCTTATCTACCTTAGACTCAGACTATCAGGGCAATATTTGGTTTGATAATACCAACATTAAACAGCTGACTAACAAGCAATTAGCCGACTTGCGAAATACCAAAATTGGTTTTGTTTTCCAATTTCATTACCTCTTGCCTGAGTTTACAGTCTTAGAAAATGTGATGATGCCCGCCATGAAACTCAAAAATATTTCGTTAGAAGAAACCGAAGCCAAAGCTTATAAAAAGTTACAACTATTTGGTATGGAAGCACAAGCAGGTAAACGAGCAAGCAAACTATCTGGTGGTCAACAACAGAGAGTAGCTATAGCACGTGCCTTAATGAATGACCCAAAAATTTTGTTTGGAGACGAACCAACAGGCAATTTGGACTCCAAAAATGCAGAAATGGTGTTTGAACTATTTGAAACCCTGCAAAAAGAATTTAAGCAAACTATTTTGCTTGTAACCCATGACGATAAGTTTGCCCACCGCACCCAACGAAGCATTACCTTACTGGACGGAAAGGTAATTAAGGATATAAAAAAGTAAGTATATTTTTGCAGACCTTATCATTATCACCAAACAACCTCATAACAAAGCATTAATTTTCCTCAAATTTGGGCTTTCTTTTGGCAAATAAGGCTTGCATCGTTTCCTGCATATCATTGGAGAGCATCATGGCGGAGTTCCAAGTGGCTACATAGTTCAACCCATCGGCTATGCTATGGTCTACAGAATAAGCAAGCACTTGCTTGATACCTCTTATGGTTAGTGGCGACTTTTCGGCTATGGTGGCTGCTTCTTGCAGGGTAGCTTGCAACATTTCTTCGGCTGTGGCAAAGGCTGCATTGACTAATCCGCAGTTTACAAGGGATTTGCCTGTGTAAGTAGCACCTGAAAAAGCCATTTCCTTAGCTACGCCCATCGAAACCAATCGAGGAAGACGTTGCAAAGTGCCTAAATCTGCTACAATACCAAAATCTATTTCTTTGACACAAAAAATGGCGTTGTCCGTAGCATAACGCATATCGCAAGCAGTAGCTATGTCTAAGCCGCCGCCTATGCAAGAGCCATGAATGGCTGCCAAAACAGGTTTTGAGCAGTTTTCTATGGCTGTAACACAGCTCTGCAAATCCAAGATAAAACGGCGTAACTTTTCGTTAGTTCTTGCTTGGCAATTACTTTTTGTCAATTCAACCAATTTTGTAAATACGCTAATGTCTATGCCGCTGCAAAAATGTTTGCCTTCGCCACTCAATACCACCACCCTTACCTCTGTATCTTGGTCTAAAGCCTCAAACAGATGACGGAGTTCGTGCCACGCAGCCAAAGGCAAGGCATTTGCCTTGTCTGCATTGTTAAAACGGACATGGGCAACAAAATTATTGATGTCTAAAAAAAAATATTGATAGGTCATTAGGTTGATTGGGTTTGGTGCTCTTAACTTTTCGGCAAGTTAAGAATTTTTAAGAAATCCTAACAAACTTTAACCTTTTCTTACAAACAGAAATTTGTAGCTTGATTTATGAATAGACTTGTTTGGTTGCCTTCAAGCAAACGACTTAAGTAATTGAACCTAATTATCCGACACCTCAAAGGTGTCGGATAAGTCTGATAATCAGATATATAGAGTTTAAAACATTGTCGATTATTTAAGTCTAACTACTTAGTACGCAGCTAACAATGATTAAACTGATTTTTTGCGGATAAAAAAATCAGTGTTTTATCCGTAAAACCAGTGTTATCTGTCTGCAAAAGATGTTATAGTTTTCCCAACTAAACAAGTCCAATTACTATGCAACTTACATTAAGTATTGCGTAATATCTTGTTCAAAATCAGAGAATAAACGATTGTTATTTTCTTTTGCTTGTTCTTTTGGTGTTTGTATAAAATTCAATAAATAATTATTTTGCAAAGATAATTATTTTTACCTATCATTGCAAGGAAATAGCTATTTTAAAAAATGCCTGAAAAACCACACTTTGTCATAGCACAAGGGTCTTGTTACGATAAAATATTGAATTTGGCTGCCCACAGCATAGATGCCTTAGTAACAGACCCTCCGTATGGTATTTCTTTCCAAAACCAAGAATGGGACAAGCCCACAGTGCAAGAGGATTTAGTGGGAAATACCAAAAAAAATTGCCCTAATCCTAAAATATGGGCAGAGTGTTTTCGTGTACTCAAACCTGGGGCTTTTGGCTTTGTTTTTTCGTTTCCAAGAGTGATGCACAGAGTCATGGCAGATTTGGAAGACCATGGGTTTATTATCAAAGATGTGTTGATGTGGGTTTATTTGAATGGCATGCCCAAGTCGAGAAATATTGGTTTAGATATAGACAAATCGGAAGGCGTAGCCAGCGAAATTGTTGGTGAATATAATTATTTGCAAGGCTATGTACCTAATGGGGCTAACACCTATAAAACTAAACAACAAAAACACAAACTAAAACCTGCCTCCGAAAAAGGCAAACAATATGATGGGGCAGGTTTGGGTATCAAACCAAGTTATGAACCTATTATTTTGGTGCAAAAACCTATTGAAAAAGGCTTAACGGTGGCTGAAAACTTACTAAAATATGGTACAGGTGCATTAAATTTGGAGGCAACTCGTATGCCCTACCAAAAGGGAGAGTCCAAAGTTGGACACAACCCCCACCCCAAAGGCAGAGTGGCTGCCAATATCTTGCGAACCAACCAGTTGCATGACGACCACGACAAATACTTTTTTTATGGAGAAGCAAACGAATGGTTAGAAAATGAAGATGCCAATCTAAATAAGGAATTGTTTTTTCCAAAAGTACGCCAACACAAAGAAAAGTTTAACATACACCCTACTTTAAAACCTGTTCCGTTGATGGAGCATTTGGTGCAGCTTATCAGTTTCGATGCCCATACGATTATAGACCCTTTCATGGGTAGCGGCAGTACAGGCGTTGCGTGTGTGCATAAACAACGAAACTTTGTAGGCTATGAATTAGAAACAGAATACTTTGCCATAGCCAAACAACGGATTGACTATCATAGTGCAAAACTGTTTTAAGTGTTATTTTAAAAAACAACTACTTTATGAACTTTTTGCAATCATTTTTCCATTTTGCCCTTTTCTCCTATCGGGTGCAAAGCCTTTTATTTGCCTTTTTTGTCTTTTTGGCTGCTTGCCAACCTCCTGCGGACACACACGAACACAAGGCAGATGACGGACATACGCATGACGCACCTACACCTGCTACGCACACCCACGAGGGCGAGGAAAATAGCAACACACTATCTATCACAGCCGAACAATTTAAAACTTCGGGCATTGTGTTGGGGACTTTGCAAGCACGCAATTTGAGTGGAACTATCAAAGTGAATGGGGTGCTTGACGTGCCACCGCAAAATTTAGTCAATATTTCGGCAGTCATGGGTGGCTTTGTCCGCAAGACAGATTTGTTGCAAGGTATGAAGGTAAAAAAGGGGCAATTGTTGGTAGTGATTGAAAATCAGGAGTTTATCCAAATTCAACAAGACTATTTGGAAACCAAAGCCCGTTTAGAATATGCAGAATTGGAATACAAACGCCAAGAATTGTTGGCAAAAGAAAATGCCAATGCTGCCAAAATTTTTCAACAGGTGCGGGCAGACTACCAAAGTTTGCAAGCAAAACACAAAGCCCTTGCAAAAAAACTACAAACCATTGGTATCAGCACCCAACAAGTGGAAACAGGGGAAATAACCAACTCGGTGAGCATTTTTTCACCTGCGGCGGGCTATGTAACAGAGGTAAACGTAAACTTAGGTAAATATGTAACGCCGACTGATGTGCTGTTTGAGTTGGTGGATACAGAGCATTTGCACGTAGAATTGTCTGTTTTTGAGCAAGATGTGGCTTTGCTGAAAATAGGGCAAAAGCTACATTTTTTCCTTGCCCATGAGCCGCAAAAAGAAAGACAAGCAACTGTTTATCTTATCAATCCTAAAATTAATGCAGACCGTACTGTGCGGGTGCATTGCCACTTCGACAGCCCTGAAACAGATTTATTGCCCAATACTTACGTGAAGGCTATTATAGATTTGGGCGAAACGGCAAAACCTGCCCTGCCCGACGAGGCTATTGTGCATTTTGAAAACCAAGATTATGTGTTTGCTCAACAAGCTATTGCAACCAATCCTACCAACTCAACAAACTCAAAAAATACGACCAACACGACTAACTCAACGGCAAGTTACCAATTTTTGTTAGTGCCTATCCGCAAAGGCGTGGCAGAACACGGTTTTACAGAGGTCTTGCTACCTCAAAACATAGACCCCGCCAAAACGCAATTTGTGCTAAAAGGTGCTTTGGCTTTACTGACTACCTTAAAAGATTCGGGAGAAGAAGAAGGGCATGGGCATTGAGAATTAAAAATAAAAAATTGTGTCGCAAAAGACACCACTGTTTAGCATAGGTAATAAGACAAAATAAATTCCTGTTCTTTCTTTGTGGACTTTGTACGTTAGTGGGTCATAATCAAGTAATTACAGCAATCGAAATTTATACCTTTATTTTGTCTTATTATTTAAAACCTTAAAATTAGGAGCAACTCTCGAATTGTATGACAAATTTTGCATTTTTTATTTAATTTTTTGCGTTACTTTGCAAAACGATTTAACTTATAAAGTAGTAAAGTTACAATTCAAAAATTCTCGATGCGTCTATACGAAATTATCTTTCTTGTCATTGCTATTTTAATGGCAATAGCCTATTGTGGCTTAGGTGTGGCAATGGCGTTGGGCAAATTGCCAATTTTCCCCGCCGATTCGCCGTTTAATCTCCTTGTTGGTGTGCTATTCTTTGCTTACGGACTGTTTCGAGGCTGGCGAGTGTACCAAAAAGTAAATGATTTCAGAAATTTTGAATAAATTTAAGTTGTTTGTGAAGAATGTAGCACACACTTTAGCGTGTGAAGAATGTAGCATACGCTTTAGCGTGTGAAGAATGTAACATACGCTTTAGCGTGTGGTAAAACCTCACAAAAACCAACAACTAAAAATTAACAATCTAATCAATACAATAATGACAAAACTTTGTTTTTATCCATATCTACTAAAAAATTTAGCAATGTTAGCAGTTTTTTGTGGCAGTTTAGTCGGCTTATCGGCTTGCGAAGACTACGACAAAAACGGCAAAATCTTAGACACACCCACCACAGGCGAAATTACGATTGGCGTAGACGAGTCTTTTCAGCCTTTGCTTATGGCAGAAATAGACGGTTTTGCTATTCTCTACAAAAGAGCCAAAATCAATGCCCGTTACCAATCGGAGGGCGAAGTGCTGCAAAACTTTTTGAAAGACAGTTTTCGCCTTGCCGTAGTTTCGCGTGAGTTGAACGAAGCAGAAAAAGCAGAGTTCAAACGCCAAACCATTACGCCGCGCAGCCACAAAGCAGCCGTAGATGCCATCTGTTTGGTAGTAAACAGCCAAAACATAGACTCCGCTTTGACAGTGCAGCAATTTACAGACATCTTAACAGGCAAAATTAGTCGTTGGAGTGAATTGAATCCCAAAGGCAAAAAAGATTCTATTCGGGTGGTGTTTGACAACAACAATTCGAGTAATTTGAGTTGGTTGCAAAACAAGTTGAAATTGCCAGAGCCAATGGGCAAACATATTTTTGCAGTCAATTCCAACCAAGAAGTGGTGAAATATGTAAACGAACACCCCAACAGTTTGGGCGTAATTGGCATCAGTTGGATAACCGACTCCTCTGCCAATGAAAAAGAAATTAGGCGGTTTATGCAAGAAAACAAAGTGCTTTCCGTCGTACCCGACTCGGTAGCTGCACAGGTCAAAAACATACACACCGACTTAGACCTCAACCTTTATTTTCCTGCCCAAGCCAATATAGCCCGCAAATATTATCCGTTTTGCCGAACAGTCTATATTTTGAGTCGAGAAGGAAGGTCAGGCTTAGGCACAGGTTTTACCTCCTACGTTTTGGGAGATAAAGGGCAGCGAATTGTGTTAAAAGCTGGTTTGCTGCCGTTTACCATGCCCTTGCGGTTAGTGCAACTCAAAAAAATGGAGATTGAGTAGGCAAGAATTACTTACAAAACAATTCTTACATTTTAGGTATAGCAGAGAAATAATGGGAAATAATAGCTATATTTAAGATAAAAGCTTTATTTCTTGTCTATTTTAGCAACGATGTTTCCAAACTACTTTTGCTGTTTTGTTTTGAATATCTGCCCAACTGTTGGTTTCAAATTGCAACCAAACAACTCCACAAGGCAACAAAGTGAAAGGCAATTTGGTTAGACTTTCGGCAAAAAAACTTATACCCATATTATGATTAACTAACAAAACAGTTTCAATTTCCGTAGGCAAGTGGCAAAGCACATCAAACAACACACGAGGTGAAGCATTGTATAATTCTTGGTAACTATCTATGTTGTCAAACCCAAAACCTATTTTTTCTCCCACCACTTGGGCTGTTGTGTAAGCTCTTATAGCCGAACTTGTTAGGATTTTTTCAGTCTTAAAGCCTCTTTCTGATAGTTCTTGTCCTAAAATAGCAGCTATTTGAATACCACTTGGCGTGAGTTCACGGTCGTGGTCTTTGAAAAAAGGACTTTCAGTTTCTGCCTCCGAGTGACGGAGCAAAAGCAAGGTTTTCATAAAATAATGGATTTAATGTAGTTTGCAAAGTTATTGCATTTGATTGTATAAGCCTGCAAAAAGATTGTAAAAATTTAAATATTCTTTTATGCTAAACAAAACAAAACAAATTGGTTGTCCGACAATTTTTGTGGAAACGTAGAAACGTAGGAGGCTGTCCGAAAAGGCAAAAAAATGAAAAAAATTAAAATATAACTACTTGATTATCAATTATTTATATTTTGTAATATTCCAAAATTTTGCCTTTTCGGACAGCCTCTCTTTTGGACTGCCAAAATTTTTGAGGTTATTTTAGGCAAGAAAACACGCCTAAAAAATTTTTTTCATATATTATTTGTTTCTTTTTATTTTTTTTTTATACCTTTGAGTTAAAGTAATACTTTAACCTTGTTTATTTACTTATCACATTTTAAAACAGTTAAGCTATATGAAATCAAAAGAAGGAATTGTTTTCATTGCCATTGTTGCAGTGTTATCTATTGCGTTGCTTGCGGGAGGTTTTTGGGTGGTAAATACCAAAAAAGACCGTGACAAAAGAGATTTGCAAACAATGCTCGATGAATTAAGCCGTTTAGAGGCACGTGCAGCCACCGAATCAGGCTATGCCAAAGACGGTATTGCGGGTATGCCCAATGCAGACTCGGTAGTATCAGAGTTGGAAAGAGTTGGCGAGAACATTCGCAAAGACAAAACTCAGATAACCAATGCTCCTGATGCAGTGATGGCAAAGTACAAAGATTTTCAAGACCGCAAAGCTGTTTACGGCAATGCCATTGAATCTGCCGAAGCAGTACGCAACCAGTATGCTTCTACTTACATTACCAACATCAAAGACCAAGTAGCAAAATACAAAGGCGAATTAGATGCTGCTATCAAACGCAACAAATCTTTGTCTGCCCAGTTGGGTGGCTCTATGAAAAACCTCAAATTGGCTAAGGCTGACTTAGACAAAATGAAGGCAAAATTAGCTGCCTTAGACAAAGCTGGTGCAGATTTGGCTGCTTTGCGTGGACAACTCGAACAGTCTAATGCCGAAAAAGCAAATCTAACTAATTTGTTGGAGCAAAGCAAAAAAATGTTGCAAGAACAAGAGGCTCGTATTCAAGAATTATTGCCTTTGAACCAAAAAATCTTAAACTTCAAAGCACAGTATCAGTTGAGAAGTTCAGGCAAATTCATTGAGTTGGGTTCTTCGCCAGAAAACTTGCCTCGCCAAGTAGATGATATCAACATCAGCTTTGAGTGCGGTGCTGCCATGTTTGACAATGACGACAAAGACAAAATAGTCTATATGACTATCTTTGACCAAAGCAACAAGCCTTATCGTACTTACAACAGAGTGGCTTTGCGTATGCAATTAGACGGTAAATCTAACTTGTATAAAGCTAAACAACGCTATGAAATCAACAAAAAATTAGAGGAAGGTACTTACACTATTCGTTTGTTCTACAAAGAAAAACAAGTATTGGAAGACTATAAATTTACGTTGAACTAAGTAGTTTAATTTTGATAATGACATAATTAATTTGTACGTATTTAATTTATCAAATACATTTCTGGATAAAGCATTTAATAAATCAAATGAATGATTTATGTACAAATTTATTATGTTGTTATCAAAGTTAGCTTTGCTGCGAATCTTTTTAATCATTACCCAAGTTTAATCATTACCCAAGCAAAATATGCTCTACCTTCACATTCCTTTTTGCAAAAAAGCCTGCCACTACTGCGACTTCCATTTTAGTACCTCTTTGCAACAACAAAAACCAATGGTTGAGGCTCTTTGCACAGAAATAGCCTTACAAAAAGATTATTTAGACACCAAAATTTTGCACAGCATTTATTTTGGCGGGGGTACGCCGTCCTTGCTTACAGGCGATGAATTGCAACAAATTTTTGATACCATTCGCCAATATTTTACCATAGCCGATGATGCCGAAATTACCTTAGAGGCAAATCCTGATGACCTCCAACTTGCCAAATTGCAGACTCTCAAAGCCATAGGAATCAATAGATTGAGTATTGGTGTTCAAACTTTTAACGACCATTATCTCCAAACGATGAACCGTACCCATACGGCTGCGGAAGCCATAGCTTGTGTAGAAAATACCAAATTGATAGGCTTTAACAACTTTTCTATTGATTTAATGTATGGTTTTCCTGCTGCCAATCACCTGAATTGGCAAGCCGACATAGCTCAAGTGTTGGCGTTTCGTCCTACTCACATTTCTACCTATTGTCTTACCATAGAACCCAAAACTGCCCTGTACCACCAAGTAAAAACCAAACAATTTGTGCCAGCCTCTGATAATTTTGCTGCCGAACAATACGAAATTTTGATAGAACAATTAACCACACAAGATTACCAACACTATGAAATTTCTAATTTTGCTTTGCCCACTTTTTATGCTCGCCACAACAGCAATTATTGGAAAAAAGGCAAATATTTGGGCATAGGAGCTTCGGCTCACTCTTACAATGGCACAACAAGGCAAGCAAATATAGCTAACAACAACCTTTATATCAAGGCTATTCGACAAGGGCAAATTCCTGCCGAAATAGAGGTTTTGACCCCTGCCGAGCATATCAACGAATATATTTTGGTCAATTTACGCACCACTTGGGGCTGCAATCGAGAATGGCTGGCTACAAACTACAACTACAAGTTTTCTGAAAAACTATTGGCTGCTTACGCCCAACAAGGTCTTATGGTTTATGATTCTCAAACTGTTTATTTGACTTCAAAAGGTAGGCTCTTGGCAGATAAAATTTGCAGTGATTTTTTTGTAGTTTTGTAATCAAATCAAAGGCACCTAAAAATAATTAGTTTAAATCATTTATAAAAAAACAAAAAAATGCGAAAACTTACTATGGAGGAACTTAATAGAGTTTCTCCCAAAACTTACAAACAACAACAAAACGAAAAAATAGTAGTTGTTTTAGATAATATACGAAGTATGCACAATGTAGGGGCAGCTTTCCGCACTGCTGATGCCTTCGGCGCAGGACATCTCTACCTCTGTGGCTTAACAGGTAAGCCCCCCCACCGCGAAATAGAAAAAACAGCTTTGGGAGCTACCGACTCCGTTTCTTGGACTTACTATGAACAAACAACAGACCTTTTGCCTATTCTCCAACAAGCTGGTTATCAACTCATTGCTATCGAACAGACTACACAAAGCATAGCTTTACAAGACTTTCCTTTTGCACCTACACAAAACTATGCCTTGATTTTTGGCAATGAAGTTTTTGGTGTAGCAGATGAGGTAATGCCACATTGCAACTTTGCCATAGAAATTCCCCAAGAAGGCACTAAACATTCTCTAAATGTTTCGGTTTGTGTGGGCGTAGTCTTATGGCAATATATAGCCCGCGTAAAATTAGCTAATCACTTTTAAGGAAACTGCTAATTTTTTTTGCATAAAATTATTTTTGTAACATTTTTTTTTGTTTATTGTTTATCTTTTATTTACCAAAACATCTTAAACAAAAATATGGGTGCAAATACTATTCGTGTGGCTGTAATAGACCTCTACAATGGGGCTGCCAACCAAGGAATGAGAGGAGTCAAAGAAATTTTGACTGAAAGAAGTGGAAAAGTTAATGGGCAAACCATAGTCTATGACATCTTTGAGGCTCGCAACAAAGACGAGATGCCTTCAACCAATTACGATTTGTATGTTTCAAGCGGAGGCCCTGGTAGCCCGTTTGATGGCGAAGGGTTGCGTTGGGAAAAAGAATATTTTGACCTCATAGACAAACTTTGGAATCACAACCAAAAAAATACTGTAGAAAGTCGCAAGCATGTCTTCTTTATTTGCCACTCTTTCCAAATGGCTTGCCGTTTTTTTGACGTGGCACAAGTTACCAAACGCCGTTCTACTTCTTTCGGCGTGTTGCCTGTTCATAAAACCAGTGATTCGCAACATGACAGCGTATTCAGTCATTTGCCTGAGCCTTTTTATGCAGTGGACTCCAGAGATTGGCAGGCAGTGCAGCCCAATAATAAGAAACTCAAAAGTTTAGGGGCAAAAATTTTGGCTTTGGAAAAAATACGTCCTCATGTAGAATTAGAAAGGGCAATTATGGCTATCCGTTTTTCTGAGGAGTTTTTGGCTACACAGTTTCACCCTGAAGCCGACCCTACGGGTATGAATATCCACTTCCAAAAGGAAGATAAACGCAAGGCAGTCATAGAAACTTATGGCGAAAGCAAGTACAAAGACATGATTAAGCACCTCAATGACCCCGACAAAATCAACTTGACGCATACCTTGTGTATTCCAGAGTTTATTTCACAGGCAATAAAAAAAATAAGACCTGTGGAACAAGTAGCAACAAATTGCTAAATATTTTGCCGTTTTAGGCAGCACATATAAAAGCAATTTATTTGCTCATTTTGTCCGTACAAAAGCCATTGCTTTGCCATAAAAGAAACTCAAATCCTGATATTTGGCTATAAAAGCTTGCAAATCCTTTGAGTTTTCGAACTTTTCTTTGATATGCTCCGACAAGGGCAACAGTGCTACCTGCTGTTTGTCTTTTGAAAACTCTACTTTGTAGAGCAAATAGCCTTTGTTGCCTTTGTCGGTTTTTAAGTTCCAAAATAGAGTACCAGCCACTAAAGACAAATGTCCTGTGTATTCTTCTTTTCTGTAAACCTCTAAAGCCTCGTCCAGCGTGTTTTCTATAATAAGATAATGATAAGTATCCAACTTTTTGAATTCATAAAAATCTTTGTTGGTACTTTCTGCATCTTTCCATTTGCCTAAGACTGTTTCGTCTATTGGAATTTGTGGACTGTCAATCGGAATTACTGACTCGTAAGGGCAGCCTGTGCAGCAGAATAAGACCAACAACAAAACAAAGTAATGATAAATTTTTTGGTGTTTCATTTTGTTAGAAATAGATATGAAAATTGTATATAAAATTAAATAAACTGCTCTGGTACAGATTAATGAGTGTATTGAGCATAAAATTGCAACCTTTTTATACAAGAATAGACCTGTATAGGCACGACTTGCAATTTATACAAGATTTAGCTTGAATACTACTTTTAATTTTACAAAACATTAACAGTGTAGGATTTTGCAATACAAGTCTTTTTTTCATACTTTTGGTAAATTTTGCTTTGCAATGAAAGTAGTCCGTTTGTTTATCGCCAGCCTTTGGTTGGCATTGGTTTTGGGTAGCTGTGCCAGACCTCCCAGCATTTCGTTTAATGGGGCTTCGTTGTCGCCAGAGATGAAATCTATTACCATTCGCAACTTTTATAGTGATGTGGCAGCAGGTCCTGCCAATATCAATATTCAATTTACAGAAAAACTGAAAGAGTTTTACCAACGCAATACCCGTTTAGCCGTAGTAAACGACAACGGCGATTTGAGTTTGGAAGGCACAATTACAGATTATAGCATAGCTCCTATTGCTCCTGTGGCAGGTACTGGCGATTTTCAACAGATAGCAGGGCAGCAACGCCTAAGTATTACTGTAAAAGTGCAATATACCAATGCCAAAGACAGTGGCAAAGATTTTGACCAATCTTTTACGCAGTTTTCAGATTTTCCGCCCAATACAAACCTCAACCAAATAGATGCCTCGTTGATTGACGACATTTTTAAACGCATAGTATTAGATATTTTTAACAAATCAGTAGGAGATTGGTAAAAGATGACAAATCTATTGTTAGCCATAGACACAGGCAATTCGGACACTGTTTTTGGAATTTTTGAAGGAGAAACCATTTTGTTTCAATGGCGGACTCCCTCGTCTTTGCAGTGGACTACTGCCGATTATGCCATGTTTATTCGGAGTTACCTCTTAGAATTGGACATCAAACCTTCGGCTGTGCAACGCGTGGTGTATAGCAGCGTGGTGCCTGCCTTGACTGCTACGATTTTACAAGCTACAGAAACTATGTTTGCCTGCAAACCCTTGTTAGTAGAGGCTTCTCTTTACCATGCCTTGCCCATTAAGCCTATCAACACCAAAGAAATAGGTACAGACCTTGTGGCAAATGCCACTGCAGCCTACTCCCGATACAAACAAGCCTGCATTGTGGTCGACTTTGGTACTGCCCTCACTTTTACCACCATTGCCGCCGATGGCACCTTGATTGGCGTTGCCATTGCCCCTGGAATAAAAACGGCTTTGCGTGCCTTAGTGCAAAATACGGCTCAGCTGCCCGAAGTTCCTCTCGAAATTCCTACTTCGGCTTTGGGGAAAAACACAACCCAAGCCCTGCAAGCTGGCATTTTGTTGGGTTATGTAGGTTTAGTCAAAGAATTGTTGGCAAGTATCAAAGCAGAACTCAAAGTAAAACATTGTCCTGTCATAGCCACAGGGGGCTTGGCTTTTGTGATGAAACCCTTAGACGAGTTTTTTGTGGAAATGGACGTAAACCTGACCTTAGACGGCTTGCGGTTAATTGGAAAATATGTGCAAAAAAATCCTCTGTAGGCAATTAATTGCCTATTTCTGATAAAAAACAAGACAAAATAAAGCAAATGAAAGATTTGTTTTTATCTGCTACTTTTTTGGGGCATCTATTTTTTAACTTTTACCAATAGAGGTTATTACGATAATTTTTGCATAGAAAATTACCTATTGATTTTCAGCTAATTGACCTTGCACCCTGAAGGGTACGGTACAAATCGTAATAACCTCTAATAGTTCAATGTAAGTTTTTTGCAAAAAATTTTAACAAATTCAACTTTTTTTATATTTTGCACAATTATTGAATTAAAGTTTTTGCAAAAGTAGTGTAGTATGGGTTTCAGCCCGCACATTTTTAATTATGCAAAGCTATATTTTCAAAAATTCATACAAAAATTGATGTTTAAAAAACTTAATTGAGTTAGGTGTGGACTGAAGTCCACACTACAAAATTATGCAACTTACACCAACTACCAATTTTTATGCACAATTTGACACCAACACAAGCACAAGAGCAGATAAAAACCAACAGTGGCGAACTCCTCGATGTGCGAACTGCATCTGAATACGAAGCAGGTTATATACAAAATGCTCAAAATATAGATTTTCTAAGCGGAGAATTTGAACGTACAATTCCAACCTTAGACAAGAATAAAACGTATTATCTCTATTGCAAGTCAGGAGGACGAAGTGGCAAAGCTACCGACCTTTTGTTGGCTGCTGGTTTCGAAAAAGTTTACAACATTGGCGGTTTCGAGATGCTGGCAGCAGCAGGGTTTCCTGTGGAATATTAAAAGTAATGAATGATTTAAAATTTGTTTAAAGATGTCATCTTTTGAAAAGATGACATCTTCAAACAAATTTTAAAACGCATTTTAAGTAAAACTAAAACTAACAAAGGTGCTACACACGCCAGCTATCATACAACAAATTATAGGGCAGAATCAAACCAAAGATTTGATTGGTTTTGCTTTGCAGACTTTGCTCAACCATACCATAGCTGACAAGATTTATTTTGTGCGGGCAGGTGGCAATGCTTGGCGTATAGCAGCAGAGCAACACAAAGGTATGGCTATTTATTTCAGGTATTCGGACAAGGACAACAACGATGGCATTATACTCCAACACGAAAAGTCTTTGCTTGCCCAAACTGCCACCATAGCCAAAAGCAAATTGCTTTGGAATTGGAAAAAAACGACCAAAAATCCTGAACTACAAGCCGAAAACATAGTAGGCTTGCCTTTGTTGCGTGCCAATTCGGTGGTTGGGGTTGTGTTTTTAGAAAATTATAGCAAAACAGATACTTTTGCACCTGAAATTATAGAGGAAATTACGCAGTTTTTAAGTTATGTTTCTCTTGCCTTGTATCATACGGACACGCAAGACGAATTGCGGGCTTATATTACCGAAACAACCACAACTTTATTAGACTTTCAACAAGAAGCAGAAATAAAAGATGCAGCCTTAGCCCAAAAGAAAGACGAAGTATTGCAAGCCTATGAAGACCTAAAATTATTGAGCCAAATAGGGCAGGAAATTGCTACACACCTCACAGTAGAAAAAATTATAGAAACAGCTTACGAAAATATCAACAAACTAATGGACGCAACCATTTTTGATATAGGGTTGTATAATAAATCGCAAAATAGATTAGATTTTTTGGGTACAATAGAAAATGGGAAAAAATCAGCTATTCATTATTTCCATCTCGAACACGACAAAAACAGATTGGCGGTTTGGTGTTTTAACAACAGAGAAAAAGTAGTGGTTGGCAATATAGAAAAAGACTATTATCATTATTTGCCTAACGATAAACTGCCTCCACCTTCTACGGGCAAAAGGTGTAAGTCCTTGATTTACTTGCCTATTTTGCTCGAAGGCAATGCTTTGGGTGTCATCACCGTACAAACTTATACGGAAAATGCTTACTCCAAATACCACATCAATATCTTGCGAAACTTGGCGGTGTATGTGGGCATAGCCTTAGAAAATGCAGATGCTTACCGCAGCATTTCTATCAACAATTTTGAAATAGCCCAACAAAAACAGGTCATCGAGCAGAATAATGCAGAACTTGCCCAGCAAAAAGAACAGATAGAACAAGCCTATACCAATGTGCGTAAATTGGGCGAAATTGGCAAAGCCATTACCTCCAGCCTTTCTATTTTTACGATTATAGAAATGGTCTATGGCAATATCAACCAACTGATGGATGCCTCTGTATTTTGCATAGGATTGTATGACGAAAGCAAACAAAGATTAGTTTTTCAAGGTGGCAAAGAAGAAGGTAAAACTCTCAAGGAATTTTCTATTAAAGTAGCAGAGGAAAGGCTGGCGGGTTGGTGTTTTCGGCACAACAAAGAAATTGTGATTAACAATGCACAGCAAGAATACAACCAATACGTTGTGGGTACTTTTCAACCCATGGCGGGGATTAACTCCGAGTCTATCATTTACTTGCCACTAAACGACAAAGTTGGCAAGACCATAGGCGTTATCACAGTGCAGAGTTTCAGGCAAAATGCTTATCACGACTACCACGTGAATATGCTCCGCAATTTGGCAATTTATACTGCCATTGCCTTAGAAAATGCCTTGTTGTACCAAAACTTGGAGGAAAAAGTATTAGAAAGAACCAAAGAAGTGGTGTTGCAAAAAGAGCAAATAGAAACTTCTTACCAAAATATCAAGTTGTTGAGTGAAATTGGTTTTTCGGTTACGTCTTCTCTTTCTACTGAAAGAATCATAGAAACTGTCTATGAAAATGTAAACAAAATTATGGACGCAGCAGCCTTTGCTGTGGGTGTGATTAACGAAAAAACAGGCAAAATAGAATTTAAAGGTGGCATGGAAAAAGGCGAAAAATTGCCTGTTTTCTATCACCCCATAGATGACGACCTCCGTTTTTCGGTTTGGACTATTCGCAACCGCCAAGCCGTTTTTATCAATGACTATGCTAACGACTACAAAAAATATATTCCTCAACTCAAACCACCCGAACAAGGCGAAGACCCTGAGTCTTTAATCTACTTGCCGTTGATGGTCAAAGAAAAAATAATAGGGGTGCTGACTGTCCAAAGTTTTGCCTCCAATGCCTATACCGAATATGATTTAGATTTGTTGCGAAATTTGAGTTTATACATTGCCATTGCCTTAGAAAATTCGGAGGCATACACGCAAATAGACCAACAAAAGCAAGAAATTGAGAAAACGAACAACAAAATTACGTCGAGTATCAACTACGCCCAAAGGATTCAGCAGTCTATTCTGCCTGAACCCAAAACGGTTGCAGCCTTGTTGCCCGATTCTTTTGTGTTTTTCAAACCCAAAGACATTGTTTCGGGAGATTTTTATTGGATAGAGGAAAAAGATGACAAAATTTTTGTGGCAGCCATAGATTGCACAGGGCATGGCATACCTGGTGCTTTTATGAGTTTGATAGGCAATGAAATGTTAAACGAAATTGTGATGTTGCAAGACATTTTTTCGCCTGACCTCATTCTCAAAACCTTGCACGAAAAAATTCGCAAATCTTTACGCCAAGCCGAAAACGACAATCGTGATGGCATGGACATTGCCATCTGCGTGCTGCACCGCCAAGACCGCAGCATCAGCTATGCAGGGGCTATGAATCCTTTGCTTTATATTCAAAATGGCGAAGTGCAGCTTATCAAGGCAGACAAAAATTCGGCAGGTGGTATTCAACGTGAGCCTGAAAGATTTTTTACCAAACATACCATTCAAGCCCATGATACGCCTACGTATTGCTACATTTTTTCAGACGGCTACCAAGACCAATTTGGCGGCGGCAGAAAATACGGCTTGCCCCGCATGAAAGAATTGTTTGCAACTTTACACCAATTACCTATGCCCGAACAACAAGAAAACATAATCAACGAATGGGAAAATTGGCGTGGAACAGAAAATCAAATAGACGATATATTGGTAATTGGGTTTAAATGGTAATTCAAATTTATGCAAATAGTCGAAAACCAAAACACTTTTTATGCAGCCAGCCAAGCCCTTTGGCGGGAGTGGTTGGCAGTCAATCACGAAACAAGCAGTTCTGTTTGGCTGATAATCTACAAAAAAGACAGTGGAGTACCATCGGTTTATTACAACGAGGCGGTGGACGAAGCACTATGTTTTGGCTGGATTGACAGCAGCATAAGAAAAAGAGATGACAAAAGTTTTTACCAATTTTTTTCTCAACGCAAGCCCACCAGTAATTGGAGTGCGGTAAACAAGAAAAAAGTAGCAAACCTCATCGCAGCCAATCAAATGACCGAAGCAGGGTTGCGTGTCATCATACAAGCAAAAGCATCGGGCAAGTGGGGTGCATTAAACGAGGTTTCTGCATTGAAAACTCCCAAAGATATGGCAGCGTTGTTGGAGGCAAACCCCCAAGCAAAACAAAACTTTGATAATTTTCCGTCTTCTGTCAAAAGAGGAATTTTAGAGTGGATTTTTAATGCCAAGAAACCTGAAACTCGACTGAAAAGAATACAAGAAACCATAGCCTTAGCTGCCGAAAATAAAAGAGCAAACCAATATCAGAAAAAAGGTAAGTAGTGATAAGTGGCTAATGATTACACAAAAATCATACGGATTGGGAATTCGGCTTCTTCTCTTAAGTCTTCCACTTCTTCTTTCATCACGTCATCATCATTTTTGATATACCAATTTACCTGTGCCTCGCCACCTACGTCAGTATAGTCTTTGAGCATTTTAAACATTATCAAAATACATTTTGAACTGCTGGTGTTCATGTATTTCAGCCGCATATTGAGGGTCAGTGGTTTGCGAATGGTATCCATATACTCTTTGAGCCAAACATACAAAGGGTCGTAAAAAGCATAAGTCTTTTCGAGGTATGACTCTCCTGAAATTTCGCAAACACCTGTTTGAGATATAAATTTAATCTCTGGTGTAGCCACATCTTCACCAGCTTCTAAAACAATATTTTCCATGATTGACAATAAGTTATACTTTATATTCTTTTTAGTTATAAACAATGATTGCAAAGGCACAAAGTAAAAATAGTATAGCAAATATACAAAAAATATTGTGCATTTTTTATTTTATTGTAACAATCCTTTTTTGAACCTCCGCCAAGAAAGGTAAAGTTCTCTGAAAAATAAAGCTATTTTTTCATTAGCAGCAATCGGAAACAGCCCTTTTTTGATATAAACTGTATCACTTTGGTCTTTATACCATACTTCATATTGGTTTACTTCTATCCACTCCTCTATCTCTGCCAAAAATGGATTGAGGTACAAACTACCATGAGTTTCTATAGACAACACCTTTGGTCGGCTGGTCATATTTTTCAGCACATACCACTCTGCCCCTTCTATGTCTATGCTCAACAGGTCTATATCTCCTGTATCTATTGCCGAAAATAACCGACAAGGCACTTCATAGCTTTGGTCGTCTGTTACTTTATAAGCATCGTTTACTAAGGCAGGACTTGCTTTGAGTTCACTGATGAAAGTAGAGGCTGCTGCTTTTGCCAATTTCACTGTGCCGTTGTAGTCATACACCGCATAAGGCACAAGGGTTACATTGGTTTGTTTGGCAAAAAGTTGGTTGATAGCCTTTATGCTTTGGGCATCAGGCTCCACTAAGGTTGTTTTGACACCTGCCCAAATAAAATCTATGACATTGGAAGTTTCAGGCAAATAAACCCCTACCTCGCAGACGTGCTGAAAGTGTTGTCCTTTGGCTTGCAGCCGTTTATAAATTTGTTTGTTAGCTTTCCAATTCATTACTTTTGGTTGTTTACAGTATAAATAAAAAATTTAATTGTTTTGAAAGGTGTTGCAAAGATGACATCTTTTTAAAAGATGTCATCTTTGCAACACCTTTCAAAACAACTCCAAATCATAAATATTTTTGTCAAAACCACTGACTTACCCACTCTGCCAATTCCTCCAAATACTGCTGGTCTGTGAGGTCAAAGTCGTTAAGTTCGGTGCTGTCCACGTCTAAAACGGCTACTACTTGTCCGTTTTTGATAACAGGGACTACTATTTCTGACCTCGAAGCACTGCTGCACGCAATATGTCCCTCAAACTGCTCTACATCGGGTACTATCAAGGTTTTGGCGGTGCGGTAACTTGTCCCACAAACTCCGCGTGAGAAAGGTATGCGTACACAAGCCACTGTTCCCTGAAAAGGTGCTAAAACCAATTCATTGCCCTTGACTACATAAAAACCCACCCAAAAAAAGTTCAAGCCTTGCTTCAAGGCTGCTACCGTATTGGCAAGGTTGGCTATTAAATCTGTTTCGCCTGTGGTCAATGCCTGAATTTGAGGCAATAAAGCCTTGTATTTGTCTGCTTTGCTGCTTTGCAAATCTATGTTAATGGTTTCTGTCATAAACTTAATGAAATATGAAATACGTACTATAAATTACGCAACTTGCATTAATTATTCTCTACTAATACTTCATTTTCTATGACTTTATATCGCACACGTAAAGAAGTAATCCAGATACCTAATAAAATCCAGCCAATCACAGCAGGGTAAAATACACCACGTAGTCTTGCGTCTAAATCGTAAGCATTAAATCCTGGGTTCCCACCATTGCCAGGGTGCAATGAATCTGTTAGGCGAGGCAAAACATAAATCAACGGTATATAAGTAGCAAAGGCAAAAATATTGTAAACAGCACTTACCTTACCTCGTTGTTGAGTATCTGTAAAAGATCCCCTTAAAAGCAGGTAAGCAAAATAAATGAGCAAAGCTATAGCAGAAGCATTTTGTTTAGGGTCGCCACTCCAATAACTACCCCAAGTGAATTTTGCCCAAACCATGCCTGTTACAATACCTAAAACACCGAATAAAATACCTGTATTGGCACTTTCTACTGCCCAAGTGTCATAGTTTTCATGAGGGTTGCGGAGATAACGAACTGAATAAAACACCGAAATTGTAAGCAATAACATCATACCAAACCACATGGGCACGTGAAAGTGGAGGTTTCTAATGGTTTCATTTAAGATATTAAGACGTGGGGCAGGTAGAAGTAAACCTGCAACGACTGTGTAGAAAATTAGCAAAACAGCAAGAATTTTCCACCAATTTTTTTTGGGTTGCATAAATTTAACAAGTAAATGTACAAATTTAGAGGTTATTACGATTTGTACCGTACCCTTTAGGGTGCAAGGTCAATTAATTGAAAATGAACAAGTTAATTTTCTCTACAAAAATTATCGTAGTAACCTATAGTATTTATTTTTTATTTGCCTCAAAAATACGATTTTTAAAATTATTAATTGTTCTTTTTTGCAAATAATGTCAATAGCCAAAGAAATACAAAAATACTTGATTTGATAAAGTTTTCATTATAATTTTGGATTTAATTAATTTTTTGCGAAATCACAATTTATATAAAGGGTGCTTGCTACTTTGAGCAGCACAGTAATTTATCGAGATATTTCACAAATTACCAAAGTATTTGAAGAAAGTTTATAGAAAAACTATACTTGCGGTTAGATAATTTGGAGGATAAGTAAGTTAAATCTGGTTTAAATTTATGACACAAAAACTAAGCTCCTTTTTATTCCTTGTATTTTTTTGTTGTCTGCCGTTTCAGGTAGTTAGTTGGGGCTTTTTTGCCCACCAATATATCAACAGGTTGGCTATTTTTACCTTGCCACCCGAATTATTGGGATTTTACAAGCACCATATTCGTTTTATTACCGAAAATGCAGTCAATCCCGACAAACGCCGTTATGCCGTAGAGGGCGAAGCACCGCGCCACTACATAGACGTAGATGTGTATGGCGACAGTGCCATTTACAAATTGCCCCGCACTTGGAAAAAAGCCGTTGAAAAATATACAGAAGATACTTTGCAAGCCTACGGCATTGTGCCTTGGCACATTTACCAAATGAAATTTCGATTGACAAAAGCCTTTCAGGAGAAAGATGTCAAGAAAATATTGCTCTTGTCGGCAGATATTGGGCATTATATTGGCGATGCCAACGTGCCTTTGCACACTACCCAAAACTACAACGGACAACTAACAGGACAATATGGTATTCATGGCTTTTGGGAGTCCAGATTGCCCGAATTGTTTAGCAATGATTATGATTTTTTCTTTGACCGCAAAGCTCAATACCTCGACAATCCTTTGCAAACGGCTTGGGAGGCTGTTAGTAATGCTCATTTTGCCTTAGACTCGGTGCTTCGTTTTGAGAAAGAACTTACGCAAACGATGGGCGAAGAACGAAAATACAGTTTCGAGACTCGCAACAACCTCAATACCAGAGTCTATTCCAAAGATTTTTCGACTGCTTATCACCAACGCCTCAACGGACAAGTAGAACGGAGAATGAGGGCTGCTATTCAAATGGTGGGAGATTTTTGGTACACTTGTTGGGTAGATGCAGGACAACCCAACCTCGACGACTTGCTCAAAACTACCCTTACACCTGATGATTTGAAAGAATTGGAAGAAACACCACCAACAGACCCAAAACTCAAAGCCAGACCTCACGAAACCACAACGGCTATGCAGTTTTTTAGAAACTTGCACCAACAAAAAGGTTGTTGCTGTGAGGTGGCTGGAGGGAAAGGGAATTAGGTCAGTGCAAATGAAAAGTGATTGGTTCTTAGCTTTGGTCTACATTTGCCCATTCAACGCCAGCCACGCCATCAGCCCTGCACCCAAGGACAAAGCCTGTTCGTCTATGTCGAAAGTGGGCGTATGCACGCCTGAAACAATGCCTTTTGCCTCATTGCGAGTGCCTAACCTGTAAAAACAAGCTGGGGCTTCGTGTGTATAATAGGCAAAATCTTCGGCTGCCATCCAAATATCCAAATCTATCACATTTTCTGCACCCACAAAAGCCTGCGCAGCCGTTTGGAGTTGCTGCGTGAGGGCGGGGTGATTGGCAAGGTAAGGGTAGCCCCGCAAAATAGTAAATTCGCAAGTTCCGCCCATGCCTTCCACCAAAGACTCGGCTAATTTTTTCATTTTTTGGTGGGCTTCTCCTCGCCATTTTTCGTCTAAGGTGCGAAAAGTGCCTTCTATTTTCACCTCGTTTGGTATCACATTCGTCACGCCATTGGCTATAACCTTGCCAAAAGACAAGACCGAAGGAATTTTTGGGCTGGCGTTTCGGCTAACTATCTGCTGCAAAGCCACTATTAAATGTGCCGAAATCAATACAGGGTCTATCAAAGTTTCGGGCATGGCTGCGTGTCCGCCTTTGCCTTTTACAGTTACATAGATTTCATCGGCACTTGCCATATACATTCCTTGCCTGAAACCAATTTTGCCGACAGGAATCTGCGGGGCGACGTGCTGCCCAATGACCGAAGAAGGTTTAGGATTTTCTAATACGCCCTCTTTGATGAGAAGACTTGCCCCACCGGGTATTTTCTCCTCCGCAGGTTGAAAAATCAACTTCACTGTTCCCTCAAACTCCGCCCGCAATTCTTGCAAAATTTTGGCAGTGCCTAACAGCGAAGCCGTATGCACATCATGTCCGCATGCGTGCATGACCCCCACGTTTTGCGACTTGTAACTCACTTCATTTGCCTCTGTAATGGGCAGGGCATCTATATCTGCTCGCAAAGCCGTAACTCTGCTTGCAGGATTTTTGCCCTCTATCAACGCCACAACGCCTGTATTTGCCATGCGTTGGGTCGTCAGTCCCATAGCAGTCAATTTTTGCTCGATAAACAAGGCTGTTTGGTGTTCTTGAAACGACAATTCGGGGTGGCTGTGCAGATGATGACGATTTGCCACCATATCTTGGGCATAAACAGCAGCTAAATGTTTTATTTTTTCTATGAGTTGCATAAAAAATAAGTATGAAATAGGAAATATGATGTATGAAAGCTATTCAACCTCGTTAGAGGTGTTCCGTTGGTAGCTAATTAGCTAATTTAGATAAAGTTAAGTACCATAGGTGCGTACCTATAATCATATAAAAGTACAAAAAAGAATGAAATATCTTTTACTTTATTGATATTTTTTGTTAAACCATTGATTATCAATAATATTTGTTTAAACAATTAAGCAAATATTAATAAATTATAAAGTGTACGTATCCGCAACAAAAAATGTCCGTTTATGAACAGTTTTTGCTATCAAAATAAAATATAAAAATTACAATAGCTTGATTATCAAAGATATGCAACTTTTGGCATTAGATTGGCAATCTACTTAACAGCTTTGCAAGTAAAACCATAGACCGCAAGGCTAATCCAAATGAAAGTGATATTAGTTTCAATTTTCTCCATGTTAATGTTTTTGCAGACTTCGGTAAGCAAAGCAAGTGATTATACCCCAATTCAGTACAGTATTTACAGTGTGCAAAACAGCTTAGTATTCCGTTTGGCACTTCAAAATGACAAAGCAAAAGCCGTACAGTTGAGTATTTACAATGGTGTAGGCGACTTATTATATACAGAAACCAACAACCAAAGTGGTGCTACACTGCGGGCTTACGATATGCACTTGTTCGGTGCTGGTGTTTACAAAGTGGTGATAGAAGCAGAAGGTTTTAAGACCGTAGAAACTGTAAAAGTGGGTGTGGTAAATGCCAAAGTTACAGTACAAACTATCAAATTGAAAGCTGATTTTCAGGATTTGATAGACCAAAATGCAGAGCAAGGCAAAAACGAACAGTTGGCTTTGACTTGGTTGTCGGCAGATTATCTTACTGTTTTGATAGAAAAAAATGCTCAACAAATTCAAACAGCAGACATTAATTTGTCTTGGTTATCAGCAGATTACCTCAATGATTTGATAGAAAAAAATGCCGAAACAGCCCAAAATTATACATACTAAGTGCGGATAAAGGCAACCACTTATCGGACACTTTCAAAAGTGTCCGATAAATCAATCCACTAAGGTTGCAAGGCTCAAAAATATTTGATTTGTAAAATTTGATTAAGGTGAAACATAGATAGGTTGATAAGCAGTTGCTTCGCTTTGCGGGGCAACTGCTTTGTTTCTTAAGTTTTTGATTGAAGAATTGCTTCTGTTTGTTTTTACGGAATATCCATAAATTTGTGTACTTGCAAAGACACCCGCCATTTTGGGTTTTGTTTGGCATAGTCTATCATTTGGGGCAATAGTTGCTTTGCCTTGCTCCATTCGGGTTGCAAATACAACTTGCAAGCAGGAGAAACAAGGGCAGCATATTGCTCTGCCCAAGCAAAATCAGATTGGTTATAGATAATCACTTTCAACTCATGGGCAGCAGTAGCCACTTCTTGCAGGGGAGTTTTGAATTTTTTTGGAGAAAAACAAATCCAATTCCAGCTACCAGAAAGAGGAAAAGCCCCCGAAGTTTCTATATTGGTCTGAAAACCTTGTGTTTGCAGGGCTGTAGTTAGGTTGGTAAGGTCATATTGCAAAGGCTCGCCACCTGTGATAACCGCCAAACGTGCAGGGTATTGGCAGGCTGCGGTTACTATCTCTGCAATGTTGCGTTGGGGGTGTTTGGCGGCGTCCCACGACTCTTTCACATCACACCAATGACAACCTACTTCGCAGCCACCCAAACGGATAAAATAAGCTGCATGACCTTGATAGTAGCCCTCACCTTGTAAGGTGTAAAATGCCTCCATGATGGGCAAAGTTTGTGTAGATTCTTGCATAGTTTGTCAATGTCTTGGGTGTACGATTGTCAAGGTGCGAAAAAGCACCATTGCCAACGTAAAATAATTGCTACATTTTTTATTCTGTTATGGGTTCTGTTGTGCCTTCAACTACCTGAATATCATTGATTTGTATTTTCCAATTTGTTGCCTCTTGAGCATTTTCGGCAGGAGCAACTAAGGTCAAATAGACTTTTTTGGTAACTCTGTCGCCATAAACCAATTTGCCCGCCTTGTTAGTTTTTCTAAATTCTTGATACATTGTAGCTACAGTATTGTAGTTGCCATTGGTTTGCACTTGCAAAGGCTCAATTTCAGTCGGTTGGTAAAAAGTAATTGCAATTTTGTAAGCATTGCCAATGCCGTACAACCTCTTGAAATATCGTTTGACTTTGCTGCGAACTACGCCTCGTTTGATACTCGAAATGCCAATTTCTCTTGTATTGTCTGAAAACAAAAGCATAGCCGACTCTATCAATTCGGTTTCGTTTTGCTGTTTGCCGTCTGTGGTGCTACTTCCTGCTGCTATTTGCACAATTTTGTCCTGAAAATTTTGCACCGTAGCTAAGGAGTTTTCGGTCAAAGCCTGTTGCGACTCTTTGCTTAGATTGGCTGCAAAAGTATCTGATTTTTTTTCAAAATTTCCTCCTTTGGTTTGTTTGGCGTTGTTCACCTTGCTTGCGTTATTGCTATTGCTTGGTTGTTCGGTTTTTGCCGTTGTGTTTGCAGGGCTTTTAAAATTGCCGTTGTAGTCATTAGTTTTCATTCGAGGAGTTCTGTCGGCTTGATTAATGGTTTCTGGTTCTCCTTTTTCTGTGGTTGCTGCTGCTCCATTTCCTGAACCCAAATTTTGAGGTTCTCCTACCACTTTGTTTCGCAAATTTACTTGAATTTGAGGGTTTTGTTTTCCTGCCGATTCGCTGACTGTCAAGTATTTAGCCCTCGATAACGTAGCTTCCCACCGCAAGTCGGGTCTGTTTTCGTGTAAGGCGTGCAAAAAACCATTGGTAAAAATAGTGCCATCTACTGTGTAAATCAATTCGTGTTGCTCACGCGGAAAATGGTTGATAGCCGTAATTTCGCCCGAAGTTTCTGTAAACAGTGCGACATATTTCTCTTTTTTGGCAGGTTGCGTTTTTAGACTCACAATACGGTCGGGACTGGGCGTATTGCACAAATCAACCAAAAGTAAAGATAATTTTGCGTTTTTTGCTTTCAACATTTTTTGCAATTTGTCCACCTCCAAATAGTCGTCTTTGAGTTTGATAATGTGTTTGTCTTCACTTTTAAGCAAATATTCTGTGCCTGAAAGGTAGAAAAAAATCAAATCTTGTTTGGTTGCGTTGATTTGACCCAATATGCTGTCTATGCCTCGCCGCGTAAGCAAAGTTTCGTCTATCAAAAACTCTTGTTTGGTAAATCCCGCCAAGTCGGCAATGGTGTCGGTTTCGACCATCATTCGTTTTTGGTTGAAAAAATGCCCATTTTGCCTTTGCTCACTGCCCTCCGCAGCCAAAATGACGTAGAGATTTTGCCCTTGACTTGCAAAATAATTCAAGAACAAGAAAAAAGTAAGTAGTATAGTTGCTTGGTATCTCATTTGGCAATTCGTTATAAAAATTATCAAAGGTACAAATTGCAAATTAGAAACCAAAATAGGTTAGTTGCTAAAAAAATATTCAAACGAAGACTTAAACAAAATATTTTCTTTTCATAACTTTGTTGCAATAAAACTAAAAAGATGTTGCTACAATTTTATTTTGGGCATTTGCTTATTCCTTTGTAAACTATACTAATTTTTTGTAGTTTTGCTCTACTTGCAATAGCTAATAGCACAATAACAAAAGCAGCTAATAGAGGAAAGTAAAAGATAGTTTCTTAATTCTTATAAAATTCCAATGCAAAGCCACCAAACCCCCGCAGCCACGCCCAAAAATCATGTGCATCACACCCACGCACATACACGAATAGACAACTATTATTGGCTGAACGACAGAGAAAATCCAGAAGTAATAGCCTACTTGGAAGCCGAAAATGCTTATACCGAAACGGTTTTGGCAGCTACCAAAGACCTTAGGCAGCAGCTTTTTGAGGAGATGAAAGCCCGAATCAAGGAAGACGACAATGCAGTGCCTTATCTCTTGGGTAGTTATTGGTATTATAGCCGTTACGAGAAAGGAATGGAATATCCTTTGTATTGTCGCACCCGAATAAAACCTACCAATTTTGCAGACTTGTCGGCAGTGCAAGGTGAAGAAATTTTGCTCAACGGCAACGAAATGGCAGAGGGACACGAATATTTTTCTATTGGCGACCTTGCTATCAGCCCCGATGAAAACCTATTGGCATACAGTGTTGATGTGGTGAGCCGAAGGATTTATACTATTCAGGTCAAAAATTTGCAAACGCAAAGCCTTTTTGCCGATACGCTGGCGGAAACTTCGGGTGAGGTGGTTTGGGCAGACAACAGCACGTTGTTGTATGTCAAAAAAAATGTGGAAACCTTGCGAGATGAGCAGGTGTATAGGCACAATTTAGGCAAGGAGCAAACAGCAGACGAATTGCTTTTTGAGGAAACAGACGAAACTTTTTACCTCACCATAGACAAATCTAAGAGCAAAGCCTATATTTTTGTCAATTCGCACAGTACAGAAACAGACGAAGTGCTGTTTTTGCCCACAGCCACGCCCACAGCCAGCTTGACTGTTTTGCAACCTCGCCAACGCAACTTAAAATATTCGGCAGACCACTGGGGCAATAGTTTTTATATCAGAACCAACTACCAAGCCGAAAATTATCGACTGATGCAAACAGCTACAACTGCACACAGCATAGAAAATTGGCAGGAATTGGTGGCTCACGACTCCAATATTTTTATAGAAAGTTTCGAGTTATTTGAGCAGTTTTTGGTTTGGGAACAACGCCAACAAGGTTTGATTGAATTGTGTGTGCGAAATTGGCAGACCAACCAAATCTATTCGGTGGCTTTTGACGAGCCTACCTATTTGGCTTATTTGGAAACCAACACCGAAGCCCAAACTACCCAACTGCGTTTTGGCTACACTTCTTTGACTACGCCGACCACTGTTTTTGAATATGATTTGGTAAGCAAACAAAAAACAGTGCTAAAAACGCAAGAAGTCATTGGTACTTTTGACAAAAATAACTACCAAGCCGAAAGAATTTGGGCTACTGCCAAAGACGGCACGAAAATTCCTGTTTCATTGGTTTATCACAAAAATACACCTCGCAACGGCACTGCACCCCTGTTGCAGTACGGCTATGGTTCGTATGGAATTTCGATAGATGCCACTTTTAGCAGCACCCGACTCAGTTTGTTGGACAGAGGTTTTATTTTTGCCATTGCCCACATTAGAGGAGGGCAAGAAATGGGCAGAAATTGGTATGAAAACGGCAAATTGCTCAACAAAATGAACACTTTTACGGATTTCATTGCGGTTTCAGAGCATTTGATAGCCCAAAAATACACCAACAAAGACAAGTTATTTGCCTACGGAGGGAGTGCAGGCGGCTTGCTTATGGGTGCAGTTGCCAACCTCCGCCCCGACCTCTACAAAGGTATGATAGCTGCCGTACCTTTTGTGGATTGCGTAACGACTATGCTCGACGATACCATTCCGCTAACCACTTTTGAGTATGACGAATGGGGAAATCCAAACGAAAAAGTTTTTTATGACTATATGCTCACCTATTCGCCTTATGACAATGTGAAAGTCCAAAACTACCCTAATTTGCTCATTACCACAGGTTTACACGACTCGCAGGTGCAGTATTGGGAGCCAGCCAAGTGGGTGGCAAAGTTGCGAACTCTGAAAACCGACTCTAATTTGCTCTTGCTCTACACAGACCTTTCGGCAGGACATGGCGGGGCTTCAGGCAGATTCAAAAGGCTGCACGACATAGCCTTAGATTATTCGTTTTTGTTGGAGGTGCTGAAAAATTAATACAAGTGCTTTTGGTAGGGTGTTTTCGGTAAGGTGCTTTCGGTTTCTCAAAACCGAAAGTATGTTGCGTGTGTAGGTGCTTTTGGTTTTGAGAAACCGAAAGCACCCAGCTTTACAATGAGATTTAATAGGGTGATAGTATTTAGTTAAATTTTACAAGCCTTGCGAAATAAAACCTAAAATTTTGGTATAATTGGCGTTTTTTATACGTTGGCATTTTTATACGTTGGCAATGGTGCTTTTGCACGGGGCTGCCTAAGCCTTGACAATCGTATAAAAAATGCCAACGTAGGTACGATTGTCAAGGTCTATCGACCGTTGCCAACGTACCTAAAAAATTATAATTTTTAACTTTAAACAATGAATACAATGCTTACAATGAAACAAGAATATGATGAACTCATAGCTATATTAACAACTATTTTGCGTTTTGAGGCATATCCAACACGTGATTTAGTGGTGCAACTGCGACAAAAATTCAAAATTACCTTAAAAACGAAGCTAAGAATTTCTCACCTTCACAATATGATGGAGCAAGATGGTGTTTTGTTGTGGAATAGAGAATTTAGAAAACCTCGAGGGTAAACAAACAGAAGTCGTTATTTGTGGTTTGACACATTTGATAATCCCTAACGACAACCCTTTTTATACAGAAATTAGCAAATACCAAACAAAAAGGATTAAATGGCTTGCAAAGCAGTAGGTAATTTAATTTGCCAACGCACTTATACACTGAAAATTGCAGCAACACATTTTGTTATTTTATGCATCAAGGTCAAAAACAATTCTCAAAGCCTCGTCAATTTGCAGCATAATAACTTCCGATAAAATACCACGAATAGATAAAATTCTTTGATTTTTGTCAATAGGTCTGGTTTGCAAACAGTCGGCAACTGATATTTTACTCAATCCATTATTTGTATCAGGTTCTATGACAACATTTGTCTTAATCAGTGCCTTTTTTTCATTCCAAGCTGTTATAGGAACAGCTTGAATAACAGGCACTTTTTCATTATACACATCATTTGTTACAACTACACAAGGGCGTATTTTACCTGTTTCAGAACCTTTTGTTGGGTCTAAATCCACATCAACCACCATTCCTCGTTTCAATTTCATTCTACAAAATCGTTTAAAGCACTATGCGTAAGTTCTTGCAGTTCCTCATCTTCTGCATACAACGCAGCATATAACTCGGCAGATTGTAATAAATTTTGTTGTTTGAGTAGTGATTTTTTTAGCAATAACAAGGCTTGATTGAGCAGTTCCATTTCAGAGTTAAAACCCCAAGTTTGGTAACTCAACACAAATTGAGTATGTTCGTTAGGAATAGAAAACTGTTGCATACACATTCTAATATTTTATTGACAAATATAACGAATTTGTATTTGTAAAGCAAAAAAATATTTAGCCTTTACCTATCGGGTGGCTTAAAGCCACCCGATAGGTAAAGTTGCAAAAAAAAATTACACCTCCGCCACCAACTCCTCCTTTCCTTTCCCTCCCCACCCTTGCACTTTATCTTTCACCCAATCCACCGAACTATACATCAGCGGCACAAGCACAATCGTCAAAAACATAGACGAACTCAAACCACCCACCAACACCCACGCCAAGCCATTTTTCCACTCTGCCCCTGCCCCCGTAGCTGTCGCAATCGGCAACATACCAATCACCATCGCAAGCGTAGTCATCAAAATTGGTCGCATTCTTTCCTGCACAGCTTTTACCAATGCCTCGTCTGTTTTCATTCCTTCTGCCTTTGCTTGATTGGTAAAATCTACTAATAAAATTGCATTTTTTGCTACCAAACCTAACAACATAATCATACCTAACATAGTGAAAATTCCCATATTATTCAATGTAAGATTTAAGGCTAATAATGCACCAATTAAAGCAACAGGAATAGAAAATAAAACCACAAAAGGGTAAATAAAATTATCGTACAAGGCAACCATAATCAAATAAACCGAAATAATAGAGATAAGCAAGGCAATTCCCAAAGCCCCAAAACTTTCATTTTGGTTTTTAATATCTCCTCCCCAAGCCATAGAAATATCGGCAGGCAGAGGATTTTCGTCTATTGCTTTCTGAATACCCGCAGCCACAGTTCCCGAACCTGCACCCAACACACCGCAACTCAACGTAACCGAAGTTTTGCGATTTCTACGTTCCAATACCGAAAAACCTTTGCTTTCTGTAATATTGGCAAACTCCGACAATTTCACTTGTTGCCCAATATTATTCGTAAAACTAATATTTCTTACATCATCAATATTTTTGCGGTCAAAGGCATCGAGCATTACACGAATATCATATTCTGTTCCGTTTTCTCTGAACTTCGAATCGTTGTTGCCTGTAAAACCATTTTGCAAAGTGCCACCTACAAGGTCTAAACTTAGCCCCAAATCTGCCATTTTTTTGCGGTCAATATCAATTTTGATTTCTGGATTTCCGCCTTCCGATGAAAGTTTTACATTGTTTGTTCCATTTACATTTTCTACCAAAGTTTTCAACACTTGTGCCGTTGCCATCACTTTATTGTAGTCATTACCACCCAAAATTATTTCTATTGGATTGGTGCTTGCAGCCATTCCCAGTACCAAAACAGAGGTTTTTACACCTGCAAATTTTTGTTCAATTTCTTTCTTCACCCCCATCATATATATGTAGGTAGGCATTGCAAAAGTTTTTTCTGTCCCCACAATAATTTCAGATTTATAAGCACTGCCAGCACCCAAACTGCCTGTAAAACTTGCCCCACCAATGTTGGTAGAAATAAAATTTATTTCATCTTTTTGGACAAGTATGTCTTCTATTTGTTTGGTTATCAAGTTATTAGCTTGCAAATTTGTTTTGTTGTCATATTCCAATTTGAGCAAAAACTTGTGGTCGTCTCCTTCCTTAAAAAATTCTTCGCCCATAATTCCCAAGCCCATCATCCAGCCTGTTGCCACAAAAAAACTTGCTATCCACACAAAACCAATGATTTTATGCCCCAAAAACCACGCCACCAAATTGGCATACAAATTGGTAAAACCTGTAATAAATTTCTCAAATTGTATCAAAATCCACTGCAAAGGATTTTTCGGATTTAAGTGTGTAAGTTTAGCAAAACGTGAAGCCAACAAAGGTGTTATCGTAAAACAAACAAACAAACTTAGCAAAGTTGATACCACCACCACGACTGCATACTGCCTTAAAACATCAGAAATTACACTTTCTACAAACGTAATTGGCAAGAAAACTACCACATCCACCATCGTAATAGACAATGCTGTAAAACCAATTTCATTACGTCCATCGAGGGCAGCTTGTCGGGCATTTTTGCCCATTTCCAAATGTCGATAAATATTTTCTAAGACCACAATACTGTCATCAACCAAAATTCCAATCACCAAACTCATTCCCAATAAGGTCATTAAATTCAACGTATAGCCTAAAAAGTACATGGCAATAAAAGTAGAAATTAAGGAAGCTGGAATTGCGACTAAGACAATCAAAGCATTTCTTAAACTATGCAAAAATAACAACATCACAACAGCTACTAAGGCTATCGCAATTTCCAAATCGTGAGTTACAGCATCAACTGCATTCAAAGTAAAAATACTACTGTCATCAGAAATAATAAATTTTACGTTTTGTGTAGTGTAGTTTTTTTCTACTTCTGACAACTTTTCACGTACTAATTGGCTAATTTCTACGGTGTTTGCATCTGATTGTTTTTTCAAAAAGATACCCAAACCATTTTTGCCATTATACCTACAAATGCTGGCTGTTTCAGCTATTCCGTCTGTAATATTTGCCACATTTTTTAAATAAATTGGGCTGTTATTTTCTGTTTTAATCACCAAATTTTGCAAATCTTCTATGCTTTGAAATTTACCCGCCAACCGTACAGTCATTTGCTCATTTGCCTGTTTTACTTTGCCTGTCGGAAATTCCAAATTTGCCTGCCCAATAGCTTGCGAGATTTGTAACAAAGACAAACCATAATATTTTAGCTGATTTTGGTTTACGTCAATTCGAATTTCACGAGTTTCGCCACCTACCAAATCAATGGTAGCCACCCCTTTAATTTGCTGCATTTGGGGTAAAATTTCGTCTTTCATACGTTGCCTAAATTCTCTATCGGGCAAATCGGAAGTCGCCAACAAAGTCAAAATGGGCATATCACTCATCGCAACCTTAGAAATATTTGAAGTTTTTACTTCCTTCGGCATATCAGCCCTCACGTTGTTGATGCTGCGTTGTGCTTGTTGAATAGTCAAATCGAGGTCTGTGCCGTATTTGAAATTAACAACCACCAAAGAATAACTTTCCATCGATGTCGATGTAATATCTTTGACGTTTTCTAAATTTGTTGCAGCCTCCTCAATTTTCTTTGTAACCTGTTGTTCCACCTCCGAAGGCGAAGCCCCAGGGTAAGCCGTAGCAATGGTAATGATAGGCTCTGAAAATTTTGGCAGCAATTCATAACTCAATTTTGAGTAAGCCAACATTCCGCCTCCTATCAAAATCGTAAAAATTACGATAATCAAGGAAGGTCTTTTTATGGATAATTCTGTGAGTGTCATCGTTTTGTGTTTCTGTAGCTACGGACTTTAGTCCGTAGTATTTTGTAATAATTTATGTGCAAATCAAATGTGTTGAGGGTTGCTACAACCCCAACCTACTTTCGGTTGTAGCAACCGAAAGCACTTTTCTGTGTTATATGCGGACTAAAGTCCGCACTACAGTTATTTTGTTACTGCTGTTCCGTTTTGCAAATTGATTTGTCCTGTTGTGATAACTTCCTCATTTTCAACAAGTCCTGATACAATTTCATAGCTATCATTGGTGGCAATACCTAAAACAACCTCTTTCAAAACTGCCTTTTCGTTCTCAAAAACATAGACTTGGGGCTGCTTGATAGTGCCGACTAAAGCTGTTTTTGGTATGGTCAAAGCATTGGTTTGCAAACTTTTTTCTTGTTTCACGTACCCATACATACCTACACGAAGTAAATTTGAAGCATTATTTAAGTTATTCTGCACCAAAATTTGTACTGTATAATTATGGTTTGCATCATCTTTAACCGAAATTAAAGACACAGTTCCCTTAAATTCTACCTCTTGAAAAACATCTGTTTTTACAGTTAGCACTTGCCCAACCTTAAAATTTGCAATTTCTTTTTCAGGAATTTTAATGAGTAACTTCAAAGTTGCAATGTCCGTTAGTTGAATTAAAGGATTTCCTGCATTGATTACCGAGCCTAATTCAAATAATTTTGCTGTTACAATGCCCGAAAAAGGTGAAATTATTGATGTACTTTTTAGTTGTTTTTGCAATATTTTTACTTGACTTTCTGCTGTTTTTTCTGCCAAAATAGCCTTATTCAGTTGCATTTGAGTTACCGCATCACCTTTTGCAAGGGTTTCGTAATTTTTGCGGTCATTCGTTGCATCTGTGTAGCTTGCTTCGGCTGCCAACAACTGATAACGCAATAATTCATCATCAATTTTGGCAATTTGATTGCCTTCTCCAATCATTTCGCCTTCTTTTACGCCTGAGGAAACCACTTTTCCGTTTGCCTCACTCAACACTTGTACCTCCTTGTTGGCTGCAAAAACACCCAAAAATTGTTGAGCATTGCCCAAATCTTGTTTGCTAACAATGGCTGTTTTTACCAAAACCTTCGTGGTTTTGTCTTTTTTGCTTACCTGTGCTTCGGCAATTTCTTTGTTTGCCAATAATTTCCAAGCTGTGGCTGCGGAAATGGCAGCTATAACCAAAATGGCTAAAATTATTTTTTTCATACGTTTTGTGTTTTAGATTTTTAAATCTGTAGCGGCGGACTTTAGTCCGCCTGTTTATTTTCTGCGAGCTAAAGCTCGCAGCTACAGAAATTATACTATTTTATACTGCAAATACTGTTTTAGATTTTGGATAGTTACCAATCTTTCCCATTCCAAATCCTCTATCTGCACCTCAAATTGCTGTTCTAATTCGTTGAGCAACAAGGCAGTTTCCAAACTATCCAGCCCCAAATCTTTTTTGAGATTCCTGTTCGGCTGAATTTGTGATTTTGGTACGCCAACTTTTACCAAAGTTTTTTTGAGTTTTTGCGTGATGTTTTTCATAGGTTTTGTGTTTGTTTTATCTGTAGCTGCGGGCTTTAGCCCGCAGAAATTACCACCTGCGGATTTCAGTCCGCAGAAATTACCACCTGCGGATTTCAGTCCGCAGAAATTACCACCTGCGGATTTCAGTCCGCAGAAATTACCACCTGCGGATTTCAGTCCGCAGAAATTACCACCTGCGGATTTCAGTCCGCAGAAATTACCACCTGCGGATTTCAGTCCGCAGAAATTACCACCTGCGGATTTCAGTCCGCAGAAATTACCACCTGCGGATTTCAGTCCGCAGAAATTACCACCTGCGGATTTCAGCCCGCAGAAATTACTACCTGCGGGCTAAAGCCCGCAGCTACAGTTTAATTCGTCAATAAATTTCCTGTAACTTTTTTGAGTTCCAATTCTGCCATTCGCAATTTTACCAACTCTGTCAAAAAATTTGTTTGTGCCTCTTTCAAAGAATTTTCGGCACTAATAATTTCTGAAATCGGCAATATTCCTGCTTTATATTGCAACTGTAAGTTTTCATAGTTTTTTTGTGCCAATGCTAAATTTTCACGTTGGGCTGCAAGGGAAACCTTGCTCTGGGCATATTGGTTTTGTGCATTTGAGGTTTGCATTTCTATATTTTGGGTGAGTAATTGCCTTTGTTTTTGCAATTTTTCTAACTCAAAATTCTTTGTTTTTACCTCATTATATTTCCTTAGTCCGTCAAAAATGGGTATGTTCAACTGCAAACCTACATAAGTGGTCGGATACCAGCTGGTGCCTGCATTTTTCTCGAAGGGATTGAAAGTATTGTTGAAAGCTGAATGTCCCCACGAGGCGAAGGCTGCTAAGGTGGGCAAATAACCAACCTTGATACTTTCCTTTTGGAGAGTGAGCAACGTAAAATTTTGCTCCAACAGTTGCAAATCTGTTCGCAAACCTGTTTGATTATTCTGACTTTCATTACTTGTTTCTGTTTCTGCAATGGTTTTGTCTATGCTAATTTCTTCGGTTTGTGGCAAATTAAGTTGCAATTTTAAAGCATTAAGTAACTGTTTTTCAACAACTTGCAAATTTTGATAACTTGTTTGCAAATTTTGTTTATTCACTTTCAGCCTGTCAATGTCTAATTGTTTTGCCATTCCGCCTTTTTGCAACAGTTCTGTAACAGCCAATAATTTGTCTATGCTTGCCATATTTGCTTGCAAAAATTCGGCTTGTTTGGCAACGGTTTGCAAATTGTAATAGGTTGCCGAAACCGAATAAATCACATTTTCTTTTGCTTCTTTTACTTGCAAAGTTGTAAGATTTGCACCTGCTTTAGCTGCCTTCGTTGCCAAAAAAACGGAAGGATTGTAGATAATTTGCGAAGCCGAAAAAGTTGCACTTGTCGTTTGTGGCACACCAAACTGCACAGGAATTTTTTCGCCCGGTCTGCCCAAAATTTCCCCAGGTAAAATTTGTACTGGAATTTGCAACATATATTGGTACTGCCCCACAAAGTCAATTTTAGGCAATAAATTTGAATAAACTTCACGAACCTTACTTGCTGCTATTTCTCTATCTAATTCTGCATTTGCAATATTGATATTGTTTTGCAAGGCTTTTTCGAGAATTTGTGGCAAAGTTAAGTTAGCATTTTGGGCTTTGCCTGAAAAAGTCAATAATGCAAAAAAGAATAACAAATAAATTTTGTATGGTCTTTGTTTGACCTTACAGCCTAAAGGCTGTGGTACAGAAAAATATGATTTCATCTTACAATTTCGTTTTAATGTATTGATTTAATTTTTTGATTTAAAAATTTGTTTAAATTTTGTCTTTCAAAAAACCTTACAAGGTTTTAGAAACCTTGTAAGGTTTGTATGTTCGTTATGCTGTTGCAAATATAATAGATTAAACGTGAGATTTAAAAATTTGTTTAAAACTATTTTATAAAAATATTTTTATTTTTATAAATCATTGATAAACAGCATATTGAAGACTAATTTTAGAAATAACATTTCTCAAAGAAATGTTATTTCTAAAATTAGTCTTTATGGTATTATCTCGATTCGAGTCCATTTCCACGCATAACGAATAATTAAGCAAAGAATTACAACACAAATAGAAAATTACTAAAAAATTGTAGAATACTTGGAGTTTAAGTGGCGGCGTGATGGGCATGGTTACAGGAGGGTTTACGATTGTCAAGGTCTAAAAAGACCATTGCCAACGTAAATGTAGTGAAACCTCGGCAGTGGTGCTTTTTTGCACCCTGCCGATGGTTGAACGAAAACAACGAAACCATTGGCAGGGTCTGAAAAGATCACTGCCGAGGTTTCTTGACCACTGCCAAAATTTCTCGTACCTTAAACCAAAAATTAAATATTTTTTTGGAGTATTGCAAACCCCAAACAAAAAAGCTGTTTTTGTTGCTATTTTTGCAAGGTTTTCTGTTATTTGTGCCACACACAAAACTTTGTAAACCATGATTAATTTAATAGACGTTTTTATCTTGCTTTTATTGGCTTGGGGGGCTTACAAAGGCTTTCACAAGGGATTTTTTACCGAGTTTCTTTCTTTATTGCTCTTTGTAGTCCTGACCTTGATTGGTTTTAAACTTATCCACGCAGCCTTCGATTTCGACAAAGTGCGTGAATATACTTCCAAAGTACCCAAAGCTGTTCCATTTTTCATTTTGTTAGCATTTTTTATAGGCTCTGCCTTGGGGTTGAATATTTGGGGACGCAAAAGATTAGAAAAGGACACTCTCAATGTCTTTGATACTTTCGACAATTTTATGGGGTTGCTCTTAGGGCTTTTAAAATATACGTTGGCGTTGAGCATCTTGTTTTGGCTCTGCACCAATGTCGGGTTGATTCGCCAAGACTACCAAATTCACAATACCATGTTTTACCCCGCCATGATGAAGTTTTTTAGAAACATACTCGACGTGTCGGGCAATCTGATGCCTTTCTTGCACGATTTGGAAGAGGGAACAAAACAAATTTTAAGGCAAAAATAAACTTACGCTATGTCTGTCCACACAGAAGTAAAAAAAATAACCACGCATCAGCTCCAAATGATGAAAAGTCGGGGCGAAAAAATATCGATGCTTACGGCTTACGACTATTCTATGGCAAAAATCATAGACGCAGCAGGTATCGATATTATCCTCGTTGGCGATTCTGCCTCCAACGTCATGGCGGGCAACGAAACGACTTTGCCTATTACCCTCGACCAAATGATTTACCACACCAATTCGGTTACAAAGGCAGTGAAAAGGGCTTTTGTTGTGGCAGATATGCCTTTTGGTACGTATCAAGGCGACTCTCACGAAGCCCTGCGGTCTGCGGTGCGACTGATGAAAGAAGCTGCTGCTCATGCCGTAAAAATGGAGGGAGGCAGCGAAATTAAGGAGTCGGTGGACAGGGTATTGAGTGCTGGCGTGCCTGTCATGGGGCATTTGGGACTTACCCCTCAATCTATTTACAAATTTGGTACGTACTCTGTTCGGGCAAGAGAGGAGGAGGAAGCTCAAAAACTGCTGGAAGATGCTTACGTTTTACAGGCTTGTGGCTGTTTTGCCATTGTATTAGAAAAAATACCCTCTGAATTAGCTAAAAAAGTGGCGGAGGAAATCAAAATTCCAATCATTGGCATTGGGGCAGGACAAGACGTAGATGGGCAAGTATTGGTAGTTCACGATATGTTGGGGATTAACAAAGAGTTTAAACCTCGTTTTCTCCGCCGTTATGCCGACTTGCATACCATCATGACCGAAGCCGTGCAACAGTATATCACTGATGTAAGAAATAAAGATTTTCCAAACGAAAAAGAATGTTATTAATTTGGCTTAACACTTGCAATAATGACAAGCAGGTAGCAGCACAGATGTAATGCAAGAACTAACATTTCTTTAAGAAATGTTAGTTCTAATGAATTTGCAGCATTGCATCTGTAGTACTACTACAAGTAAAAATAAGCTGCATGAAAAGACTTTTACTTTGCCTCTGTTTATGGGTTGGTTGTTTTGGTGTGTTTGCTCAACCTCGTTTTGAGTGGGCAGTCATACCACAGTACGACCATGCAGGAGATTTTTCGAGTGGTTTGGCGGGAGTAGCCAAAGGACATAAGTACGGCTTTATAGACAAAACGGGCAAAATTTTTCTTAAACCCGAATACGAAGGGTTGCGTACTTTTTCCGAAGGATTGGCTGCGGTGGAGAAAGATATAAAGTGGGGATTCATAGACAAAACAGGCAAGGTACTCATCGAGTTTAAGTTTGAGTTTTCTCTCTTGGGCAACCACCGATTTATAGAAGGTATGATGCCCTTTAAGGCTGGCACAGGTTTGTTTGGTTTTATAGACAAAACAGGCAAATTGACAATACCTGCGGTCTATGAAAATGCCCATGAATTTTCGGAAGGATTGGCAGCCGTACAAAAAAATCACAAGTGGGGTTTTATAGACAAAACGGGCAAATTGGTAGTGAAATGTATTTACAATGAAGTAGGTAGGTTTTCAGGAGGGTTGGCAAGGGTAAAACAAAACGCCAAATGGGGCTACATAGACCACACAGGTAAGGTAGTGATACCCTTAGACTATCAAGATGCTGAAGATTTTGGCGAAGGATTTGCCCAAGTTCGCAAAGAAGGCAAAGGATTTTTTATAGATAAAAACAACGCCATGTTGTTCAAAATGCCCCTACCTGCTACGCCTTTCCACAATGGCTTTGCCATTATCAAATACAAAGACGAATACGGCTATATCAACAAAATAGGCAAATTGGTAATAGTCCCCCAATTTTCTGATGCCCAACCTTTCGAAGAAGGGCTGGCTCGGGTCTGCGAAGGTGGCAAATATGGTTTTATAGACCGAAACGGCGAATATGTAATTCCTGCTTTGTTCGAAGATGCGGGGTCGTTTTACGAAAATATGTGTGCCGTTAAGCAAGGTGGCAAATGGGGTTATATCAAAAATCCCCTATCTCCTGAAAACCAAAAAATGCAAGCTGCCAATGCGGTAAGTGGCAATTGAACTTATACCTAAGAAAAAGTATGCGAAACTAATCTTGTGGGTAGACAAGACAATTGCCTACTCTATTTGTTGGTCTTTGTCATGCCCATACACATCTTGGCGGAGGTGCAGGTGCTGGGCAGCATCTACCCATGCGGTTTGGTAGCTGATAACAACCAATATTTGCTTTTCTTTTGGCAACACGACATAATTGATACTTTTTTGGCTCAATTCCTTTGCTATTTTTTCTTTGTTCCAATCTTTTATGCCTGTCAGCACATAATTTGCCACCTCCGCAGGACACTCCACGCGTATGCAGCCATGACTGTATGCCCGTTTGTTGCGTGAAAAAAACTTTTTTTCTGGTGTATCGTGCAAATAAACTTGTGCTTTGTTTGGGAAAATAAATTTGATTTTGCCTAAGGCATTGCCTTCACTGGGTTTTTGGGTAATGCTATATGGAAAATTATTTTCTGAGAGTCCATACCAATTAATTTGGGTAGGATTTAGTGGAGTTGTGCCACCTTTTGCACGCAAAACATAGCCATTTCGAGCCAAATAAGCAGGGTTTCGCCTGATTTTGGGCAAAAATTCTTTGCTGGCTATGCTGCTGGGTACAGACCACGTGGGGTTGAAAATAACATATTGCATGGTATCCGTAAAAATGGGCGTGGGCGTAGTTTTTTTGCCCACCACCACCCGCATAGAACTCACCATACGTTGGTTTTCATAGAAATACACTCGAAAATCTGGAATATTGACCACCAATAACTTATTTGCTGTATAATAAGGTTTCCATTTTAGCCTTTCCATATTGATTTTTATTTTGTTGATAGCCTCCGCAGGATTTTCGTTGAGTAACTCTATCATTTCTTTGTTTGCCAATTTTTGAGGAGGTGCATCGGGCAGGGCGTGGCGAAACCGAAACCGCAAAACAGCCCTATACAACGTACTATCGAATACAGCAGTCAAAGGAGTTTGCGAGGGCAAATCTCCCAATAATTGCAGGCGTTGTTTCATTGCCACAAGCGCCGCACTACTATCTGCCATTGCGTAAGCACTGTCGGCATCGAAAGTTACAACAGGAGGTTGTTTTTTGGCAAATTGGAGGTAACGCCACAAAGCCTTTTGCAAAGGTTTCCATTGCGGGTGTGTGGGCTGAAAAGCTGCCAAAGTTTGTTGCAAATTTTGCCTATACAAACCCTGAAATACTTGCAAAGCTACACTATCTTGCAACTGTTGCGGCGTTTGCCACTGTTCAAACTTATATTTTTCTTTGGCAAAAGTAATTCGCCCACAACGGCTGTGCAAGGCAAAACTCAACAGCGAAGCCGACAACAAAACGTCTAATTTGGCTATTTTTTGCAGCGTGGCTGGTTCTTGCGGTGTTTGGGCTTGCAAAGTCAAACGAAAATAGGCTTTTCTCAGGCTGTCTGTCCAATAATCTTGTGTACGCAGCCCTTCGGTGTCGGCTGTCCGCAAAGTATTGAGCAAGGAGTCTGTTTTGGGTAGCACCCAACCCGCAGGCAACCAAACAGGTCGAAAATTGTGGTATTGATAAAACTTTAACAACTGTTTTGCTAAGGCATTTCGGCGGGTGGTGTCGGTAAAATATCGAGGCGAAATTAAAGAATCGGTATAGGTAATGAGCAAAGCAGTCATCTTAGGCACTTGCGAAGTGTGATACAAAGGCGTAAAAACCTGCAAAGTAAACCGTTGGCGGGGCTGAAAAGAGAGTTGAGTAAAAAGAAAAAAGCAAGCAAACAGCCCAACAAAGGCTGTCAATAGTTTGTTTTGGTCTATAAATTGTTGCAACAGAATGACTATTTTTTGCATTTGCTTTGGTGTAACTTCATATACAAGGATAGTTATCCTTTTAGATTAAATAAAACTTTTTCAATTTAATAAAATTTTCAACATCTCTATGTACCAAATAACGAATAGATTTGCCTTGTTGAATAGACTCGCGAATATAAGTAGCCGAAATTTCTACCATTGGCGACTCTATAAACTTCACTTGGGGGTGCTGGTGAAACGGCGACACTTCGGCAGCAGGTCTGCGATAAACCAAAAATTCGGCAGTTGCCAACAACTGTTCATAATCTTTCCATTTGTGCAGACTCCCCAAGTTGTCTTCGCCAATGATGAGCTTAAATTGGTGTTGAGGATATTTTTGTTGCAAATGTTTTAACGTATCAATGGTATAGCTCGGCTTGGGCAAATGAAACTCCACATCAGAGGCTACAAACTTCGGGTGGTCGGCAATGGCAAGCCTCACCATATCTATTCTATCGAACTCGTGAAGCAAGGTACTTTTCTTTTTTAGCGGATTGTGTGGCGACACGACAAACCAAACCTGATTTAAGTCGCCAAATTCCGCCATTGCATTGCCTATAATCAAATGCCCAATGTGAATGGGATTGAAAGAGCCAAAAAATAAACCTATACGCATGGTGGTAGATAGTAGTTAGTTATATATGTAGTGTGGGCTTCAGCCCACACATAACTCAATACAGGCTTTTAAACGCCAACTTTTGTATGAATTTGTGCAAAATATAGTCTGTATTATTAAACTGTATCATTAAAAAGGCGTGGGCTGAAGCCCACACATAACTCAATACAGGCTTTTAAACGCCAACTTTTGTATGAATTTGTGCAAAATATAGTCCGTATTATTAAACTGTATCATTAAAAAGGTGTGGGCTTCAGCCCACACATAACTCAATACAGGCTTTTAAACGCCAACTTTTGTATGAATTTGTGCAAAATATAGTCTGTATTATTAAACTGTATCATTAAAAAGGTGTGGGCTTCAGCCCACACATAACTCAATACAGGCTTTTAAACGCCAACTTTTGTATGAATTTGTGCAAAATATAGTCTGTATTATTAAACTGTATCATTAAAAAGGTGTGGGCTGAAGCCCACACTACACTACTACACAACTTTCTTTAAATAGTAGATAGCAGTTTGTATTGTAAATTTTTTTGTAACTACCGCAAAAATAACCTAAATTTGATTGCTACCCAAAAAAACACCCTCAAAAAACGGCACTTAAAAATAAATTTGAATAATTTTTGCTACTTAGTTTTATAAATTGTTGCAAATTAGCTTAAATTTGCGAAAATGCTTGTATCTTTGTTAGCCCTAAACAATTTTTTGCAAAATTCATAGCAAAAAATTACGTTGTTTAGAGATAATAAACTACTTTTGAAACCAAATTGTATTTAATAACCTAAATTTACGCTTAAATTTAATGTTTAAACCTATGAAACATAGTAGCAAATATGTCGGTTTGGCATTCCTAAGTGCAACGCTATTTTTTGGCTCACAAGAGGCAAATGCACAAAAAAAGGAAGTCGAATTGAGTGACAGGTTGTATAAAGCTGATGTGCAACCCAAACGCCAACGCCTACCGATAATTATTAATGAGTTGCTTGACGACGAATTTGCACCAGCTATTAGTCCTGACGGCAAAACTTTAGTCTATCAATCTAACCGCAAAGGAAAGAAATTTGAAGGCTATTATCGTCTATGGGAGTCTAAAAAAGACTCTAACGGTTGGTGGACAGAGCCTACGGCTATCGAGTCTATCAATGCCAAGGCAGCAGCTGGCGACCTCATTGGAGGTCCCTTCTTTACGTATGATGGCAACCGCATTTACTACTTCGCAAAAATTGCAGGTAGTCAAGCAGAAGACATCTACTATTCAGACAAACAAGGCGACAAATGGGGTGAACCCATGCCTGTAAAAGGTGCAGTCAATACAGGTGATTATGAAGGTTTTCCTTCTATTTCTCCTGACGGACAACGCCTTTACTTCATGCGTAAGTCTGCAAGTGGCGACAACGCAACAGCTTCTGCTGCTCCTGCTGCCACTGGTGCAGAAGGTACAGCGAAGAAAAAAGAACCAAAAGGCAAGCCTTTGTGCTACAAATTAATGGTAGCTAAATTGCAAGAAGATGGTTCTTGGGGTGGCGTAGAAGAATTGCCTGCTCCTATCAATGCTGATTGCGACAAATATCCGCACATTGGTCCTGATGGACAAACTATCTACTTCTCTTCAACAAGAGGTGGTGGTTCTCCTGAAAGAACTTATGACTGGAATATTTACGTTTCAGAAATGAAAGAAGGTGGTAGCTGGGGTGAGCCAAAACCAATGGACACACCGCACTACGTGAAAAACACAGGCTACTCTATCTTAGAAGATGGTCCTATGTCCATTGCCCCTGCGGGTGATGAGCCTCACGTATTAGGTTTCTTCTCGGCTTACTATGGTTCTTCTCACGATATTTTCAATATTGCTATCCCAGAAGGCTTGCGTCCAAGACGTACTTGTTTCTTCAAAGGTGTAGTAATAGACTCGGCTACTCGTAAGCCTTTGACAGCTACGGTAACTGTGGAAAACATCACCAGACCAATGAACTACAAATTGAAGTCTGAAGAAGCACAAGGTGGTCGTTTTGGTTCTGTGTTTACAGAAACTAACAAATACAAAGTATTAGTAGAACACCCCGACTACAAACCTTACACTTTCATTGCAGATTTGACTACTTTCAATATGTGGACATCTTGCGAAAAAGAAGTAAGATTGCAGAAAAAAGGTGTATTGGCTACCATTACTGTTGTTGATGGCGTATCGAAAGAAATGCTCGAAGCCGACTTAGACGTGAAAAACGACAACGAAAAAGGCAAAGTACAGGAGTTCAAAAAAGCTGACAAAGGCAAATTTACGATGCTCTTAGCTGCGGGAACTACTTACACTGCCACAGGCAAAGTAAAAGACTATGACGACAAAATCCAACCTATCGACTTGACAAACAAAGTAGATGGCGACACAATCAATCGTTTTGTCTATATGGATGCTTTTGTTGATGCTACTTTTGACAACATCAACTTCGAAACGGCAAGACCTCGCAACCTTACTCCAAAAGAACTCGATGCTTCGTTAGTACCACGTTCTATCGAAAACTTGAATTTGGTAGTGAAATACTTGCAAGACTATCCAAAAGCTAAAGTAAGAATTGGCGCACACACAGATGACGTAGGTAAAGACGAATACAATCAAGGTTTGTCTGAAAGACGTGCTGCTGCTGCAAAAAGATACTTACTAAGCAAAGGTATTCCTGAATCTCGTATAGATGCTGGTGGTTTTGGCGAAACTCAACCTACTGTACCTAATATGGTTGATGGTAAACCTGACAAAAACAACCGTGCTTTGAACCGTAGAGTTCAATTCAAGGCTTTCAAATAGGCTTTAAGGTTTTTTGAATAGTGTAAAAAAAGCCACCTCTGCAAAGGGGTGGCTTTTTTTATACTATCTTGCAAATTGTTTGAAAGCAAATAAGTCCAAAAGTTAAAAAAACATAAATTTTTTTTACTCCCCATGCAACCATTCTTTTGTGAGTAGGGTCATATCAATAGACACGCAGAAGGCAGGTTTGCAAAGTATTCATACAATCAATGCCCCTATAAAACCTTTGCGAAGGAAAAATAGGCAAAAAAAAATATAATTTTTCTTATAACTTTTGCAAACCTAAATTTTAGTCATAACTTTGTGCGTGAATTAATAAACTTAATTACAATTAACATTTTTAAATTATGAACAAAAATCTCGTAAATTATCCAATTCGTTTTGGTACTTTACTATTAGCAGGTGCTTCTTTGGCGGCTTGTAGCAAAACTACCTTCACCGAAACAGATGCATTTAGACTTGAAGCACAACGTGCTAGAGTAACTCGCCAAATTGACTCTTTGTCAAGAGTACAAGCAATGACAGACAGAGTAGCTTTGTTAAACTGGCAAAATGCAGTTGACCAATTGGAAAAAGCCAATGCAGGTGGTAAAGTATTTTATACTGTAATCCCTGTGAGAGGTACTGATATGGTGTCTGGTTCTGGTGGACCTACACAAGGTGGACGTACTGAGAATGCGATTGCTAACGCAGTGGTAACAATCACGCAGTTCGGTAGAGTTTCTACAGTAGGTATGACTTCTATGCCTTCTGGTTCAGGCGGTGGACCTATTACTACACCTACAACACCAATAGCTAACGTAAACTTCGCTGCAAATGGTGTGTTTACTTTTGGTGATTTGAGAAGTGGTGAAGTTACGGTAAACATCACTGCTGCAAACATGACAGAGGTAAACTATGTAGCTAACTTGACTCCTGATGGTGGTGTGCCTAACAACGCTACTATCTATGTAGGTAACGTAGTGCCTATGTTTGAGTTAAGCACAGATGCTACAAGAATGGCTACTGTAAGAGGTAACGTGTATTACGAAGGTGATTTGACTAACGACAGAGAAGAGCCTTTGACTAATGAGGTGTTTAATGGCGGTGCTGGTACTGGAACAAGATCTATTGTTACAGCAGCTATCGACATGACAAGAAACGACGGTTCTGTAAACGGTTTGCCTTATTTCCACCAAAGATTCTTAGCTGAGTCTAATGGCGAAGGTGTAAACTCTTTCGGCGTACCTGTTCGTTCTGGTGCAATCCAAAGAATAGCTTACTCTGCTACGCCACCTACTGGTAGCACTGATATTTTGAGAAGTGGTTTGACTGCTGGCACACAAGCTGGTGGTATGAATGTATCTACTTACTCTATGTTAGTTCCTTCTACGGCTGGTGGTTTGCCAATTCAGTTGCGTTTCGCTGAATTTGCTGATTACAGAACGTATTACAACGAAAGAGGTCAGTTGATTCCTAAAACTGTACAAACTGGTAGCACAGGTCCTCGTCCTGAAAGATTCTTGTACGGACCTACAGTAGTGCCTACAGATGTTCCTGTTGGTGTTTCTCGTCCACAAATTTCTATTCAGGCATTTACTACGCCTGCCGTAGTTTCTGCTACATTTACAGCACAAGTAGCTGGTGCTTGGAAATCTAATTTCGAAGTGCCAGGTGTAAACGGTGTTCCAGGTAACCACACTGCACCAAATTTGAGAATTAACAATTCTGGTTTGTATATGACTGCACCTAACGTAACCTTGACAGCTGCTGCTGGTTCTGGTGCTACGTTTACTGCAATTATGAGTGCTTATCAACCATTTAATCCTCCTGCTAATACAACTTCATTAGCTTATTTGGGTGCTGCACAGCCTACTGCTCAACAATTGGCTGCTTCTGATTGGAATCACCAAGGCGTTGTGGGCTTAAACATTGGCAATGCTGGTGCTGGTTATGCCGCTGATGACACTTTCTTGCCTTTGACTTTCACAAGAACAGACATTGTTAGCAACATTGGTTTTGGTGGTCAATTTACGCCAAGTGGAACAACTGGTAGTGGTTTGGTGCCTTTGAACTCCTTTGCTCAAGTAATTGACGGTGGTGCAGGTTTTATTTTTGCAACACCTTCAACAGGATTAGGAGAAGGTATTACTGCTGGCGGTACATTTACTAACTACTTGCCAACGCCTGTATTTACTGAAACAGACCAGCCTACTTCGGCTGACCCTACAAGAGGTTATACTACGCCTGGTGTTACTATTACTCAAGCTGCAGCAAGATTATTTGTAGATTATAATGCTACTTACAATCTTGCAGGTGTGCCTATTGCTCCTATTCCTCCTGTTCCTCCTGCTACTGTTGGTACGCCTGGCACACCTGCTGGTGTTGGTGTAACATCTGGTCTTGTAGGTGGTACTGGTGGTGCTCCTTTTGGTGGTGTGGGTGCTATCCAAGAAGTATCTATTACTGGTACTGGTTTTTATCCTGCTGGTAGCATGCCATTTATTAACTTCTCTTTTGGAGAAACAATTAGTACAAATGGTTTCTTAGCTAATGCAGCTCCTGCGGTAGGTGGTAAAAACTTGTTCATTTCTGGTGGACCTGGTCTTATTAAATTCAACGCAGGTGCAGGTGCTACTAACATTTCTACTACTGAAGCAGAGAGAATATTCTCTGTGGGTGCAGGAAATGTTAATTCATTTACATCTAATAGCGTAACATTTGCAGCTAATCAAGGATGGGGTTCTCGTTATACTTTTGTACCAACGATTCAAATTACCCCAAATGCTGCTACAGAAGCTGTTATTGGTGCGCAAACTGCTGCTAATGTAAGAAGTATGCCTGTAGTTGCAACGGTAAGTAACAATCCTAACAGCCCAAGTTTTGGTAAAATTGTTAAAATCCAATTGACTTCAACGCCTATTGCGGGTTTGAACTCTGGTGCTGATAACAATGACTTCTTAGGTGGTGCTGCTCCGTTTGCTGTGGGTACTACTTTAATTGGTATCAACGTAATTCCTAGTCGTTATGGTAATACCTTGCGTGTATTAGGTAGAGTAGGTGGTGCACAAACGCAAAGCACAGGTACAGGTATCAATTCTTACTCGTACAACAATGCGAACACTACGTTGAATACTGATGTAGCCCGTATTGCAAGTGCTTCTAACGGTATTTCTTCTAATACTTTGGATGGAGTAACGATTGGTGTTGCTGCTGGCGTGCCTATTATTGGTACACTTAGCGGTGTATTGCCTGGTGCTACAGTTCAACAAGTTGGTTACTTATTCGGTAATGAAATGTTGGTAGCTTTCTCTGCTCCTACTGCTCCTTCTGTAAACAATGCGTTTGCTTGGGGTGTACCTGTATTAAACAACACTGGTAACGGAACAGGTAACACATTGCTTGGTGCTCGTATCTTGAATCCAGGTTCTGGTTATGCTGCGCCTGTTTCAAATGCTGGTAACTTTACTTCAAATACTACTGCTACGTTAGTTCCTAATCCGTTCTTCCGAGGCAATAGAGTTACTTTGAGTAATGGTACTGCATCAGCAACAATTTCCCAACCTGCTGATATTGCTTCTGCAAATACACCATTAGGTTTGACTGGTACTGCTCAGTTGTTGGCTGGTGACATCGTTGGTTTCTTGAATGCGATAGCTAATGCTTCTGCTGAAATTCAAAGAGGTAGAACTCCTGCTACACCTGGTTTCATTGATTTCACTATCACTGCTGCTGGTGCTGGTTATGCTACTACGCCTGATGTGATTGTATTCGGTGGTGGTTTGGATTTGACAGATTTCACTGGTGCTTTTGGTACAGCTCCTGCTGCTAACCCTGTTTCTCCAAGCGTGGGTGGTTTGATTAGATTAACTGGCACTGGTGCTGTCAATTCTGCTAATGCTGCAATACCTAACATTACTGCTGCTGGTAACAGAATCAATAGCGTAGGTGGTTTAATTCGTGTAGGTGGTGCTGGTCCTGCTGGTAGTGGTGGTAGAATCACTTTTGCTGCTAACTCTGCTCCTGCTTACAACATCACTGCTACTACGCCTTTGAACGTAAGAGTAATAGACCGTTTGTCTGAAGATTTGACAAGACAGACTAATGCAGTTGCTGGACCTACAGGTGTAGGTGCTACGGCTATCATTACGCCTTCTGCTACTAATCCTCAGTCTGGTGTAGTATCTGCGGTTACGTTTGGTAGATTAACACCTAACGGTGCTGCTGGTACAGACATGATAACACAAGTTGCTTACGCTGGTAGCTATTCTCAAATCACACAAGGTAATGCTTCGGCTACAGGTGGTGCATTTACACCAGCTACCTTGCCTGTGTTCTTTGAAATGCCACAAACTGGCTTTGTAGGTGCTACGGCTGCTACTGGTACTGCTTTGATTGAAGTAGATAACGGAAACACTTCTGCAAGACACAGAAGAATCTACGCTATCCGCGTTGATAACGGTGGTTCTGGTTATGGTGTAGGTAACAGATGGCAACGTCAAGATACTGGTACTTCTGTTCACAGAGCTAATCAACCATTCACAGTGTTTGGTGGCTTTGAAGGCGGTGGTATCAATGGTATCTACAACAGTCATTTGAACCAAGACAACATCAGATTTGATGCATTTACTGGTATGACTTATACAAGAGATGCACATTACGGTACAGGTCGTTTACTTGACTAAGCTGTAAAGTAAATCTGAAATTGTGTGGACTAAAGTCCACACTACATAAAAAAGGTTGGGGAGAAATCTCCAACCTTTTTTGCTGTAGTGCGGACTTTAGTCCGCACAATATCCGTGTTTATGTCCCTTGCCGTTGTTTGTGTTCTTACAAACAACTTTGCTGTGAGTTGCTTGTGTGAGGACACAAGCAACGGCAGAAGATTCTCGTGCATTGTGTCCCTACGTTGCACGTAGGGCTATTGTTGTCCAACATCTTCGAGGTTGTGAGTTATTCTTAGCTTAATAGCATTGGACTTGAGTCCAATGCTAACTTTTATCAACCTCCAGCAGGGCTGATTCTCTTGGACAATCAGCTTGATTGGCAGGAAGTTGAGAGCCATTTTGCTCCTTTGTACTTCGTCAACAGGCTGACATCCATCTTTTCCTAATTTGCATTTGAGTAGTGCTGAAAAAACCTTGTCATGGATTCGTAAGGTTGCAACTGGGCTTGTATAGGGCTACTTTTTTAAAAACTTTTCTGTTCTGTTGTCAAAAATTAAATAATAACTGCCTGATTTGAGCTTTGCACAATCTATGGAAGCCCCGTTGCCCCGAATCAGTACGTTATAATAGATATCGAGTACTTCAAACTTGACAACTTTGGAGAAGGTGATTTCCTCTAATACACTTTTGGGATAAAAAGTAACTCTTTCGGCGTCAGAAACAAAACTAACTTCTTGCGAATAGTTAGATTTTCCGCTAATCTCTAAATATTTAATCCTGTATTTGTTTGTGCCAGAGGCATGAGAAATAGGCGAATCATATACATTATTGCCTTGTTGGGCTTTGCAATTAAAAACTTTGTCTATCATCCACGCATTGTTTTTGAATACTTCGATAAAGTATTGCCCAAATTTTTTCTCTCCTTTTGCTACCCAAATTATTTTATCGTCAGTAGCCTCTATGTTTGTGAACTGAAATTCCTCACGTGCTTTTATGGCATTGAGGTTCATAATTTTGGGCATACAATCATCTCTATGTATGATTTTAACTGTAATAGCATCTTTTAGCTGCAAAGCAGATAGGTCTATATCGAAGGCAGTAGTGGCGGCGTGTTCTACTCTCTTGTTATTAAGATAAACCTCTGAAATACAGTAATTTCCTTTGCCATCATGTGGGTTCTGCACATACAAGTTAGTTCCATGATATACGCCTGTAATGATAAGTTCAGCAGCTTGTAAACTCAAATGTAGCCCAAAGAAGCAAAAAATGAATAAGTAGCTGATTCTCAATCTCATGATTTGCAATCTCATAATCGTAAAGAATGAAGTAATGTAGTTTGTTTTGGTACGCAATAACTTCTAAAAAATATAACGACCATTGATGTAAGCAAATTTAGTTTTTTGAACTAAATAAACAAAGTTTTATCAAAAAAATATCAAAAGTAACCTTTAAAACAATAATAGCGTGGTTTTTAGATTGTAGAGGTTGTCTGCAAACCATTTCTTTACAATAAATAAGGTTTTTAACACCACAATCTGCAAAAAAGAGGTAAAAACTTTGCAAAGTATAGTCAAAATATACAACTTGCAAGCACTCAAACATATTTTAGCACTTGATAGTATGCAGACCCACAAATTAAAGACGAAGGTAAGAGATGATTTATTCAATGCCGACACCATAGCTCATTACTTTCTGTGCCTAAAATTAGGCAAACAACACATAGAAGTAGCCGTTTTTGACACCAAAATAGACCGTTGTATGCTTTACGAATACCACGACTTTTTGACCGAAGACGAGTCTTTGCAAGTGGTGGGTTTAGCTAATTTTATCAAGTCGCACCCATTTTTGCCTACGGCTAACTGGAAGGCTATCTACCTGATGGACTGCAATTTGCATTACAGTTTTGTGCCAGACGAATATCACCACGCCAATTATGGGGCTACTTTTCTCCGCCTTAATACTGAAATAGACTCCAAACCTTTTGCCCTCCAACACACCAAACACTTGGGGCAAGGCTGTTATTGTCATTTTGGGGTGCAAAAACCTGTTTATGAGTGGAGCAAAAATCTATACAGAGATAGGGAAGTAATTTGGGTACACCAAACAGGTGCTTTTTTGGAGGGTGTAAGCAAAAATCCCGATAGATTGGACAGCAATCACCTGCACGTATTGGTCAATGCAGACAATATTTGTATTGCCAATTTTAGAAGTGGCAAACTCAATTTTTTTAATTCTTTTGCTTATCAAGATGCAATGGACATGGTTTATTTCGTGCTATTGGTAGCCAAAGAACTGGGACTTGACAATACAGACGTAAAATTGTGGCTTTATGGCGGAGCAGAAAATGCAAAAACTTTGCTCACGCCACTCTCACAATACATTAAGCAAATTAAAATGGCTACCCGACCCAAAAATCAAAACTTCGGCTACCGTTTCGATGACATTGAAAATTGGCAGGGCTATGATGTGTTTAGCAGCTATTATTTTACGAAGTGAAGTATTTTTGATATGAAGACTCTATTTAGCAAACAATTATTGGTTGGCTGTTGTTACTTTTTATTCCTATTTACAGCACAAGCACAAGGCAAAGCCAATGACATCTCTGTAGGGCAGTTGCCCGCAGAAGTGAAAAAAGTATTGGTACAATACATAGACCTACTCTCTACTTCCAAAAATTTAGCCGAGTGTGCTTCCAAATTTGCAACTATTGCGGGAGGTAGTTTGGTAAACGAATCAACGGACAAAATTACTTTGCGTAGCTCAGTAGAGCCTTATGCACTGAAAAAAGACTACGAAAATTGCAAATTTTATGCTCAGCCCGTAGAAATAACAAGGGTCAATGTGTCAAGAACAGCAGGCAGTGGTTTTGGGGCTACTACTTTGGCTGGAACTATTTATAAAGTCTGGATAGCTAAAAAGGAAGGAGAAGTCGGTTTGCCTGCACCCGTGAGCATTATAGTTCCTGAAAATCACAAAACTATTAAAACTCCAAAAATTATTAATATTGGAAGTTTTTGAGCAACTGTAAATTTTTCTTCTTATGTTTCCCCTATTTTCGCCCAAAGATTTTCCGCAAGACAAGCTACGCAATTTTACCAAAGGGCTTGCCAATTTGGAGCATAAAGTTGCTGTTGTTCGCAAATGGCAGGCTGCTATTGCAAGTGGCAAGGCTATAGACCTGAAAGAAACCCAACAAGATATGTTTTTTTTGGGTGATATTTTGGGCGAAGTTTTGGATTACGACTATCAGGGCGTAGAACAGTGGAACTTAGAGGTAAAACCCCGCACCAATGTAGATGCTACCAGACCCGATGCGGTGTTGGGGCTGTTTAAAGTGGGCAACGAAACCACGCCAGCCCATCGGTTTGTGAAGGCGGTGGTAGAGATAAAAGGCACGACAATAAATTTAGACAATAAACAACGTGAGAGGGCTGATAAAGCAACGCCAATAGAACAAGCCTTTGGTTATGTGCCGAAGTTGGGAGGGCATTGCAGTTGGGTCATTGTGTCGAACATAGAGGAAATACGGCTCTATCATGCCTCCGATATGTTGCGATATGAGGAGTTTCAGGTGAAGGATTTGCTAGTCAATAGCAACCTCGACAAGTTTTTGTTTTTGCTGCACAAAAGTAGGCTGTTTGGGCAGGGCGAAGGCACAAGTCCCTCATTTACAGATAGTTTGTATGCAGAACGAAGGGCTGCGGAGGAGAAAATCACCATAGAGTTTTACAATAGTTACAGAGATTTACGCGAAATTTTGTTTTTTAGTTTGTGTAGAACCAACCCCGAAAAAAGCCAATTAGACGTTTTGGCTGCTACACAAAAACTGATAGACCGACTAATTTTTATCTGTTTTACTCGTGATGTGATACCGATGGCAAACGTCTTGGGCGAAATGAAACAGTTGGCGGGCAATATTTATTTTGAGCAAGACGACTTTTTTTGGGAACTGCTACGCAAAACTTTTAAGTCTTATAACAAAGGTTTTAGTCGCAAAATTCCTTTGTTCAATGGCGGTTTGTTTGCAGATGACCACTTCCTGAACAGCCTGATAATCAAGGATTTTCAACTCCATTCGTTGATAGAATTTTTGCTGAAACACGACTTTCAAAGTGATTTGAATGTTACAATTTTGGGGCATATCTTCGAACAGTCTATTGCAGATTTAGAAAAGCTGAAAGAACAAGTTACCACGCACAACGGGCAGTTGGAGGAGGGCAAATTGGAAAGCAAACGCAAGATAGACGGCGTTTTCTATACGCCCGACTACATTACGCAATATATTGTGCAGCATAGCGTAGGGGCGTGGTTGGAGGAGCAAAAGGAAATTTTATTGGAAAAATACCAAAACGAAACCAAAGAATTTTGGGAAGACTACCAAACTGTCTTGCGGAGTTTGCGGGTGTTAGACCCCGCCTGTGGGAGTGGGGCTTTTTTGGTGGCGGTGTTCAACTTTTTGTGGGTGGAGTGGCAGATGGTTTTGCGGGAGTTGCAAGCCGAGCAAAACCAACAGAAAAACAGCCAAGAACAAGGCTTTACCTTCGAAAACAGTATGCAAATGTGGCAAATTCGGAAGGAAATCATAGAAAACAACTTGTTTGGCGTAGATTTGAACATGGAAAGTGTGGAAATAACCAAACTTTCTCTCTGGATTTTGCAAGCAAATAAAGCTGTGCCTTTGTCTGACCTTTCGCCCAACATCAAACAAGGCAATTCGCTAATCGCCGACAAAGCTGTAACCGACTTGGCTTTCGATTGGCAACAGGCTTTTCCGTTTCAGTTTGATGTGGTGGTGGGAAATCCTCCGTATGTGGTATTGCCTCCCGAAAAATTTAGGGGCTATGAATTTGTGCAGGGCAATTACAATACATACATTGCTTTTTTCGAAAAATCATTTCAATTATTGAAAAGCCCAAATAGTTTTTTAGGTTTTATAGTGCCTAATACGTGGTTTTCTGGTGATAATTACGCCAATTTTAGAAATGCTTTGCTACAAAATAAACACATTCGGCAAATTGTGCAGTTGCCATATAATGTTTTTGATGCTTATGTGGATACTTCTATTGTAATTGTTAAAAATAAACTATCACCAAAACCTACAAAGACTTTTCAATATGACATAAAAGCTGAAAAAGGTAAAATAGAAATTGAAAATTTTGTAACTTTTGACAAAAGTGTTTGGGAAAGATATGGCAAAGTTTTTTTGAATAAAGACCTTTTGCCTATCGGCGACAAGGTTTGGTTTGCTGCCAGAACTGTCAAATTGGGAGAAATAGCAAAAATAAATAGAGGTTGTTTGCCACCCAAAGAAAGTGAATTATCTAAGAGAAAAACAGCTATTTTTAATTTGCAATGGTTTAATAATCAAGTATTTAGATACAATATTAGCAAAGAAAATACAGATGTATTTGTTAATTATGATAGTTTGCAAGAAAACAAACCATTGACTTTATACGAATGTCCAAAAATTTTGGCTCGTCAATTAGTCAGTCGTCAGTTTCGTCTGAACATGACTTATACAGAAGAAATTTTTGCTTTTAAGAAAAATTTATATGCAATTTATGACAATGATAGCAACTTTGATTTAAAATATATTTTGGCAGTTCTAAACAGCAAATTATTTAGTTATTGTCAAGTTAATTTTAATACTTCTTTGCAAAGAGATGATTTTCCTGCATTTAGTTTGAATGATTTTAAGAATTTTGCTATTCCTATTATTTCATTGGAAAAACAGCAACTATTTATTAATCAGGTCAATAATTTGTTAAAAGCAAATCAAGAATTAGAAACTTTATCACAAAAATTTATACAAATGCTTGTGGCTAATTTTGGTTTGCAAAAAACAAGCAAAAATATAGAAAATTGGTTTACAATATCTCCCAAAGGAATTTTGAAAGAGTTTCAAAAACAAAAAATACACCTCACTTTAAAACAAAAAGAGGAGTTATTTGAATATTTGGCAAGTAAACAAGCTGTAGCAAAACAATTTCATTATGAATTGCTCGATGCCGACAAATTAATAGATACTTTGGTTTATCAACTTTTTCAGTTAGACGAAACAGAAATACAAAAAGTAGAAGCCAAATATAAAACCAATGAAAACTAACTACGACCAAGCTTTACCTCCTGCATTTCGGAAGGAATATGGCGTATTTTACACCCAACAGTTGGTGGCAAAGTATATTATTGAGCAAACCATTGGGAATTGTTGGGCTGATAATCAATCTTTTGAGGCTTTGCAAAATATTAAGGTTTTAGACAATGCTTGTGGCGATGGTGTCTTTTTGTGTGAGGCTTTTGCATTTTTGCAACAACTCTACCAAACTCATTTTCCTACTATTCAAAATACGGCACACCACATTGTTACTCACAATCTTTTTGGTGTGGACATAGACAAAAATAGTGTGGAATTGACAAAAAGCAATTTGCAAAAGCTAAGTAAAACAGACCTCGACCTTTCGCCCAACATCAAACAAGGCAATTCGCTAATCTCCGATAAAGCTGTAACCGACTTGGCTTTCGATTGGCAACAGGCTTTTCCGTTTCAGTTTGATGTGGTGGTGGGAAATCCTCCGTACACTTACCGAAATACCAATAATGAACATTTGAAACCTTATTATCATAAACACTACAAAGTAAGTGAAGGAAATTATGAGGCTTATAAGTTTTTTATAGAAAAATCTTTGAACTTGTTAAAAGCAAAGGGCAAATTGGGATTTATTACTTCGGCAAGTTTTTTGGTGCAAAGTTCTTTCTATAAACTTCGGCAATTATTGGTAGAAAATACAGCAATGGAACTTTTAGCACCTTTGGGTGGTGGAGTTTTTGACGAAGCTACGGTAGATACTATTATTTTGGTATGTTCAAAACCTCAAAAAGATAATCAACAAATTAAAATTTTAGTGCCTACACCCCCCATGTTGTTAGAGGAAACACAACCTTATACCATTGCACAAGATAGGTTAAAAAGTAATCCAGATTTGGCTTTCGATTATTTGCTGAATGATAATGAACACCAGCTATTGAATAAATTATTTCAAACTTATCCTTCTCTCGAACAAGGTTTTGAGTTTGGTGTTGGTATCAATACAGGTTATATTCGTAATGAATTGGTTGCTGATAAAAAAATTAATGAGCATTATCATTTAATGGTTGCAGGAGACGATATTTCTCGTTATGGTGTTGTCAATACAAGTGGTTGGATTATGTATGATAAGGAATTTGTAAAATCAAAAAAAGATTTAGGGCGTAGTTTACCTGATAAAAAGTTTTTTGATACTGAAAAAATTTTAGTGGTACGTACTCGCAATTTGTCTTTGAAAAGACGAATTATAGCCACTATTGACAAAGATAAAAAGTACAATTTGAATAGATTATCCAACATTATTGCAAAGGAAGGTTATCAACTCAATGGTTTGTTGGGCATCTTAAATTCAAATTTATTTCAGTGGATTTTTTCAAAAAAATTCTTTGATTATGAAATTAAGCCTATTTATCTCAAAGTTTGCCCTTTAGCAGACGTAAATAACCCACAACTCAATTTGCTTACCAATAAACTCTTAGCTAATTATCAGGAAATAGAGGAATTGAGTAGTGCTTTTGTAAGGCTATTGCCCAAAGATTTTAGCCCTAAAAAAATTTCTAAAAAATTAGAAAAGTGGTTTGATTTGAACTTTCAAGAGTTTGTTACAGAAGTAGATAAGGGCAAACCTCAAAAAAAACTAAATGCAGCTTCTTTTAAAATTAAATTACAAATAGAAAAAGACTTTGTAGAGTTACAAAATGAAGTTGTGGCAAAAAAAGAACTCAACGAGAATCTTGAAAAACAAATCAACCAATTAGTTTACCAACTTTACAACCTCACTGCCGAAGAAATAGCTTTGATAAGCAATAAAAACTAACTACGAAAAAGCTGTAACTTAATAGGCTATAATTTTTAGTGTTTCATACCATTTTGCTTCTTTATTCTATATTCCTTTCCCCATTTCGCCATTGATAGTATGATTGGCGAAAGGGTCAATCCAAACTCTGTTAATGTGTATTCTACTCTTGGCGGAATTTCAGCATAGATTTTCCTGCTAATAATTCCATCATCTTCTAATTCTCTCAACTGCTGCGTAAGCATCGATTGAGTAATGCCCTTTACACTTCGCTTCAATTCTCCAAACCTTGCAGGAGAGGTATGATAGATAGCATTAATTAAAATTGCTTTCCATTTTCCACCCAAAACTTTCATAGTTGCCGTTACTGGACAAGAATTTTCATCAAAAATGATTTTTTTTTCTGGCTTATCTTCTTGATTTTCAATATTAGTATTATTTTTCATACTTACACATTTAAAACGTCCTACTTGATTTATTTATTTTAACTCTGAATATTTGCACTACAAAAGTAAATATAAAGTAACAAAAAAATCAAATCAACATGGAAAAATTTATGTTTTTATTCAGAGGCGGTGACACTCACCCCGACAATGCCAATGATTCCAAAGAAGCTATGGCATACATTCAATCGTGGATAACCTGGATGCAAGGTCTTGGTCAGAAAGGAATCCTTGCAGGAGGCGAATCTCTTCAACGTACAGGTAAACAGGTTAGTGGAAAAAGTAAAGTCGTAACAGATGGAGCTTTTATCGAAGCCAAAGAAATGGTTAATGGCTATCTTATCATTAACGCAAAAGACATTAACGAGGCTGTAGAGATTTCAAAGGGTTGTCCTATTTTTGAAGAGAACGGAAAAGTAGAAATTCGCCCATTTCAGAAACAAAATTAATTGCCGACTTCTCAAAATTCAGAAGTTTGCAGAATGATTGACCATCTTTTTCGCCGCAAGACGGGAAAGATGGTTTCTGTTTTTTTACTGTTTTTTTACTTGCAACAGCCCAACAACAACTCCACCATACTTGCCCACTGAAATCGAGGTTTTTCTTGTCGAATATTGGCTGTAAATTCAGTTTGTCTTTGGTTTACCACAAAATCGTGAATAGCATCTGCCACAGCTTTTGCCTCTACTTTTACCACATAACCCACTTTGCCATCGGGAATTATCTCACTCAACCCGCCAACATCTGTTACCACAATAGGTTTTTCGAAGTGATAGGCAACTTGCGAAACGCCGCTTTGTGTGGCGTGTTTGTAGGGCTGCACCAACAAATCGGCAGCCGAAAAATAGGTAGCTACCTCCGAAGAAGGGATAAAATGCGTAGCCCTGATGATTTTGCTCTCCAAATTATAGTTGCGAATCAACTCCTCGTATTTTTCTTGGTTTTCATAAAATTCTCCTGCAATTATCAACCGAAGTGGCAAATTTTGCAATCTTTTATCTGCCAAAGCCTCCAACAGCAAATCCAATCCTTTGTAAGCCCTGATAAAACCGAAAAAAAGCAAATAAGTAAAGTCTGTTGGTAGTTGCAATTTTGCTAAGGCTGCATTTCTATCTATTGCCTCTCCGTAGGTATCGTAAATGGGGTGAGGGTGATAAAAATGCTGTTTCTTGGGTGCAAAAACGGCTGCATCTGCCAAAACTGACCTCGACATAGCCACCACTGCATCGCAAGCCGACAAAAAATAGCGGATAAACAAAGCATCACCTATTCTTTTTTCGTGTGGCACTATGTTGTCTGTAATCGTAACAATGGGTGTGGATTTTGGTAGCAAACGCAAAAAAGTACCCAAACAAGGCGACAGAAACGGCAACCAAAACCGACAAACAACCAAATCAAATTGCTTTTTTCTATATGCCAAGCCCATTATCAACCAATTCAGAGGATTGACAGAATTGAGTTTGCTCTGAATGGCAAGCCCTTGCGGTGCAGGCTCGTCTGTAAATTGCGAAGTACCAGGAAATAGGAAATCAGGGTATTGCAAACTGAAACTCAACAACTCTACTTCATGCCCCGCCTCCATAAAAGCCTGTGCCAATCTTTCACTCGAAGCAGCAATGCCCCCACGCAAGGGGTGGGCAGGACTCACAATCAAGATTTTTTTACGCATAAAAGACCGAAAAATTTGATAAACATTTTGTATAATCAAACAAAGCTATTATCTTTGCGGACTAAAATCACTAAGAAGTCTAAAAAAATTCTAAATTTATTTTCATAAATGCCTACAATACAACAGTTAGTAAGGAAAGGAAGGGAAAAAATAACCTTTAAATCTAAATCTCCAGCGTTGGACTCTTGTCCGCAACGCAGAGGGGTTTGCACAAGGGTATATACAACGACACCAAAAAAACCAAACTCAGCTCTACGCAAAGTGGCTCGTGTACGTTTGTCTAATACCAAAGAAGTAAACGCATACATTCCGGGCGAAGGTCATAACTTGCAAGAACACTCTATCGTCTTAATCAGAGGCGGAAGGGTAAAAGACTTGCCAGGTGTACGTTACCACATTGTAAGGGGTGCCTTAGACACCGCAGGTGTAAATGGAAGAAAACAACGCCGTTCTAAATACGGTGCAAAAAGACCAAAACCAGGTCAAGCAGCACCAGTAGGAAAAGGCGGAAAAGGAGCAGCACCAGCAAAGAAAAAATAATTTTTGCAAGACTTTTTCAAAAGACAACCCCACAAAAGTTTTATGCTTTTGTGGGGTTGTTTATCTATGTAAAACAGTAACACCTAATTTCAGATGATATGAACAAAAAACTATTAATTGCTTATCTGTCTTTTTGCTCTTGTTTGTTGGGCTTGTTTGCAAGTTTTTTATTGAGTAGTTTTTTGGATACCAAAACCACTGCCAACCAAAAAGCTAAGAGCAAATTAGCTACCAATTTATTGTTAGTTGATTTTTGTCTTTCTACCGAGTCGCGGCATACTCGGCATTTTACTATGCCTGAAACTATAGCACCTTTTCAGGATTTGCCTGCTTACCACGACCATTTTCCAAGTTCTATGTTTTTGGTAAAAAAGCAATAACAGCATTATTTGCCCACATACTTCAGAAACTCTGCTCTGGTGGCTTCGTTTTGAAATTTGCCATGATAAGCCGCCGTAACCGTGCTGCTATTCACGTCTTGCACACCACGTGAGGACACGCAAAGGTGGACAGCATCTATAACCACTGCTACGTCTTCGCTTTGCAAAACTCTTTTGAGTTCTTCGGCTATCTGCACAGTGAGCCTTTCTTGCACTTGTGGACGTTTGGCAAAATACTGCACAATTCTGTTTAGTTTCGACAAGCCAATGACCTTGCCATTGGCAACATAAGCAATGTGTGCCTTGCCAATGATAGGAACAAAATGATGCTCGCAATTAGAATAAAACGTAATGTCTTTTTCTACCAACATTTCGTTGTATTTGTATTTATTGTCAAACAGCTTGACATCGGGCTTGTTTTTCGGATTCAGTCCGCTAAACACCTCTTTTACGTACATTTTGGCTACGCGGTGTGGCGTACCTCGCAGGCTGTCGTCATTGAGGTCTAAGCCCAAAATGTTCATAATTTCTGCAAAATGTTTTTCTATTGCAGCTATTTTGGTTTCGTCACTCATCAGAAAAGCATCGGCACGCATAGGCGTATCAAAAGACGTTGCAATGTGTTCGTCACCGATGGTATCTATCAACTGCATTTCGTCTATGGTTTTTTTCTGTTTGGTGTGTGCAAAACCATTGCCATTAATTGGCGGGGTACTCAACAAAGTTTCTTTCAGTTTCATAGAGAGTTACTTTTAAATCGTGTTTTTTGTCTATCTGTTTACGCAAAATATTGTAAATCACTACGGCTATATTTTCTGCCGTAGGGTTGAGGTGTTTAAACTCCTCAATATCGAGGTTCAGGTTGCGGTGGTCTAACTTATCAACAATTTCGGTTTTGATAAGTTCACTCAATACTTTCATATCTACCACATAACCTGTTTCTTCATCTACTTCGCCTACCACTTTTACTATCAACTCGTAGTTATGTCCGTGATAGTATTTGTTGTTACACTTGCCAAAAACTTTTTCGTTTTTTTCGTCACTCCAATTCGGGTTGTTCAGACGATGGGCAGCATTAAAATGTTCTTTGCGGAAAACTGCAACTTTCATGTAGTTGGGGTTAAAAATAAAAATTAGATAAAGCCTTGTAAATCAAAGACAATTTTAATGTGCAAAAAGTTCTTTTTATGTACTCTTTGCAAATACCACACGCTAAAGCGTATGTTACAAACACCACACGCAAGGCGTATGTTACGAACACCACACGCAAGGCGTATGTTACAAACACCACACGCAAGGCGTATGTTACGAACACCACACGCAAGGCGTATGTTACAAACACCACACACAAGGCGTATGTTACATTCATAATAACGTGATTAAAAATATTTTGTTTAAGTTATTGTGTTAAATATTAAACAAAAACAATTTATAGATTTCCAGAGGTTTGGAATAAAAGTTGTTTATAAAGTATCAAATAACTTTTTGTGATATGAATAGCATTATGATTAAAACCTTGCTACCATTTTTAATTTTATTGGGGTTGGTGGTCTTGTTCGTAAACAAAGACACGCAAGCCGCCGTTGCTGCCAAAGAACCCTCTGCCATTCATTGGTTGAGTTTGGAGGAAGCTGTGCTGCTCTCCGAAAAAGAACGGAAACCTATTTTGGTTAATATTCACGCAGCGTGGAGTGGTGGGTGCAAAAAAATGGAAAACGAAACTTTTTCTAAGCCTGCCATTGTGGATTATATCAACGCCAATTATTATGCTGTCCGCATCAATGCCGACCAGCAAAAAATGATAAAAATTCAAAATCAGGTCATTGGTTTGCCACAATTGAGCCAATATTTGACAAAAGTAGAAAGTTATCCTTCTATGATTTATATCAACAAAGACAAAGTAATGACTACTGTTCCTGGTTATCAAAACTCCCACGATTTTGAAATGTATTTGCGGTATTTTGGAAAATAGCAAAGAGCAAAGACACAAGCAAAGACACCAATTAAGTTTATCTTATTGAAAAGGCAACAAATAATAAAAATATAAGTTATTTTTGTATCATTATCAAAAATAACTATTCATGCCACGCACCAAATTAAAATTACTTTGTTACACTTTGATTTTGGCAGCTTTTTTTGCCTGTTCTAAAACAGAGGAAACACCCAAAACAGCCCAACGTGGCAAAATGATTAGCCAAACCAAAGTAGGCTTGGCTGTTTATGAAAAAAGCCAAATTGTGTTGGCTTTTCAGTTACTTTCACCCGCAGCAGCCCAAAGCATCAAGCCTGAATATGATGTTGCCCTCTACAAAGTGCTATACGAAACCATAGACCCTTCGGGCAATGCCATACAAGCATCGGGTTTGGTGGCTATTCCGCAACAGGTTACGAAGGCATTGCCTTTGGCAAGTTTTCATCATGGCACCGTACTGAAAAAAACAGATGTACCTTCGCAATTAGGGACAGGTTTTCAGGTGGGTTTAGCCTTCGGTACGGAGGGGTATGTAACGGCAATGCCCGACTTTTTGGGCTTGGGAGAAAGTCCCATGTTGCACCCTTATATGCACGCAGCTACAGAGGCAACAGCTTGTGTAGATATGTTGCGAGCCACCAAAGAACTCTGTAAAACCTTGTCTATCAACCTCAACGACCAATTATTTATCTTTGGTTATTCGCAAGGAGGTCACGTTACGTTGGCGGTGCAGAAAGAAATAGAGGCAAAACACGCCACCGAATTTAAAATTACGGCAAGTTCGCCAATGGCTGCCCCTACAGATTTGAGTGGTTTGCAGATGGATAGTTTGTTGAAACCAACGCCTTATGTTGCACCTTCTTACCTGCCTTATGTATTGTTTTCGCAAAATCCAATTTACAAAATGTATCCCGATGTGCCAAGTGCTTTGGCAAGTCCTTACAATACGACTTTGCCACCGTTTTTTACAGCAGCCATGCCTTTTAGCAGTGCAGAATTGGAAGCTATTTTGCCTGCAAGCAAAATACCAACGGCAATTTTGAAACCCGAAGAGTTGCAAAAAATTAGAACCAACCGCCAAACTCACCCTACTGTGCTTGCCCTTCGCAACAGTGATGTGTATGATTGGAAACCCGTAGCCCCCTTAAAATTCTGCCATTGCGATGCAGACCGACACGTTTATTACGAAAATGCAGTAAAGGCAAAGCAGTTTTTTGAAAGAAATGGTGCCCCAACTATCGAGATAATCAATCCTTTGCGTGGCGGTGACCACAATACTTGCCTCCTGCCCAGCATTATTTGGGCAAAAGGTTGGTTTAATACCTTGAAAAAGTAAAAGTTTACTTTATTCAAGGGGTTGTCTTCTGGCAACTAAATAGTTCTACTATAATTTATTTGCTCGGTTTTATCAAATCCCACAAAATGCAAGTTAGTTGTCTAAGACCACGCAACGTAACTAATTTCTCCCGGAATGATAATTAAATAAACTGTCTTTTCTTACAATTCATTTTCTAAGTCCGTTAGGACTTAAAAAAAAGGTAGTTTATTTAATTATCATTCCTTTAAAACTTTTTAAGTCTTTTTCATATCTTTGCCCTATAAATAACAAAAAACTATGCTCGGAAACTTAGCAAATGAAGTCATCTTCAAAAAGGCTTTTACAGATAAATTTGTCTTGCAATGTTTGGTAAGGGATTTATTTAACGTGGACTTTGTGCCTGCAACAGTAGAAACTGAAAAACGGTTTGTCGCAACGGCGAACCGACCTAAAATAGCCCATATTGACTTCAACAGTAACGACTGCCGATACGACATCTTTGCCCAAAGCAAAGACCAACGAGTGATTGTAGAAATTCAGAAGGTCGACTACGACTATAATTTTGACAGATTTTTGTTGTATCACAATATGGCAATAGCCGAGATGCAACGCAATTCAAAAGAATACAAAACTGATAAAGTTGTTTACACCATTGCGGTTTTTACAGGCAAATATGTAGGGACTGAAAGAAACGGCAAAATAGTAGAAAGAGATATTTTGTTCCACCACAGCAATTTATTCGATTTAGAGGGCAAAGAGTTTGACGTGTTTGGACACAAATTAATTTTCTTAAACCATCATTACATCAAAGATACCACACCAGAAGGGTATAGAGATTGGTTAAGTTTGGTAAAAGAGTCAATCAAAAATCCTGAAAACCCAAGCATTAACCTCAAAAATCATGGTGTAAAAAAGGTTGCTGAATTGATTGATTATGAACAACTTAGCCCCGAAGAACTAACAGAAAATAAAAACCGCAATGCAGCAGAAAGTGCAACAGAGGCGTATAGATTGGCAGCAGAAAGAGAAGGTAAAATCCAAGTTGCTAAGAAAATGCTTAAACGTGGAACTTCAATAGAAATTATAGCAGAAGATACAGGCTTATCTATCGAACAAATCCAAGAACTACGAGCAGAGTGAAACCAATCAATTTAGCAGAGCCTACTAACCAAACGTAAATGTCCATTTCTCCAAACACCATACAAAAAATCCAGCAAGCCGTAGAAATAGTCGATGTGGTTTCTGACTTTGTGAGCCTGAAAAAGAAAGGCAGTAGTTGGCAAGCCTGTTGCCCTTTTCACAACGAAAGAACTCCATCTTTTTCTGTATCGCCGAGCAAGGGGATTTTTCATTGTTTTGGTTGCCACAAAGCAGGCAATGCTGTTACCTTTGTGATGGAAGCTGATAAGTGCAGTTACCCAGAGGCTTTGCGATATTTGGCTAAAAAATACCACATAGAAATAGAGGAAACGCATACCACAGACGAGCAAGCAGCCCAGCAGTCTTTGCGTGAAAGTTTGTTGATAGCCTTGCAATTTGCCAAAGAAAAATATAGTCAAGACCTGATGCAAACAGACGAAGGGCAAAGTTTGGGCTTGGGCTACTTCAAAGAAAGAGGTTTTAATCAGGCAACTATTCAAAAATTTGAGTTGGGTTATAGCCTCGATGCGTGGCAGGGCTTAGAGAGCAAAGCCTTAGCAAAAGGATTTTCGCAAGAGATTTTGGAAAAGTCAGGGCTAATTATCAAAAAAGATGATGGCAAAACTTATGACAGGTTTCGGGGTAGGGTAATGTTTCCTATTCATAATTTGGCGGGCAAAACAATAGGTTTTGGTGCAAGAACTCTGAAAAAAGACGACAAACCAAAGTACCTAAACAGCCCTGAAACAGAGGTTTATATTAAGAATGAAATTTTGTATGGCATTTATCAAGCAAAAAATGCAATACGCAATCAAGAGGAATGTTTTTTGACCGAAGGCTATACTGATGTGCTTTCTTTGCACCAAAACGGCATTGAAAACGTGGTGGCAAGCTCTGGCACTGCCTTAACCGACAATCAAATTCGGTTGATTAAAAGATTTACCGACAATATTACCGTTTTGTATGATGGCGACAGTGCAGGGATTAAAGCAGCCTTGCGGGGCATAGATTTGTTGTTGGCACAGGGCATGAACGTAAAAGCTGTTGTATTTCCCGACAACGAAGACCCCGATAGTTATGTACGCAAAGTAGGTGGCGAGGCTTTTCGGCAATATTTGGCGAGCAAAAGCAAAGATTTTATTACATTCAAGACTGAATTGTATTTGGGCGAGGTTGGTAATGACCCTGTAAAAAAAGCAGGTATCATTCGCAACATAGTAGAAAGTATATCAAAAATTCCTGATTCTATCAAAAGGGCTGTTTTTTTTAAGCAAACCAGCCAACTATTAGGCATCAGCGAAGATATTTTGATTGCTGAAAGTAACAAATTGGTAATAGCCGAACAGAAAAAGGCAAGCCAACAAACTGCCACACAAAACCAAGTATTTGCTACTGAACTCCAACAAGATGCGTTGATAGAAGGATTAACAGCCCAAACTTTGGAGGCTGTGAGCAAAGAAAGTGTAGAAAAAATTATAGGTTACCAAGAAAAAGAAAGTATCCGTCTGCTGCTGCGTTATGGGCAATATTATGTAAATAATGAGCAACAACTTTGGCAATATTTGTTTGAGGAACTGGTCGAAATCACGTTTCATACGCCTGTGTATAAAGAAATTTTGACTTTGTACCAAACAGCTACCCAAAAAAACGAGGTGGTAGATGTGGAATATTTAATGGCAAAAGGCAGTCCCGAAGTGCAAACAATGGTCAGCCACTTGCTTTGGGAGAAGTACAGTATTAGCGAAAATTGGCAGAAAATGTACGGCATTTTTATTCCCCAAGAAACAGACGTATTGCCAAAATCTGTTTACTCCAATATTTTGCGACTAAAACATAGATTATTGGAGAAAATTATTGCAGAAAACCTCCAAAAATTACAAAACCTTGCTGCACCCGAAGAGGAGGAAACTATTTTGACAACGCATTTGCAACTAACCCAAACCAAAAACCAAATTGCAAAATTGCTGGGAAGTGTGGTTACAGGTTGGGTAAATTGAAAAAGCAAGAAAGAGTTTCAATTCATTTTAACTCCGTAGGAGTGAAATATTTATAGAAAACGTGAACTTCATCACATCAAAACTCCGTAGGAGTTTTGAAACATACTTTCCAAGTCTTTAAGACTTGGAAAGCAAAGAGGCATTTGATAAATCAAATATTTGTATTTACACAAAAACTGTCAGACAACCAAAACCAACCTTATTTTTTGTTCACATTCACTATCATTTTGTCGTTTTGCATATCAGCCAATACATTCATTGCCTCTTGCAAATAGACATCTTTTTTGAGATTTTTATAAAACCTGTCGGCTTTTTCTTTGTTTTCAGGCGTGCTGTTGTTGGCAGTTTCGTCTGTTTTCAGAGCAAAAACATTCACTTCGGGAGTATCTTTTTGGGCTTCCTCCATACGTTTGTTTTCTTCTCTGTCTTCTTTGAGTTCGGCTCGGTAGCTGCTTAGTTTCAAAGAAATAAGACTCTCCTCACGCATTTTTTTGGCTCTTTCGGCACTTTCGTTAATCCGTTTGAAAACCTCACTTTTCTTAATCCGTTTGTTGCTTTTTTCTACCAACAGACTTACTTGGTCGCCACTCAACCATTGTTTTACAGGCAAAGACCTGATTTCGTCCCAAACCATTGGGTTGTCTTGGTCTTTTTCGCCCAAAGGCAAAAAGCTATACACATCATTCATTATCACGTCTGGTACTACGCCTTTGAGTTGCGTAGCCCCGCCGTTTACCCTATAAAATTTTTGCATAGTCAAAGTCAAATTGCCCAAAGGTTTCACTTCTTGGTATTCAGAAGGCAAAAAATTGTCTAAATCCAAAATTTTTTGCACTGTTCCTTTACCAAAAGTGGCAGGGCTACCCATTACAATTCCACGTTTGTAATCTTGCACCGCAGCAGCCAAAATTTCGGAAGCTGAAGCACTGAAAGAATTAACCAAAATTACCAAATTGCCGTCATAAATCAGGCGAGGGTCTGTGTCGTCATACACCAAAGGCTGTCCATCTCTGCTTTTTACCTGCACTACGGGTCCTTTGTCTATAAACAAACCCATCATATCTATTACATCTCGCAAAGAGCCGCCGCCATTGTTGCGGAGGTCTAACACCACGCTGTTTATGTTTTCGGCTTGCAATTTTACCAATTCTTTTTTCACGTCTTCGGCACAACTGCGACTGCCTTTGTTGTTAAAATCTGCATAAAACCCTGGCAGGTTGATGTAGCCCACTTTGTTTTTGTTTTGTTGAGCCTCTATAACCGCAGATTTTGCATATTTTTCTTCCAATATTACTACATCACGCACTATTGGAATTTCTACGATGCTGCCATCGGCTTTTTTGGTAGTCAAAATTACTTTTGTTCCTCTTTTGCCACGTATCTGCTGCACCACTTTGTCGAGTCGCATATTGGTAACATCTACGGCATCTTTGCCATCTTGTGCCACCTTGATAATGAAGTCGCCAGCTTTGAGTTGTCCTTGTCGCCAAGAGGCACTACCAGGCAAAATATCTGCTACTCTAATGTTGCCTTCTCTTTCTTGCAAAGTAGCCCCGATGCCCTCAAACTGCCCTGTCATTTCGATGTCGAAATTTTGCTTGTTCGATGGCGAATAATACGTAGTGTGTGGGTCATAGCCACCTGTAATGGCGTTGATATACACCGACCAACGGTCTGCTCTTTCCAATTTATTGAGGTTGTCGAACCATTCTGTATAAGACTTTTCAACTTTTTTGCGGGCTTCAGCCTCCAATACGTCTTGTTTTTTGGGTTTATAACCTGCTGAGTCTTTGGCTTTTTTCTCCTCACTTTCCAAATTGCTGACCAACATAGCTAAGGTGCTGTATTTTAATCGCAAACGCCACTGCTCTTTGAGGGTTGCATCATTGGCTGCAAAACTCAATTTTTCGTCATCTCTTTCAAATTTTTCGTCTTGCGTAAAATCAAAAGGCTGTGCCAGTAGTTCTTTGTAAAAACCTGCAACGGTTTTCACTTTTTGGTTGATAATGTCGTAAGAAGTCGTAAAAAAATCATAACGACCTTCTTTAATTTCATCATCTATTTTGGTGGCAAAAGGTTGCAATTTGGCAAGGTCTTCTTGGGTAAGAAACTGCTTGTTGTTGTCCAGATTTTTGAGGTACAACTGATAGACCTTTTTCGAGAGGTTGTCGTCTATGTTGCGAGCTTCGTAATGCCCTGCGGTCAGCCCTTCTGCCAGCACATAGAGCAACACACTATTTTTGTCTTTGCCATCGGGTGGCATATAAGACGTACAAACCGTAAGGGCTGTGCCTAAGGTGATGTACTTGATAAAATGTATGATTTTCATAAACAAGAAATGAAGTGATTATAAGTTAGCAATATAAACAAAATGTACGCAAAAAAATTATCAATGACTATGAATTAAGATTTTTTAACAGAAAAGTGCAAACGATGAAAGGTAAATAAATAATAGCCTCCCTATAAGGTTTTAAAACCTTATAGGGAGCTTATACACTCTTTTGCTGCTAATCACATTGGTACTCGTATGTATTCACCGCTGTTACACTCCCTGCGGGTGTATTGGAGATGACGGTTGTTTTAGACAACATTCGGTTAGGAAAAAACTCCCCTGTGAGGTCTGTTGCGATATTTCCCGCAGCATCTCTACCAATTACCCGAAGTGGTTGGCAATTTTGGTAAGTTGTCGTGATTTTTGCGGTTACAGCACCTGTACTGTTGAGTTGGTCTTCGTTTTGCGGTTGCCCTTCTGCCGTAAAGTTGCTGTAAATATTTTGACCTGTAAGTTGGTTGCTTGCATTATAACTCAATGTTTTTACTAATCTGCCCGACCCATCATATTCGTAGGTGCTATAGCTTTGCAAGACGTTGCTACTCAAATTGTTAGTTCTTGTTCTTTGGCAACCATTGTAAAGATGTTCGGTTACAGAGGTAGTTGCAGGAGCAAAAGGATTTTGTGTAGTCGTTGTAATTTTGGTGTTTCTTGCTTGACTATCATACTCATAAAGGCTTGTGTTTGTGATACTTACGCCTACCGAAGAAGTCAAAGTTAATTTGCTTACCACCTTTACACCTGCTACTGTGGTGTATTCAAATACGCCTGTCGTGGTGCCACCTGCTACCGACAATACTGTTTTGGTGATGTAACATTTGGGCAAATTGCATTTGTTCTCGTCTTGGCAACCTGTGCCGCCACCTGTGGAGGCTGTGGCTACGGTTACCGTTTGTGTATTGCGTTGCACATTGCCAAAGGCATCACGCACTGTCAAGATTACGGTATAAGAGCCTGCGGTGTTGAAAGTATAGTTGGCGGAGGCTGTGGTGGCATTGAAACCAATGGGCAACGAACTCCATTCATACGTGCTTGCTCCTGTGCCTGTGTAGATAAAAGTTATTCTTTCGCCAGCTTTGGGTTGGGTAGGCTCAAAACGGAAAGCAGCCGTTAAGCTACTTGCAGCTACGGTTACAGCCTTCGTAACAGTGGTGTTGCCACCTGCACCCGAAGCCACTAAGGTAACTTGGTAAGTACCTGCATTGACAAAGGTGTAGGTAGGATTTTGTTGGGTGGAGGCAAAACCTGCGGGAACAGACGACCACGCAAAAGAAGTGGCATTGGTGGCAGTAGCCGTAAAACTAACCTGTTGCCCTGCGGTGATGGTGGTAGGCGAAAAAGTGAAATCTGCAACAGGGGCAGAACTTGCCACTGTGATAGTTTTCGTAACCACAATAGGTGTGCTACCCGCAGCCCCTGTGATTCGCAAGGTAATTTGGTAATTTCCTGCATTGGCAAAGGTGGCAGTTGGGTTTTGTTGCGTAGAACTCAATCCTGCGGGAGATGACGACCATTCAAAACTTACCGCATTTTGGGCGGTGGCGGTGAAAGTAACAGGTTGTCCTGCCACCACATTGCTTGGGCTGAATGAAAAATCTCCTGCGGGATTCAGTACAGGGCTGCTGACTGTCAAAGTTTTGGTTGCCACTATACTACCGCCATCACCTGTAGCTGTTAAACTGACTTGGTAAGTGCCAGCCGTTGTAATTTTGGTTTTCAACGTGGCTGCATTGCCCACCACACCCGCAGGTACAGATGCCCACACAAAGGTTTTGGCATTGGTGGTGGTTGCCGTAAAAGTTATCTCGTCATTTGTTGTCGGATTAGAAGGACTGAAAGAAAATTCTGCCGTTGGTTTGGGGGCAGGAGTTTCGGTTTTAGACCCTCCACAAGAGGCTAACAACAAGAGCATGAACAAGTTAAAGAGGTGAATACTTTTGAATTTGGTTTGCATGATATAAAAAAGTTAAGAATGAATAAATAGATTGTAAATTAATCTTATTCGGATTGATTGTATTTCTTGTTCCTTAAAATTTTATGAAACAATTTAGTTACAAACATAGTCAAAATGATTAAATAGCAAACTTTAATCCAAACGAATTACGCATAAACAGAACTTTTATATGTTCGACCTCATTAGACATTACCTCACCCAAAATGCCTTAGAACTCACAGGAGCTTTGCTTACCTTAGTTTGTGTTTGGCTGAACACCCAAGCCAATAGTTGGGGTTGGGGTGTGGGCATTGCAGCCACTTGTTGCTATACATGGGTGGCTTTTCAGGGCAAAATATGGGGTTTTTGCGTGTTAAACGTCTTTTTTGCCTTGCTCAGTGCTTATGGTTGGTGGCATTGGCTCTTTTACCAATCAACCACCGACCCAATCAAACAAACCTTGCCTATTACTTCCTTGCCTTTTCAGTCCCTTAGTTTATTTGTCGCAATAGGTTTTTTGGGTACAGTTGGCATTGGTTTATTTTTGCAGTGGGCAGGCGGTGCTTCTCCTTGGCTCGATGCCCCTATTTTTGCGTTTAGTTTGGTTGCCCAATACCTGCTTACCCAAAAAAAAGTAGAAAATTGGCTATTTTGGATAGGAATTAATGCCTTAACTGTTGTGCTTTTTGTCTATTTGCAATACTGGGTTAGTGCGGTGCTGTATGCTTTGCTTTTTTTGTTGGCAATGAAGGGTTACGCAGATTGGCGAAAAATAATGGAAATAAAAAAATAGAGTTTTCGCAATTTTTCTTTTACTTTGTTGTTTATATGCGTTAGTTGCTTGTAAAATACCTTTGTTATGCACCACCCCAATATCGACTACTTTTCTAATAGAACAACAAAGGTAGTGTTGAGAAAAAAAGAAGGATTTTAGGTTGTTTTTTCTTTCTTTTTTCCAAAGTTTTTATTAGTTTGGCGATTGAATTGGAAATTGATTTTATATCCTATGCAAACCTTATTTAATTGTTCCTTAATCATATTTTTTTTGGGTTTGGCAGGTTGCTCGTCAGAAGTCCCCAAACCCCAAACACAACTACAACCACCATCGTTAAGATGCTTTGTTACTAAGCAAACTAATGATAACGGAAACTATACTGAATATACTTACAACGGAGATTTGTTGATAAAAACCGAATCTAAATCGTCAAGTGATTATGTTTTTTCTTCAACAGAATATCAATACACTGGTACAAAACGTACCAAAGTTTTGCAATTTGACAACAAAACAGGTGTATCCATTCTTACTTATTTGTTCACTTATGAGTATGATGGGAATAATCTCGTTAAAACCCAAATCTCAAATTATGACCAAACAGGCAAGTTGACAAGTCAAGGTACTAATATTTATGAATTTGATGCTAATGGTAATCTAATAAAAGAACTTTATACGAGTCATTATATAGACCACATACAGGGTCCCCTTATTGCACTCGAAACGATGATTACGTATGAATACAAAGGAAAATTAGTAATAAGAAAAAATAGGTTTTCTAAAAATAGAACAACAAACCAATTTATTGCATCAAGTTCCAATACATTTGAATACGACGCAAATGGTAATGTCGTAGAAGATAAGTATTATGATGGGACAGGACAATTTACTTATTCCTACAAGAATACCTATAGCAGTACCAATAAATTACTAAAAGTGATAATTGAATATAATGATGGCAGAAGTTTCCTCTTTGCTTTGTATGAGTATGACGAAAAAGATAAACAAGTCTTAGCTATATCTTTTGGCGAAAATGGAAAAAAATATTCTGAATATCGCACAACTAATCAGTACGGTTCTAATGGCAATATCCTAAAATCTGTGGTAGTGAATAACAACTACTACAACTCAAATACTGGACAGTATGTAACTGCTCCGTTCACGAGCATTGTCAACACTTATACTTATGAATACCTGTGCATGAAATAAATACTGCGTAAGGAGAAAGTATAATGTTTCGCAGAATGATATTTTGGTATTTTTAGGGCTATGAAAAATATCGACGTAATTATACAAAAAAGTTATCAAACACTAACAGTTTTCAAAAACAGTTAGTGTTTGATATAATATTTAAGCCAATTTGGCAAATGCTTTGCCTATGTATTGAGCTATGTCGCCAGCAATAATTCCTTCTTTTGAGTAGTCGGCAGCAGCCAAATCTCCCGCCAGCCCATGTATATAGACGCCGAGCATACAAGCTTTGTCCGACTCATAGCCTTGTGCCAATAGACCTGTAAGCAAACCTGTTAAGACATCGCCACTACCTGCGGTTGCCATACCAGAGTTGCCTGTGATGTTTATCCAACAAGAATTATCAGGCAAACAAACAACAGCATGTGCTCCTTTGAGTATCATGCAAATGTCGTACTTGCGTGTGATGTGTTGCATCGCCACAATCCTATCAAAAGGGTTGATAGCCTTGCCAAACATTCTATCAAATTCTTTGGGGTGTGGAGTCAAAATACTTTTCTTGGGTATTTGGAACAGGTAATTTCTATTTTCGGCTATGATATTGAGGGCATCGGCATCTATAACCAAAGGTTTATTGGCAGAGGCAAGCACCTTTAAAACTGCATTTCTGGTAGCTTCTGCTGTGCCAAGCCCGCAACCAATGCCAATGGATTTGTATTTATCGAGGTCTGGAAAAGTTACTGATATTTTGTCATTGCTTTCGTCTGCTCTTACTATGGCTTCGGGTACAGCTGTCTGCAATATATCACCGCCACCTTTTGGGGCTTGTACCGTAACCATACCTGCTCCACTGCGGAGGTAACCTTTGGCTGCTAATACGGCTGCACCCATTTTACCTTCGCTACCTACAATAAGCAAACCATGCCCAAATGTACCTTTATGTCCTCCTCTTGGACGAGGTTTATAGTTTTTTTTAATTAATTCGTCATCTATGGTGTGAAAATGTGCGTAGGCATCTTTGAGGTAAGTGGGGTGCAATCCTATGTCTATCAACTCCACTTTGCCCAAATAATCGAGGTTTTCGTCTATGAAGAAAGATACTTTGGGTGAGTGCAAAGCCAGCGTATAATTTGCATAGATAATATGTTTTTGCCCTGCAATTTCGTTTCGTTCAGGAAACAAACCCGAAGGAATATCTATCGAAATAACGGGCATTTTTGCCTCATTGATTTTGTCTATGGTTCTGCCTGAAACAGTTTTGGCGGGTTTATTTAGCCCTATACCAAAAATGGCATCGACACACAAATCGTATTTCCCCAAACTATCGGGAATGTCTTTATCTGCAAATATGTCTGAAAAAGTAAGTTTTTTATCTGATTTAGTATTCTTTAATTTGTCTAAGGCATAGCCAAATTCAGAGGTAACTTGGGGTGCTGCATAGACTATGTAAATGTGTATGTCGCAAATCTGGCGGAGATTGTAAGCCACGCAAAGCCCGTCTGCCCCGTTATTGCCTGTGCCACAAAAAAATACTAATTTTTTGTTTTGAAGGTGGTACGGATTTCTATTGGAAAGTAGCCAATCACTAATCCCCAACGCAGCCCTTTCCATTAACTTTATAGGCGTGGTAGGCTCGTGTTGAATGGTGTATCGGTCTGCCTCGTTGAGTTCTGAAGAATAAAGAATTTTCATGGTCTTAGTTAAATCATGTTACGAGCTTTTAGCTCCAAGTATTTGTTTATGGTATTGACAGTTAGATTTTCAGGCGTAGTCAAAATAGAATGAATACCATATTTTGCTAACTCCTTGACTATCAACTTCTTTTCGTAAATAAATTTTTGTGCAATGGTTTTAATATAAATTTCTTCTGTTGTAACAGATTTTTGTTCCAACAGCTGGTGGATTTCTGTATTCTCAAAGAAAATAACCACCAACAAATGCTGCTTGGCTATGTTTCTGAAATAAGGGAGTTGCCTTTCCAACGAGGCTAAACTTTCAAAATTGGTGTAAAGCAATACCAAACTTCTTTGTTTTACTTTGGTTCGCAAGTTAGTGAATAAGGCTTCATAATCCGACTCTTTGTAGGCTGTTTTTTGGTTGTATAGCACTTCCAAAATTTTGCTCATCTGCCCTGCCTGATTGCTGGCGGGCAAACTACTGTTTACTTTGGTGCTAAACGTAATAATTCCTGCCTTGTCCGATTTTTGAATGGCAATATTGGAAATTACTAAACTTGCATTGATAGCATAATCCAATAAAGTCATGCCCTCAAACGGCATTTTCATTGCCCTGCCTTTATCTAACACACTATATACTTGTTGCGACTTTTCGTCTTGGTATTGATTGACCATCAACGAATTTTTGCGTGCCGTTGCCGTCCAATTTAGTAGCCGAATATCATCGCCTTGCACATATTCACGCACTTGGTCGAACTCACGATTTTGTCCTATTTTGCGTATTTTTTTTACCCCTAATTCTATCAAATGGTTTGAAATGGCGTACAATTCATACTTACGCATTTGCAAATACGAAGGATAAACAGGCACTGTTCTGCCTACTTCAAACTGAAAACGGCGAGCCACCAGCCCTAAGTTGTGGTGGACAAATACGTTTAAAGCCCCAAAACTGTATTCACCTCTACGCACAGGTCGCAATGTATAACGCAATGTTTTTGCTTGGTTAGGCTGCAAAGTTTCGTTAAACAAAAAGTTTCTGTACTGAAACTGAAACGGCGTTTCGTCTATGACTGCAATATTGGCTACAAAGTTATAATTATTTTGAATACTAAGCAAAATTTCGTTCTCATCTCCGTTAGATAATTTATCTGCAAAAATTCTTTGTCCTTTGATTTTGCTACCTTTGTGAGCATACAAAATCAATAAGTCTGCCAAGAACAACAGCACTAAGACCAACAAAAAAATTTTTGCTATACTTTCCAAAAAAGGATTTACAAAACCGAAAATAAATAAAGCTATGACGGCTGCCAAAGCATAAAAAAAACGGTTTTGCAAGTATAAAGAACGGATAAATTGCATTGAATAGCTTAACTTATTGACAATTTATAAAGATTTACGAATTTATTAGCAAACTATGTTATAAATTTAGAAAATATTGCGTAAATTAAAGTCCTTTTTCGAGTTTAGCAAATATTTTTTGTCTATACAGAAAAAAAATTGAAAAAAGTAGCAGCATTTTTGCCAAAATATAAAACAATAACCTCACAAAGGTTTAAAATATTTGTGGGGTTTGGAAAAATATTTTTGCAAACAAGTTTAAAAAGTCTAAATCATCAAAATAAATGATAAATACCCTCACCATTCGCACTGTTATCAATGTCTATGACCATGCTAACGAGTTGCCCGCCGATGAGCAAGAGCTATTGGTAAAAGCCAAAGCTGCTTGTGCAAGTGCGTATGCACCCTATTCGGGTTTTCACGTAGGGGCAGCTATTTTGCTTGACGATGGCACGATTGTAACAGGGAGCAACCAAGAAAATCTGGCTTATCCTTCGGGTTTATGTGCCGAAAGAACAGCCATTTATTACACAGGGGCAAATTATGCGGGTCGTATCATCAAAAAAATTGCGGTGGCTGCCTACAAACCTGCGGCGGCTCAATTTATGCCCGCCAATCCTTGTGGGGCTTGCCGCCAAGCTATGGTGGAGTATGAAAACAAGCAAGAACAGCAAATCAAAATCATTTTGGCGGGCGAAAATGACAAGATTTATGTAGCCGACTCCATAGAAGCCTTGCTGCCTTTGCAGTTTAAAGCAAAACATTTGGGGATAGTAAATAGCCCGCAGTAAAGTACCAAAGATAAAAATAACTATGACAAAAATAAAATTTTTGCTTTTGTGTTTTGTGTGGTTGGCGTTAGGAATTTGTTGGCAAACAGGGCAAGCACAAAGCACCACCGAAGATACACTAAAAATAATAGACCAGACCAATCAAAATGTGCGGGCAGACATTTTGATTAACGATATTTTGGTGCAAAACGAATGTACGGAAGCCGTCAATGCCCTTTACAATTTTAAGTTTGAGCAAGCCGACATGGGTTTTCGGTGGCTCAAATTTAAGCACCCTACACACCCCTTGAGCTATTTTTTGCTCGGCTTGTGCGAATGGTGGAAAATTATGCCCAATGTAGAAAATACGCAATATGATGACAAGTTTTTGCATTATATGGACACCACCATTATTTTAGCAAAAGACATTTACAAAAAAGACGAAACCAACTACGAGGCAAAATTCTTTTTGGCAGCAGCCTACGGATTTAAAGGCAGGCTACACGCCGAAAGAAAACACTGGACAAAGGCAACCTTAGCCTCTCGAAATGCCTTAGAATTTCTAAAAAAAGGTCGTACTCCCAACGAACTTAGTCCTGAATTTTTGTTTGGCGATGCTCTCTACAATTATTATGCGGTTTGGATTGCAGACAACTACAAGTTTTTGCGACCTATTATTTCCTTGTTTCCAAAGGGAAATAAAGAGTTGGGTATGCAGCAGTTAGACAAAGTTACTCGATATGCTTTCTACACACGCACAGAGGCACAGTATTTCCTGATGCGGATTTACGCCAACGAGGAGGGGAACTTATCGAAAGCCTACCCCATAGCCGAATATTTGGCTAAAACTTTTCCTGATAATGCCTATTTTGAACGAAACTACGCCAGATTATCTTACGAAATGGGCAAACTGACTGAAGCAGAAAAAGCATCGAGAAGTATTTTGGACAAGGTGCAGAAAAAAATGGTGGGCTACGAAGGCACAAGTGGACGTTATGCTGCGTTTTATTTGGGTTATATGTACCTCTACAATTACAGAGATAAAGAAAAAGCAAAAGAATATTTGTTGCAAGTCAATGAATTTTCTAAGCAAACCAATTCATTGGAGGCAGGTTATAATATTTATTCTTTGCTCTACCAATTCAGAATAGCTAAAGAAGAAAGCAAAAAAGAAGTTGCGATTGCCCTCTGCGAACAAATTACAGACCTTGCCGAAAAAAATCAAGCTGCCTACAAAGAGGCAAAAGAATACTTGAAACTAAACAAGAAAAAGAAATTTTTATTTTGGTAGCGTATTTAGAGTGTAAACAAAACAGTTTATCAATTACTACTAAAAAAGTATAGTAAAAGACTAAAAAAATAGGTAGTGCCACAGATGTAATGCTCAGAACTAACATTTCTTAAAGAAATGTTAGTTCTAAGGTAGTTACAGCATAACTTGTATGGCACTACCAAAAAATATACTAAAAGCAGGGAATGTCCGAAAATTCAAAAATTTAGAATTTTATAAAATATAATTTATTGAAAATCAATTATTTATATTTTTTATTTTTTGACTTTCGGACAGTCTCAAAAAATGGTAGTGCCACAAACGCAATGCGCAGGGTTACAATTATGCAATTTGCATTAAATAGTCAAAATATCTTTCTCTTTTTCCACCAAAACATCATCTAATTTTTTGATGTAGTTGTCGGTAATGGTCTGCACTTTGGCTTCGGCTGCTTTGATGGCATCTTCGGCTGCTCCGTCTTTGAGGAGTTTTTTCAACGACTCGTTGGTGTCTTTTCTGATGGCACGCACCCTTACTTTGCCCGCCTCTACCTCGTTTTTCGACTGTTTCACAAGGTCTTTACGTCTTTCTTCGGTCAAGGGCGGAAAGTTTAGTCGCACCAATTCGCCATCATTTTGCGGATTAATGTTCAAATCACTTGCCTTTATTGCTTTTTCTATCTCCGAAAGCATAGCTTTTTCCCAAGGTTTAATCACAATGGTTCGGGCGTCAGGCGTATTGACATTGGCAACTTGGGCTATGGGCGTGGGTGTGCCATAATAGTTTACCATCAACCCATCGAGCATAGAAGGCATTGCCTTGCCAGCACGAATTTTAGACAATTCGTGTGAGGTGTGTTTGAGGGCTTTTTCCATCGAGTCTTTGGTGTCATCGATGTATAAATTAATTTCTTCCATAATATTGTAAGTAGTTGTAAATTTTTAATTGTAAGTTCTGAATTTGGCAATTTTAAAACAAAAAATTAGACAAATTTTTTACCACACAAATCTATAAAATTTTCGGGTAGTGCCACAGATGCAATACTCAGAACTAACATTTCTCAAAGAAATGTTAGTTCTAAGGTTTTTACTTCATCAGCGTATCTGCCCTATTTGGGCTATACGAAAACAGCGTAACAGGCACGTCTAAACTTTCCTCCACAAAAGCTATGTATGCAGCCAAAGCTGGGGGCAAGTCGGCAAAAGATTTGAGGTTTTGCAAATCACAATTCCAGCCTTTGAAAGTTTTATAAACAGGTTCAATCACTACATCTGTGATTTCGAAAGGCATTTGCTCTGTCAAAGTTCCATCGGGTAGTTTGTAATGCGTACAGATTTTGATTTCCTCAAAAGAGTTGAGTACGTCTGCCTTCATCATAAAAAGTTGCGTTACGCCGTTGAGCATAATGGCATATTTGAGTGCGGGCAAATCTAACCAACCGCAACGTCTGGCTCTGCCTGTGGTAGCCCCAAATTCATTGCCTATTTTGCGTAGTTTTTCGCCTGTTTCGTCTGCCAATTCTGTTGGGAAGGGACCTCCGCCAACTCTGGTAGAATAGGCTTTTAAAATTCCAAAGACTTCGCCCACTTTTTTGGGAGCTACGCCCAAGCCTGTGCAGGCACCTGCTACGGTGGTGTTGGAACTTGTAACAAAGGGATAAGACCCAAAATCTATGTCTAACAAAGACCCTTGCGCACCTTCTGCCAAAACTTTTTTGCCCTGTTGCAAATAGCTGTTTACCAAATATTCACTGTCGGCTAAGGTCAATTTTTTTAAGGACTCAATGGCAGCAAAAAAATCTGTTTCCATTGCCTCCAAATCGTAATTCATACCATTTGACAAAGTGCCTTGCAAGGGAAATTGGTAAAAAGACAACCAAGCCAAATGTTTTTCCTTTATTTTGGCGTATTTATCTGCAAAATCAGTTTGCAAAATATCTCCTACTCTTAGCCCTGTCCGTCCTATTTTGTCTTGATAGGCGGGGCTGATTCCTTTGAGTGTAGAGCCAATTTTTTTATCACCTTTTGCTTTTTCGGAGGCAGCATCGAGCAGGCGGTGCGTAGGCAAGATGAGTTGGGCTTTTTTAGAAACGACCAATCTTTTTTGTAAGTCTAAGCCCATATTGACCAGAGCCAAAATTTCTTTGTTGAAAATAACAGGGTCTAACACTACGCCATTGCCTATGAGATTGAGCAGTTTTTCTCTAAAAATACCCGAAGGAATTTGGTGTAAAACGTGCTTTGTATTTTCGAAGTGCAGGGTGTGTCCTGCATTGGGTCCACCCTGAAAACGTGCTATCAGGTCGTATTTGGGTGCTAAAAAATCTACTACTTTGCCCTTGCCCTCGTCGCCCCATTGCAAACCAAGTAAAATATCCATTGTCTTTTGCGGTCTTTTGCGTGTGCTGTGTGAAAACTGCCTGAAAATTAGCACAAAAAAATTAATTGCTTGCTATTTGGAAGGAAAAATAAAAGAATCAGGCAATCTTTTTAACTAAACTTTAATTGATGGTTTACAGAAATTTTTGATTTTTTTCCATTGATACTTGTTGACCCCAGATGATTGCCTTCCTTTTTGCTTATATTCGTATTATGAAATTCAAAATCACCATGCAAAGTGTCCATTGATAAATGCTTTACACTACCTGTTGCTTTATTTCGTGGCTTGAATACAAGTCTATTATTTTTAGATTTTAGGTAAGTATCAAGTTGCCAACCATTAATTAAGGCTACTTTTTCGCCTAATAGTTGCTTTTCGTTATGCTCTTGTGTATAAGTTTCAGGCGAATATTTTTTTCCATCATGCTTAACCTCTGTATAAGCATCTAAAAATAAATTAGATAAATCCTTTAATGGAAGTGCATTTGTATCATCTATTTTCCAATGGCTAAAATCAAAATCTGTTTTGGGTTTGACGATTTCAACTTTTGACACCAATTTATCAAAAACTTTTTTGTCATCTACAATACTTTGCACAACTGCATATAAATAAAAATTTTGTATATCAGACAAATCCTCTATACTTTTTAGGGCTATAAGAGTTACTTTTTGATTATTTGTATCCTCTCTCAATATATGAATATTACCATAACGAGTATCACACTCAGCAGAAATATCAATTACAAAAAATAATTCATCAGGATTTAAGAATTTTCTTTTAGCACATTCTGCAATAGAAGTTTGATTTATGGGGTCTTGATTTGAAAGAGATAAGGGCGAAAAATAATTGATGCTTGGCTTTTGCTTACTATGTTCTTCCCAATCAACAAAACACCTTGTTAGCGGGGTATCAAACATAGCATTTATTTTTGTGTTCAAATCTGAATTTCCCTCGTTCAAAATAAGTAAATCTTCTTGAATAGTAAGCCATTTATTCATAGAAACAAGTACCTCTTGATTTTGCTCATCAAGAATATCGTATAAATCAAGCAGAAAAGCATTTTTATTTTCTGAAAAACTTCTATCATTTAGGAATATTTGCATTTTTCTTTTTTTCCTTAAAAAGTTGATTAACATCGAGGTTATATTGTTGGAAAAAATCATCTTCCCATTCCTGAATAAAACCGTCGTCTTGTAAGATAATTTCTTTTACTATGCTGTTGGGTGCTAACAAATTACGTTTGAAGAAAAATATTTTTGCTTTTTCTAAATCTAATATTTTCTTGGCAACAGCTAAACGAGTTCCGTTAAATATATGTTCACTATGTGTTTCACAAAAAATCTGTACGCCATTTTGTGCAGCCAAACATAGTAGTTCGGCAAGTTTAGACTGCCCTTTTGGGTGGAGGTGAGATTCTGGGTTTTCGATGATAAGTAAATCTCCTTTTTCTGCGGTTAGCAAAGCTAAGATTACAGAAAAAACATAACTCACACCAAAACCTATATTTTTAGGTTTAAAATCAATGGTTGTATCTTCTATTTGGCTTTCATTGAGAAAACGGAACTTATATTCAACAACTATTTTTGTGCTATCATTTTCGTCATAATCAGCCTCTACCATAATATTAGGACTAATTTCACTCAACCAAGCATTCATTTGGTCTTTGATTAAATTAGAAGTAGCCTTAGAATGTTTTAGACTTTCATATAAAATTGGTGTTAGCCTATTTTTTACAAAATACTGCCAAGCATATTCGCCTGTTTTGCCAAAATCTTTATTTTCAAGTTTTTTATTATCTGTACTATATCTGCCTTCATCACTTATTCTTTCTGCTTTTAGGTATTGGAATTTTTTAGGAGAAAAAATGGCTTCTTGTTTCGTATCTGCTTTTAAGACAGAGCTTTTAATTGAAAGTTGCGTATTATCTTTATTACTTTCAGAATAACCAAAAGTTTCAATATTTATCTTCTGTTCTTTAACATCAAAGATAAATTTAATAGAATTTTCTTCTTTAAATAAACAGAAAATTGCATCTTTATATGTACCAATATCTATATATTCTCCTTTCAGGTTTAGATACTTTTCTTTTTTTGATAGTGTATCAGAAGATTGCCTAAGCAAAAGCAAACTTTGAATTACAGAAGATTTACCCATACCATTTAAACCCGTCAAAATGTTTAAATTGGCACAGTTTATTTCAATATCTTTTAAAGATTTGAAGTTTTTTATATGTATATAATTTATCATTTAGTGATTTCTTTTATGAATTGTTCAATGGTTGAAAACCGAATTCGTAAATTTTCACGAGTATAGGGTTGTTCCTCAATAGATTGCGTAAATTTAGCTATTTTATTAAGTGTAAGGGCTGCTTCTTTAACAATTTTTTTTCTACTTTTCAAAATTTCTTGTTGTTCTTCCGTAGCCATTGAAACAGCATAAGTCCAAATTTCGAAAATAGAATTAATAAAACCTGTATTTTGTCCGCCTATCATAGCTTTTGTAAAAGCAACTTCTCCAAAAATATAATTTATGACAAATAAGGCTTCTCCAAACTCTTTGTGATAATTAGTTATTAATTCTTCGTCAATAGTAAATATTTGTACCATTGCATCATCGAGCAAGTCGGTACTATTTGTTTTTATATCCTCATAATGTGTCATGCGAAAAGCCAAATAACGCAAAGCTATTTCTCTGTCTAACATTCGTTCTTTATTAATTTCGGAAACAGGAACTACTTTTTCAAAAGCTGGCGTAATGCTCTTATCTGTAAATTTTGCCAACCAATTTGCTGCTTTTCCTTGATTAAGTGCATGGCGAATTTCTTGCGAAGTTAGATTCAAAGCACTTGTGTTAATAGACCTAAAAATTTTATATTTAACAGCTTTTGGGGTTGGAGGCTCAATAATATAAGTTATAGCTTCATATTCTTCAATATTTCTTTGTGCAGAACGAGGAAGTTGCCCAAAAGTTTTGCCTTGATATTGAGGTAAATAATATAATTCTTGTAATACAAAACTTTTATCTATAACAAATTCCTTAATAGCTGTTAGACGTTGAAGTCCATCTACAATTTGCCAAATATTTTCCTCTTCAGTAGTTTCTGTAGCATCAAAATAAAAAGCAGGAATAGGCTGTTTTACTATCAAGGCTTCCATTAATCTACTTTTAGTATCAGTTGTCCATAAACCAGCTTTTCGTTGAAAACCTGTATTGAGATTAATTTCTCCATATTTTATGCGTTTCAATATTTTATCCAAAGTCATCACACCTTGCCTAACATTAATCGTGAGTGTATCAAGAGGTAAACGGTCAGGTCTAAGACTTTCTTTTTGAATTTCTACAATAGTTTCAAAATTATTGGGAATGATGATATTATTTGCTTTTTCCAAATTATTTTCTGCTCTTAATGCTTTTTTAAGTTCATTTTTCACATAAAATTTCCCCGAATCATTGAGCAAAATTTGACGTAAATACGCACTATGTGGGCGAATAATTAATAATTTTTCTGAAGCAATAACATTCCTTTCTTCTGTAAAAAGAGCCAAGTTAAAACTTTCACTATCAAAGATAAAATCACCATACTGAAGTTTTAATAATTTTTTAGCAGTGTAATGTTTTTGAATATTTTTATAAGGAACATATTTAGTATTTTCGATAAGAATAGTATCCTCTTTAAAACAGTTGGAATTTAAGAACAAATAAGCTCCTTCACTGTCGTTATCAGTCAAATGTTGAGATAAAATAGGTATTCCCCACGATATATTTTCCACTAAATCTTTAAGTTGCATACCACTAATATTTTAAGTTTTTCACAAAGCTACTAAAAATTTACATTTTTGAAAAACCAAAAGCCAAAAACCTTACAAAGTTTTCAAAACTTTGTAAGGTTTTTTATTTGAGCAGTCTTGCTTTGGGATTTTACTTTCGGTTTCGAGAAATAGAAAGCACTTTTGATAAACAGCAACTATTCACAAATCTTATTTTCCTCCTATTGCCTCTTTCACTCGTTGGGCTGCATCTTTCAACAAGATTGCTGATACTACTTTTAAGCCCGACTCGTTGATAACTTTTGCACCTTCTTCGGCATTTGTGCCTTGCAAACGTACAATAATCGGAATGTTGATTTGTCCAATTTTTTTGTAAGCCTCCACCACACCATTGGCTACTCTGTCGCAACGGACAATGCCACCAAAAATGTTAATCAAGATAGCCTTCACGTTGGGGTCTTTCAAAATAATGCGGAAACCAGCTTCCACAGTTTGTGCATTAGCACCGCCGCCTACGTCTAAGAAGTTGGCAGGTTCACCGCCTGAAATTTTGATGATGTCCATCGTTGCCATAGCCAAACCTGCACCGTTTACCATACAGCCCACGTTGCCGTCTAACTTCACATAATTTAAGCCTGAAGCAGAGGCTTCTACTTCTAAGGGGTCTTCTTCGTTTATATCACGCATTTCTGCCAAAGCCTTTTGACGATAGAGGGCATTGTCGTCTAAGTTTACTTTTGCATCTACTGCCAAAATTTTATTATCAGAAGTTTTTAACACAGGATTAATCTCAAACATAGACGAATCGGTGGCGTTGTAGGCTTTGTAAAGGGCAAAAATAAATTTTACCATTTCTTTAAATGCTTCGCCTTCCAAACCTAACTCGAAAGCCAACTTGCGTGCCTGAAACTGTTGCAAACCTACGCTGGGGTCTATCCACTCTTTGATAATTTTTTCAGGCGTGTTGTGTGCCACTTCCTCTATGTCCATGCCGCCTTCTGTACTCGCAATAATGACAGGGCAGGCTTTTGCTCGGTCGAGCAAAATACTCATATAAAACTCTTTCGTTGGCGACTCACCAGGATAATATACGTCTTGGGCTATTAATACTTTGTGTACTTTTTTGCCTTCGGGTCCCGTTTGGGGCGTAATGAGTTGCATACCTAAGATTTGCTTAGACAATTCTTGTACTTGGTCTAAGTTTTTTGCTAATTTCACCCCACCACCCTTGCCTCTGCCTCCAGCATGAATTTGGGCTTTGACCACAAACCATTTTGTACCTGTTTCGGCACTGAGTTGGCGGGCTGCTTCTAAGGCAGCCTGCGGTGTAGAGGCTACAATGCCCTCTTGAATGCGAACTCCAAAGCCTTTGAGTAGCTCTTTTGCTTGATATTCGTGAATATTCATTTGTCTTGCGAGTTAAAGAATTTTATTGCAGCAAAAATAAGACTTCTAAGTAAAAAAGCTAATAAGTTTCATGAATTTTTTAATTGTGTGCTTACCAAAGCTATTTACCAACAAGACATAGTTGATACTAAAAGTTATATAGACTTTACTTGTCATTCTTTCACCAAAGCAAACCTTTGTCAAAGTACAAAGACTTTAACAAAGGTTTAACAAAACTTGCAAATCAAAAACTCCGCAAGGGCTTTAAGTCCTTGTGGAGTTAAAAAACAAACTAAAAACTAATCCATAATATACGGATAATCAGCCTGCATATACACATCTTTGAAAGCCTCCTCTGGTGCAGGATATGGCGACTCCTCTGCAAACTTGACCGCAGCCTCCACTTCAAGCCTTATTTTTTCGTCTATTGCCTCAATTTCTGCTTCGGTTGCAAACTTATATTTCAGCAATTTGTCTTTCACTTGGTCTATGGGGTCTTTTTGTTTGTAAGACTCCAATTCGTCTTTTGTCCTGTATTTTTGCGGGTCAGACATAGAATGTCCTTTGTAACGATAAGTTCTGAACTCCAACAAAGTAGGTCCTTCGCCTTTTCTTGCTCTTTCGGCAGCTTTCGATACAGCCAAATGCACAGCTTCCACGTCCATGCCGTCCACAGGTTCAGAAGGCATATCGTAAGCCAAGCCCAACTTGTAAAGGTCTGTTACATTGGAAGTGCGGGCAACGGAAGTACCCATTGCATAGCCATTGTTTTCGATGACAAAAATCACAGGCAATTTCCAATTCATTGCCATATTAAAAGCCTCGTGCAAAGCACCTTGACGCACTGCCCCGTCGCCCATAGCCGTAAAACAGAGGTTGGTCGTGCCTAAATATTTTTCGGCAAAAGCCAAACCAGCACCCAAAGGCACTTGTCCGCCCACGATGCCATGTCCGCCTACGAAGTTCACATTTTTGTCGAAGATGTGCATAGAGCCACCTTTTCCTTTCGAGCAGCCTGTTGCTTTGGCGTAGAGTTCTGCCATGACAGCTCCAGCCGAAGTACCCAACGCCAAGGGGTGAGCATGGTCACGATAGGCTGTTATCCATTTGTCGTCTTTGGTAAGTGCCGAAACTGCCCCTGCTGCACAAGCCTCCTGCCCTATGTAGAGGTGGCAAAAGCCTTTGATTTTTTGCATACCATACAACTGCCCCGCTTTTTCCTCAAATTTTCGCATGAGTTGCATTTTTTCATACCAAAAAAGGTAGGTTTCTTTCGAAAAGGCTGGTACATCTTTCTTGCCACTGCCTTTGGTTGCTTTATCTGAAGCCATTTTTATAATTATGAATTTTTAATTATGAATGTTGAATTTTTAGTTTTGAATAATGTAATATACAAGCGTATGAAGCACAGTTTTTACTCTTTTTGATTTCGTAGATTTCTTATTTGCTCAACTGTCAAGTCTGTCATTTGAGCAATAAAATCATCAGTAGAGCCTGCTAAAATCATTTTTTTCGCAATTTCAACAGACCTTTTATAATTTTCGTTTTGCCTTATTTTTTCCTCTGCTTCTCTTAACCTTTCCTCTGCTTCTGCTTGCAACGAAAGTACTTCACTTGCTTTAAGATGCAAATAGTCTAAATAACGATTGTAACCGTATTGTTGCTCTTTGTCCAAACGCATGATATCCAAGACTTCTTTTGCTTCTGCCAAACCTTTTGCCTTGAAACTATCTTTGACTTCACTATTTTTTAAGAAATAAATCCATTCATCTAAGGTATCTTTTGCAATATTGTTAAACTGATTAACTTTAATGATATAGTATTCAGGAAAAATATCAGCAACTTCTTTTTTGGTAAATGTTTCTTTTTGTTGGATTGAAAGTTGCAAAATATCTTTTTCGTGCAAACCTTCAAAATTCGTTTTACCTTTATACACATAGTCTTTACCTTGTCCTAAATCAAAATAAACGACATTGATAGAAATTACTTTTTTGATTTGCGAATATGCCTGCCCCAAACCCAAATGCTCTGCTAAGGCTTTGGAAGAACCATAAGCCATTCTATGAAAGTAGTCAATTTCATAAGTATTTTGAATTTCTACAATAACTAACTCATTTTTAGAGTTTTGCGTTAAAATATCCACTCGATTGTACTTGTCATCATCAGTTTCTTGATTGCCTTCACTTTCTAATATGCTGTCTATTTTAATGGTATCAAATAGCAATTCAGATAAAAAACCTTCTAATACAGCAAAATTTGCTTTATTACGAAGTAGTTTTTTGACTGCCCAATCAAAACGAATTAGTTTTTTGCTCATAATAATATTTACTTAATGTATATACTAACACAAAAGTAAGAGGAAATAATGAATATTTTTAGAGTTTTATTATAAGATTTCCAATCAAAATTGGGTCTAAGGTTCTTGTATTTTTGGCTCTATCAAATCCCAAAGATTGCCGTATAAATCTTCAAAAACTAACACTTTTCCATAAGGTTCTATGCTGGGTTCTCTGACAATCTTAATTTGGTGGTTTAACAAATTTTGATAATCTCGTTGCAAATTATCTGTATGCAAAAACAAAAATACTCTGCCTCCTGTTTGGTTTCCTATCCTACTTTTTTGTTCTTCATTACTTGCCTTTGCCAACAGTAAAGCACAAGCTGACCCTTGCGGACATACTTTTACCCATCTTTTGGTGGCAGACAACACCGTATCTTCCAAAAGCACAAAGTTGAGTTTTTGGGTGTAAAACGCAAGGGCTTCATCATAATCTGCTACCACTAAGGTAAGGGCTGCTATTTTCTGTTGCATTGGGCAAAAAACTTTATATAAATGTAGTGTGGACTTTAGTCCAATGCTATTAAGCTAAGAATAACTCACAACCTCGAAGAGGTTGAACAACAATAGCCCTACGTGCAACGTAGGGAAGTATTTGCAAATGTGCATCCAACCCCGAAGGGGTTGAACATTCGTGTAGCAATATGTCATTGTTCAACCCCTTCGGGGTTGTGGAGTGACTTTGCACCTTTTTCCCTACGTTGCACGTAGGGCTATTAATGTTCAACCTCTTCGAGGTTGTAAAGAAACTATCTAAGGTTTAGGAAAAAAGCAAGTTTATGGCTACTAAAAAGAATAAAAAATTTTTAATAAATTCTCAAAGAACTATATTTTCTAATTCTTGAGATTTTACTAAATTTTTTCTGTAACTCCAAATTGTAAACGTAATAATTGGTTGCCCAATAGCAATGGGTATGATTAATAGCAAAACTTGGGGCAAAAATGGGAATAATTTTGAGTTATTTACCAAAAAAGCTGTTATAGCTGCAATAAACCCATGCGACATTCTAAAAATATGAATAAAAAGCCAATACAATTTATTTTCGGGCTTTTTAATGTAATTAAACAAATCGACACCGCAACAATAAAGTCCGATAGTTGAAAACGAAAACAAAACAATGGAATAGAAAATATCTTTGCCCAAATTTATGATACCTAACAAAATGAATACAAAAGAAGTCAAGACCATACCAATCGTTAAAGCCCAATCTACGATTTGCGGTTTTTGCCCTTTGTGTAGATTTTTGATAAATAAAATTCTATAGCCCGAAGCTGCTTGATAAAAACTTATAATGGCTATGGGTATAAAAATTTGATAATCAGGTCTAAAAATTCCTGCATTCAGTCCAAGAGCTGTGGTAACAGTCATTGACCAAAAAAACACTTTGCCTGCTATTCTGTGGTAAAGCTGACCTTTTTTTGTTGTGATTGCAATAAAGCCACTCAACAAGGTCAAACTTCCTGCTAAAATGTGTATAGGCTTTAAAATGTCTAAAATGTTCATTTCTTGTGTTTTTTAGGTTTTACAGGCTTGTGGAAGTACCTCATGTATAAGAATTTCGTTTTTTTATACATGAACTAAGCAATATGTATAAGAATTGCATTTTTTTATACACATCATACTTTATTTGCAAATAAATCGAACAAAGGTTGGTTGATATAATAATTGGTTTTCCCTATTTGGTGTTTTACCAAAAATCCACCAGTTACCAATGCGTTGAGGTATTTGGCTGCTGTAATTCTGTTTACTTGTAAATCATTTTCTACAAATTCTATTTTGGTATAAGGGTGTTTAAAAAGGTTGTTGAGCAAATCCTGACTGTAAAAGCTATATTTTTCCCTAATTTGGTGTTTGTATTGTTGCATCAATTCCTTCATTTTTTGTATCAAGACAATAGTTTCTTTTGCCACTTGTTCCACGCCGTCGAGCATAAAAATAATCCAATTTTCCCATTCATTATTATCTCTTACGGCTTGCAATTTTTGGTAATAAGCCTGTTTATTTCTAATTACATAACGACTCAAATATAAAATAGGCAAATCTAACAAGCCTTGCAAAATAAGGTACAACACATTAATAATGCGTCCTGTACGTCCATTGCCATCATAAAAAGGGTGAATACTCTCAAACTGAAAGTGAATAATTGCCATTTTTACCAACGGGTCGGTGTCTGCCATTGCATTGTCGTTGATATAATTTACCAAATTACTCATCAAGTTGGCTATGGTGTCATAGTCTTGTGGCGGTGTATAAATTATTTCTCCTGTACTTGCATTTTTAAGTGTAGTGCCTGCTTGCCTTCTGAATCCTGCTTTGTTTTGCTCCAAAAGTTCTTGCATATAAATAATGTGATTGGTCGTCAGCAAACCTGTATTCTGAACAATCTCAAAACCATTTTTTAGGGCTGTTGCATAGTTTTGCACTTCTTTGGAGGCTACCGAAGTTACCATAGTAGAAAAAATACTTGCTTTAAACAGTTCATCATGCGTTGTGATGATATTTTCTACAGCCGAACTATCTTTTGCCTCTTGCAAGAGCAAGGTATTAATAAGAATAGCCTCGTTAGGAATAGTTTTGGCTATGCTGTTCAACGCTGCCAATTCTCTACTTGCCCTTGTTGTTTTTTTCAAAACATTTTTGGTTTCTATCTCAAAAGGCAAGGGTAGAGTTAAAATGGAATACATTGTTTTGAATTTGCTAAATAAAACTACTCAATAAACTAATTACTAAAACTATCTAAGGTTTAGGAAAAAAGCAAGTTTATTGGCACTAAAAAAATAAAAAGTTTTTAATTTTATTGTTTTCATAAAATTCTTACCTTGTGTTTCTAAAAACTAAGAACAACCATGCAATACAAACTTTTTGGCAAAACAGGGCTTCGCGTATCTGAATTGTGCTTGGGTGCCATGACCTTCGGCGAAGAATGGGGGACAGGAGCAAACAAACAAGAAAGCAAAAATATTTTTGATGCTTTTGTAAAGGCTGGGGGCAATTTTATAGACACTGCCAACCGTTATACAGAAGGGACAAGTGAAAAATTTTTGGCAGAATTTATCGGCTTAGAAAGAGATAGATTTGTGCTTGCCTCCAAATATTCTTTGTATGACCGCAGAGATGACATTAATGCAGCAGGCAACCACCGCAAAAATTTGATAAGGTCTTTGGAAGGCAGTCTTAAAAGATTGAATACCAATTATTTAGACATTCTCTGGGTTCATGCTTGGGATTTTACCACTTCTCCCGAAGAAGTCATGCGAGGTTTAGACGATATGGTGAGGCAGGGCAAAGTCTTGTATGTAGGCGTATCCGACACGCCTGCATGGGTCATAGCACAGGCAAACACCTTAGCCGACTTGCGTGGGTGGACTTCTTTTGCAGGTTTGCAGATAGAATACAGCCTGATACAACGGACAGCCGAAAGAGATTTGATACCCATGGCAAAACATTTTGGCATGGCTATTACGCCTTGGGCTCCGTTGGGGGCAGGTATGCTCACAGGCAAGCACAACGAAAAAGCTGCCGAAGGTGCAAGATTGACCGAAAAAAGTGTGAAAATGAACGAAAGAAACCGCAATATAGCCAAAAAAGTGAGTGAAATTGCCCAAAAACTCAAAGCAAGCCCTGCCCAAATTGCTTTGAATTGGCTACGTCAACAGCACCAGCAAATTATTCCCATTGTAGGTTCTCGCAAAGTGCCACAAATTCAAGATTCGTTGGGTTGCATCAATTTCCAAATTCCTGCCGAATTTATGAAAGAACTAACCGAAGTGAGTGCCATAGAGTTGGGTTTCCCACACGACTTTTTGGCTTCGCCCGGCGTACAAGATGTGATGTTTGCAGACTTTAAAGATACGTTGCAAAAAAGATGAACATTATTATCACAGGAGCAAGCAGTGGCATAGGTTACGCCACTGCCTTGCAACTCAGCGAAAACCCCGCAAACTACGTATTGGCTATTTCTCGCAGCGAAGACAAACTACAAGAACTCAAAAAACAGTCAGATTCTTTGTATCGTCATGACAATTTATTGCCACTTGCCTTAGACATAGAGGGCAACATCACAGGCAATGATTTTGGGCTGTTGCAAAAACAAATAGACAAATTAGGGGAAATTCACGTACTCATCAACAATGCAGGGGCTTTGCTCAACAAACCTTTTTTGGAACTAACAGACGAAGATTGGTTGCAAATGTACCAAACCAACGTCTTGGGTGCTGTTCACCTTATCAAAAAAGTGTTGCCTTTTATGGGCAAAACCCAACGAGGGCATATTGTCAATATTGGCAGCATGGGAGGATATCAGGGCAGTAGCAAATTCAGAGGATTGGCGGCGTACAGTGCCAGCAAAGCAGCTTTGGCTAACCTGACGGAGTGCCTTGCCGAAGAATTAGCTGAACAAAATATAGCTGTAAACTGTTTGGCGTTGGGTGCAGTGCAAACCGAAATGTTGCACAAGGCTTTCCCCACCTACCAAGCCCCCGTAAGCAGCCAAGAAATGGCACAATACATTGCTTTTTTTGCCACACATGGGCAGTTGTTCCAAAACGGCAAAATTGTACCTTTGTCATTGAGTACACCTTAAATGTAGAAAAGTATATAACCAATAACCAACACCATGCACAACGATAGAATCTTAATCACAGGGGCTTGTGGGCAACTCGGCTCTGAATTGACCCTTGCCTTGCGAAATTTGTATGGCGAGGCAAATGTAGTAGCCACCGACCTTACGCCCCCCAAAGGCGGCGAAATAGCGGAAGGAATTTTTGAAAAATTAGACATTTTAGATGGCGAACAAATGGCTACGCTGGTGCGAAAATACAAAATCACACAGATTTACCATTTGGCAGCTATCTTGTCGGCAGCAGGCGAAAAAAATCCAAAAATGGCATGGAAAGTCAATATGGACGGCACTTTCAATGTTTTTGACGTGGCAGTAGAGCAAAAAGTAGAAAAAGTCTATTTTCCAAGTTCTATTGCAGTTTTTGGACCTAATACACCACCCAACTATACGCCCCAATACACCATTATGAACCCTCGTACTGTGTATGGAATTAGCAAATTGGCGGGAGAAAGATGGTGCAAATATTATTTTGACAACTACCAACTCGATGTACGCAGCTTGCGTTACCCTGGACTGATAAGCTACAAAACGCCGCCCGGTGGTGGCACTACAGACTATGCAGTAGATATTTTTTACAAAGCCGTAGCCAAACAGCCTTATCAATGTTTTTTGAAGGCTGACACGTATCTGCCCATGATGTATATGCCCGATGCCATCAAAGCTACCTTAGATTTGATGCACGCAGATTTTGACAAAATAAAATTGCGTGGGGGCTATAATTTGGCTGCTATGAGTTTTTGCCCTTCGGAGTTAGCAACCGAAATACGCCATTATGAGCCTGATTTTCAGGTGAGTTACGTACCTGATTTTCGCCAAAAAATTGCCGACTCCTGGCCTCAAAGCATAGACGACAGCAAAGCAAGAGCAGATTGGCAATGGAAACCTGACTATACAATTTCTATGATGACTCAAGATATGTTGCATAATCTAAAATTGTTGCAAAATCAGCAAGAAGAGGTATTGGTGTAGGTAATTTCTCTTATACTTACCAAGCTTATAAACTTGGTAAGTATAAAAATTCATAACAGCTACTCCTTTTTCAGCCTCTCAATATCTGCCACCAAATCCTGCATTTCTAACAGCAAAGTGCCGTTGTAAATCCCTCTGATGCGGAGATTTTTGTCCACCAAAATAAAATGTTCGGTGTGCAAGAACTCTGTACTGTCTTTGGTAAAACCAATGTCTTCCTCTGCAAAATAGGATTGGCGAGCCAATTCATAGGTTTTGGCTTTGCTGCCTGTCAAAAAATGCCAATTTGGTTGTTGAATATCATAGCGTTGAGCATATTCCTGCAAACGTGGCAAACTGTCTATCCACGGCGTTACGCTGTACGACAAAAATGCTACTTGTTCGTCTTGTTTGTATTGTTTGGCAACTGTTTTGAGGTTTTTTGTCATCACAGGACAAATGCTACCACAAGAAGTGAAAAAGAAATTTGCCACATGGACTTTGCCAAATACAAAATTGTTGTCAATCACCTGCCCGTTTTGGTTGGTGAAGGCAAAATTAGCAAGGCGGTGGCTCACTTTTTCTGTAACTTCGCTGCTACTTGTCAAAAATAAAGGATTAAATTCGGGTGTGTTGTAGTAGGGCAACACTTCCAATTCTCCTGATTTTTTTGGGCTATTGCAAGCCCAAAGAATGGTTGCAAAAAAACAAAAGCCTATTATTTTTTTGCTAAAAGATGCTATCTGAAACATTTTTACAATTTTTAGTGCCTAATAAACCATAACGGCGACCTTTGCTAATTACATAATTGCTTTTGAGTTTGCCGTTTTCATACCATACTTTTTGTCTGCCTTCTTCCTGCCCTTGGTCGTAGTGGAGTTCACGCCAAAGTTGTCCGTTTTCTGCCCAGTCTTTGCAACTGCCCTGATACACATCTTGCTCAAAATGATAGGCTAATTTGGGTTTTCCATTGCCCCACCACTCCAAATATTGCCCTGTCTTTTTACCCTTCTCAAAATAACGAACAGACTGCAAGACCTGATTGAGATAAAATTCTTTCCATTCGCCATCGGGCAAGCCCTGCCAATAGTTGTTGATTTGCAAAGTATCATGCGTAGGCGAATTGAGCAGGTACAATTTGCCAGAAAACAAGGTATCTTGCACATAAGTCAATCCGTCTGCCATTTTTAGGTCAATGCCCTCTAACGAAGCAGAGGGCAAATGTTTGTGTGGGCTTTTGTGGTGGTGTGGGCTTTGGCATTGCACCCAAAACCCTACACAACAAAAGAGAATAAATAGATTTTTCATGGTTTTTCTTTTTTTACTTCGTCCACGTCCCAGCCACTCCAAAATAGCCATTGCCATTGATATAAGGAGGGTCTGCGGTGATGTGGTAGTGATAAATTCCATTTGGATAGTCGGCAGTGGCGTGTTTATGTCCGTGATAGGCATCGAGGTTTGCACTTGTCAGCGTAGTGCCATTTTCTAAGGGACCATAGACAGGGAAGCCGTCTAACAAAAATCCTAACAACGCATCTTTACCTTTTGTAGTAGTCAAGAAATTAGGCTCAATGTGGTAGTGGTATTCATTCATTGGCGTTGGGTGTCCGCCATACAAATCAAAAGATACATATTCACCCACATTTGGCGAAATTAACTGACTTTGGGCTTGGTATTGGTTGAAAAAAGCAACGCCATTCAACGCAACACCAATCGTGGCAGCCCCCAGAGTTTGTTTGTTTGTGGCTTCGGTTGGGTTCATGGGTATTCTAAACGTGATGTTTGAAGTAGCCACTTTGTTGCCTGGTGCCTGATTAAAACCTGCTCTGGTATCATTCACGTACAAGGTGCTTTCCCATTCTGTGTTTTTATAGTAAGGACTTTTGTGGTCTGGTCTGCCGTTGGATTTGATAACTACAAAATTTCCGTCTTGTGTAACAGAAGTAGCCCCATAAATTCTGCGGTAAATAGCCAAAGGGTCTGCTACGGTGGACGTAGTGCCTGTGCCTGAAATGGCTATGGTGTTGCTGCCCGAAGTTTGGTTGCCATTGACAGTTACGTTGCCACTGTAAACCACTGCCGAAGTAGGGGCAAAAGTGATTGTTACTAACTGTGTGCCGCCGTTGGCATTGACTGTGCCACTAAACGCAGCCGAAAATCCTGCTGGCAAAGTTAAACCTGTAACAGTCAAATTGCCTGTGCCTGTATTCGTGATAGTCAAGACTTTTGTAGCTGTTTTGCCTGTTTCTACGTTGCCAAAAGCCAAACTGCCACTCAAACCAATAATTCTTGTGGAAGTAGCCACCGAAGTTCCTGTAACACTCACAAGATTTCCGCCACTGTCGGCATTGGAGTTAATTGTAATATTGCCATTGAAAGTGCCAACTGTGGTGGGTGCAAACGTAATTTTGACCTCTACGCTGGCATCTGCTGCCAAGGTGCCACTGTTGTAACTGCTTTGGTAGCCTGTGGGTACACTTACACTTTGAATGGTAAGGGGACTGTTGCCTGTGTTTTTAATGGTAAAAGTTTTTTCGGCTTTGTTATTGACCTCAATGCTACCAAAATCTAAGGTTGAGGGCAACAAAGCAATGATTTTTGTAGGGCTTTGCGTGCCTGTACCCGAAATGGCAAGGGTGTTTGTACCTGTGCTGTGGTTGGCTGCTACGTTTACTGTGCCACTGTACGCAGTGGCTTGTGTAGGCTTGAACGTAATGGCAACCACCTGCGAACCTTTGGCAGCAATCGTACCACTGAAATTGCCACTAAAACCTGTGGGCAAACTGATGCCACTCACCACCAAATCTGCTGTGCCTGTGTTCTGAATGGTGAGGTTTTTCTGTGAACTTTCACCGACAGTAACCGTACCGAAGTTTAAATCTCCTACCAAATTGATAGATTTTACCAACTGTACTCCTTCGCCAGCTACGCTGATGGTATTTGTGCCTGCCGTTTGGTTGCCTTGCACCGTAATAATGCCACTGAAGCTGCCCACCACATCAGGCGTAAAGGTAATATTCACTATTTGCGACCCTTGGGCGGGGATAGAACCCGCAAAAGAACCACTAAATTTGGCAGGTAAAATGAAGCCTGTAACCGACAAAGGCGAAGAACCTGTGTTGTTAATTGTAAAGGTTTTGGTAACACTTTTACCAATTTCTACCTGCCCAAAATTTAGGTTGCCACTAAGGGCAATAATTCTTGTTTCTGTTACTTCGTCTTTTTTGCTGCAAAACGAAGTAAGGCTTGCTACTAAAACGAGCAATAATAGGTTGAAAACTCTATGTAAGTTTTTCATAAAATTTAGTTTAAAGTTATTTTATACAACTGATTGAAGTAATATTGGTGTAATTTTAAATATACTTTTTACAAATAAAAAATATAATTTTGATTTAATTTACAAAAAGTAAATTTATTTTACAAAGAATACTTGTGTAATAATTTAAGACAAAAATGATATTTTTTATATTAAGCTATACGATAGGGTTGAAAGAAGGTTACAAAAAATAATATTTTTTTTGGATAAATAGGAATTAAAATAAGTTTAGCTTTGTATATTAAAATTTAACTGGGAAATATGACAAACTTACCCGAATATACACAGCAACAACTTGCCCTCCGCAATGGCAACGACAGGGAAGAAATTTGGGTGGCTTATAGAGGGCTGATTTATGATGTAACTTCTTCAAGGCTTTGGCGAAACGGCAAGCATTATGAACACTGGGCAGGACAAGACCTTACGGCTGAACTTGCAGATGCTCCGCACACCGAAAAAGTTTTTGATAAATTTACACCCATTGGTAGGCTAAAATCGTAAAAATAGGCACAGATTTGGCAAAAAGAATATAATATAGGCTTTAGCCTGTGATTTGTCAAAAAATAAAAAGTGTCTATGTGGAAGAAAGTTATCTTTTGTTGGTTGGTGTTTATGAGTATTTCGGCAGTTACGCACTATGTTAGAGGCTATTTTAAAACGCCAAAGCCTTATAAAAAAATTTTGGTTATTCAGCACCAAAATTTTGAGGGAACTATTGCTGCCACCAATACAGCCGAAAAAGGTTATTTGTTGCAACTAACCAATAAAGAAACAGGCAAGATTGATACAATTTTTTTGCGTTATGATGTCTATGCTTTGCAAACAGCAGATATTAACAACAACGGCAAGATAGATATTTGTATTGGCGTGGTAAACACCAAAAAACAACCCAAAACTCCCCAAAAAGATTTGTTCTTCTTGGAAATAGACGGTAGTGAAGTAAGACCACTATTGCCTCAATCTATTTTGAACAAAGACTTGGAAAGTTTTAAAGTCATAGAAAAAGAGGGACGAAGCATTATTCGAACTATTGAGAGGGAAAAAAATCTGCAAAATCAAGTCATAGAATACACAGTAGGCGAATACTGTTGGCAAGATACTCAACTTAAATTATTGAGATACAAAGGTAAAAAACTAACCCTGCCCAAAGCAAAATTTTTGATGTATCAGTTGTAACTACTTATTAATTGTTAAATCCATCGTGCTTACTGTTTTATAGTTGTTGCTATGTTTCGTTTTTTTAGAATCAATGACCCTTTTCGGTTATTATTTGTTTTTTTGATTTTGGTGAGTATTCGGCTTGCGTTTTTGCTTAATGACGTACCCCTCACTGCTCTCGAAATCAAATGGGCTACGCTTGGCGAAAAACTAAGCGAAGGGTCAGCTATGTATGCAGGGGTCTGGGACAATACACCGCCTTTGTCAGCTTTTGTATTTTATATCTTAACAGCTTTGTTTGGCAAAAACTCGTGGGCAAATCATTCGTTGGCTGTCTTGTTGGTGATGTTTCAAGCCTATATTTTCAATGCCGTTTTGCTTAAAAAGAATATTCACCGCGAAAAGTCTTACATTTCTGCCTTGTTGTATGTGCTGTTTATGGCGTGCTGTTTCGATTTTATGGTGCTGTCGCCTATGCTCCTGTCTTTGACTTTTTTGGTACTGATGCTCCGCAATATTTTTTGGCTCAACGATGCTGCCTTAGACGAAGATGTTTTTAGGATTGGTATTTATTTGGGGTTGGCAATCTTGACCTACTTGCCTAATTGGATATTTATTTTCTTTGTCTTGTTGGCTATTAGCTTTTTCCGAACTGCCTCCTTGCGACAATACATTTTGTTTTTCTATGGTTTGCTGTTGGTCATTGCCTTTTTTTCCTTGTTTTATGTGGTGCAAGGCTCTTTTGAGGAGTTTTTTAGTACCTTTCTTTTTACTTTGTTCGATTTTAATTTTACCGAAACTTATACACCTTTGCGAAGTTTTGCAATGATTGGTGGCACGTTGCTATTTCTTTTGTTGCTTGGTATTTTCAAAACTTATTCGGCAAGGGGATTTATCAACTACCAAAGTCTCTGCCAACTGTTGATGGTGCTTTGGGCATTTTTTGCCACACCAACAGTATTTATGGGACAACAATTTGCTCCTTTGCAAGTATTGGTATTTTTTCCTGCCTTAGTTTTTTTTGTTACTTACTTTTTCCTCCTAATCAAACGCAGGTGGCTGACCGAACTGTTTTTTCTCTGTTTTATTGGCGTCATCAGTTGGTTGGGTTATTACAGCACACATCTCTTGAGTTCTTCCACTTATTGGTTGCCTGCCACTGCCACCGTTGCACCTACTACACAAAAAGTATTGGTTTTGGGCAATAATTATCTGCCTTATTACCAAAATCAGTTGGCTACGCCCTATCTGAATTGGGAATTTGCCCAAAAACATTTTAGTAATTTGGATTATTACAGCACAGTGATAGAAGTACACAAAGCATTTGAAAAAGAAAAACCTGACCTTATCATAGACCAAGTGGGTTTTATGCCCTCTTTGGTTGCTCGTATTCCTATGATTACAAACCAATACAAGCAAGACCCAAAGGATAAGGAGAAGTTTAGGTTAAAGAAATGAGAGTTATTTTTTCTACCTTCTATTATCTATTCCGTTAAACATACTCAAATAACTGTGGTAACGGCTAAGTGCTATTTTTTCTTGTTCTACGGCTTGCTTTACGGCACAAGCAGGCTCGTTGGTGTGGCTGCAATTATGGTAACGGCACTGCCCCAACAACTCACGCATTTCTGGAAAATAATGGGCAATGTCCGCAGGAGGTATGTCGGTCAAACCCAATTCTTTGATACCCGGGGTGTCTATCAAGCAAGTATTAGCTGCAATTTCAAACATTTCGGCAAAGGTGGTGGTGTGGACACCTTTGTTAGAAAAATTGGAAATTTCAGATGTTCTTTGTCGCAAATCTGGTGCTAATCTGTTAAGTAGCGTAGATTTACCCACGCCTGAATGTCCTGAAAGCAAAGTTTTTTTACCTCTAAGTTGTTCCCACAAACCATCGAAGTTAGAATCTTCGGCTGCTGAAATCTGTAAACAAGGGTAGCCTATGTTGGTGTAGGTAGCACTCAACTCGGTTTGGTAAGCAAGTCCTACTTCGTCTAACACATCAGTTTTGTTGAAAACCACCAAAGTTGGGATACGAAAAGCCTCAGTTGTAACCAAAAAACGGTCGATAAAGCCCAGCGAAGTGCGGGGCATTGCCAGCGTAGCCAACAAAATAGCTTGGTCTATATTGGCAGCTATCACATGACCCTGATGGTTTTTGTGTGGAGATTGGCGGGCTATGTAGTTGTTTCTTGGCACTATTTCGTGAATAACTACCCATTGCTGGTCGGCTACATTTTCCAGCTCGAACAGCACGTAATCTCCCACCGCAATTGGATTGGTTAGCTTGTGGTTTGTCAATTTGTTTTTTCCTCGCAAACGACCTTTGTATAAATGTCCATCTTCATTCACTAAGTCGTACCACGACCCCGTTGAACGAGTAATTAAACCTTGTTGCATAATCACAAATATACAAAATAGTTTTTACTTATTTTAAAAAATTGTTTGCTACTTTTTAGGCTTTGAGTGTGAAAGGCTGCACCACCAAACTATTACCTTTTACACCCACAATTTCGACCAAAGTACCCTTTTCTACAAACTTATTTTGGGTAGAGGCATCATAAATTGTATGATGAACTAGAATCTTTCCACTGGGACGAAGTACCGTATATACTACACCTTTCTCACCTATCAGTTGCTCTAAATCAAGTTGTTTGGTATGATAACCAGCCTCACTACTTAGCACAGTTTGTAGTGAAACTTTTTTGAACCAAGTCGTATGTGTAAGGGCTTGTGCTGTTACCAACAACAGTAAAATACTGCCCAAAGCACCTGCTAACGTAGTAAATAGGGCTTGCGAAATTTGCCCCGAACTCACTTGACTAAAATCTAAGTAATGATTATTGAGTGTTACTAAACCCAATGCAGCAAAAACCGCAGCAAAACCAGCAATGCCTACAACGCCAAAACCGGGTATTACAAAAATTTCGAGCATCAGCAAGACCACGCCTACTACAAAGAGGCACAACTCCCACGTTTGCACAGTTCCAGCCCAATAATAAGGCAAAAAATACAACAAAGCAGCCAGCAAGGATGCAAGCATTGGAAACAATTTGCCTGGTGCTTTTAACTCCAAAACTAAGCCCCCTATAATAAAAAGCATGAGCAATATGTTGCTTGCAGGGTTCATAAGTAGAATAGACAGTAAAATTTTCATAAATAACATCATTAATTTGGTATTGTTTTAACGTAATGTAAGCAAATAAGTTGTAAAAAAATTGTATCATTGAATATTAGAGTTTATGAATAAATTTTTGTTATGAGGTTTGAAAAAAGATGTCATTTTTTTGAAAAATGACATCTTTCGAAAATTATTCATAAACTCTATTATTTGAAACTGTTAAATTTGTGTAGTTTGATAAAATTTTTCTTTATTAAAAAATAGGCAAAAAATAAATACAAATTCTTATGCAAGCTAAAAACATATTTCAATTTACTGTTCAATTTATTTTTTTATCCTTCACTTTGGGGTTTTGTGGCTTATTTTGCAAGTTGCAAGCCCAAAATACACTCACTTGGCAGCAAACTTACAACCAAATTGGCGTGTATAAAAAAGCAAATTTGTTAGATTCAGCTTTGGTTGTAGCCCAAAAAGCTGTGGAACAAGCCCAAACAGCATTTGGCAACCGCCACGAAAATTATATGGTTTCTCTGTTTGAGGTGGCTACGCTGTGCGAAATGCAGCAACGCTACACTTTGGGCTTAGTGCCTATCAATCAGGCAGTTGCTTTGTATAAGGAACTTTACAAACAAGAAGATGCTCGTTTTTTTGATTACATTTCTTTGCAAATCAGAATTTGGCAACTTACCAATGACCATGACGAGGCAGAAAAATTATGCTCTACTTACCTAAAAATTGCAGAGAAAAATTTTGGAAAAGTATCAAAATCTTACACTACTTTGTTGGCTTTGCAGGCGAATAATTACCAAACACGCAAAGATTTTATTAAGGCGGAAAGGTGTTTGACAGAACTATTGCCTTTGCGTGAGCAACTGCATGGCAAACTAAGTTTTGAGTATTCGTCTTCTACCTATAATTTGGGTGTGTTGTACCAACGAACAGGGAGGTTTTCTAAGGCAGAAAAGTTGTATCTCAACGTCTTGGCGGTACGTGAACAGCTATTTGGAACAAATCACAAATCATTGCGTTATCCTTTGGAGGGTTTGTCGGGCTTGTATAATAACACAGGCAGGGCTGCGGAAGGTAAAAAATATGCTCTCCGTTATGTGGAGTTAGCAGCTAAACAATTTGGACAAAAAACTCAATCTTATGCAGCAGCACTTTACGTTTGGGCAGATTGCGAAAAATATTTGGGGAATTATGCAGTAGCAGACTGTTTAATGCAGGTTACTACGCAAATCCACAAGGAGGTTTTGGGCGAGGAAAATGGTTTTTATGCCTCTTGTTTGAGTACGACAGCAGGAATTTATATGATACAAAAAGACCGCAGGGCAGAAAAGTTATACAAAAAATCGGAGGAAATTATCAATACCATTTACGGCAAAAAACACGAAAGTAGCATGGGGAGGTCGCAACATTTGGCTATTTATTATGCTTTGATGGGCGAATACAAGGAGGCAAAAAAGAGGTATTTGAAAATATTAGCTGCCACAAGCAAAAAAATTGACAATTATTTTCCGCACTTGAACGAGGAGGACAAAAAGGATTTTTATTTTAACACCAAAGGAATTTTTGACGATTTCAACGATTTTGCCATACAATATTACGAAAAAGACAAGAAATTGGCAGTCCAACTATTTGAGATGCAACTTAAAACCAAATCTTTGTTGCTCCATACAAGCAATAAAATGAGGGATAGAATTTTGAGAAGTGAGAATGATAGTTTGATAACTCTCTACAAAAATTACCAAAAACGAAAAGACGACTATGCCCAAGCCAGTAAAATGAAAGTGGCAGAATTGCAAAAGGCTGGTTATAATTTGGAAAAACTGTTAGATACCTTGCAAAAGCAAGAAAAACAGTTGGCTTTGCTCTCCGAAGATTTTGCTCGCCATGCCGAAAAACGCAACTATTCTTGGCAGGCTATTCGCCGCCAGCTCAAAAAAGGCGAAGCAATTATAGAAATTATCAGGGTAGCAAGGGAAAAAATACGATTTAGACCCGAAAAAGATACGTTGTATGTGGCTTTGCTCATTACCCCACACACACGCAAAGCCCCGAAACTGATTGTGTTGCCCGAAGGAAATAAATTGGAAATGACTTATTACAAAGAATATAAAAATCGGATTAACTATTTTTTGCAAGACACTAATTCTTACAAAAGATATTGGTTGCCCTTAGCCAAGGAATTGAAAGACATCAAAAAAGTGTATTTTACGCCTGATGGCATCTACCACAAGGTCAATTTGAATACGTTGAAAAATCCGCAAACAGGAAATTTTTTGATACAAGATATTGATATTCAGTTGCTTACCAATTCAAAAGATTTGTTGCTTAGTGCCAACGCAAAAGCAAACAAGCCAACGGCAACAGCCCAAAATAGTCAAGACAAAAATTATAAAACTTCAAACTCTACGGCTTTTTTGGTAGGCTACCCCGATTATACGTTGTCTGATGACAAGGTAGTGAAATTATTGGAAAAAGCCGAACAAGAAAACAAGCTAAACAACCGCAGTACAGGCAAAGAAACCCGAAATTTTACGAATGTGATAACGGAGTTGGTAGGCACAAAGAAAGAAATTGAGCAAATAGGGCAGTTGTTGAGGCAAAATAACTATGAGGTCAGCACTTGTTTGCAACGCAACGCCACCGAAGATACGATTAAGACTGTTCACAATCCCACGATTTTGCACATAGCCACGCATGGTTTTTTCAATCAAGTAAGCACCGACAAAGACAATCCCTTGTTTCGGTCAGGGCTGTTGCTTTCGGGTGCAGCTTTGTATATTACCGAAGACAGCCTGAGTGTGATGGGCAAAGAAGACGGTATTTTGACAGCCTACGAGTCTATGAGTTTAGATTTAGACGAAACAGATTTGGTCGTGTTGTCGGCTTGCGAAACAGGATTAGGTGCTTTGACAGACGGCGAAGGGGTTTATGGTTTGCAACGTGCTTTTTTGGTGGCAGGGGCAAAACAAGTGCTTTCGAGCCTTTGGAAAGTAGATGACACCAAAACTCAAGAACTGATGAACTTGTTTTATGACAATTTGCAAAAAACGACCAACAAAAGAATTGCTTTTAGGCAAGCCCAACAGACGCTAAGGCAGAAATATCCGCAGCCGTATTATTGGGGGGCTTTTGTGATGATGGGTGGGGAGTGAGGTGGGAGATAGCTATTTGGGCTTCTACATCTCTATTTTCTCCATCACACACTCTATCACAGTTCTATTTTCGTAGTCAAAGTTCATACCTATCAAACAAACCTGTCGGTTGTCGGCGAGGTATTTTTCGTAATATTTTTTGTCTTTAATTTGCAACAAAGCCTGTTTGGTGCTGCTCGAAAACTTGAATTCTATGATGTAAATGTAGTTGGCAACAAAAATTACGGCATCTATTCTACCTCTGTTGGTATTGTCTTCGGCTATGATTTCTACACCTAAAATTTTCAAAGTCAAATAAATAATGAGTTGGTAATAAGCCTCCCGATTAGGAATTATAATTTGATAGGGAATTTGGGCAAATAAAATGGTTAGATTTTCTACAAAAAAATCTATGTTACATTCCTCCAAACTCTTTTTGAGGTTGTATTTCAGTTTAGCTAAACTCACGTCGCCCTCTATGTATTCGGCAACCCGAAAATAGTTGAAAGAGTCCCGCACTTCTTTGTTGGGATAGTTGAGCAAAAAATTTTCTTCGTCTGTTTTTTCTGTAATTGTTAAGTAGCCTGTTTGGAATAGCAAGGAAACCAAATGTTTTTCTACTTCCTCTATTTTGTATCTTTCTAACTCAAATACACCAAAAGGTACATCTTGCAAATCCTCTATATACCTGTTATTCAGCATTTTTACCACCATCGTAGGTGTGCCTGTGCTAAACCAATGGTTAAGAAATTTGCCACTATACAGAAAATTTAGAATAGAATAAGGATTATACACACTGTTTATGCCGTCCCACGAATAACCATTGTACCACCGTTTAATTGCTGCCAATAGGTCGGGCAAAGGCATATTCTTTTCTTTGCTGTGTTTTTCTAAATAGTCTGCAAAACAAGTTTCTAATTCGGCTTGTGTATAGCCCAACAAAGTAGTATAATTATCGTCAAGGGTCAAATCCATTAAATTATTCAGGTCAGAGAACAGCGAAACTTTGCTAAATTTGGATACGCCTGTCAAGAAAATAAATTGTAAGTCGGCAGTCAGCCCTTTCAATGTGCCGAAAAAGTTTTTGAGGGTATCCCGATTGACAGTAGCTTGAGCAGGCTCGTCTATGTAATCAATGATACTTTTATCATACTCATCTATCAAAATGACTACATTTTGTTTGTATTTGGCTTTTAGTTCTGTTATCAAGGATTTTAAAAATTCCCTTGGAGAGTCTCCTTCTAATGCAATATTTTCTTTTTTGGCTTCGCCACGCAAATAAGTTTTCAGTCCTTCTGCTAAGGTTGTGTCTTTGTAGCTAATATTCAAAAAATCTAAATGAATGACAGGATAAGTTTTCCACTCAATTCTGTCCTCAATATACAAGCCTGCAAACAATTCTTTGCGACCTTGAAAGATATACTTAAAGGTACTCAACAACAAAGATTTACCAAAACGGCGAGGACGTGAAAGGAAATAGAAGCCTTGATTTTTTATCAAAGGAAGCAAATATTTTGTTTTGTCCACATAAATACGGTTGCCTTCTATCACATTAGCAAAATCGTTGAGAGGCAGAGATAAATTTTTCATACGTTGGTAAAATGATTGGCACAAAGATAGGAAAAATTGAGAAAGCAAGCAAAATAGATTTTTTGAACTTTGGCAGGGCTAAGAAGTCCTGCCAAAGTTTTATAACATCTATTCAATCACGAGTTTCTTTGTTATTACCTTGTCGTTTCCACTCACTTTTACCAAATAAACCCCCGAAGTGAAGTTTTTGGTGTCAATGCTAAGTGTTTTCTCAAAATTGCTGTTTTTGTAAACTTCCCTACCCAACATATCAAAGATTTGCACAAACCTTACAAGGTTTTCAAAACCTTGTAAGGTTTCGGTAGAGATTGTAACTTGGTCTGTTGCTGGATTTGGATACACAACTAACTGGTTATCAGCTAAATAACTATCCACAGAATCGCCAAGAAGTAGTACAAATCTGTCTTTTGAATTGCCTAAATTTTGAAACTCAAAATCAGTTCCAAAAGCCAAATCTATTTTTTCGCCTGTTTGTTTGTCAAATAAGGCTACTTTTGTGTTGCCTGTCGTTTCTGTAATCCTGATGGTGGTTTTGCCTTTGCTGTTGATAACTAAGGGAAATACACCTTCTAATTTGGGAATTTCATTTACCAGTAAATTTTCCTTACTTTCCGCATCAGGCATATAAAGCAAATTAGCAACAACTTCATCAGTAGTTGGCAATTCTTGGTCTATTGCTTCATAGCCTTTTGTGCTACCTTTCCAAACATCTAAAACTACATCTGAAACTTCATTGCCAGATTTCGCCTCAATTCGCACTCTTTCTCTTGGTTGTGCAAGATTTTCTTCTCTAAACGAATTGCTGTTACCTGTTGTACGATTAACTTTGCCTATTACAATTTGCTCTGTTCCCAAAGTCAGTTTGCGCAGATAGAAACCCTGATTAGGTGCAATTTTTTCAGTTCCTCCGTTGCTGCCTACGCCTGTTAGCACATTCCAAGTCCGAAATACAATAGCAGAAGGAGAAGTAGCAGAGGTATAGTAAATGATACTACCTAAACCTTTTCCAGCATTTGAATTAAAAATACTTAAGCCACTCAAATAGATTTGAAAAGGGTTTGCAAAGGCATTATATCCGCCTTGATAACCAACCATAGAAGCAATAGTTCGGCTAAATGGTAATGTATAGCTGTCTGCATTGTTCAATGTTCCCCAAAACACCAATTCTTGAGTTCCTGCCAACCAATTACTCCGATAACCTTTGCCAGGTATGCTCACGAGGTCTGTATTGTTTTGCCAACCTGCCCCAATACTATTTGTAACAATGCTTTCATTATACATTTGAATAGATGAAGAAGGCAAATCTGCTAATACTTGCTGCACAGGTGAACCAAATTGCTTTAAATGAAAGGCATTTGGTAAAAATTTTTCAATAATCACCTCACCCTCAATGTGCCCTGTCATATTGGTATTGATGATTGCGGTGCTTGTGGCATCACTTTTGAAAGTTATGGTATTGCCAATACAAAACATAGTAGCTGTGTTTGATAACTCCAGTTGAGTTTTGACTGAAAAACTGCCACCAACGGTTACATTTTTGCCTATTGCAACAGTGATATTGCCTACTATTGGCTCATTTTCTCCAATTAGCGTAATATCTTTGTCAATCGTGATGCTTTCTGTGCTAAAATCACCTTTGAAAATCAAAGCACTGCCTTCCATAACTTGCGAATTTCCTTTTGCAAGAGATTTATAAGGGTTAGTCAAAGTACCATTGCCCGAAACATCATTTCCTGTGCTTGCATTCACGTAAATATCTGTTCCTGCAATTACTGCATCTGTTACAACGATTTCGTCAGAAATTGCCTCACCCCAGCATAATTCACCCCTATAATTTAACCTAAATTTATAATTGCCAATTTGAGTTGGGGTATAACTAAAAGCATTATTAACAATAGGATTTGTAAGTTCTGTGTAAGTTCCGTTATTAAAACTCACATAAGCTATTGGTGCTGTATTTGCGTTTTGTGCTTGGTCTGCCGAAAAACTTACCGTAATTGGCTGATTGACAACACTTGTGCTACTGTTCAGCGAAATAGCTACATTTGGTTTGGATGCTGGTGTTATTGTAAAATTATAAGGCTGACTTTTTGTGTTACAATCTGTATCAAAAGTTTCTACTACTAAGTCTATTGCATCAGTCCCCACAGGAATAGTAAAATATTCATTTACTTCGTCAATCACTGCTCCTCTGTCATAAACTCTGTATTTAAAATTTCCTGCATTGTTTGCAGACAAGAATCTGCATTGGTAAGTTCCATTTTCGCAAGCCTCCAATGTGGTTTGATGATTAAAAACAGGCGAAGGAACTCCTGCAAAAAAGTAATCACTTTCAGTGGTCTGCAAATAACTGCCACCAGGATAACCACCATAATTTGCCTGCAAAATGAACCGCAATTTTTTTACGTTTGAAAACCTTTGCGAATTGGCAGGAAGTTCCAATTGAAAGCCATTTGTTAGCATATTAGCTGCAAAATCATAACCTACTACAATCCCATTGGGTTCTTCCTCTGTTACTGCAACAACAGTAATAAAATAGTCGTTGTTGTCAAACACGCAATTTGCTTCAATTTGTAAAGGAGAAATAATGCCACAAATAACTTCATCTGTTGTTCTTTGCATTACAATCTGAGAAAACTCTATTGGTTTCTGGACTACCTGCCAAATCCATCTTTTGCCCTTATTCGTGTAAATTCTTAGTGTGGCGTACCTATAATTCAAAGTTTCATTAGGTTTCAAATATACTTCCACATTGCCTGTTGCAGCATTATATTTTAGCGAATCTATCCATGCGGGGTCGTCAGGATTTTCAAGATAAGCAATGTCATCAGCACAGTTTAATACTCGATAATGAGCAATTGGTGTGTCCCATTCCCAAGGGTCTCTATATTCTATCTCTGGGTAACAAACAACAGGGTTTGGGTCTTGCATCGTTTTGAATGTAAAAGTTTCGTTGAGATGCGGTGTTGAAACACTACCAAAAAACGAAACAATATTGTACTCATACTCCGTGCTGTATTCCAAAGTAGGCAAAGAAAATGTATTGTTATTAGCCCCTATTATTTCTTGTTGGGTATAGCTACCAATTCCCTTTTTACGCCAAAATACTACATATTTCCAAAGATTAGGAGAAGGTGTAATCAAAGCCTCCCATTGTAGATTGACACCCATAATTGGTACATTTTGTTCATTTTGTTGTGGATAAATCTTGCAGGGTTTTGCGTTAAAGTTGATACTGAAACTTTGAGAAACGAATTTGTCCCCACTATTACTGTCCAACATTGCCTGAAATGTAGTGTTTTCACCTGCAGGGTAGAGGCGTGCAGGAATATAAATATCAACAAAACTTGCACCTGCCGAAAAACTCTGGCAGTAGCTGTAGCCCATAGGGTCGTGAACCCACATTTTGCCTGCACTCATAAAGGCAGTATTGTTGCATTTTTTTACCCTAACTTTTGTCTTGTGTGCATTGGCAGCCGATGGAAATTCTATTACCTCAGCTTTTAAAATAGGACTTCCATTTACATCTCTGTAACGAAACCACACATTATTGGTGCTTTGTCCGCAAGTAATTGTAGGAATATTTGACAAAACATCTTGTGTACCACAAACATTATTGTTGTTGGCGGTGTATTGTGGCAAACAAGGTGGTACGGGACCTCCTCCTTGTGCATACAAATTTGTAATGCCCAGTCCAGCCATAAAGCTAAACGTAGCAGCCGAAATTTTAAATTTCGTATAAACTCTTACTGCCTGTTTTTTGATTTTTTTTGTAATTTTCATAAGGTTTTATTTGGTTAAAATTTTGATTTTGTATTTATCCGACACCTTTGAGGTGTCAGACAAGTTTTTACGTTGGCAACGGTAGCAGGCCTTAAAAAATTTTTACGATTCAAGGTCTGCGACCATTGACAACGTAGCTAATCTTTACTTTTTGTTGTGATAATAAATTGCCATTATAGCCCCAATAGCTGCTAAAACCCATAGATTATTATCTATCGGCACACTATTTGCCTGAATAGCTTTCAATATAGCTTGATTACACTCTTCACAAGTTCCTCCTTGACATTCTACAATGTTTGCATTGTCTGCACCACATTGTCCTGGGTCAAAGTCTGCACAGTCGCAAGGGTTATTGGCATTGGCAATACCAAAATTTAGGCATAGCATAGCCGAAAGAAATATTTTCTTCATTTTGTTAGCTATAAAAGGTTTTTGAGAGAACAAACTTTTGGAAAGTAAAAAAGCTTTCCAAAAGTAAAGTGCAAGACCTTTCCAAAATCAAAATAGCTTTTGGAAAGTTTTTAATTACTGAATACGAACTTGTGTAGCACCATCTGGTCTTGTACTTCTATATAAGCCAAAACCTGCAACAAAACTACGTACACCATTAACAGTTCTAATTTTAATAGTTGTAGAAACTCTAACGGGCAATACTGTATTGCCATTATTTCTCGTTGGTGCATTAGACTCTGAAATGGTCAAATCATATCGAGTAACACCACCAGTTTCTGGCGTAGTTACAACATTTTCTATATAGGCTTGGTGAATATTGATTCCCCATGAGAGCACATCATGTGCTGTTGGAGTATAACTGGCTGTTATGTTTGTTAATGTACTATAAGCAGGTGTCCAAGAAGCTAATCCAGATTCGAGAGTTCTTTTAATGCAATGCCAAGTGCATTGCATATATTGACGATTCAAAATATATGGCACAACTCGAAGATTACGATAACAAATTCTACCATCAGACGTCGTAATTTTTAGCCTTGCAGAAGCCATTGGTTCTGCTGTCAAACCAGATGCAAGATAAATTTGGATAGACTTATCTTTCCAAGAGTTAGCTACAACAGCAGTTGTATATCTCAAAGGTGCTACCCAAGATGTACCATCAAGTTTTTCTATGCTAACTGTTCCTTGCACTGTTCCAAAATTAAGACCATTAATTGTAATCTTAGAACCTACACCGTTACCGTGAATGGACTTTATGTATCCAGCGTATGAGCTTGCTGTATAAGCTGAATTAAAAGCAGGGTCTCCTTCCTCTGTAAGAGAAGACACCGAAGGGTTTATTATCACAGTTCCTGTACCTGTTTCTACTCTACCTGATGATGAGGAGAGATTTTTTTCGGGTTGCAATAATTCTTGTTTACTGCACGCCGTTGTTGAGCCTACAAGCAGTAACACTGCGAGGCTGAGTTTTAATGGAGAAACCATTTCGTTTTGTGTTTAATGTTGTTTTAAAAAACACAAACAAAAATTTAGAGGGTACAGATAGGAGTTTGCAAAAAGTTTTATAACTTCGCATCCGTATCATAAATTCTGTTTGTGGTACTCTTTCAATAAATTCCACCATTTGTTTTCGAAGGCAGTGGTGGTTTTTCTTTTATCAACTCTGCAATAAATGCCTTGTCGATAATTGACATTACAAAATTAGTAATCTTTTAATAATATGCAAATTATTGTTAATTTATTTTTAAAATATTTTTTAGTAAAATTTACATAAAGTAATTTTTGTTTTAACTTTCAATTTTAAGTAAGGTTTTAACCCAAAAAAGCATTAAAACCTTTCCTAAATATTCTTTACTTTTTCCATAGCATAGGGGTTGCAACCCCTATACTATGGAAAAAGTAGCATCAGGCTGTTAAATAATTTCTATTTTCCAACGCAAAAGGATAGTTTTTTACCGTATTTACCCAAGCCAAATTTGTTTCTAAGAGTGTCGCCATGTCACTGCCGATGCTTGCTTTTAGGTGTTCTGTGCCAAAATTGACCACAGACCACAAAGAATTGTAGCCGTTCTGCCAAGAATATTCTTCATGAGAAGGTTTTTTTGCCTCAATAGCCACTTTCGCTAATTGTCTCGAATTTACTGCTAAGTCTTTTTCTGCTTTGCTTAGGTTGCGAATTTGTCCGTTGCCTTTGAGTCTTGTGTTGTTCACAAACTCTATTTGCTGGTGCAACTTGCCCATAAATGCCAAAAACTCTTTTTCTGATATAAATTTGGTTTTAAGTTCCTCTATTTCAGCCATTTGAATTTCAAAATTCTCTGTTGTCTTTGCCAAAATATTAGCCTTAAAAAATGCCACTGCATCTGCTGTAAGCCATTTTTTATTGGTGTTTTTGTTGATAGTTTGGGTATCTAAAACATATTCTGCACCAAAAATAGTGAGGTTAGAGCAGATAGAAACCGTAGTTCCAAAACCAAATTTTTCGCCATTTTCTGTCAAAATAATAGCCAAAGTAGGCTGATAGTCTTCGTGTAAGCCTTTTGCTTGCAAAGTAAGCATAGCCCTGCCCACTGCCAACTCGCCAATATCAGTGTTTAGAATATCCAAATTTTTGATTTCGTTTACCTGCTTTGTTTTGGCATCTACTTGTTTCAAATGGCGGGTGTCTATCTCTATTTTGCTTTCTTGGATAGAAATCTTGCCACCCACTACACTTTCCCAAGCCTCTTTCACCTTAAAAACCAACTCTGGGTTAGTAATCCGCCTGTGTGCCTGATTTTGCGACCACATTTCCAAAAAAGCTGAGGGCTGAATTTTCAAAGTTGGAGGCAGTTTCACTTCCAAATTTTCCTGCTCGTGTAATACTTCTGATAGTTTCATATTTTTTTGGTTTAGAAAAAGTACAATGTATTGAGAATAGAATATACTTTGTAACTTATACTGTTTTAATAGTAAAAAAAATTTTCATTATATTGCTTGTTTATCTTCCAAAAGTAAAGATTTTATCTTAATTAACAAGTTTTTAACGGTTTATTTTGTAAGAAATTATATATAGCGTATCTTGTATTTTTTATGTTTGTTAATTTGTAAAAAAACATAAAACTTATAAATAACAAAATAAAATTATAACTAACTCATTATCAAATAATTAAACAAAAAAACCTATAAGGTTTTTAAAACCTTATAGGTTGTAGCAGCCTGTAGAACGGACTTTAGTCCGTTTAGGTGCTATGCAAATAAAATATGAGGGCAAAAAATGCTAACTATACAAAAAACGGACTAAAGTCCGTTATACAGTTTCTCCTGCAAATACCCAAAACCCGCCAGCGTAGGGTGCATAACAGGGATTTCTCTACCAAAATAACCGTATAAAGCTGCTTTTAGGTCTGTGTCTGCCTGATTGTAAATTCCTGTGCAAGCTAAAATAATTGCATTTGCACCTTCATTGACGGCTTTTATACTCTGCTCAACTAAGGCGGGGAAGCAAGTTGTGTTGTTATTGGCAAGAGTAATAATAGGCGTATTGATATGATAAAAACCTGTAAACTGCTGCTGCCAACCATACTGTGCTACTAAGGAATGAACAGAATTTTCTTGGTCTGAAACTGCTGCTATGACTGCAAAATTAGCTGCCACCTGCAAAGCCTCCATAATAGCTGCCTGCCCTGCACCCGTAACAGGAATATCCATAAACTCTCGACATTCGTTTACGCCTACGCCTGTAAAGGTGCATACAAAAACAGCCTGATAAGTAGCTGGTGGTAAGTTTTGGCAAATAGCAACCACTTTTTGGTGGCTTCACTTCGCTGGGCATCTGTGGCTATAAAAGTGCTACCTTGCTCTAAGTTTACTATATCAAAATTTACATTGTCTTTTTGAATGGTTTTGATATGCTCCGCAATTTGTTGGTTAAAATGTGTGCCAACAACAGGAATAATTACTAAAATTTTCATTTTATTTTGTATATTAGTAAGAAATATTGTAGTATTGCATAATTATTGTGGTATAAAAAATTACAAATAAAATAGTAAAATTTACAATATTTGTAATTGGATTTGCAATTTGTAGGTGCAAAGATTGTACCTATAAAATAGTAAGTGTTGCATAATATCTGTATAACGGACTTTAGTCCGTTTAAAGTTTCTGTGCAAAATTCTTTCTTAGTAAGAAACTTTGGTTTCTATTGCGACAAAACGGACTAAAGTCCGTTCTACAGTAAATAACTACAAAATTACAACATTCATTCAACAACTTCAACAGGCAGTGGAAGATATAGATAAAACCAAATCGGACAAAAAAGCCGACAAGAGCAAGAAAAACCCTTTGGCAGTGGCTATGGGTGCTTTCCTCAAAACTTTTAGAGATAAAAGAGATTTTAATGCTGAAATTATTAGCGAAGAACTTGGTTTGGGGGCAGCTTTTTATCGTATGATAGAAACAGGCACTGCCAACCTGCACGCATCTAAAATTCCTCTGCTCATCAAATTATTGCAAAACACTGAACTTAAAGCTGGTAACGAATATGATGGCATCATATTTTTGCGAGTAAGTGCTTATATTACAGCCTTGCAAATTTTTGAAAATGAAAATAACGATGATGATGCTATGGATACCATTGCTACCTGCGATGAAACGACCTACAAATTAGTTAAAGATTTAGAAGATTTGGTTATCACACCCCTAAAAAATCAACAAAATCCTTTAAAAAAAGAAAATGATAGTTTGGCTATTCACAATAAATTAAAGGAGTTCTTTATACAGCCTTTGTATTTGGGTATCAATGAAATTGCCGAAAAAAGTCAAAATGAAATAGCTAAAATTATCAACAACACTCCAAGTTTATTTTTAGATTTTGTTTTTGACGGTTTAAAAAATAGTCAATCTCTACAAACAACTCTACAAAATATAAATATTGACGTTAATTCTTGGGAAAAAATAAATAAAGATAGAATACAAAATATTTATGGAGTTTTTAGTGATAGTACAATAGTTGTTAGTGAACATAATTTATCAAAATTTCAACAACCATTTTTAAAAGGTAGTAACTTTACGAAACTTGTGTATTATTTTGAAAATATTTCGGAGGACGAAATAAAAAAAATAGAGGAAGAATATTATCATTTATTAGTGGAAATGAAATTGTATGATGCGAAAACAATAGCTGATTTTAACAATAAAATATTTTTCCACCCTTTAATTGGTACAAAAGAACAAAACTATAAAAAAAATTTTGGAGATAATACAGCCTACCATATACTTTATGCCACAACTAATGGCAACTTAATTGGTTTTAGCCACCTAAAAGACCAAATGCCAAATTTACGCAATCTGATGACTTATAAAAAGTCTATCGAGTTACAAGAACTTTTGCAAAAATAAAATTGACTATTAACATCTTATGATAAAAGTCAAAAAAATATACAGCAACAGTTCTTTGCAAGATTTTAGCTTGTCAGATTTAGCAGACAAACCTTGCTATTGTGCTATCAGCTTATTGAACGAAAAATTTCAGGGCAATAGCCTAAAAAATTTGTTGAGTTGGATAGCTGCCAATTTTAAACAATGCCAAATCATTATTGCCGATGCGTTGTATAGGCACAATTACGCAATGTTTGGTATGTCGGCTACTGAGATTGCAAATCAAATAACAGCAGATTACGAAAATTACAACAGGATTTTGCAGCAGCACATCAGCACTCTGTCGGGTTGCGAGTTTAGCGTAGTTCGTTGGCGTGAGTATTTTGATACGCCAGCTTATCACATTGCACGCCACAGTTTAGATGAGTTGTTTCGCCATAATTTAGATTTTCACAATTCTTTGTCTGAAACTGCCGAGAGGTTTGTAGCAAATATGGAGAAATCAGGTAATGTAAAAGTTAGTACGGAGGAGGCTTTGCAATATTCTACTAATTTTTTGTTGGAAGAAACCGCCGTTTTTAACGGTGTGGTTGGGCGTGGCTACGAAGTGGAGATTTACCCAGGTGTTTATCTGCCTTTGCTCACAGACATAGCAGCAGGCAAGTACCCGACAGCCCCCGAAAATTTGCAAAAACGGATAAGTGTGGAGGTGCAGATAAAATTGCCAAAAAGTAAGAAACTGTAGAACGGACTTTAGTCCGTTTTGGTGCTATGAAAAGCAAAAGTTGCGAACAAAAAACACTTTTGTAGCAAATATGTCAAAAAACGGACTAAAGTCCGTTCTACAGAAAAAACCAACAGACTGAAGTCTGTTATACAAATTTACAAAAACTAAACTCCAAAAATTATGACTTTAATTGTTTTATCGGCTATTTTGGTTTCCATCATTGTCTATCTTGGGGTAGGCTTTTATCTTGGGCGAAATACCAAATCTGTTGGCGATATGCTGCCCATGATGGCAGGGCAACAGGCACAAGTAGCCAATTCTAACGAATTTTCGGCTTCTACCGTTGCCACTACCATTTCTTTGGCTACTGTTGTGGTAGCTTTTTTTGAACTGTCGGCAGGTTTAGGCACTTGGCTGCTTTGGTGTGTTGTTACCACCTCGTTGGGTTTGTTTGTGATGCGAATTTTTGCACGCAAAATCTGGGACAGAATGGCAACTTACGAAAACCGTCCTTCTATTCACGAGTTTTTAGAAAAAGAATACCAATCAAGCAGCGTGGGGCTTATAGCCTCTGTTTTCACGTCTATTGGTTATCTTACAGCTTTTGCAACAGAATTGACAGTCGGCAGTCGGTTTTTGGCAGGTTTGTTGCCCGAAATTCCGCAGTGGGCAGCCGTTTTAATTGTTTCTGTGGTTGGTTTTATCTATACGAGTGCTGGTGGATTTCGTTCTGTTGTCGTTACAGATAGAATACAAATGTGGTCTATTTGGTTGCTAATTGGTTCATTATCAGCGTATTATGTCTATTTTGCAGTGGGCAATGGAGGTATTGCGGTTAATATTGCAAAAGTTCCTGCCCCTGTCTTAGATTTTTCTTGGCGTGAAGGTTTGGGAAGTTTTTTGATAGGTATTTTTATTATGAATGTGGCAATGTATCTGCCAAATATGTCATTATGGCAGCGTATTGCAGGTAGCCAAAAGCCCGAAGTAGTTGTAAATGGGCTTTGGGGTGCTACATTGAGTTCTGCTTTAGCTTGGGGAATGTTTGTGGTTTTGGCTTGTTTTGCCTTGATGATAGTGCAACCCGCAGCAGGACAAAATTTATTGACAGAATTGCTCATAGCAGTAGAAAAAGAAAGTGTAATTGGCAAAGTAGTTTTGTTTTGTGTAACATTAGGCTTATATGGGGCAATGTTGAGTACAGCCAGCACACAACTCATTGCTGTTTCTCACACCATTTATGAAGATATTATCGCAAAATTTCGCAGCCAAAGCCTTACAGACAGACTAAAATCAGGTTCAGAATTGCGTTTGAGCCGAATTATTTTAATTACTGCAGCCATTGTGGCTACGGTTTTGGTAGAAGTTTTAAGGTATTTAGGGTTTTCGGTTGCCGATTTAGCTTTCGCAATCTATGGCAGCAGTTTAGCTTTATTGCCAGCCTTACTCCTTTCTTTGTATTTGCCCAGAGAACAGCTAAAAGGCTTGAAAGTTTGGGCTAATTCTTCTGTTACCATTGGTTTTGTGTTGGCTTGGGTTTCGGCTATTGTCGGCAGAAGTATTGGCGATGGAAATTTGGTGTTTCTTGCCCCTGTGGTGGGTACGGTGGTGGCTTTCGTGATAATGGCGGTGGGGTATGTGGTGAATAAGAAGTAATATAAAGTAAGACTAAACTTCATTGGCATTAAATTTCTGGTAGTGCTACAAATCATGGGGCTAAAATTGGTTTGGGTATACACAAATGAATGTTTCAGCCCCATGATTTGTAACACTACCAAATTTCTCAAAAAATATTAGTGCTAAAGAGTTTCAGTATTACTTGTGTAACACTAAAAACTTCAACCTTTTTTGTATAACCTCATCTTTTTCTTTAGCGGAGGGGAAAATGGCGATAAAGTAAAGGTAGTGCCACAAATGTAATGCTGCAAGTAGGTTAGAAGTAATATTTCTCAAAAAAATGTTACTTCCGAGCATTGTTCTGAACATTACATCTGCTGCACTATCAGATAATTTTTTTGCAAAAATGCAATCCAAAAGGCTATTTTATTGCAAATAATCAAAAAAAAATTTACATTTGTTGTAAGTCATTGCTTTTGCACAACTCACTTCTTCTATTGACAATAATGAACAATACAAATGAAAAATTTATTCAGCTACGCTTGTTTGGGCATACTTGTATGGTGGAGTAGCTCTCTATTTGCCCAAAGTTGCCCGCCTTCTTTTCCTGCTGCTCCTTCCTGCACAGCTGCCTGCGGAGGTACGGCTGCCAATAATGATAACGTAGGGGCAGGTTCTGTCCGTTGTCGAAGTACAAATGGCACTTTTGGCACTTACGAATTAAGTGGAGGTACACTATTGGTATCGGGAGGCACATTGACTATCAACAACTTTGATATTTCTAACGCAGCCAGCACCATTATTGTAACAGGCGGCACACTCAATATCAACTGGCGAAACCTCAATAGTTTGGGCAACTTGCGGGTGTGTGGAGGAACTGTCAATATTGTATCTGGTTCTAACTATAACAATGGCTTTAACTTTGATGTGGCTTCGGGGGCTACCTTAAATTTCTCTACTACTTTCAATGCCAATGGCAACATGACGATTACTAATCGAGGCAGCGTAAATTTGAATGGAAACGGTGCTTATCAAATCAATAACAATGGCAATGCCATCAACAATTTAGGCACTATTATAGGCACAAATGCTGATTTAAGGTTGGGAAACGCCATCGGGGGGTAGTGGAGGAGGTACAGGTTCGGCTACCCTAAGCTGTGTGGCTTGCCCTGTGATTTTGCCTGTGTTTTGGCTTTCTTTTGGGGCTTTTTCCTCTGCCAACGCCATTCGTTTGGAGTGGAAAACCAACCAAGAGCAAAATAATTCGCACTTTGTAGTAGAGCATAGCACCAACGGACAAGATTTTTTGCCCCTTGCAAAAATTACTGCCAATAATTTGCCTACACTCAACACCTACACCTATACGCACACGAACTTTGCCAATGCGTACAACTACTACCGCATAAAGCAAGTGGACACCAACGGCACTTTTTCTTATTCTCAACTTGTAGCAGTCAATCGCAGCAAAGGACAAGCCAACGAATTGCTAAGGCTATTTCCTAATCCTGCCTCCCAAGAATTGTATCTTACGTTTGCCAATAACAGCACAGAAAGCACAGAGATTGAACTCATAGATTTGTTGGGAATTACCCAAAAAACCTATCTTTTGGAAACTTTGCCTACAAACTTAACTCTTGTTTTGCCTGTATTGTCCGCAGGAGTTTATCTGTTGCAAATTACCAACAAAGATTTTGTAGCAAAACAAAAGGTGGTGATAAAGTAAACAACATTATTTCCACTTTTCCACCTCGTACTCCCCAATAGTTTTGTCTTTGCACACCACCCCAATCAAAAAAACTGCCTTACTTGTGCCTTCATACTGTTGGTAATATTTTTGGTCGTGGATTTGCTGCATTGCTTCTTTTAGTGTGCCATTAACTTTAAATTCTAAGATAAAAATGCTGTCTTGGGTCGTTACTACTACATCAATTCTCCCTTCGCTTACGCTGGGTTCTGCCTGCGTATAGTAGCCCATGAGCCTGAAAGTCAAGAAGATAATGGCGTGGTAATATTTTTCTTGACGAGCCTCAAAAATTTGATAAGGAATAGAACCCAACAAACCATTTAAAAGTTTGAAAAGTTGGGCAAAGTCATGTTTTTGCAAAGCCCTATACAAATCCCTAATCAACGGTTGTATGCTTTGTTTGGTTTGACTGAACTCTGCTAACAAATAATTCAACATAGAGTTCCGCACCTCTTGGTTGGGGTAGGTCAGCGTATAAATTTCCTCATCTTTTTCCTTAATTGTCAGGTAGCCTGTTTGGAACAACAAGGTAACATCTTTGATTGCCCCCAATTTAAAAGCACCTAAATCTGCTGCACTCACTACTAAATCCTCAATATTATATTTCCATTCTTGGCTCAATAGTTCCACCAAAAACGTAGGCGTGGCTGTTTCAAACCAATAATTATCAAATTCGGCATATTTTAAAAACATGAGGAGGGAAGTTGGATTATACACCTTGTCTTTGCCATTCCACGAATAGCCGTTGTACCACAACCTCATTTTCTCCACAGTTGCCTCATAGGTGGTATTATTTTCTTGGGCTATTTCTACTAATCGACTGCCAAAATAGTGGATAATTTCAGTTTCAGTATAGCCCAGCAAAGTAGCATATTTGGATTTGAGGGTAATGTCTTCTAATTGGTTGAGGTCAGAAAATAGCGAAACCTTGCTAAACTTTGCTACGCCAGTGATAAAAACAAATTTCAGGTAAGGGTCAAGTTCTTTGAGTGGAGAGTAGAAACTACGCAGCCAATTTTTGTTTTCTTCGGCAATAGCTAAATCTTTTTTGCCCAAATATTCATTGACAGGTTTGTCGTATTCGTCCACCAAAAAAACCACTTTTTGTTGGTGCTTGTCGTGTAATTTTTTTACCAATTCTGTAATTTTACTCGAAATACTGTTTTCAGTTAGTACAATGCCATGTTCATTGGCTTGTTGTTGCAATTTGCTATGAATATCTTTTTGCAGCCCAATTTCTTTGAAACCTCCCTGAATAAAACTAAAATGCAGCACAGGATAATTGTAGTCTGCCCAATTCAATTTGTCTGCTATCCACAATCCTTCAAACAGTTCCTTTTTACCCTGAAACAAATATTTGAGGGTACTCAATAGCAAAGACTTCCCAAAACGGCGAGGGTGAGCATAGAAGTAGCAATGATATTGCAATAAATCATAAATCAATGCTGTTTTGTCCACGTAGGTACATTTTTCTGTACGCAGTTTGGCAAAATCTTGAATACCGAGAGAATATTTAATAGGCTGCATCTGAG
>JAAFKA010000014.1 GCA_013299115.1 Cytophagales bacterium
TCTCCTTCAAATTGCAAAGTCGCATTGAGAAAAGAAATCAGGCTTTCTTTGCGGTCTTCACTGCCAAAGATTTTGTGGAAGGCAACGTCATTTTTTATGTCTGCAAATTTCATGGGGTTAATATTTCTGTTTTTTGCGTAATTGCTCTATTTCTTTCACAGTCAAACCTGTCAATTCTGCAATACTTTCATTGTCAAAGCCTTTAGAAATAGCTTTGCTTGCAATTTCAATTTTACCTTCAATTTTACCTTCAATTTTACCTTCAATTTTACCTTCAATTTTACCTTCAATTTTACCTTTTGCTTCTCCCTCTGCTAAACCCTCTTCCTTCGCCTTGCTCACTGCCTTGTCTAACCTTGCCCTTTCATCTTCCTCTCTGATGTAAATGGCATCATACGCATCTAGTTCGGCTTGCGACCACGTGTATTGGTTGGCATTTTCGTAGGCAGATTTCAAACCTTCATCTTGCACATCATCAGGTATGAAGGTCATGTTTTCTGCATTTTTGATAAAATACACCCACTTCTCAAACAAATTTTGCAATTTGTTGAGTTTTTTCTTGAATTTGGGCAGTTCTATCAATGTAAATTCTACATCTTTGAAAGTCTGCTCTCCTGTTTCTACATCTACTACTTGGCTGCGACTGATGTAGCTTTTGCCTTGTGTGTATTCAAAGTTCAAAATGCCAATGAAATATACAGGTTTCAGTTTACGGTACTGGTCGCCGCGTTTAATTTGGTTGCTGTAGGCTTTGGCAAAATAATACAAAACTCTTTTACCAAACCCATCTTTGTCTGCCACCTGCATTTCCACAATATACGACCTGCCCGACTGGTCGGTTGCCTTTACGTCCACAATGGTTGCTTTGCCACTTTTCAACTTGGGTAGTTGATAAGGGTTTACAATAGCCACTTCTTTAATCCGTTGCTCTCCTTCAAATTGCAAAGTCGCATTGAGAAAAGAAATCAGGCTTTCTTTGCGGTCTTCACTGCCAAAGATTTTGTGGAAGGCAACGTCATTTTTTATGTCTGCAAATTTCATGGGGTTAATATTTTTGTAAATTTACGAAGTTTTAGGTAAAAAAGTAAAAAATTATCCAAAAAAGAATGCTTGATAGAATTTTTGTAAAAAGCAAAATTTTTGCATTTTTGCAGTAAAACAAGTGTTATGTTACATCTCAAACTACCAACCGACCCTCGCTGGGTAAACATTGCCGAAAAACACATTGGTGATATTTTGAGTGACCATGCGTATTGTGAGCAAAAAGCAGCCTCTTCTTGCATTTCACTGATAGTAGAACACCCTGATAGAGAAGAATTGGTGGCTGTGCTTACGCCTGTGGTTGCCGAAGAGTGGAGTCATTTTGAAAGAGTATTGGAGGAAATGAAAAAAAGAGGTTTCAAATTGGGCAAACCTCATAAAGACGACTACGTAGTAGAATTGCTCAAATACGGCAAAAAAGGTGGTTCTCCCAATGACAGATTGTTAGACAAATTGCTAACCAATGCTTTGATAGAAGCTCGCAGTTGTGAAAGATTTAAGTTGCTTTGGCAAAACATAGCTGATGCAGAATTGAGCAAATTTTATTATGAACTTATGGTGTCTGAGGCGGGGCATTATGTCAATTTTATAGAATTGGCAAGGCTTTATCACCCTGCAACAGTGGTAGATAAACGGTGGGAGGAATTTCTGAATAGAGAAGCCGAAATTATCCAACAGTTGGAATTGAGAGGAGATAGAATGCACTGATTCTTTACACAACCCCACAAAGACTTGAAACCTTTGCTTGGCTACTAACAATAAACTTCTTATTCGTAAAAAACTATGTTAATACCTGCCCAACTTTTTGAGCCACCTTTATACAGTCTGCGAAACGGACATTTGCAAACCATTATACCAGGGCTATTTAGAAAAATAGATGTTCGTTACCATCGAGAAAGATTGAACTTACCCGATGGTGATTTTTTGGATATAGATTGGTCAAAACAAGCTAAAACAAGTGCAACACACAAATTAGCTATTGTTTTGCACGGTTTAGAAGGCAATTCGAGCAGGCACTATGTAACAGGTATGATTCGGACTCTGCATCGTTTAGGTTTCGATGGATTGGCTATAAATTTCAGAGGTTGCAGTGGCGAAATGAATAGGTTGCCACGTTTTTACCATCATGGCGATACGCCCGACGTAGATTTTGTAGTGAGGCACGTAGCCAAAAATTCACCTCAATATACTTCGGTGGTTTTGATAGGGTTTAGTATGGGTGGCAATATGACCTTAAAGTATTTTGGTGAAAGTGGTTTGTATTTGCCCCAAATCCTGAAAAAAGGACTTGCTTTGTCTGCTCCTTGCGATATTAGTTCTTGCAGTGACGAACTGACCAAACCCAACAAATGGTTTTACACCAAAAACTTTTTGATTACGCTGGGCAAAAAATTGGCTGCCAAAGCCCAAGTGATGCCAGACAAAATAGACGTAAAAGACTATGACAAAATCTATACATTCAGAGATTTTGACAACAGATATACTGCTCCTCTCCACAATTTTTTAGATGCAGAGGATTATTACCAAAAAGTAAGTTCTCAATATTATCTCAACGGGATTCAACGCCCTGCTCTGCTTGTCAATGCCCTTGACGACCCTTTTCTGACTCCTAAATGTTTTCCAAAAGAATTGGCAGCAGACCACCCACTTTTCCACCTCGAAACTCCTGTTTTTGGAGGTCATGTAGGTTTCGAAATTCGCAACGATACATTGAGTTATGCCGAAAAAAGAGCTTTGGAGTGGTTTGGAGATGTGGAGTAAGACAACAACATAAAAGTGTATTTTTTGTTGCATTACTTAAGAAAAAAAGAGAGGAAAAGAAATAAAATCTCTAAAAATACTTTATTCAAATGGATTTTGGCAAATTAACTTCCATAGAGGGCATTCAGTTTGCCCTACCTGCGGCCCACCCACGCACCACGCACGTATTGGCACAGGGTAAAAAACAACCTTTACAAGTTTTTGTAGGCTGTCCTGTTTGGGCTTGCAAAGAGTGGCAGGGGCATCTGTACCCCCAAAACACACCCGAAAAGCAGTTTTTGCAGCACTACACCCGCCAATTTAACACCATAGAACTCAACACGACCCACTACCGAACTCCTGACGACCTCACTATTCAACGCTGGTACAAAGAAGCTGGCAATGGTTTTAAGTTTTGCCCCAAATTGTTGCAAGCCATAACCCACGAACACCAATTAACAGGCAACACAGCCGACCAACTTACGACCAATTTTTTAACGCAAGTGGCTGGTTTACAAGACAAATTGGGTTTAGTTTTTATGCAGTTGCCTCCTTATTTTTCGCCTTCGGAGGTTTCCAAATTGCAAAGTTTTTTGGAAAAGCATTTTCAGTTGCCATCGCAAGGCAGACAGCCCCTTCCTTTTGCCATAGAGTTTCGCCATGAAGGTTGGTTTCGCCAATCGCAAGCATTTGAAAAAGTTTGTCAATTATTGGAAACCTACCAAATAGCCACCGTCTTGTGTGATGTGGCGGGCAGACGTGACGTGCTGCACCAACGACTCACAACGCCTGATTTGGTGCTGCGGTTTGTGGGCAACGGACTGCACCCAACCGACTATTCTCGTACAGATGAATGGATACAACAACTCAAAAAATGGGTTGCCGAAGGGCTGCAAAATGCCTATTTGTTTATTCACGAACCCGACAACACCAAAGCCCCCGAAATGGCTGCTTATTGGCTCACGCAACTCAACCAACATTTGGGTCTAAACCTGAAAATGCCTTACTTTTATGGAAGCAAAAAAGGTGTGGATACGCTGTTTTAAGATTTACCACAAATTGTGTAGTGTGGACTTCAGTCCACACATAATGAATAATGTTTATTACTCAGTTAAAATGTGTGGACTGAAGTCCACACTACATATCTTACCCAAAAACCTCCTGCTCAAAATACAATAAAATATGTTCTTTCAGCACTTTTTCTTGATTTACCAAATCTAAATAAGGCAATTTTTTGGTAGGTTTCCAATGCACCCAACCCTCTTGGTCTTTGCCTTCGGGTTCATAAAACTCCGAAAGACTTAGCACCCGACAAATAGCCCAGTGCATGAGGTCTTGTTTTTCCTCCTTGCTAAAATTTCGCTGTCCCTGCCCCAGTTCTTGTACCCCTATCAGAAACAGCACGCCATTCAGGTCGGGCTGCTTGCCAAAAATTCCCTCCAAACGAACTAACAACTGCTGCCAAGCTATGGCTACCTCATCGTCTGCAGCTAAGTGCGAAGACAAATTAATGCCTATTCCTCCATTGAGTTCGAAGGGTCGCAAGGTAGCTTGCAATTTGGGTTTGGACTGCGAGTCGGGCTGCATAGCATATATTTCTGGATTTTTCTCTGGTTTCATATTCACAAATTTCGGTTATTCACAAGACTATTACTATTGTTATTATTTTTTATTTTATTTTTTTAAAAAAGAAAAAAGAATTTTTTAGTAATACATAATAATAGAGGGGTGAATAAGTCTAATATCTTTTTTGGCAAAGGTAGTTATTCAACCTTTATTCAACAAAAAAATTAAGTTATTCACATTTACTCAATAATTCTTTTTTGGAAGTTCATCGCAATTTATTATACTATTTTTATAAACAACTTATTGATTATCAATAAAATAAAAATCAAATACTTGCTATTTTTTGATTATATTACCTACCAAAACGCAAGACTTATTCACAAGGTTTGAATAAGTCTTGCGTTTTTCGAAAAACACTTGATTTTGGTGTGAATAACTAAGGTACAAGCATTGAATAAATCGGGATAAGGTATAGGTTTATTCACAACATCCGAAAAGTGATTTAATTTTTCACAAAAGAGTAAAATTTATTCACAACTATTCACTTTTATTCACTCGATAATCACAATTTATTCACAACTTATTCAAACAATTTCTTAGAAAAAATATATCTTTGCAAAATTTTATATTCTTTGCACCTAAAATACCAATCATGTTAAAACAAGTATTTCAATTCTTTATTTTTTGCTCACTTTGTTTGGGCTTGTATGCCTGTGATATACCTATTTTGTTAATCTTTTTATAACTCACAAATTGAATTATGAAACTATTTATCTTGTGTTTTTATTTTCTATTATTTGGCAACTTTTTGGCAGTTGCTCAAAAAATGCAGTCTGATACCACAGCAATTAATGGTTTGTTGGTAAAGGCAAATTTCTTTTTTAAAGAAAAGAAATATGATAGTGCAGCTTTTTATTACCAAATAGCAAATCCGATGCTTGCTGATTTGGGTAACAAAAAAAATTGGATAGACAAACAAATTTTTTTGGGGCTTTGCTACCTTAATGCCAATCAATGGGAGAAAGCAAGACTGTTTTTTGAAAAAAATTTGCAACAAAGTATTGCCAGTTTGGGAGAGGACAATGAATTAACGGCAAAAAATTATTATTATCTTGGCAATAGTTATTGGAAATTGCAAGACACCAAAAACACACTTCTCTATTATGAAAAATCCTTAGCTATTAGAGAAAAAGTATTAGGGCTTTGGCATGATGATGTGGCTTTGAGTTATCAAAACTTGGGGGTTGTTTATCGGAATATGGCAAATTATGAATATGCTATTAAATTTTATTTGAAAGCATTGGCAATACGAGAAAAAACGCAGGGAAGTAAATCGGCTGCTGTGGCTGCCATTTACAATAACATAGGCTTGGTTTACAAAGATTGGTCGTCTTTTGAAGAAGCTATTTTGTATTATAACAAGTCTTTGCATATTAAAAAACAGCTTTATGGAGAAATGCACGTGGAAGTAGCAGGAACTTACAACAATATTGCAGGTATTTATTATCACCGCCAAGATTATGAAAACAGTTTGTTATTTCATACGAAAAGTTTGCAAATAAGAGAAAAAATATTGCCTCTGCACGACATAGAAATTGGGGCTTCTCTTGAAAATATTGGGCAGGTTTATAGAGCAATGGGCAAGATTAATAACTTTTTTGAGGCTCAACACAAGGCTTTGTGGATTACACAAAAAAAATTAGGTTTGGCACATAGATACAATGCTGATGCGTATTTTAATTTAAGTGACGGACATTTAGCAAAAAATCAGATAGATAGTGCAAAAATATATGCAGACAAAGCACTGCAAATTTATACAAAACTGTACACCAATAGGCATTATTTTATTGCAGCAGTTTATTATCAAAAAAGTTTGATAGCCCAAAAAGAACAAAATATTAGTCAGGCACTTGATTTTTGTCAGCAATCTTTGGTAGAAAATATGCCTTATTTTGATGGTGGTTCTCCCGATAAACACCCAAGGGCAGCAGGTTATGAGGTAAAAATTATGCGGATAAAAGATTTTCAAGAGGCTATGATACTAAAAGGAAATCTATTGCTCACGCAATATCAAGCTACCAAAGACGAACAATATTTGTACATTGGTTTTCGACATTACCTTGTTTTCGACAGCATTGCACAAAGGTTATTGCCAAATTTTACGAATGAAAACGAAAAATTGTACTTTAATCGCAACATGGCAGAGGCATATAAGGGTGCAGTAGCCACTTGTTTTGTTTTGTCCGCAATTCGTCACAAAAACTTTTATGCAGAAAAAGGCTTTTATTTCTCTGAAAAAAGCAAAAGTGCAGTGCTAAGTGCTGCCTTAGCTAACACAAAAGCTAAAAAATACGCACAAATTCCCGACAGTTTGATACAAAAAGAAAGAATTTTGAATAGTTTGATGGCAAAAACAGATGAAAAAATACTCATTGAGCAAATTGCAGCCAAAGATGCAGATAAAATAGACTCCTTACACAATGAATTTTTTGAACTCAAAAAATCTCATAATGAATTGATTGCATCTTTTGAAAAAAATTATCCAGCTTATTTTAACGCCAAATATGATGTAACAACGGCAAGTATAGCAGAAATAAGTCGTAGTTTGGACAAAAATACAGCCTTGATTAGCTACACAATAGCCGATACTTGCCTCTACGTATTCACAATTACCAAAAATAATTCTCAATTTGCAAGAGTAACCAAATCACCTTATTTTGATACACAAATAAAAACTTTGCTCAATGCAATTTACTACCAAGTCGGCAGTTTGTATGTAAAAAGTGCCTACATACTCCAACAGCAATTAATGCCCACCAATTTGCCAAACAGAATAAAAAATATTATTTTTATTACTGAAGGTTCACTCTTAAAATTACCATTTGAAGCCTTGCTAAGTAAACCATTTACAAAAAAAATTGCTTCACTTGACTATACAAAATTACCTTATTTGGTCAAAGGTTTTGCAATTTCTTATCATTATTCAGCCAATTTATTCTTTCAAAATCTGCAAAGCAAAACAGCCAATCCTTATAAAGAAAGTTATGTAGCTTTTGCACCCATTTTTACAGAGGAAAGTGAAACAAATTTTCTTACCAAAGGTTGCGAAAGGGCTTTTTATGCCAACGATGAGCTATATGCAAAAGACAGCTTGAACAAAGCAGATTTTTTGAAAGACTTAGCACCAACAGTTTTAGCGGAGATAAAAAATGCTAACAAAGAAACAAGTCGGGCATTTACTCGAAGTGGAAAATTTATTGCAGCCATACCAAAAACCAAAGACGAAGTAGAAAATATTAGCAAATTGCACAAGGATAAAAACCTTTTTTCTAAATATTACCTATTCAAAGATGCAAAAGAGGAAGTTATCAAGTCGGGTGAGTTAAAAAATTACACCTATATTCATTTTGCCACACATGGTTTTGTGAACGAAAGCCTGCCTGAATTATCAGGCTTGTTGCTTGCCCAAGACAGTCTAAGCAAAGAAGATGGTGTATTGTATGTGGGTGAAATTTACAATTTAGATATTTCACAAGCCGAATTAGTAACCCTTTCTGCCTGCGAAACAGGCTTAGGCAAAATAACTTCTGGCGAAGGTGTATTAGGGATTTCAAGGGCATTTTTGTATGCAGGAGCAAAAAATCTTGTTGTCAGTTTATGGAAAGTTGCAGATAGTTCGGCATCTGAACTGATGTTAGCATTTTATAACAACCTGCTAAATGACAAAGAAAAAAAGAAAAACAAGAGTTTGCAAGATGCCAAATTGCTTATTTTGAAAAATAAAACCTTCTCAAAACCTTATTATTGGTCACCTTTTATTTTGATAGGAAAGTAAGGACTATCAATTTAGAAAATTATATCCCCAACCATGTTAAAAAAACTATTTCAATTCTTTATTTTTTGCTCACTTTGTTTGGGCTTGTATGCCTGTGCCAACCAAGCAGCAGGAGGTCCCGCAGGTGGATTAAAAGACATTCGCAAGCCACGTATTCGGTTTTCTTCGCCCAAAAATCAGGCTTTGTATGTAAGGGGCAACCAAATAATCATACAATTTGACGAGGCAGTGAAGTTAAAAAATATCAAAAGCAATTTGCGAATCATACCCAATACGGACAATGACTATGACTATGTGCAGAAAAAAAACAAATTGACCTTAACTTTCAAAAAAGTTTTTGCTTCTAACACTACCTATGTTTTGGTTTTTGATGACGTAATAGAAGACGTAAACGAGAGCAACAAAGCTACCAATATGCGGTTGGCTTTCAGCACAGGAGGGCAGATAGATTCGTTTCGGGTCAGCGGCGTGGTGCGTGATTTGCTTACCAACAAACCTGAACAAGAGGCTACCGTCATGTTGTATGATGCCTTAGATACCTTTAAGGTCGAAAAACACAAACCTCTCTACTATGCCAAAACAGACACCATTGGCAGGTACTCCATCAGCAACATCAGAGAAGGCAGCTATTTGATTTATGCTTTGAAAGAGGACAAAAAGAAAAATTTGGTTTATGATGACTACAAAGAAAAGATTGGTTTTCAGGCAGATACCTTGCAAATAAATGCACAAACCCTACCTTTTGCCGACCTCAAAACCTTGTCTTACGATTTCAGACCTTTTAAAACTACGACCAAAAGACCACGCAAACAATACTACGAGGTAAAGGCAAACAAGGCAATTAAAGAATTTAGCGTACAGTTTGCCGACAGCACTTGGCAACAAAAAATTTTGGCTGCCCCCGAAAACGAAACTTTGCGGTTTTATAATTTGAGTGAAAACCAAGCTACGGATACTTTGGTGGCTTACCTTACCCTCAAAGATTCGGTTTTGGCAGTTGCATACGATACAATCAAAGTAAAATTTGACGACATCAAGGAAAAAGACAAAGAAAAAAAGAAAACCAAATTGGAAATTAAGGTTACTCCGCAAAGCAACTCGAAGTTTATAGCCAAAGAACAATTTACTGTTCGTTTTACTTCCAATTTGCCTTTGGTTTCTTTTGTGGCAGATAGTTTTTTGTTGGCAATAGACAAAGATACCATTCCGCTAAAAACCGAAGATTTTAAATTAGCTCCCAACGGACTTAGTTTAGAAGTGCTAAAACCTCTACAATTTAAGGAAAATATGAAATTGGTTTACAAGAAAAAGGCATTTGTGGCAGTGGAAAAAGATACCTCCGCAGCAGGAGAAGTGAGTTATGGTATCAAAAAAGAGGAGGATTTTGCTACGCTGACGGGCATAGTAAAAGTGAAGGCAGAAAACTTTATTTTGCAACTCATAGGCAATGGCAATGCAGTGGAGCAAGAGCAAAAAAATGCGAGGGATTTTGTGTTCAAATATGTAAACCCAGGTAAAAAATCTTTTAGAGTGTTAATAGACACCAACAACAACGGCAAATGGGACGCAGGTGATGCCAAAAAAGGAATACCTGCCGAAAAAATTTACTTTTACGACACCCCCGATTTGGCTAAAACTGCCCCGAATTGGTTGTATGAAGACATTATAGTGGAGGTAAAAGAGGAGTTTTAAAGTTGTTTACTTTTTCCATAGTGTAGGGGTTGCAACCCCTACACTATGGAAAAAGTAATAGTTTTACTTTACCTCAATCAAAATATAAAAATCTGTCTTTGTTTTTTCTATATCCTGAACTTTTATGCGGTGTGTTTCATTGATTTGCCAAGTTTCTTGCATATTGTCTAATTGCATATTGCCAAATTTTAGTTGATAATAATCCACCAATTCAGCATTAAGTGCCTCATAATCAGCTACTTCTTTCACTCTTATCTCTGCGTTAATTGCATTAACTTTGTCGTCTTTAAACAAATAAGTAATTTTGGCAGTTTCGCCTTCGCCCAACGAGGCAGTGTAGTTGAGTTCAGTAGCAGTTTCTTTGGTTAGTTTGCCTAAGTCTGTTTCCAATTTTTTCACTTCGGCTTTGCTCATGCCTATTGTTACACCGCGAAACAGTCCGTCTAAATTGGTAATTAAAAGTTGGAAGTCTTCACTGTAAGCAGCAAAATGTTTAAGAGCAGAAAAAGAAGCCTCCATGTCGTCGCCTTCCACCTTCACTTTTGCAGTATCCAAATCCCCTGTTACTGTAATTGCAAGGCTGTCCGTAGTTACCGAATTGGTAGTTGCTTTTTCATCATTGCAAGCTGCAAGACCTAATAAAAATAAACTGACCAAAAATATTTGAGTTGCTTTCATTACCAATTTTTTTGTTTAAAATATATTTTTTGTAAAATAAATACGAAATTTGCGTTTAAACAATTATTTATAGCTTAATTGTTGATTTGGAAACAACTTGTACCCAAATTGTATAACCTGACAAGTAACACCATGCTTAACACCACAAAAAGTAAAGATTTATTCGAAAAAGCCAAAAACTTAATACCCGGCGGGGTCAATTCTCCTGTGCGTGCATTTCGGGCAGTAGGCGGCAATCCTTTGTTTATGAAAGCTGCAAAGGGTGCTTACCTCTATGACGAGGACGACAACGCCTACATAGACCTTATCAACTCTTGGGGACCTATGATTTTGGGTCATGCTCACCCCATCATAGAGGAAGCTATACGCAAAGCCTTGCCTTTTTCCCTGTCGTTTGGGGCTCCTACGGCAAGAGAAGTCGAGATGGCAGAGCAAATTATTCGCATGGTGCCTTCCATAGAAAAAGTCCGCATGGTCAATTCGGGTACGGAGGCTTGTATGGCAGCTATTCGGGCAGCCAGAGGATTTACAGGCAAGAGCAAAATCATTAAATTCGAGGGTTGCTATCATGGACACGCCGACTCTTTCTTGATAGCCGCAGGCAGCGGGGCTGTTACGATGGGAACTCCCGACAGTGCAGGCGTAACGCAAGGCGTAGCCAACGACACCTTAACAGCACCTTTCAATAATTTGGCTGCGGTAGAAAATTTGCTGGAAACAAACCTCAACCAAGTGGCTGCCCTCATCATTGAGCCTGTTGTGGGCAATATGGGTTGTGTGTTGCCCCAAGAAGGTTATTTGCAAGGACTCCGCAAGTTGTGTGATAAATACCAAGTCGTTTTGATTTTTGACGAAGTGATGACAGGTTTTCGTTTGTCGAGTGGCGGTGCCCAAGCCTTGTTTGGCATCAAACCCGACTTGACTACGCTGGGCAAAATCATAGGCGGTGGCTTGCCTGTGGGGGCGTATGGGGGCAAAAAAGAAATTATGGACTGCGTAGCTCCTGTGGGCAAGGTCTATCAGGCTGGCACTTTGTCGGGCAATCCGATTGCAATGGCTGCGGGGCTGGCTATGTTGCGTGAATTGGAGGCACACCCCGAAATTTACACCCAAATTAACGACACCACCACCCAAATTGTGGACGGTATTCGTTTGGCACTGAACAAAGTAGGCTTGCGTTATACTATCAACCACATTGGTTCTATGTTTAGCTTGTTTTTTACTGAGCAACACGTTGTGGATTTTGAAACAGCCAAAACCTCTAATACGCAGCAATTTGCTACTTTTTTCCAAGAAATGTTGGCAAGAGGTGTATATTTTCCACCTTCGCAGTATGAAAGTTTGTTTGTTTCGACTGCCATAGACGAGGCTGCTGTTACCAAAATAGCCAAAGCAAGTTTTGAGAGTTTACAAAAAATATAGAGAAAGTATTTATATTTTTAACCTCTATTTACACAATTACAGACCTAAAATTATTAACCTCACCATGCGAATTGGTATTTTTTTCGGTGGACAATCTCGTGAAAGAGAAATCTCCTATCTCGGTGGCAGAACAGCCTACGAAAACTTAGACAGAACTTTGTTTGAGCCTGTGCCTATTTTTGTCGATAGTTTTGGCAAGTTCATAGCCCTTAACCCCGATAACCTACACAAAGAAGGTATCCGAAGTTTCTATCCGCCTGTGTTGCCTAAGCCTTACACGCAGTTTGATGTTTATGCGGAGTCTTTTGCGTGGGAAAATCCAATAAGCATTTATAATTCTGGTTTAGGGCAGGAGATTTTTCCCGATATGTTTCACCAATACATAGATTTTGCTCTCATTGCCTTGCATGGGCAACCGGGCGAAGATGGCAGTTTGCAAGGTCTGTTGGAGTGGCATGGTGTGCCGTATTCGAGTTGCGGAATTTTGTCATCTGCTATTGGTATAGACAAAATTATGCAAACCAAGTTAATGAATATGGTAACAAAAATACACAAAAGGTACACAACTATTTCGTGGGAACAATGGCAAGAAATAGACAAAAAACAGTGCTTTGACAACATCATAAGCAAAGTGGGTTTTCCTTTTGTGGCAAAAGCACCCCATCAAGGTTCTTCTATTGGCGTGGCTATTATCAAAAAACAAGACGACTTGCAAGGGTTTGTTCAAGCTGTACAGCGTTGCTTTTTTGTGCAAGAAATTACGGCTTCGCAGTGGTTGCAATTCACACCAATAGAAAAACATCAATACCTCCAAGACATGACAGACTTAGACAAAGGCATTGGTTTTCCTGTGGTGGTGCAAGGCAAAACTGTTTTGCACCCCCAAATTTTGGAGGCTGAACTCGATGCCTATTTTGCTACCAAACCCCTCCCCCACCTCCTCTCCCCCACCGAAAAAGAGTCAAAAGAGGGACAAAACAATACGAATTTGCCTGTTTTTGCAAACACACACACCAACTCTACACACAGTAGGGGGGAGGCTACACACCCGCCACACCTCACGCACACACACGCCAGTAGTGTGTTGATTTACTCTGCTCATGCCGAAGACGAAGTATTGTTTGAGGAGTTTATAGTAGGGCAAGAATTTTCTTGTGGTGTTATTCAGAATGCAAAGGGGGAGCCTGTTGCTTTGCCTCCTACCGAAATTATGAGTGCCGAAACTTTTGATTTTAACTCAAAATACAAAGCTGGAGGTTCTCGCAAACGAATACCCATAGACACGACTAACGAAAATATAGCCCAAATTCAGCAAGACGTTTGCAAGGTTTTCAAAGAATTAGGCTTTAATGCTTGTGCAAGAATTGACGGATTTCTTACATCAAAAAATGAAGTGTTTTTGCACGACCCTAATACCGTACCAGGTATGTCGCCTGCCTCTTTGATATTCAAACAGACAGCAGAAATAGGGCTAAATATTTCGCAAACTTTGACTTACCTTATTCATACTTCGCTGAAAGAAAGGGCAAAAGTTTCGAAAAATACTATGCAATATAGGCAACAAGCCGAAGAATTGGCAGAGAAAATAGCCGAGCAAAAAATAGAAAAACAGTATTTGCCCAAAATGGCTATCACTTTTTCAACAGACGAGGGGTTGGTTGCAGCCAAAAAAATCCACGCCAAGCACGCAGCAGAAGGTACGCATCAGGTCGTATTGGCACTGCAACAAGGCGAAAAATTGTATGCTTTGCCCATAGACAGACTGAACAAAGACAGCGTAGCCGAAATTGTTATGCACTTGTTTGCACCCAAACATTCTGCCATTGTCAGCACCATAGCCCAAGCACGCAGCATTACCGCACAATATGCAGGAGATTTTTTGCAAACGGCATGGGAAATTGACCCCAATGAGTTGGAGGTGATTAAATTTGTGGGATAGTAAAAAAAGTATAAAGGATAGTTATTCTTAAACGAATAAATTATTTTGCCGTTATTTTAAACTGTTACCTTATTTCTATACGCCTATGTTTCGTTTGTTATTCATTAGCTTGTTGTTGGGTTTTACTTTCCCAATGACTGCCCAAGATACAGATACTATTCCGACAGGGAAAATACCACCAATGGCTGCGCCTCAAATGACTTACGAGGAATTGATGGCTGTTTTTGAGCCACTGAAAAACATACCCGAAGGGGCTTCAATTCGCCAGATGCAGGAGCAAGAAAAAAAATTGCGCGAGTTGAGAGATAAGGCAAATTATTTGGTCAAATATATGGTCGACCCTATCAAGAAAAAAATGGCAGAAAACCGAAAAATGGAAAAAGAGGCTGTCAATCAACAGAAAAAACTCAACGAGGCTAATGCAGCCAAAGACGAAGCCGAAAAAGAAGCTGCAGCTGAAAGGGAAATGGCAATTCAAGAAAAACAAGCTGCCTTAGATGCCCTCAAAAATAGCAAACGCAAAAGAGATAAAGCTTTGTTCAACAAAATGAGTTCAGACTCGGTGCCAGCCCAAGAAGAATCGACTGAAATATCAAGCGGAGATGCCGTGGCTGATAGCACCAAAGCTGCGTGGGGCAAGGTAGAAGCTGCCGAAAAGGAATTGGACGAAATGCGAAAAAAATTAGCTCCTGTCGAAAAATTATCTAATATTATTCGAACTGCATGGGCAAAATTAGATACCCGACTCCAAACTGAAACCGATAAAGCTGGGGCTGATGCCATTAAAAGTTTCGAAACCTTGACTTTGGAACAAGTCTATGACCCTGTTACGAAACAAGTAAACCAAACTACGATTGACTTTTATAAAGAAAACTTGTTTTATAGTAACAAGCCTTATACGATAAACTGCAAAAGTGGTGTGGGGGCTAACTTATTTAAAGACCTCGACCAAATCACAGGAACTACCAACAAAACTGCCACCGAAGGACTAAGCAAGGAGGAACAAGCTGCCCAAAAGAAAGCAGCCGAAGACGAAAAAAAGAAAAACGCCAAAGAAAATATCAAACAAAAACAGCAAGGGTGCATAGGTTATGTAAGTTCGTTGAATAAAAACGAATTTTATAACCTCGTCGTTATCAAACTAACCGATGGTACTGTCAAAGCTATTTTGTGGGGCAAAAATAATGAAAAAAGACCCATAGATACCGAATACAAGCAAGGAGCTGTGAAGGTTTGGTAGTTTTAATTTTTATAGAGGTTATTACGATTTGTACCGTACTCTTTGGCGGGGGTTGCCTCCAACTGCAGGGTCAATTAGTTGAAAATCAAGAAGTTATTTTTCTATACAAAAATTATCGTAATAACCTCTACTTGATGTTCACTTTTTCAATTCAATCTTCAACCTTCAAAATTATTTCTTTTTCCTACTTCGATAATAAATTTTGGTTAGGTAAAAGATTTCCTTGTATTCTATGCCTTTCTGGACATCAAAAGTTTTCAGGCGTTGCATACCAGAAGCAATAAAATAATCTTCATACCACGTCTGCACTTCAGGATTTACCTCGTCTATTGGTTTTGCCTCTGTAAATAAAGTATCTGTTTTGCTTTGGTCTATGTTTTCAGTGGGCAAACTATTGGCTGTTTTTTGTGCTAAAAAATATTCATCATCAACCTGCAATAGTGTAAGGCTATCACCTCGCATAGCCCAATGAGCTTGGGGTTGGAGGCTGTAACTGTCCCTGTCTTTGTAGGTAAAAGTATTATCCCATAGTAAGTTACCTGTTTTATCGAAAGCAACAGCTACAAAATTTTGATATTTGTAAATATAAGAAAAATTATTTCTGCCACCTATTGCGGTTAAATTTGGGCGGCGGGTATTGGTAGTAGGCAAACCTGCAAAACTGGGATTGGCTACGCTGCTATTTTGCACAGTTGCCCGCAGGTAGCTGTCGCCAAAGAGCAGCAATTTATCTACTCTTTCTATCAAAGGACTTACCAAGAAATTATGGTCGAAACTATAAACCTTGCCTTTTTGCCGTTTTTTGTTTATTTTTTCAAATAATTTTTCTTTTCGAGTAGTTGGCAAATAATTAAACACATTTCGGTAGTTGCTAAAATCATAAAATTTGATGTTTTCTATTGCCGATTCACTGCAACGAGCCACATAAAAACCTTGTGCAGCATCACTGCCTTTTTTGGCATAAGTTCCAAATAGTAATTGTTCAGTAGCCGACAAGATGTATGGTCTAAAAGTCAATAAACCGTATTGTTTGTCAGGTAAAGTTGCCCATTTGCTCAACAAATGCCCATCTAAGGTGTAGTTTTGCACAAATAAATTAGGTTGGTTACTTTTTGAGGTAGTGAGCAACACACTTACACAGGTTTGGTCTTTGCTAAATGTAATTTCTTGCAACGAGGCTTTCAAGGTATTAATTTGGGGCAATACTTTGGGTTTTTTGTCCTGTTCGTAGGCAAACCACAAAATAGCAGGTCGGCTGTTGATTTCGCCACCAATAAAAAGCACCTTATTAAGTACCTTAAAATGAGTAATCTCTAATGGAATAATATCTTCTATTTCTATGATTCGGGCATTGCCTGTTGCCAATTCTACTTCTGCAATCTCGAAAGCTGTACTCTTTTTTTCTATTAGCAAATATAGAAACGTAGCATCATGGGTATATAACTTCAGTATATGTTCGTACTTCAAAAGCACTTGACTCTCCCATAGTTTTTGGAGTGTAGTGTCATATTTTACAATTTGTATAGCTCTTTTGTTGCCTTTCAACAAATCTTGACTTTCCAATAAGGTAATAACGCCTGATTCTTGCAAAGGCAATACATGATAATTGCTGCCATGTTTTGTATCTATTAGCTGCTCTATTTGCTGTGCAGGCACAATTTGACCTAAAATAGGTGAAAAAATACAACTAAATAGGATAAATAAAAGTAGTTTCATATCATTGTTTCAATAAACTTCCATAATGATTTGGACTCAAAGATAGACATTTTTTTATAAAAACACCCAAATAAGTGGGTCATTAATTAGAGGAGAATTTGGCATTAAATCTTATCTTAAAATAAAAAACAACAAGATACAAGGTTTTCAGATTCAAAAACTTATTTTTGTAGCTACAATTACGCACTTAGCTTAGTACGATATGAAAAAAGTGTTGATTACAGGGGCAGCAGGATTTTTGGGTTCTCACCTCTGCGACAGATTTATAAAAGAAGGTTATTATGTGATTGGCATGGACAATCTCATTACAGGCAATATGGACAACATAGCCCATCTGATGCCCTTGCCAACCTTTGAGTTTTATCACCATGACGTAACCAAATATGTGCATATACCGGGCGAATTGCACTATATTTTGCACTTTGCCTCACCTGCCAGCCCTATTGATTATCTCAAAAAACCTATTCAGACTTTAAAAGTAGGCTCTTTAGGCACGCACAATTTGTTGGGGCTTGCTCTTGCCAAAAAAGCACGTATTTTGGTGGCTTCTACTTCCGAAATTTATGGCGACCCTAATGTACACCCACAATCGGAGGAATATTGGGGCAATGTAAACTGTGTAGGTCCAAGAGGTGTGTATGACGAAGCCAAAAGGTTTCAGGAGGCTATTACGATGGCGTATCACAACATACACCATGTAGAAACTCGTATTGTCAGGATTTTTAACACCTATGGTCCTCGTATGCGACTTGATGATGGCAGAGCATTGCCAGCTTTCATGAGTCAAGCCCTCGAAGGTAAAGACATTACAGTTTTTGGCGATGGCAGTCAAACAAGGTCTTTTTGCTACGTGGCAGATTTAGTCGATGGCATTTACAGGCTGTTGTTGAGTGATTATGCTTTGCCTATGAATGTGGGCAACCCTGTGGAAATCACTATTAAACAATTTGCCGAAGAAATCATAGCTTTGACAGGTACAGACCAAAAAATAGTCTATAAACCTTTGCCCCAAGACGACCCCAAACAGCGTTGTCCTGATATAACAAAGGCAAAATCTATTTTAGGTTGGCAGCCCAAAGTGGATAGGGCAGAAGGTTTGCGAATTACCTACCAATATTTTAAAGAAAAATTAGGCAAATAATCTAAAATACTGGGGTTATTACGATTTGTACTGTACCCTTTGGCGGGGGTTGCCTCCAACTGCAGGGTCAATTAGTTGAAAATCAAGAAGTTATTTTTCTATACAAAAATTATCGTAATAACCTCTATTACTCAAATTTACTTTCTGCTTGCTATTTTTGCCAACGACTTTAAAAACGGAAATGGTGGAACAGACCACATAATTTGGAGGTCTATACTAAAATGAGTTTGGTTGTCTAAAAAGTACAAAACATTTTCTATTGGATTGTTTTTGAATAAATCGGCAAAAATTTGGCTGATACTTCCCCCGTTGCGTTGCATAATGTCTAAAAGCATGGCATCATATAATTTGAAATGCTTGTCGAAAGATTGTTTGTAAAAAGGCTGTCTTGTGGTGGCAAGGGCATGAACTGTGGCTGCCGAGTCTCGTTGAATGTTGAGAAAAGTGTAGCCCGTTGAGGGTTTTGATTGTCCGCCAGCTATTCCCATTCGTTTTATTCGGTTGCCTGCTTTGGCTTGAAAATTAAAATCTGTCATTGGAATTACGCCAAATTCTTCTTCTAAGATTTGAAACTGCTTGATTTTCAGCGTATTTTGTATGTAGTCGTTTAAAATCGTCAAGTAGTCTGTTTCATTGGCAAAAACTTGTTTGCCAAAAATAGTAAACTCTACTAAGGCTTCGGTAGGCGAATAAGGCAAAGTATAGACAAATCTCACTTCGCCCTGTTGCGGTTGCCTGAAATCAAACATAGTTATTTTGGAGGTGTCGAAATAAGGTTGCTGCGTTTGGATTACGTAGCCCTTAAAGTGCTGCAAAATCAGGTGCGGTGCTTTGCTATACGTGGCAGGACTAAGCCGAGAGTCAAACACAAAATCGGCAGTGAAGGTTTGCGTAGTGGTTTGTACGGTTGCCTGCTGGTCGGTTTCGATTACAGCCACCACCGAGTCGTAATGAAATTGGAAGTTTGGAAACTGTTTGAGTTGGGTATGCACCTCTTTGTAAAAATCTATGCCCCTGATGGTTTGGTAACGAAGTTTTTGTAGCGGATAAACAGCGTGGTAGGTATCAAAAAAAAACTCTACTGCCTTCCATTCTCTATATACAATAGAGTTGAACAGCGTAGGTTGGTCTGTCCAGAAACACCAAGTTCTGTCGTTAGTATTTTTTGGAGTTTTGTCTATTATCAAAACTTTTTTGTCTGCTAATTGGCTCTTACTCAAATGATAAGCTAAACTTAGCCCCGCACAGCCGCCACCTGTTAAAATATAATCGAAATGAGTTTGCAAAAGATTTAATATTTTTTTATTTTATTGATAAACTTATGCAAAGATAGAATGTTTTGAATTTTGATTCAATTTAGTTGTCAATTTAATTCAAATTACAAGTTTCAGTAGTATGCAATTATTTCAAACTCGTAGCCAACGCCTTTAATTTTTCTTTGCGAGTGTCGGTAATATTGGCACAAGCCTCCAAAATAGCAACAATTACTTGGCGAATAATTGGATTTTGTTGTTGCAACAAGTCCATTGCCGAAATTTTATTGTCAAAAAACAACTTCACTTGTTGCAAAAATTCTAAAGCTAAAGTTGTGCCTAATTCTTGATACAAATAAGAAGTTAAGGGTGAATTTTGCAAATCGAAATTGGTAGGGCTTGTTCTGCCAAATTCCAATAATTTATAGACTGTTTCGTCTTTGTCTGTGTTTTGCAAGGCTTTTTGGCTGAGAGGAGGCAAAAAATCTTCTGCCCTGTCCACTTGTTCAGGGTTGCGAACATCACCCAAAAAAAAGGACAACGGTGCATCGCCACCTGTGAGCAGTGCAGCAGCCTCTACTATGGCAATGGTCAATAATTTTGTGCCTAAATACAGCCTACTCACACGCAAATTTTCGGTAGCCCTTACCAAAAGTTGTTGAAAATCAGCTTGTTGTGGTGTGTTTTGGTATTGGTGAAAAATATTTTCGGCTTTGAGTATATGAAAAAAACCTTCCATTCGAGCCAAGGCATTGCGGTAGCTGGCAGTAGTGTAGAGTCCGCCTTGTGCCAATTCTGCGTAGGTTTCGGGTAGCAAAGTCCACGTGCCATCGAGAAATACACCTACATCAGCCGATGCAAAGTTTCGCACATCATTGTTGGCTACGGCTACGGCTTGTTTCACCATTTCAGTAGTCTGTTCAGCTTGCCATACCTTGCCCAAATCGTTGTTGATAGTTTGCAGTCGAACAGTCAATTTATCGTAGCAAGTTTGGTGTTGGGTGTCTGCCTTGCGAAAAGGAATGGTTGCTTCTATACAAGCAAAAATGGCTACCAAATCCTTGACTTTCAATAATTTATGTAATAGCAAACCTGCTACCAAAGCACTTAAAAATTCATTTTGTCCGTTGAAAGCTACCAACTGTTGCCCACGCTGAAAGCCAAATACAGCCAAACATAAATCGAAAGCCTCATGCGTAGGGGCATCGGCTTTGAGAGCAAGCATATAATTTGGTTGGCTATTGTCTATAAAAGGCAATAGCAATTCGGCTGCGTAGGTAGGAAATCCTTTGTCTATTTGATAATACACCACATCATGAAACAAAACGGCAAGAGTTTGGAGGTTATTCATGCCCTCACACACCTCTAATACGTGCTTAACTGTATGAAAACGGCGGCGATGCCCTTCCATTGCCGTAAACACAAACAGCCCCAACTGCTCTATGATTTCAGCCGAAGGTTGGTAGCCCAAATTGCTCAGCGAAGTCTGCAAAAGATGGATAATTTGGTGGACAGGAGATTTCATAAAATTAGCTATTGAGTGGTTGTAAGTTGGTCGTACGACCAACGAAAAGTTAGTAATTAACTCTTATACTTCTTTGTTTCTTTTGCAATTTTAGTGCTAATTTACTATAAAAACAAATGCAATGTTTGTGAGTCAGAAATGAATAGAAAAGTTTATGACCCACCAAAAATATTTTTAAAAAGTGTAAAAAAAACACCAACCTTTGTGTGTTTTTTACGTTAAGATAATTAAGTTTGCAAAATGCTTGCTTAGTCAAAGCAAATTTTGTATTTAGCCCCCTAACCCCCAAAATAATTTAATAGACTGGGGAAAGCCAAACTCCTAAATATTGATTTAGTAGTTATATTTTAATTTTGCCTATTGCTTGATTTTAATTTTATTTTCTATGAAATTGCAAAACCTAATTTAATCAAATGAGTAGCAATAGCATAGCAAGAGAATTTATTTTGGCAGCAGAAAGGCACAAAGTAGTTTGTGAAAAGTTGTTGGCTATGCCTGAATTAGATAATTTACGCCCAAATAATAATGGTAGTTATCCTATTGAGGACTTAAAATTACCTCAAAAGTATATATTGTCAGATATTTACTATTTAACTGGTTACATTATTGAATGTTCTTGCTGTGCAGCTATTTATACCCACTATCCAGACTTAAATGACAAAAAGGCAATAGGGGCAACAGTAAAGGATAAAGAAAGAAAATTACGTCAAATAGAATTTAGTACCGAAGCACCAAGCTATTTCAGTATTTGTGGCATAGGTAATCATAGTTTGCATCATTTTACAAAATTTTCTTCATTTTTTGAAAAGCCTAAAATACCACTATTAGACGGAGAGGAAACAATATTTAGTACAAACCATTGCTATGATTTGTACGACTGTTTTTATGCAGAAATTAGATATGCTCTTAAAGCTGTGCCAAACAAACGTAATCTGTACCCTACAATAATTTTAAATTATGAAAAAGTGAGTAATTTTCATAAAATTAGTTGTGAAATATACTCATCAGTAAAAAAGACCTTTAAAATATAAAGTATATGAAATTATCAAATCAAACTGTAAACATATTGGTAAATATTTTGGAAAAATTTATCAAACAAAAAAGAATAAAGAATTATGTTATTACTATTTCTCTCTCATCGAGAATAGAGGTCAAACTTTGTGTTTCAAAAGAAGATAATAACCTAATTGATGATATTTTTAAGACAGAAGAAGCAAATGTATATGATGATGCTTTTCGGTTAATTGATTATCAAAATATTATTGATATTGATTTAATATCAGAAGAAGAAGAAAGTGAAGAAAGTATTAAGTTAATTTTTGAAACTAATGGTACTAAACCACACCTCAACTACAATCTTCGCCGCAGGTTTCACGATTTACTCAATCTGCAATCTCATACAGAAAAAAACCCTTGCCCTGTTGTTACTTTTTATAGCTACAAAGGTGGCGTAGGACGTACTACTGCCCTTACTTGTTATGCTCAGTATTTGGCTAATAGAGGAAAAGAAGTAATTATTATAGACTGCGATTTTGAGGCACCAGGCTTTACCAACTATTTTGGCTACCGTTTTGGCAACGAAACACAAGCCAAATATGGCGTGGTTGAATATCTTTTAGACAGGCAATTTTTGTTACCACAAGGTCAAACTTCAATCCAAGAAAAACTAATCACAAAATTAGCAAGTGAGTATTCGTATCAAGTAGGTAAGAGTTATTTAAGTGAAGGAACCAAAGGCAAAATAAGAGTTATCAAAGCAGGGAACTATGAAAGTGCCAATATTGACAATTATTTAGAAGGTTTGGCGAGATTAGACATTGGTAATATTGCCTTATTCCAAGATTTTTTAGGAGATTTACAAAAAGGTTTTGGGCTAACACGAGAAAATAGTGTAATTTTAATAGACTCACGCACAGGTTTCAATGATACCTTTGCTACTTTATGCTCTATCTCTAATTTAGTGGTAGGTGTTTTTGGTACGAATACACAAAGTCAAACAGGTTTGCAGTATATTTTAGATAGTTTTTTAGCCAAGCCAATAACAGAAAGTTCAAATAGTACAAACAAAAGCTTTCTATTCATTCAATCTTTTTCTGCCAATACATCTAATCGTAATGAACTATGGGAAATAGCAGAAAACTATTTAATTGATAACTCTATTAGATTTGGTATAGATAAGCACGGTGTACCTTATAAGTCAAATTTTTACTATTTTCCTAAATCAGATGATATTGCTAAAATAGGAGAAAGTAACATTTCTGAAAAACAAGAAGTTGAATTTTATCAATTTATAGAAGAAGATAGACCAGCAGCTATAACAAAACTTTTTGAAGCTATAGACAGTTATCTTTTGCCTACTAAAACGGCTAATAATTCAATTACTAATATAGTAGAAAACTCAACTACACAAGAGAATACAACTACTACTCACTCTCAAACAAATAATCCTTACATAGAATTATTAAATAGTATTAAAATTCCTGAAATACGAGCAGAAAACATTACAAAAAACCAAAAAAAGAAAGATTTTTACCTTAGAGAAAAATTAGTAGATATTTTCAATTGGGATAAATATATCATTTCTGGTAGTAAAGGAACAGGAAAAACCTTTATTTATGAGTGTATGGAAATTCCATTATTCCAAGAGGCTTTGTCTGGGGAGGCAAATGTGGAACACGAAAACTATTTTTTTGTTAATATTATGCCTGTCTTAGATGGGGTAGAAAAAGGCAAAAAAGAAAAATTCTTTTATGCAAGTAATTTAGTAACTTATGAGGATAAGGATAAGAATTTTTATCAAAAATTCTGGACTGTTTATATTGCTCATAAAATATTTAAACATTCTTCCATTAAAAATTTCATAGCTGATAAAAAGTTAAGTATATCGTGGAATTTTGAATTTGTAACTACAAAAGACTATGTAAACAAACTATGGGCTGTCATTAGTAACGATGAAAAATATTTACAAGTAGAGCAAGATTTATTAACTCTAAATAATCTATTGGCAAAATCTAACAAAGGACTTATCTTTTGTTTTGACCAATTAGACCATTTTGTAGAACCTAATAAGTGGGATACTTGGATTTATGAACTTGTCCGTTTGTGGCGTGCAAATCCGTACTCACATCTGTTCCCTAAAATATTTTTACGTTCTGACCTTATAAGGTCAAAATTTGTTAAAGGAGTAAATTCAACTGAAATATTCAAAAGTTCTATTAGTTTAGAATGGACAAAAGAAGAACTTTTTGCTTATTTCTTTGGTGCTCAATTAAATAAAAAAGATGTATTATACAATTTTTTTCAACAAAAAGGTATAAATGAAAACCTTATCTCTAAGCTAGATGAATGGATAGAATATTCACGCCAAATACCAACCCAAAGAGAATACTTAGAGCCACTTGTAAATGTATTTTTTGGCAAATCATCAGATAGAGATAATAATGCAAATCATCAAGAATATGATAGCCCTTATAATTGGTTTGGTTATAATCTTAAAGATGGTAACAACGACCTTAGCATAAGACCATTTATCTGGTTATTGGAAAAGGCAAAAAATATGGCAAACACTGAAATAGATAGCTATTTAGGATATGCAGAGCAAACGCAATCTATTTTGGGTGCAAAATATTTTGCGGCTTATCAAGCTATGGAATATGCTGGTGAGAAATACTATGACGAATTAGAACGTGAGCAAGGAAATGAATTATTGAGAATATTCAGGGAATTTCTGCGAAAAACAAGGAAAATTAACCGTTGGGGGACTTATGAACTCAGTAAATTTCAGGAACTGTTGAGTATTTTTCTACGAGAAAAAGAAACTGAATTGAGAAGTTTAGGCTTTACAAATATTCAAGACATTAGCACTTTTTTAGAACGTAATGGAATTGTAAGAGAACGTAGAATGAAAGGTGGACAACTCACCAAATACGAAGTTCCATTTTTATACAAGTATTACTTACTTTTTGACAACAAGTAAAAACTCTTTGTGAACCACCCCGCCAAAAATATTTTTAAAAAGTGTAAAAAAAACACTAACCTTTGTGTGTTTTTTACGTTAAGATAATTAAGTTTGCAAAATGCTTGCTTAGTCAAAGCAAATTTTGTATTTAGCCCCCTAACCCCCAAAGGGGGAATGCCCACCCAATCCTCCCCAAAGGAGAGTTTTTTAGCCCTCCCCTTTGGGGAGGGTTGGGTGGGACTTAAATTCCCCCTTTGGGGGTTAGGGGGCTTTTCTAAACCATTTATTTTTATGACAGACACCAATAGAGAACGTGATTTGGTACTTGCACCAAACGAATATGCTTTTATTTCCGACCAAACCAAAGGCAATATCAATGTCTATGTAGGTCCTTACAAAACAAGTTTGGCAAATACAGACAGACCTGTAACCTTTGATGCCGACAGCAAGAGGTTTGAGAAAAAACTCTTGGAAGAAGCCACCCAAAACTTTACCATTGCACCCGAAGGCTGGTATGTGGTGCTAAAAAATCCCGCAAGAGATGGAAACCAGCCTAAAACAGGCACAACCAACAACCTGATTGAGTTAAATATTGGGAGAAAGGTCAATATTCCTGGTCCCATTTTCTTTGCCCTGTGGCCAGGACAGATGGCAAAAGTTATTCCAGGACATGATTTGCGGTCAAATCAATACCTCTTGGTGCGTGTGTATGACGAGGACGAAGCCCGCAAAAATTGGAAAAAGGCAGTGATGAAAACCAAAACCAATACCGACGGGGCAGAAACTTCGCCTGATGATGTATTGGGTACAGGCGAAATTCCCGAACTCACGATAGGTAAAATGTTGATTATCAAGGGTTCTAATGTTTCGTTTTACATTCCGCCTACGGGCATTGAGGTCTTGCGAGATGAAGTGGGCAATTATGTGCGTGAGGCTGTAACCTTAGAAAGATTGGAATATTGTATTTTGCTCGACGAAAACGGAAACAAAAGATTTATTCAAGGTCCCGCAGTAGTTTTTCCTGAGCCAACCGAAGATTTTATTTCAAAAGGTGGTTTGCGGAAGTTCAAAGCAATAGAATTGAACGAAATGACAGGCTTGTATATCAAGGTCATTGCCCCTTACAAAGAAGGCGACAGGGAATACAAAGAAGGAGATGAGTTATTTCTCACAGGCAAGGAGCAAATGATTTATTACCCACGCCCCGAACACGCCTTAATCAAATATGGCAACAAAGAAAGACATTATTCGCTGGCAATTCCGCCCGGTGAAGGTCGTTATGTGTTGAACCGCAAAACAGGTAAAATATTTTTAGTCAAGGGTCCCGCCATGTTTTTGCCCGACCCACGAGAATTGGTATTGGTTCGCCGAATTTTATCTACCAAACAGGTGCAGTTGTGGTTTCCAAACAACGCAGAAGCCTTAGCTTACAATGCAAAATTGGCTGAAATGCAGAAAAAAGACAACAACGCCAACGACTATTTGGAATTGCCAAAAATGGAGGAAACGCAAATTCAACAAAGCAATGTTGCCAATTCGCCTTCCTTGTCTAATATGGGAGAGCAAAGACACCAAATGCGTAAAAAAGAGGCAACCTCCAAAGAGGTGGCAAGTGATGAATTTAGCAGAGATAGCAGCTATACGCCGCCGCGTACCCTTACCTTAGACACGAAATATGACGGGGCTGTTACCATAGATTTGTGGACAGGCTATGCGGTGTTGGTCGTCAGCAAAACAGGTACACGCAAAGTGGTGGCAGGACCTCAAACCTATTTATTGGAATATGACGAAAATTTGGAGGCTGTTCACTTATCAACAGGCACACCAAAAACTGATGACAATTTGCTGAAAACAGTCTATTTGCGGGTGCTTTACAACAAAGTTTCTGATATAGTGCCTGCCGAAACCTCCGATTTCTGCCAAGTAAGCATCAATCTTTCTTATCGTGTGAATTTTGAGGGAGAACCCGAAAAATGGTTTAACGTAGAGAATTATGTCAAGTTCCTCACCGACCACATGAGGTCAGTCATTCGCAATGCAGTCAAAAAACATTCGGTTATGGATTTTTATAGCAAAGGCATAGATGTTTTGCGAGATGTGATTTTGGGTGTGGCAACCGAAGGCAACAAAAGACCAGGTCGCACTTTTGCCGAAAATGGTATGCGGATTTATGACGTAGAGATTTTGGATATTGCCTTGGGCGATGCCAACATAGAAAATTTGTTGATTGCAGCCCAACAAGATGTGGTAAAACAAAATCTAAAATTGTTGTCCGAACAAAGACGTTTGGAATTTACTCAACAAAACGAAATTGTGATACGCCAGATTGCCGAAACCCAATCGGAAACACGCCAAAAAACCGTCGAGTTGCAGAAAGCAGAAACCAATAAAACTTTGGAATTGGATTTGGCAAAAATAGAGGCTTTGACACAGGCAGAGGCAAAGAAAATCAATGCAACCTTAGCCAATCAGGGTATTTTGTCGCAAATCCAAAATTCAGAATTGCAACGCAAAAAAGAGGCAGAGCAACTGCTGATAGACGTGCAGCAGCAGAAATTAGCCCAAGAATTGCAGAAAATAGCAGCCGAAGTACAGGCAGTGGTGAGCAAAGCAGGAGCAGTTTCTCCCGATTTGATAGCAGCCTTGCAAGCCTTTGGCGACAAAGCCCTTGCCGAAAAAATGGCAGACAGCATGGCTCCTTTGGCTATTTTAGGCGGAAAATCTATTGCCGAAGTCTTTGGTAATTTGCTCAAAGGTACGAAGTTGGAAAATGTGTTGGGGGCGGGGAAGGAGTAAAGGAAAGTGCAAACCTTGCAAGGTTTTAGAAACCTTGTAAGGTTTTTTATGATTTACTCTTTCGGTTTTTCCTTTGGCAAACCGTATTTTTTCAACATTTCGTTGGCTTTTTGGAGTTTTTGCTCAAAGTGTTTACTTTTTTTTATATCATCAAAATATTCATCAGGTACTACTGTAATAGTATAACTATTATTAGTAATAATTTCTTGAAAAGTTTTATTCGTCTTCATTGTTTTGTTATTTTTGTTTGATTAAAAAAGCTACATAATTGGCATCTGGTACAAATTCTTCCCAGTAGCTGCTACCGTAGCCAATACTTTTTCGCTATCTCCATTGTCAGTAATCACTAAATCGTCTATTTCGCCTGTTGTGGGGTGCTTATCTCCAAAACCCAAATTGAGTACATTAGGTAGGTCTGTTTGCTCATAAAGTACCAACTTTTGTACAGCACCATTTTTACCTACACTCGTAAACTCAAAAGACAAGGCAGAGTTAGAGGCTATGATTTCATATTTTGGTAGTTTCATATTTTTATTTCTCCTTTTGCAACACTGCAACCGTATTTTGCAGGGCAAAAGGGTTAGTTGCTGAGAGGGTGATTTTACACTACTTTTGCAAAATTACGCATTTTAGGCGAATAAAACACAGGTAGAATGTCTGTTTTAGTTATGCCTTTGTCTATAAGTTGTTGCCCTATTTCCAAATCTGTATTATCACACCGCAACCATACTTCATTGTTTGGCTTTAATTATATATGAATAATCGTATGATAATATCGTTGCCCATTTACCCAGCCATCAGACATTAAAATATATTGCCCACGCAAAATATCTATGCAAAGCAAAGCCTCACATTTTGTATCTTGTGCTACTAAATTGCGAATTTCTATGAGTGTTTGTTCAATAATTTTTTGATAGTTTGTTAATTTATCCATTGCAATATGGTTTGGGTTTCTGTATCAAAGATAAGTAACTTCCACAGCTATTTTTTTGTGGTCTTTTTCTGCCACAAGGAGTTTTTCTGCACCCAAGTCTATAAAAATTTTGCGTTTTGTCAGTTTTATAGTCAAAGGTTCATGAGTGATTTGCCACGCTTCTTTAATCAAAGCTGTTTTGACTGTTTCGTGAAAAATATCTTTTTCCATGTCAAAACTGTATGTCGGTAGCAATATTAAAAGTGTCCGATGGTTTTGGTAAAGCTATTTTTTTAAATAATTAATCCCTGTTTCTGTAAAAATAATAGCTTGTTCATAACATTCTTGGGCATCTGTTTCTGAAATTGTCCCATCTGTATCATAATCTCCTGTCATACGTTTATTAAGCATATCTGCAAAACTCCGACCTAATTCACGAGGAAAAATAGCTGTCTTGACAAAATGTAAACCAAAAGCAGCAATAACTCCTTGATGTGTATGCGCATCTTTGTCTATGCTCAACAAAAGTGCTTTTGCCACATAAAACATAGCATAATATGCCCTTGATACCACAGAATCAGGAGAACCACCTTGCGTTTGCAGTAATTGACAGTCTTGCAAATAGCGTTGTGATTTGTGAATATAATTTTGTATTTCTTCGGTCATAAGATAATTCCTTCCTCTCGTATATTTTTGAAAAGTAATTTATTACTATGTTCTAAATTTTCTAAATTTGTAGATATTATATTGATTATCAAATTGTTAGCTAATAGAAAATCATATTTAATTTCGCTAATTCTATTGATTTCTGCAAAAGGTGAGTTATAATTTTCTAAAACAAGCAATATATCAACATCAGAATTTTCTCTAAAATCTCCTCTTGCATAAGAGCCAAACAAGACAAGTTCACGCAAGTTTTGACCATAAATTTTGTTCAAATTTTTGCGAAAATCCTGTAAAAGTAGTACGATATTATGGCTTTGTTTAGGAAATTGTGTTTTCATACATAAAGTTACAAATTTATTTCTCCTTTTGCAACACCGCCACTGTATTTCGCAAGTCTGTAATAGTGGTTTCTAAGAGGGTGATTTTTTCGTCTTTGTACTTCAATTCCAAACGAAGTTTCTCTATTTCTGTTGTTAATTCCTTATCTCCGTAATTGTAACTGTTGTAAATATTTCCTAATATCATTCCGCCTTGTCCATTTTGATTATTTGTATTATTCAATGTAATCTATAATCAAGACAATTCCCTTATCAAAAATAAGAAAGTAAGTGCTGCATTTTCCCCTTTCCAAAAGCCATTTACCTTTTGGAAAGGGCTTTTATTTCCCTAACAAAGCCTCTATTTCTTGTTTTAATTTTGGCAAATGTTTGATGACAACAGCCCAAGTATCAAGCAGGTATTTCTGTTCTTTTTCGGTCATAAACTAGCTGTTTAGTACGGTTTACGGACTGTTCAAAATAATAATTCTTAAATGGTCTGTTTCTCAACACATCTACTTTTCGTTTAAAAAGCTAAATCTTTCTCAAAAGGTTTGATAGGTAAAGGCAAATTGGAGTTAAACATTGGCTGTATTGTTAATTTTTGCTACTACAAATTTACACTAAAAAACTACATTTTTTGCAAACCCACCCAAAATTTCCTATCTTTGTTTTAGACTAAATTTTATGTTTGCACTAATTATTGTAACTTGGCTAATAAAATCATAAAGCTATGCGCGTAACCCAAAATATAGAAGCCCAAAAATTGTGGCTCATTCAACAACTTTTATTGGTGCAAGCTATGGTTGCAAACCCTGCCAATAGTTATTTTGATGCGAATTTGGAATTTTTATAGTTGTTGTTTTGTTTTGGACTCTGCAAGGTAGTCTAAAAAAGTAAAAAATTGATTAGTACTCCAAAGGCACTAAGTTCACAAAGAAAAATTTAAAATTTGCAGATTCAAAACTAAAAATTCAACATTAGAAAAAAATGTCTTCTATCAAATCCTTAGCTTACGTCAATAAACACTTGCTCAAATACAAATCCTATTTGCTTTGGGGAATTTTATTTGTCATTTTGTCCAACATTTTTGCTATTATCCCCGCCCAAGTAGTTCGCCATGCTTTCGATTTGGTAAATGATACCATTTCCATTTTTCACCTGTTTCGTGGCACAACAGCCGAAAACAGCCTGTACGATATTTTTGGGGCTGCGGTGCTTACGTATGGCATTTTGATAGTGGTGATGGCACTAACCAGAGGGGTGTTTTTGTTTTTTATGCGACAAACCATTATAGTCATGTCCCGTTTGGTGGAGTTTGATATGAAAAACGAAATTTATGCTCACTACCAAACCTTGCCGTTGAGTTTTTACCGCAAAAATAATACAGGGGATTTAATGGCGAGAATCTCCGAAGACGTGGGGCAGGTGCGTATGTATGTAGGTCCCGCCATTATGTATGGCATTAATATGTTGGGTTCTACAGTCTTAATCATTGGCTATATGCTCATAGTCAATGAAAAACTAACTTTTTATACTTTGTTGCCGCTGCCTTTGCTCTCTATTAGCATTTTTTATGTCAATAATTGGATAAATAAATATTCGAGCCAAATTCAGAAAAATTTGTCGGCAATGTCCACCTTTGTTCAGGAATCTTTTGCGGGCATCAGGGTTATCAAATCTTTTGCGAGGGAGGAAAACTATTACCAAAATTTCACGAAAGCAAGCAACGAATACAAAAAACAATCCTTAAAATTAGCCTTTGTCAATGCTTTGTTCTTGCCTTTGATTCTGACTTTGGTGGGTTTCAGTACCATTATGGTTGTGTATATTGGCGGTATTGAGGTCATAGAAGGCACTGTTACAACGGGCAATATAGCCGAATTTGTGATTTATGTCAATATGCTTACTTGGCCTGTTACCTCTTTGGGTTGGATTTCGAGCATAGCCCAACGTGCTGCCGTATCGCAAGACCGTATCAATGAATTTTTGCACACCAAAACCGATATTGTTTCTACGCACCACCTCAAAAACGACATTCAGGGTAGCATTACGTTCAAAGACGTAAATTTGACCTACCCCGATTCAGGTATTCACGCCTTGCAACACATCAACCTCTCTGTAAAAGCTGGCGAAAGTTTGGCTATTTTAGGCACAACAGGTGCAGGCAAAAGCAGCATTGCCAATTTGATTTGTCGATTGTATGATACTTCGCAAGGAGAAGTTTTGATAGACGGAGTCAATATCAAACAATATGACGTGCCTCACCTCCGTTCTCAAATTGGCTATGTGCCACAAGACGTATTTTTGTTTTCGGAAAGTATCCAAAACAATATTGTCTTTGGCTCCGAACACTTAACAGAGGAAGAAGTAATGGAGGCTGCAAAAAATGCCGACCTCTACGATAATGTCAAAGATTTTCCACAAGGTTTTGCCACCGAATTAGGCGAAAGAGGAATTACTTTGTCGGGTGGGCAAAAGCAACGCACTTCCATTGCAAGGGCTATTATTCGCAACCCAAAAATCTTGATTCTCGATGACTGTCTTTCTGCCGTTGATACCAAAACCGAAAACAGTATTCTCAATAATTTGAGCCGAATCATGGTCAATCGTACTTCGGTTATCATTTCGCACAGAGTTTCGTCTGCAAAATTGGCTGACAAAATCGTAGTGTTAGATGGCGGAAAAATAGTGCAAACAGGTACGCACAGCAGTTTGTCGGCAGAGGAAGGGTTATATAAAGAATTGTACGAAAAACAATTACAAGGCGAGGAGCAATGAAAGACCAACTCAATTTGCTAAATAAACTAACCGCAAAAAAAATCTACAATGCGTGGCAGGTGCTGTCGAGTTATTACCAATCGCAGCACCTCCACCAAAACCACCACAGGGGTTTGCCTATCAGCCTTGCCATTGAGCCTACTACGTCTTGCAACCTTCGCTGTCCCGAATGTCCCAGTGGGCTGCGGTCTTTTACCCGACCAACAGGAATGTTGCCCGAAAATCTGTTTAAGCAAGTGATAGATGAGTTGCAAAGCACCTTGCTTTACCTCACATTTTATTTTCAGGGAGAACCTTATTTGCACCCAAAATTTACAGAATTGGTGCAGTATGCAGCCCAAAGAGGAATTTATACCTCTACCTCTACCAATGCTCACTACCTCACAGACGACAATGCCCGCAAAACCATAGAGTCGGGCTTAGACAGGTTGATTATTTCCATCGATGGCACCACACAGGAAACTTACAAGCAATACAGAGTCGGCGGCAACTTGGAAAAAGTAATAGAAGGCACAAAAAATATTTTGCGTTGGAAAAAAGAACTCAAAAGCAAAACACCGCATACAATTTTCCAATTTTTGGTAGTGAAACCCAACGAACACCAAATTCCCGAAGTGTATCAATTAGCCAAAACATTAGGAATAGACGAAGTAAAGCTAAAAACAGCCCAAATTTACGACTTCGAGCAAGGCTCGCCGTTGATACCCACCATAGACCGTTATTCTCGATACCGCAAAAACGGAAACGGCACGTACAGCATCAAAAACAGTTTAGAAAATGGCTGTTGGCGTATGTGGCAATCTTGCGTCATCACTTGGAATGGCAGCGTAGTGCCTTGCTGTTTCGATAAAGATGCCCACTATGTTTTGGGAGATTTGCAACAGCAAAGTTTCAAAAATATATGGCAAAGTGCTGCCTATCAAGAGTTTAGGCAGCAACTCCTTATCTCCCGTTCACAAATAGAAATGTGTAAAAATTGCACCGAAGGAACTAAGGTTTTTGCGTAGTAGTTAGCATCTCCATACATTTGTCAAATACCTCTTGGCTACTAATACCAAAATCTCTGACCTCACTTTCTTTGTTCCAAGTAGGATTTTTTAGGTGAAAGTGGTCTGGAAAATAGCCCGCAGGCGACCAAACCGAAGGTTCACTGGGACCAATAAGGCACAAAGCTGGTGTTTTGGTGGCACAAGAAAGGTGGTTGATAGCCCCTTCGTTGCAGATTAACAAATTGATTTTTTCTAAAAAAGCAGCCAATTCACGCAATGTGGGACTTTGAGGAGATAACAACAATCGAGGATGTGCTATTTTTTGCATCACTTGTTTCAAATGACTCCGTTCGGAGGGAGCAGAAAAAAGTATGATATAACTTGCGGTTTGCTCAAGAATTTTGCTAATCAATTCGATAAAACCTGCCTCGTGCCATTTTTTTTGTTGGTCTTTGCAGCTTATCTCCATACCTATTACTTTTTTTCCTTCTAATTGGTTGGTTTGCCAAAAATCGTGTGCCATTACCTTTCCTTTTGCCGAAACCTTAATTGTGAGTTCGTACTTATTTGTATAAATGCCCAAAGGCTGCATCAAAAGCAGATTTCTTACGGCACTGTATAGATTGGGGGCAGGTGGTGCCTCAAGATTAAAAAGGAAAGACCATTTAGAATTGCCCCAAGTTACTCGATACTTTGCATTAGAAAAAAGTACAAATAAAGCAGATTCTGTTCCGTTTTGTTGGTCTATAATCAAATCGTATTGTTCTTTTCTTACTTGCAGCCAAGCACGCAACTGAAAAAACTTGCCAATGCCTCTTTCATAAGGAATATTGATAATTTTGTCTATCAGTGGATGTTCTTCTATAACCGTATGAAAAGGTGTATTGCAAAGGTAGTGAATTTTAGCAGCAGGATACTTTTCTTTTAATGCAGCCAAATAAGAGGTAGCCAATAAGACATCTCCAAATGGACGAAATTGGAGAACAAGTATTTTGTGAAGTTGCATAGTATAACGAGTTTTTGTAAACGAAAACAACAAAATTGGTTGTAAAACAGTAATAAAATGCAAAGATAATACATTATTTTTATTTTACTGTTCAAAAATTATTTTATTGCCCTGTTGGTACAAAAGCCCCCCAATAATTGTATGCTCTTACATTTTTATTTTTGCGTAAATCCCAAAAAAGTAATATTTTTGTAAACCAAATTGAATATACTAAAAGTATTAAATTGTTTTACTCTAAAAATTTAATAAGATGACAACCACAACTACTTTATACACCAAAATTGAGTATGACAAAATTTGTGAGTTTGCGGGTAGTCATTTTGAGTATGACGATGGGCTAATTGTTTGGAAATACAACGGACAAGTCATTGAAGACGAAATTCTAACCAAACTCCTAAACCAAGAAGACATACAAATTTATTCAGAAATGGCAACTCACAAACACAACAAAATTATACGCAACCTACATAGTAGATTGTTTAGAGGTTTAGATGAAAAACTTTTTTCAATCTATACCAACACTGTACATATTGCGATTATTATTAGTGGCAAAGAAAAAATCCGTATTTCTGATGTTACAGTAGTGCCTAAAAAAGAAATTTTGACACCTAATCAAGAAGTTACTAATCCTCTCATTATTTTCGAAATCGTATCGCCAAGTTCTGTGCAGACAGATTATATAGACAAATTGCGTGAATATAAGGCAATAGAAAGTTTACAAGAATATATTATTGTAGAGCAAGATAAAAATTGTTTGGTGCATTACCAAAGAATTAGTGCTACGGAGTGGACAGAGGATAAGATAGAAACTTATGAAGATTATTTATATTTACCAACAGTTTCAATTAGATTAGCAATGCAAGAGATTTATGCAGATTGTGAGGGGCTGTAAAAAAATAGTTGTTTGTCAGGATACAAACAATAGCAGAGCAATGACTAACAATTAAGAACTTACAATTAACAACCATTTATTTTCTATGCAAAAAACGGCTTATTTTATTTTCATTTTTATCATTTTTGTTGCCACAGCTTGTTCTTCGGGCAAGACGGCTTTGCAACAAGGCAACTACGAGGAGGCTGTTTTGAAGGCAGTCAATCGGCTGCGGAGTAGCCCCGACAATAAAAAGGCAAGAGAAACCTTGCAACAAGCCTACCCTTTGGCTTTGAATTGGAACAGGTCAAACATAGACAGGCTAAAATATTCTAACGAAAAATTTAAGTGGGAAAGCATTGCAAGGTCTTACGACAACCTGAACAGATTGTATGATGAGATGATGCGTTGTCCTGCTTGTTTGCAACTTTTTCCGCAACCCCAATCTTACCTGAACGAAGGCAACGAGGCACGCAATTTGGCTGCTGCCGAAAGATACGAAACTGCTGATAGGTTGTTGGTAGAAAACCCACGCAATAGAATGGCTGCAAAAGAGGCTTTTATGCACTTTGCCACTGCCGAAAACTTAGTGCCGAACTACAAAGATACACGCAAACGTATGGAAGAAGCACGTTTTTTAGCTACGTTGAAAATTGTGGTTGAGCAAGTGCCTGTGGCATCGAGGTTTTACCAACTAAGTGATGAGTTTTTTAGAAACAAGATTTACCAATACATCACTACCAATCCGCGCATGAATGAATTTGTGCGTTTTTATACACCCCAAGAAGCCCAAATACAAGGTTTGACAGCACCCGACCAGATTGTAAGGTTGCAATTTGACGATTTTGTGGTAGGGGCAACGGCTATGACTTCCAACACCGAAACATTTACAAGCAAAGACAGCGTAAAGGTGGGCGAAGTGAAGGTAGAGGGCAAAAAAATAGATGTTTTCAACAAAGTTACGGCAAAAGTAACAACCAACCGCAAAACAGTGATTTCTAAGGGTTTGCTCGATATGCAAATTCTCGATGCTTATACCAATGCAGTGGTTTATCAAGACAAAATGGTGGGCGAATTTGTTTGGTTTTCTGAATGGGGCAATTTCAATGGCGATGAAAGGGCTTTGACTAAGGAGCAACGCCAACTTTGCAACCGCAGAGAAGTGCCACCACCTCCGCCACAAGAATTGTTTATTGAGTTTTGCAGACCTTTGTATGACCAAGCTACAAATAAAATTCGCAATTTTTACAAAAATTATTAATAAATAAACCAATGCAATACAGAGGAACAGGCATTGCCCTTGTTACACCGTTTGACGAGCAAGGACAGATAGACTACAACGGACTTCTCCGACTCCTGCAACACACCCAAGACCATGTAGCGTATTGGGTGGTGCATGGCACTACGGGTGAAACAGCAACCACCACAGCCAAAGAAAGAGCTGCCATAGCTGATTTTATTCGCAAAAATAACCCCAAAAACAAGACCTTAGTGTATGGTTTGGGTGGCAACAATACGCAGCACATTCTCGAGGAGATGAAAGAAATAGACTTTTCGGGTTTTTCGGCTATTCTTTCTGTTTCGCCTTACTATAACAAACCTTCGCAAGAAGGCATTTACCAGCATTATGTAACCCTTGCCAATGCTGCACCTTTGCCCATTATTTTGTATAATGTGCCTGGTCGTACCATGTCAAACCTCACCGCAGCCACTACTTTGCGGTTGGCAGCACATAAAAACATCATTGGGATTAAAGAAGCATCGGGCAATATGGAGCAATGTATGCGAATAGCAAAGGACAAACCAGCCGATTTTTTGCTCATTTCGGGTGATGATTTGCTTACTGTTCCCTTAATTTCTATTGGTGCTGCGGGTGTAATTTCTGTCTTGGCAAATGCTTTTCCGCAAGATTTTGGCTCAATGGTAAGAGAGGCTTTGGCAGGAGATTTTGCAAAGGCAAGCCAAAAACTATACAACTTTTTGGAAATCAACGACTTCATGTATGTAGAAAGTAATCCTGTAGGCGTAAAACAAGCCCTTGATTTATTGGGAGTTTGCTCGCCTTATGTGAGGTTGCCTTTGCTCAAAGCAAGTCCTGAACTGAAAGAAAAAATTAAGAAAGTAGTTAGTCAGTTGGAAAATTAGTAAGTTTTCAGTTAGTAAATTAGTAAATTGTTGTGTGGAGTTTACTAATTTACTTATGAAATAAAGTTTTTTTGCTACTTTCGCAATCAAACAAAGGAAAATGTCCAAATCAGTATTCTTACTTATACTATGCTGTTTCATTGCTATTTATAGCCACGCCCAAAATAAAAAAATTCTGGATAGTTTGACTGTTGTCTATCAAAATACAACCTCGGATACTTCCAAAATTCTCATACTGTTGCAAATAGCCTTTGAATATAAGCGAAGCAACCCCGATACTTGCATTGCCCTTGCCCAAAAAGCCTTAAATTTGAGTGAAAAAGCAAAATATGAGCATGGAAAAGGAGAAAGTTATCATCATTTGGGTTTGGGGCATGACTATAAAAATGCTTACCCAATGGCTTTGGACTACTTCCAAAAAAGTTTGGCTATCAAAACAAGGTTAAAAGATAAACAAGGTGCTTCCAAAAGTCTGAACAATATTGGCATTATTTACGACATACAGGGCAATTATCCGTTGGCGTTGGCGTATTTCCAAAAAAGCCTGAAAATGCGGGAGGAATTAGGCGACAAAGTGTTGATTGCAGCAAGTTTAAACAATATTGGGGGCATTTATGATATGTTGGGTAACTATCCGTTGGCGTTGGAGTATCACCAAAAAAGCCTGAAACTGAAAGAGGAACTGCACGACCTACGGGGAATTGCTATTAGTTTTAACAACATTGGCAGCATTTATGAAATTCAAAGAAAATATGCCATTGCCTTAACTTATTACAAAAAAAGCCTGAAAATAAAAGAACAACAGGGGGACAAACAAGGAATTTCGGCAAGTCTAAACAATATTGGAGGCATTTATGACCTGCAAGGCAACTATGATTTGGCTTTGGAATATCACCAAAAAAGCCTACAACTCAAAGAGGAACTAAACGACAGGCTGGGGCTTACACACAGTTTCAACAGTTTGGCACAGGTCTATCAAAAGCAAAAAGACTACAACAAAAGCATAGCGTATGCCCAAAAAGGCTTAGAAATAGCCCAAAAAATAGAAGCTTTGGCAGAAATTCAGGCAATTAGCCAAACTTTATACACAACTTGTAAACTAAAAGGTGATTATGCACAGGCTTTGCAATATCACGAACTATACAAAACAGCTAACGATAGCCTTTTTAGTGTAGAAAAAAATACTGCAATAGAGAGTTTGGAAGCAAAAACAAACATAGAACGGAAGGAGAAAGAAATTGCAATTCTGAATAAAAATCAAGAAATTTTAGAAACTGCCAAAACTTTTCAGCAACGTATCAATTATTTGGTGCTGGCGGCTTTGGGGGCTGTATTGGTGTTGGCTTATTTTATCTACCGCAGTCGCCAGCAAGAGAAAACCGCAAAAGAGGAAACCCAGCAGATAAACGAGGAACTGCGGACTATTTTGCTTACCGTCAATGAACAAAAAGACAAAATAGAACAGACTTTGGCGATTGTCAATAGCCAAAAAACTATTATTGAGCAAAAAAATGAGAATATTATTGCCTCTATCAATTATGCCTTGCGGATACAAAACGCCATTATTCCCAAAGAAACAGAGTTGCAAAAACACTTAGACTGTTTTGTGTTTTTCCGCCCTCTGGATATTGTAAGCGGAGATTTTTATTGGTTTGCAGAGAAAGAAAACACCAAAATCTTAGTCGTTGGCGACTGCACAGGGCATGGCGTATCGGGTGCTTTTATGACCATGATTGCCAATGATTTGCTCAACCAAATTGTCCAGAACTACGAAATTCACCAGCCCGATGTCATACTCAACCAAATGCAGGTGCTGCTACACAAGGTTTTTGCGGTTTCTGAACAGGAAATAGCCGATGGAATGGATATGGCTGTCATTGTTATCCAAACCTTACAAGGTCTTGAAGACCTTGTAAGGTTTAGGGTAGCCTATTCGGGTGCAAAAATACCCCTGTATTGGGCAACCACCAACAGAGAAACCCAACAGACTGAACTGCACGAAATCAAGGCAGACCGAATAGCACTGACGGGAGGGCAGCAAAACGTGGCACACCAATATACGTTGCATACACTTGGCTATCAGGCAGTTAGGGCAGATACAGACAACGAAAATTTTGTTACCATGCCCCAAAACGCCGAAGTAAATTTTTATCTCTGTTCTGATGGCTATCAAGACCAATTTGGGTCAGAAACTAAGAAAAAGTTGCTCTCTGCCAATCTCAAAAAAATATTGTTGGAGGCTGCTCCCTTGCCAATAGCACAACAAAAAATGATGGTAAGTGAAAAATTTTATGAGTGGAAAAGAGATTACAAACAAATAGATGATGTGTTGGTGGTGGGGGTGAAGCTGCAAGTTTCCCATTAGTAAATCCTCAGGACAATAATTGTTAAGCACCTGCATAACCCTCTATTGCAAACTACTATTTCTCTCCATAATTTTAGTGTATTCTCTGATGCTACTAAATTCGTGCAAATCGGAGTTGCGGACACAGGCGTAGGCATGAGTGCCGAACAGATGGGCAAACTGTTCAAACAAGCCACTTCTTTTACAACCTACGGCACCAGTGGCGAAAAAGGTACAGGCTTAGGCTTGCTATTCTGCCAAGAAATGGCGGAGAAAAACGGAGGCAAAATTTGGGTGGAAAGTGAGCAAGGCAGAGGCACTACGTTTTGGTTTACGGTGGCAATAAAGTTAGCAAGTTAGTGATTATCAAATCATTAACTTACTAACCTACAACTTGCTACACTTCATCGGGATTTATCCCCATAGCACGCAATTTTTCTGCTAATTTGTCTGCACGTTGCTTTTCTGTTTCTGCACGTTGCTTTTCAGACTCTGCACGTTGTTTTTCAGACTCTGCACGTTGCTTTTCGGCTTCTGTTTTCTGCTTTTCTGTTGCCAATTTTTTGTCTTTTATTGCAAGTTGCTGATTTTTTTCTGCCACCGCCTCCACACCCGTAGGCAATAGCACGCCGTTTTGGTCTTGCCAACGCACCCATTCTTCTTTCATGCCCTCATATTCTCCCTGCCAAGCCACAGGTGTTATGCCTATTCGGTCTAAAAAATTACTTTCTTTGAGGTAATAAGCCCCTGCTCGCAATTCATAAACCATTATCAACTGCTTTTGCAAAAATTGCAAAGGGTCTATAATGATGTAGTAAGGTACACCAGCCTTTGCATAGACATCAAATTTTTTGCCTTTTTCATTGCCTACTGTATTGGACACTACTTCCACCACCACTTCGGGAGATTTGCCCAACTCCCATATCATATAGACCCGATGGCGTTTTTCCCACACATCAGGCGGATAGGAAATGTCCATGCTTAGGAGCATATCAGGCACGATGGCGGGCAAGTGCAAGCCATAATATAGCCCTACGTTGGTCGAGGCTACAAATTGCCTTTCGCCAAAGGGCGAGGCTGTCTGCAAAGTATCAATCAACAGGCGTTGCTGTTTTTCAGAATAAATATTGTCCACAGGCGTATCGTCTTCGGTTAGCAAATGCTCCACATTGGGTGGAGTGATTACAAAATCCTCCACAACCTCCGTTGTTGTTGTCTGGCGGGTTTTCATTGGGTTTGCTTTTTTAGAATTAGATAGTTAAGGTACAAAAAATTTGGGAATAAATTGAATTTTGGGCAAAATATTTATCAGGCATAGCTAACTTTCGGTTTTGAGAAACCGAAAGCACAACCGAAAGCACAGCCGAAAGCACAACCAAAAATTTACTAATTGCAAACTTCCTAACTTTCTAATTATTTTTTTATCTTGCAACGCCAACAAACCTATACTAACCATTGAAAAAGCTAATTCTTGTATTTTTTTTGCTTTTTGCAGCCACAAGTAACTTTTGCTTTGCCCAAAACAAAAAAGTAATAGACAGCCTTACACAAGTCTATCACAACGCCAAGCACGACACAATAAAAGTATTGGCTCTTACTTCTATTGCCTACGAGTACAGAAGAAATAAGCCAGATACTTGTATTTCCATTGCTGAAAAAGCCCTGCAAATAAGTGAAAAAATACAGTATCGCAAAGGGCAAGGCAATAGTTATCATCACATAGGTTTAGGCTATTATAATAAGAGTGCTTACCCTTTGGCATTGGAATATTACCAAAAAAGCTTGAAAATACGAGAAGAAATAGGGGATAAACAAGGTATAGGAAGTAGTTTCAATGCCATAGGGCTTATTTACAATAATCAAGGCAATTACCCTTTGGCTTTGGAATATCACCAAAAAAGTCTGAAAATAGAGAGAGAAATAGGCAATAAGCAAGGCATAGCCATTAGTTTGAATAACATAGGCAATATTTATGATAATCAAGGCAATTACCCTTTGGCTTTGGAATATCACCAACAAAGTCTGAAAATAGCGGAAGAAATAGGCAATAAACAAGGTATAGCCAGTAGTTTGAATAACATAGGCAATATTTATGATAGTCAAGGCAATTATCCATTGGCTTTGGAATATTACCAAAAAGGTATGAAAATAGAGGGAGAAATAGGCAATAAAAAAGGCATAGCCAGTAGTTTGCATAACATAGGGATTATTTACAAAAATCAAGGCAATTATCCTTTGGCTTTGGAATATTACCAAAAAAGTATGAAAATAGAGGGAGAAATAGGCAATAAAAAAGGCATAGCCAGTAGTTTGCATAACATAGGGATTATTTACAAAAATCAAGGCAATTATCCTTTGGCATTAGAATATTTCCAAAAAAGCCTAAAAATAAAGGAAGAAATAGGGGATAAACAAGGCATAGCCAATAGTTTGAATAACATAGGACTTATTTACGATGATCAAGGTAATTATCCTTTGGCATTGGAATATTACCAAAAAAGCCTAAAAATAAAGAAAGAAATAGGGAATAAACAAGGCATATCCATTAGTTTGAGTAACATAGGGAGTATTTACAAAAATCAAGGCAATTATCCTTTGGCATTAGAATATTATCAAAAAAGCCTGAAAATAGAAGAAGCAATAGGAGATAAAAAAGGCATAGCTGGTAGTTTGAGTAACATAGGCAATATTTATGATAGTCAAGGCAATTACACTTTGGCTTTGGAATATTACCAAAAAAGCCTGAAAATAACAGAAGAAATAGGCGATAAATTGGGAACTACCTATTCCCTGTGTGGAATTGCCCAAGTAGCCCAAAAACAAAAAGACTATGATAAAAGCATAGATTATGCACAAAAAAGCCTAAAAATTGCCCAAGAAATAAAAGCCTCCGCAGAAATCAAAAGTGCAAGCGAAGTCCTTTACAATAGCTATAAACTCAAAGGCGACTATGTGAAAGCCCTTGAATACCACGAACTATTTAAGGCAACGAATGATAGTATTTTCAATATAGACAAAGCAAAGAAAATAGCTAATTTGGAAGCAACTGCGGAGATAGAAAAAAAGTCAAAAGAAATAGAGATTTTGAATAAAAACAAGGAATTATCCCAAAAAGAAAAAGAGGTGTTGGAAAAAGATTTGAAACTCCAAAGTACAGAGGCAGAAAGGCAGCGAAATGCTAATTTGGTGCTTGAAAAACAAGCAGAAGCAGATAAATTATTCAACCTTGCTCGGCAAGAAAAAGACAAACGAAAAGCAGACAGCCTGAATAACCTTGCCCAGTATCACCAACTGCAAGCTGATAACCTAAAAGCAAAAGAAAAACAGCTGCAAGCCGAAAATAAAGCCCAAAAAATAGAGTCTATCAAAGAAAAAGAAGCAAAGGAATTTCAACAATATATTACCTATTTGGTATTGGTGGGGCTTTTTTCTGTTGTAGTTTTTGCTTATTTTATTTTTATTTCTCGCAAAAAAGTTCAAAAAGCATACGAACAATTAGAAGTTTCTAAAATCAAAATTCAAGAAACCAATCAGCATTTGACATTGGCAAACGAGGAGATTTCGCAACAGAAAGAGGAAATTGTGCAACAAGCCGACAACCTCCAAGCTGTAAATCAGACCAAAGACAAGCTTTTTGCCATCATAGGGCATGACCTCCGCAACCCTGTGGCTTCGCTAAAAGGAATGTTGGACTTGGTGGTTTCGCAAGACATTAGCCAAGAGGAATTTGCAGAATATGCACCCAAACTTGCCGAAAACGTAGAAAATATGCACTTTACGCTAAACAATTTGCTGTCGTGGGCAAACAGCCAACTGCAAGGCATAGCCAACAAACCCCAAAATATTAACCTCCACGAATTGGCACAAGAAAACTGCAATCTACTCAAAGAAATAGCCGCTCAAAAAGGTATTAATTTGGCGAATGAACTACCAAACAACTTGCAAGGCTACGCAGACCAGCAGCAGATTAACCTCATTTTCAGAAACTTAATTGGCAATGCCCTAAAATTTACGCCCGCAGGTGGAAGTGTGAAAGTGGTTTTAGAAAATAGAACTAACATTTCTCAAAGAAATGTTAGTTCTGAACAATTTAGTAGCATCAGAGATGACATCTTTCAAAAAGATGTCATCTCTGATGCTACTAAATTCGTGCAAATTGGAATTGCGGACACAGGCGTAGGCATGAGTGCCGAACAGATGGGCAAACTGTTCAAACAAGCCACTTCTTTTACGACCTACGGCACCAGTGGCGAAAAAGGTACAGGCTTAGGCTTGCTACTCTGCCAAGAAATGGCGGAGAAAAACGGAGGCAAAATTTGGGTGGAAAGTGAGCAAGGCAGAGGCACTACGTTTTGGTTTACGGTGGGAGTAAGGTTAGTAAATTTTTAGTTGAAGGTGGCTTCACAAGTGCAAATTGTACTAATCAACATTTATCATACGAATTCTATAATACCTACCCAAATAGGTAAAGCTATTCGTTGGGGCAGGTAGGCTCAATGCAGGTACTACTGTGCTACTTCTTTTCGCAACTTTCAGGTTTATTTAGGTGGTTATGTACTAAAATTCAAAATTGTAAGTTGTTAATTGTATAAAATCTTACTAAGTTTGCGAATAGTGCAAAAAGGAAATCCCTATAACTAATATTTCTTTAAGAAATGTTAATAGTAAGGAAGTCCAAGCATTGCTTTTGTGGCACTACCAATTTGCGAAGCCTATTTTACCACCCATGAAAAAACTATTTCTGCTCGATGCCTTAGCCCTTATTTACAGGGCTTATTTTGCTTTTAGCAAAACCCCGCGCATCACTTCCAAAGGACTCAATACAGGTGCTATTTTTGGTTTCACTAATACCTTGTTGGAGGTCTTGCAAAAGGAAAAACCTACACATTTGGCAGTAGTTTTTGATACGCCTGCCCCCACTTTTCGCCACATCAATTACCCCGCCTACAAAGCCCAACGCGACGCCCAGCCCGAAGACATTACCATTGCCATTCCTTACATCAAAAAATTGTGTAAGGCTTTGCAAATTGCAGTCATAGAACTCGACGGATATGAGGCTGACGACTTAATTGGCACGTTGGCAAAAAAAGCCGAACAGCTTGATTTTCAGACTTTTATGTTTACTTCTGACAAGGATTATGGGCAGTTGGTAACAGACACAATTTTGCTCTACAAACCTGCTTTTCTCGGCAATGACGTAGAAATTTTGGGGGTCAAAGAAATATTGGCAAAATGGGACATCAGCCGAGTGGAGCAAGTGGTAGATATGTTGGGTTTGCAAGGAGATGCAGTAGATAACATACCAGGCATACCAGGAATTGGGCAAAAAACAGCAGCCAAGTTGCTTGCCGAATTTGATACAGTAGAAAACCTGATAGCCAATGCCGACAAACTCAAAGGCAAACAGCAAGAAAACGTAAAAAACTTTGCTGCACAGGGCATTTTGTCTAAGCAATTAGCCACCATAGAAATTAATTCGCCAATAGATTTTGACGAAAACCTATTGGCTATCAAGCCTTTACAGGCGGAGGTGCTGCGTCCTTTGCTCGACGAATTGGAGTTTCGCACCATTAAAGCAAAATTGTTGGGCGAAAAAACAACGCCACCTACTAACACACAAAGCTCTGAAAATCAGGACAAAAAGACAACTTCCAAAACTACAAAAGCTGCCAATAGTAATTCGCAAGGAGATTTGTTTGCTACTTCTTCGCCTACTTTATTGACAACTTTGGAAAACAAAGAACAAGCTAATGAAGGACAAGGAGATGGGCAAAATGAAGCAAAATCTTACGCCACTTTTCACGATACAGTTAAGCATTACCACGCCATAGATACGCCTGAACTTCGCCAACAACTTATTCAGTTTTTGAGTTTGCAACAGGCTTTTTGTTTTGATACAGAAACCACCAATTTACAGGCACACGAGGCTGAATTGGTCAGTATTTCTTTTTCCTACCGAGCCAATGAAGCCTATTTTGTGCCTATTCCTGCCAACCGCCAAGAAGCACAGCAAATTGTAGATGAATTTAAGCAAGTATTTGAAAATCAGGCTATTGGCAAGATTGGGCAAAACCTAAAATACGACATTACTGTTTTGCAAAACTACCAAATAGCAGTCAAAGGCAAATTGTTTGATACTATGCTTGCACACTATTTGCTGGAGCCAGATATGCGACATGGCATGGACGTATTGGCAGAAAATTATTTGCAATACAGCCCCATTAGCATAGAAACTTTGATAGGAAAAAAAGGCAAAAACCAACTGAATATGCGTGAGGTTTCGCCAAAAAACTTACTCAATTATTCAGCCGAAGATGCAGATGTAACTTACCAACTGTACGAAAAATTGCACGCCCAACTGCAAGCAAGACCCGAATTAGTCAAGTTGTTCGACACCATAGAAATTCCGTTGATTGAAGTATTGAGCAAGGTGGAAAGAAACGGCGTTTGCATAGACAAAACAGCCTTGCAAAACTATTCGAAAGAATTGGAAAAGGAAATTTTGATAGTGGAGCAAAAAATTTACCAACAGGCAGGTTTAACTTTCAACATAGCCTCACCCAAGCAGTTGGGCGAAGTGTTGTTTGAGAAACTGAACTTAGACAGCCAAGCCAAAAAGACCAAAACAGGGCAGTATGCAACAGGCGAAGAAGTTTTGCAATTTTTGATAGACAAACACCCCATAGTGAGTAACATTTTGGAAATCAGGCAATTACAAAAATTGAAGTCCACTTACATCGATGCGTTGCCTGAATTGATTAGCACTGTAGATGGTCGGGTGCATACGTCATACAACCAAGCCGTAGCAGCCACAGGTAGGTTGAGTTCCAACAATCCGAACTTGCAAAACATACCCATTCGCAGCGAAAAAGGCAAGGAAATTCGCAGGGCTTTTATTCCTCAAAATTCCAATCATTTGCTGTTGTCGATAGATTATTCCCAAATAGAATTGCGAATTATGGCATCTTTTAGCAAAGACCAAACCATGTTGGAGGCTTTTAGGCAAGGCAAGGATATTCACGCAGCCACCGCAGCCAAAATTTTCAAAATTCCTGTCGAAAACATAGACAAAGAAATGCGAAGACGTGCCAAAACTGCCAATTTTGGTATCATTTACGGAGTTTCGGCTTTTGGTCTTGCCCAACAACTGAACATACCAAGAGGAGAAGCTGGCGAGTTAATCCGCAATTATTTCATAGAATTTCCCGCCATTAAGCAATATATGGATAGCATTATCAACTTTGCAAGGGAACACGAATATGTGGAAACTATTTTAGGTCGCCGCCGTTATTTGCGAGATATTAACTCCCGAAACCAAGTGCAGCGGGGCTATGCAGAACGAAATGCTATCAATGCCCCGATACAAGGCTCGGCTGCTGATGTTATCAAAGCTGCTATGTTGTCTATTCATAACTTTTTGATAACCAATCAATTAAAGACCAAAATGATTATGCAAGTCCACGACGAATTGGTTTTTGAAGTGCCACCCGAAGAATTGGAAACTGTAAAAACTGCCATAGCCCAATGTATGGTGCAGGCGGTGCAACTGCCCGATGTGGTCTTGGAAGTGGAGGCTGGCGTAGGCAAAAATTGGTTGGAGGCTCATTAAAAATAAGTAGTACCACAGATGTAATGCCAGAACTAACATTTTTCAAAGAAATGTTAGTTCTTCTATAACTTTTTAAAGCCTATTTTTATAAACCCTTGTAGATTTCCTGTACCTAATTTTTAAAGTAATTCCTTCAACACCAATCTATCGTCAAAATCATACTTTACACCCTGAATTTCTTGGTAGGTTTCGTGTCCTTTGCCCGCCACCAAAATCACGTCTTGTGGTTGGGCAAGTTCGCAGGCTTTTTTTATGGCAGCCTTTCGGTCTGCAATAATTAATACCTTGTTTTTGTCTGCAATAGGTACGCCAACCTCCATAGCAGCCAAAATATCGTTAGGATTTTCAAAACGAGGGTTATCGGAAGTCAAAATGACAATATTGCTTAGTTTACAGGCAATAGCAGCCATAATAGGACGTTTGGTTGCATCTCTGTTGCCTCCACAGCCCACAACTGTAATCACTTTTTCGTTGCCATTTCGCAAGTTATCTATGGTTTCCAATACGTTTTGCAGGGCGTCGGGTGTGTGTGCATAATCTACAATTCCCGTAGTGCCTACTGCGTTTTGTATGACCTCAAACCTTCCTGCTGCCGACCTCAACGCCGACAATTCTCGCAATACCTCATCTTTTGGCTCTCCTAACAAAACAGCAGTGCCGTAAATTCCAAGCAAATTATACGCATTAAACTCTCCAATGAGTTGAAACCAAACCTCTTGATGCTCGACCAATAAGTGCAAGCCTTGCAAACCATTTGCTAAAATTTTTGCCTTAAAATCTGCCCCTGATTGCAGAGCAAAGGAATAGATTTTGCTCGCACAATTTTGTGCCATAATGGTTGCTCGTTTGTCGTCTTTGTTTAGCAGGGCAAAAGCATGAGGTTTGAGGTTATCGAAAAGCAATTTTTTTGCTTTGATATACTTATCAAAAGTTTTGTGATAATCTAAGTGGTCGTGGGTGATATTGGTAAAAACAGCCCCTGCAAAGTCTATTCCTGTAACTCTTTCTTGTACTAAGGCATGAGAACTGACCTCCATAAAAGCATATTGGCAACCTTTTTTTACCATTTTTGCTAACAATTCATTCAAAGTCAAGGCATCAGGCGTGGTGTGTGTGGCGGGCAATATTTCATCTTCTATGTGATTTTGTACGGTAGAAAGCAGCCCTGTTTTGTAGCCCAAATTTTTGAATAATTGGTAGAGCAAAGTAACCGTAGTTGTTTTGCCGTTTGTGCCTGTTACACCGACTAATTTGAGTTTTTTGGAAGGGTGGTCATAAAAATTGCAAGCCAATAAAGCCAATGCTTTTGCCGAATTTTCTACTTGTATCCACACTGTTTTTTGCGGAAGGGTTTGCAAAAGGGCTTCGTCGGGCGGCGTTTCGCACAAGACCGCAGCCACACCTTTTGCCAACACAGCAGGGAGGTATTGGTGTCCGTCTGTTTGCACGCCACGCAACGCCACAAATAAACAATCGGGGGTAACTTTGCGAGAGTCTTGTTGCACAGAGCCAATTTGCGTAGCCAAATTACCATAAATTGTTTGGGTGGCAATATTTTGTAATACAATAGATAAGGTTTTATTCATTGGTTGTTTATTTTGAAAAAAAAATTGTATCTTTTTTCAAGCCCTATAACAAAAATCTACACCAAATCTGCAAACAGATTAGGCACAACACCCAACAACAAGGTGAGCAAAATAGACAAGACAAAAGCTGCTTGTTGCAACCCTGTAAGTGCTATTTTTTCGGTTTTTCCTTCGCGTATATACATGGCAATCACCACTTTGAAGTAGTAATAAATACCAACAGCCGACATCAAAATTGCACCTATCAACAACCAATTTAAACCTCCTTTTGCAAAAGCACTTGAAAAAATAAGGAACTTGCCAAAAAATCCGCCTGTGAGTGGAATACCTGCCAAAGAACACATGGCTAAGGTCATGACAAAAGCCAAAAAAGGATTGTTCTTAGCCAAGCCGTTGAAAGCCGAAAAGTCTTCGCTGCCCTGTTGTTTGTCTGCTACCAATATCAAAACGCCAAAGGCTGCAATGGTGGCTACGGAGTAAGCTAAGGAGTAAAACAAAATAGCATCTTGCGAGGTGTTTTGGAAGGCTGTAACCGCAATGAGCAAATAACCTGCATGAGAAATACCCGAATAAGCCATCATTCGTTTGAAACTGTGCTGGTGAGAGGCGGTGATATTGCCCACGACCAAAGTAAGCAAGGCAACTACGGCTATGCTCATTGCCCAATAATCGTACAAACCTGTAAAAGAAACTGCCAACAAACGGTACAAAGCTGCAAAACCTGCTGTTTTGACTACGGTGGACATGAAGGCTGTGAACAAAGAAGGTGAACCTTCATAGACATCAGGAGTCCAGAAATGAAAAGGTGCTGCCGAAACTTTGAACAATACACCAATCAACACCATGACGATACCTACATACAACAAAGGCGACAAATTTCCTACATTGGCGTTAGTATAATCTGCTATGCCTTTGATACTGAAACTCATGGTAGCCCCGTAGAGCAAAGCAACGCCAAAAAGCAAAAAACCTGTGGCAAAAGCACCCATTAAGAAGTATTTGAGGGCTGCTTCAGTAGAACGTAAATTGCGTTTATCACTTCCTGCCAAGACGTACATGGAAATAGACAAAATTTCTACGCCAACAAAGAGCATAATCAAATTGTCGTAAGCCGTCATCATGATTCCGCCCACTAAGGCAAACAGCAAGATGGCGTAATACTCCGCAGGTTGGGCTTGGGGTCTGTCTATGTAGTTTTGCGAAAAAGGAATGACCAACAAAGCCGATACCAACAGAATAGCTGAAAAAACAATGGTGGTTTTATCTACGGTCATCATGCCGTTGTTGTAGGCAGAGGACAGGGTAAAAGGCACATTCCAATCCCAAAGATTGACTGCCAAAGCCACCAATAAAAACAACAAGGTGGCGGGCATGAGTAAACTGCGACTTTTGTTAAAGCCCAAAAACAGACTGGCAATGCCAGAAACAGACAAGAGTATGATAGATAGCATGAATCAGCTTTGTTGAATACCTTTAATACCTTTGGTAAAACTTTTGATAAAACCTTTGGTTGCGAAAATAGTAATAAAATTTAGTTCCTTGCAAAATTTTTGTAAACTTAATGTAAAAAAAACATTTTATTGCCTTTTCATAAGCAAAAATTTACTAACTTTACATTTGTGTATGTGCTTTTGGTTGCTACAACCAAAAGTTTTGTCGGTTAGAAAGTAGTACTTGCAGGTTTGAGAACCCGCAAGCACCGAGAGACCACAAGCACAAATTGGTTATTTGGTTTTACTTAACTTTAATGATGATGCAAACAAAACAACCTTTATTCCAAACGGACTATGTGCTGTTGGAATATTTACCCGATTGGCGTTGCTTGCGTGTAGAATGGAATGGATTTGTCCGTTCTGAACAGTACAAAGAAGGGCTTGACCAACTGCTTGCCTATTACAAACAACTACCTGTGCAAGCCGTTTTGATAGACCAACGCAAACGCAAAGTGTTGCAAAAAGAAGGTGCAGAATGGCTGCAAAGTGTGTGGTTTCCGCAATTTCATGCTGCCCTCAATGGTTCTGTCCGTTTTGCTTTTATCAACTCCGAAGATGTTTTTGGTAGGGCTACCTCCCAAGCCAATACATTGGAAATTGAGAAAAAGTATCAGCAAAATAAGCATACGATTGAGTACAGGTACTTTGACGATTTGGCAGTGGCTTACCAATGGTTGGGTGTGAACTAATGTAGTTTTTATTTTTTTGTTCAAATACTATGCTTGCATAGTATTTGAACAGAATCTACTTTAATCCAAAAACTGTTTAAAAAGGATTAAACTTCTATTTTGTACATTGGTATTTCTTTTTGTAACTTTGTCTTAGTTTTTGCTTGTTTATTACTAATTTATTCTACTTAAAATGCTGTTTTACAGTTATTTATCCAATACTCATCACATAATAAATGGAAAAGTCGTATCAATATGCTCAACAGCAAGACCTACAAGATAGTTTAGCTCATTTTCGCCAACAGTTTCATATTCCTACCCACAACGGACAGCCTTGCATTTATTTTTGTGGCAATTCGTTAGGTCTGCAACCCAAAACGGCAAAGGAAGCCATTTTGATAGAGTTAGAGGACTGGGCAAATTTAGGTGTAGAAGGACATTTCAAAGGTCGAAATGCTTGGCTGCATTACCATAAAAACCTCACTGCCACCACTGCCGAGTTAGTAGGGGCAAAACCTCATGAGGTGGTGGTGATGAACAACTTAACTGTTAATCTGCACCTATTGTTGGTTTCGTTTTACAATCCTACGCCACAACGCTATAAAATTTTGATGGAAGGCGGTGCTTTCCCCTCCGACCAGTATGCAGCCGAGTCGCAAGTAAAATTTCACAGTTTTCAGCCCGAAGATGCCATTGTGGAACTCCACCCACGCACAGGAGAAACCACTTTGCGAACAGAAGACATAGAGGCAAAAATAGCTGAATTGGGCAGTTCATTGGCTTTGGTGCTGTTTGGAGGCGTAAATTACTACACAGGACAAGTATTTGAGATGCAACGCCTTACCAAAAAAGGGCATGAAGTAGGGGCAAAAGTAGGTTTCGATTTGGCACACGCCACAGGTAACATACGCCTGCACTTGCACGAATGGGAAACAGATTTTGCGGTTTGGTGTACTTACAAATACCTCAATTCGGGTGCTGGCGGTACTTCGGGGGTATTTATTCACGAAAAATACGCCCAAGATAACTCCTTGCCACGTTTTGCAGGTTGGTGGGGACACAACGAAAAGGAAAGGTTTTTGATGAAAAAAGGCTTCCAACCCAGCTACGGAGCAGAAGGTTGGCAGTTGAGCAATGCCCAAATTTTACCTATGGCTGTTCACAAAGCCTCCTTAGACATTTTCAAAGCAGCAGGAATTGCCAACTTGCGAGCAAAGAGTGAAAAACTAACAGCTTTTGCAGTTTTTTTGATTGAGGAACTGAACAAAGAGCAAAAAAACATACAAATTCGCATCTTAACTCCTGCCCAACCCGCAGCAAGAGGTTGCCAACTATCCTTAGTTTTCAACAAAAACGGCAAGCAAATTCACCAACAACTAACCGACAAAGGCATCGTAGCAGATTGGCGTGAGCCTGATGTCATACGCATTGCCCCTGTGCCTTTGTATAATACTTTTGTGGAAGTTTGGCGGTTTTATGAAGTTTTAAGAGAGTTATAAAAAATAAAACAACTGTTTAGCTTTTTATAACTATCACTTAGTTTGCTTTTTTTAGCCTTGTAGCCAAAAAAAGAGCCAAAACAGCCACTGTAATAGAAAGATAGCCTACTTTGTCATAGTTGAAAATCACGCCATTTTGTTTGTTCACTATCACACCCGCCACGTAAGCAGCAGAGGCAGAGGCAGCATTTTGCATAGAGGAATTGATACTCATAAAACCTCCTCTGTTGTTGGCTGGCACAGCCTCCGAAATCATTGTAACGGCGGGTACTGCCCTGCCGTTGCTAAGAACAAAAAATGCAGAAGTAATGCACAAGGCAAAATAAATAGGCATTGGGGGCAAATTGGTAATAACCCAAATAGGTAACAAAGTAAGTGTAGCAAAAATCAGAAAGATAGGCAATCTGCCGTATTTGTCAGCCAATTTTCCAACCAAAGGAGAGGAGAAAATGACACAAGCCCCACCACAAAAGTAAATCAAAGGCAACTCTTCTTGACTAAAACCCACATTGGAAACCATATAATCACTCAAAAATGGAATAATGGTAAACATACCAAAAAAGACTGTAAACGAAAAAGCTAAGGCTTTGATTTGGTTAAAATCCGCAGCTATGTTCGACAAAACCACAAAAGGCGAAGTGGTGCTTTTTTGGTGTTTGAGGTGAGTAGCAAAGGAGGGAACAAAGAAAAAAATGGCACAGGTCGTAAGCACACCGCCAGCACCCAAAAACACAAAAGGTGCCTGCCAACCTAATTTGGTGGCTAAATACAAGCCAAAAGGCACGCCAAAAACCGAAGCAGCAGCAAAAGCAGCCATCACTGTTCCCATAGCAGCCCCGCGTCTTTCGGCAGGAATGGCATCACTGATGATAGCCATGACCGTAGCCCCTAAAACTCCCCCAAAAATACCTGTTAAACTCCTTGCAAGTAGCAACATCTCGTAGGTTTTGGCAGCAGCACAGGCACAAGTTCCCAGCGTAAAGCCCATGTAAACGACCAAAAGCAAGGTTTTTCTATCGAACTTGTCGGCAAAAAAGGCACTCGAAAAGCCTGAAATTGCAGCCGTTAAGGTATAAGACGACACCAAAACCCCAAATTGTTTGGGCGACAAGGCAAATAATTTGCTCAATAATGGATTGAGAGGCATCATAATCATAAAATCCATGATATTGGTAAACTGTACCAAAGCCAAGAGGTAGAGTAATAGTTTTTCGTTTTTCATTCAGGTTTATATTTGCCTAATAGATTTGTACAAATTAGTTTTCAGTTGCAAGGTATAACAATACGAGCTAATAGTTGGAAAAATAAGACACTTTTATTTGTCTTACAATGCCATTATCAGTATTTTCGCAAACAATGCAATACAGTTTTAACCCAAAAAACGATGAAAAAAAAGGTATTAGTGCTTACAGGTGGAGGCGACTGCCCAGGTTTGAATGCCGTCATTCGGGGCATAGTCAAAAGAGCTGCCCAAACCACAGACTGGGAAGTGATTGGTAGCAAGGAGGCTTACAATGGCGTATTGAGCAACCCCCAAGAAATAGTAACCTTAGACAACCGAGCCGTAGCAGGAATTCACGTCATTGGGGGAACTATCATTGGCACAACCAACAAAGGTGGTCCCTTTAACTGGGCGGTGCAGCAGCCTGATGGCAGTTGGAAAAACGAAGACAGGTCAGCCGAGTTAGTCAAAAGATTGCAAGAACTCAATGTAGAGGCTATCATCAGTATTGGTGGCGATGGGTCGCAACGGATTTCGCAACAGTTGGTAGAAAAAGGACTAAAAATAGTGGGAGTTCCCAAGACCATAGACAACGACCTTTCGGCTACAGATTTTACTTTTGGTTTTCAAACCGCAGTACAAATAGCTTCTGATGCTTTTGATAAATTGGTAACAACAGCAGCCAGCCACCACCGCGTCATGATTTTGGAGGTTATGGGCAGAGAAGCAGGGTGGATAGCCTTGCATACAGCTATGTCAGGCGGGGCAGAGGTCTGTTTAATTCCTGAAATTCCGTACAATATTCAAAAAATAGCCGAAAAAGTAAACAGTCGGTACAACAACGGCAAAGGTTTTGTGAATATTGTCATTGCAGAAGGGGCAAAACCACAAGGCGGCGGCATATCGGGTATGAAAAGCACAGAAGTAGGCTATGAAAATTTGCGATTGGCAGGGGCAGCTTACCGATTGTCGGCAGAACTCAAAGCTGTAGGTTGCAAGGCAGACATACGCGAAACTGTACTGGGGCATATTCAACGCGGAGGTAGTCCTTCGGCTTTCGACAGGGTATTGGCTACACAATTTGGGGTAAAAGCCTTTGAAATGGTGTTGGCGGGTGAGTTTGGTCGCATGGTAACGTATAAAAACAACAACATTTCCACTGTTACATTGCAAGAAGCAGTAAGCAACTATAATTTTGTAGATGTCAATTCATATATAGTGAAAGCTGCCAGAGGAGTCGGTATTTCGTTTGGAGATTAAAATTTTATATACTCCACAAGATTCTAAAACTCTTGTGGAGTGTGTGCTAATAAACTGCAAAGCTATGACTATCAAGTATTTACAATTTTTTGTTTCTTATCTTAAAAAGGAAACCGCAAAGGTTTTTCGCTAAGGGTAACTTTGCTGTATTTTATTTCGGCTTGCAACTGGGTGGTGGTTTGTTCGGAAGTAAGATAAGTAAAGATAGCCGAAGACAAAAAAGGAAACAACTTGTTGTTAATTTCTTGGAAATCAGCATAATCTATCCTGCCTTGATTGTTGGTTATTGCATCTTGCAACCAAACTTTATGAATTTTTTGGTTGTTGCCTACATAATTTTTTATCTCAACTGTTTTATTTTGTTGGCTTATTATCAAAAAATCATGCTCTTGGGCAGTAGCTGTGGCAGGGCTTTGGTCTATAAGGTTACCTGTGAGCAATGCTTCTATGTGAGCAAATCGCAAATCGAAACGCAAATCTTTTTTGAGTATTGCAAAGGAAAAAGCATAGTTTTCTTGTTTGGTACGGTCTATAACTTTGATAGAATCTTGTGTTATCAACACCCGAACTACCTCCACGCCCAAGGCAGGACGAAAAGAAACCCATATAGCACTGTCTTTTTTTGCCCGAATTTCTACAGTAGACTTAAAACTTTGCTTACTATCTTGGTAATTTACTTTTGCCTTAGCAGTTAAATAGACAAAATTAACTTGTGAAATTATCCCTTTATTTTCAGGCAATCTAAAATCTTTGATAGGTTTGACAGTTTTGCAAGCTGCTAAAAAAAGAAATAGCAAAATAAGAAATTGCTTTGGCATAAGTTTTTGAAGTTAAGAGTTGTCTATGATGGCAAGAGTAGTGCCGCAGATATAATGCTTAGAAGTAACATTTCTTTGAGAAATATTACTTCTAAGCTGATACCAGTATTATTTGTTTGACATTACTATCGCAAGACTGCAAAACTGCAAAATTTGATTTATTTTAACTAACTACCAATCAAATAGTTATACTAATTTTTGATAAACCCCAAAAAAACTTCTACCTTTGTAAGAGTTTCATATAAACAAAGCCGTGAGGTCTAACAAGTGCCAGAAAGAAAGGGCAGCAAACAAGGCATTACCACAACTTTCTAAACAGTTGAAAACAATAACAAGATGGCAAATTTTAAAAACAAAGGAACAGGGCAGAAAGGTGGTGGATATGGTAGCCGCAATAATTCCCAAAAAGAGACCAGAGGGTTTTCTGAAAACAGAAACCGCAGCAGTGCTGGCGGCGAATCCAAAAGATTTGGCAGCGACAAACCTAACTTTGAGAAAAAACGTAGTTTTGGCAGCGACAAACCAGCCTTTGAGAAAAAACGTAGTTTTGGTGGAGAGGACAAACCACGTTTCGAAAAACGTAGTTTTGGCAGCGACAAACCAGCCTTTGAGAAAAAACGCAGCTTTGGTGGTGAAGACAAACCACGTTTCGAGAAACGTAGTTTTGGCGGAGATAAACCCGACTTTGAGAAAAAACGCAGCTTTGGTGGTGAAGACAAACCACGTTTCGAAAAACGTAGTTTCGGTGGAGATAAACCCGACTTTGAGAAAAAACGCAGTTTTGGAGGAGAAGACAAACCACGTTTCGAAAAACGTAGTTTTGGCGGAGATAAACCAGCCTTTGAGAAAAAACGCAGCTTTGGTGGAGAAGACAAACCACGTTTCGAGAAACGTAGTTTTGGCGGAGATAAACCAGCCTTTGAGAAAAAACGCAGTTTTGGAGGAGAAGACAAACCACGTTTCGAAAAACGTAGTTTTGGCGGAGATAAACCCGACTTTGAGAAAAAACGCAGTTTTGGAGGAGAAGACAAACCACGTTTCGAAAAACGTAGTTTTGGCGGAGATAAACCCGACTTTGAGAAAAAACGCAGCTTTGGAGGAGAAGACAAACCACGTTTCGAAAAACGTAGTTTCGGCGGAGATAAACCCGACTTTGAGAAAAAACGCAGCTTTGGAGGAGAAGACAAACCACGTTTTGAAAAACGCAGTTTCGGCAGTGATAAACCTGAATTTGAGAAAAAAAGTAGTGTTGGAAGCGAAGACAAACCACGTTTTGAGAAAAAGAATTTCAGTGACAATAAATCACGTTTCGAAAAACGTAGTTTCAGTAGCGACAAACCAGCTTTTGAGAAAAAAAGTAGTGTTGGAGGAGAAGACAAACCACGTTTTGAGAAAAAGAATTTCACTGACAATAAATCACGTTTCGAAAAACGTAGTTTCAGCAGCGACAAACCAGTTTTTGAGAAAAAACGCAATTTTGTAGCAGACGAACCTGTTTTTGGAAAAAATAATGGCAAAGAAACCAACGAAGACGATTTGGGTTTTGAAGGTGGCGAAGGCAACAAAAACGAAAATACTTTCCGCAAAGACAACAAAAAGTTTGGGTTTGGTAAAAAACAAAGACCTGATTTCAATCCGATTGTAGAAACCAAGAAAAAGCACGTAACCGTAAAAAAAGCCGTTGGTGATGTGCATACCATACGCCTCAACCGTTTTATAGCCAATGCGGGTGTATGTTCACGCAGGGAGGCAGACGAATTGATAGCCACAGGACAGATAACTGTTAATGGCAAAGTGGTAATGGAAATGGGCTTTCAGGTGCATACGCATGATGACATACGCTATCAAGGCGAAAAACTGAACAGAGAAGCCTTAGTTTATGTGTTGCTCAATAAACCCAAAGACTTCATCACGACTACAGACGACCCCGAAGGCAGAAAAACTGTAATGGATTTGGTAAAACAAGTAGGCGATGAAAGAATTTATCCCGTTGGCAGACTTGACCGAAACACCACAGGTTTGTTGCTATTGACCAACGATGGCAAATTAGCCGATAAATTGTCGCACCCGTCGAGCAATGTGCATAAAGTTTACGAAGTGCTGTTAGACAAACCAATCACCGAAGAAGATTTGCAAAAACTTTTGACAGGCATCACCCTCGAAGACGGTTTGGCACAGGCAGACAAGGCTACAATGGTTACGCCTGATGGCATGGTGGTAGGCATTACCATTCACAGTGGCAAAAACAGGGTAGTTCGCCGTATGTTTGCAGAACTGAACTACGAAGTAGTGAAATTGGACAGAACTCACTATGCAGGCTTGACTAAAAAAGGAGTTGGCAGAGGAAATTGGCGTTTGCTCACTCCCCAAGAGGTTTTGCGACTAAAACATTTTACGCACTAAGCAGACTATATTGTAAACGGATAGGAAATTGTGCTTTGGTAGGAGTTTGTGCTGTTTTTCAATAGCACATTCCTATTGTAGCAAGGACTACAAAGTACATAGAATAAAAAAATCGTAGTACAACTCGATGTCGTGCTACGATTTTTTAGAAAAGCTTGTGTTTATGCCAAACCTTCTTCGGGTGCTACTTCTGCATTGCCGAAAAAGTCTATTACTTCTCCTGCTGCCAACTGCACCATAGCTTTTTTCATTACGCCTTTTTTACCAGAAGAAACACCACTTTTCGTTTGACGAGTTTTTGTTTTTCCATTGGTGCGGAGAGTGCGTACTTCCTCCACTGTTACGCCATAAGCATCTTCTATTGCTTTTTTCACTTGCAATTTGTTTACATTTCTTGCAACTTCAAAAGTATAGATACTTTTTTCATTACCTGCTGTTGATTTTTCGGTAAGAATTGGTCTTTTTAATATTTCAAAAGTTTCCATTGTGATTTGATATTTTGAACAACCTTGCTCAACGGCAAAAACAGTTGAGCAAGGTTGAGGATTAAGCTAAGATTGAAGATATTTTTTCAACAGCACCTTCGCAAAGAATCAAGGTGTCTGCGTTCAAGATGTCGTAAGTGTTTAAACTATCTACGCTTACCACGTTAGTTTTTGGCAAGTTGCGAGCCGACAAATAGACATTAGGCGTATGTTCAGGCAATACCAACAAAGTTTTTTTGCCGTTTAACGACAAGTTTTCCAACAATTTGATATACTCTTTGGTCTTTGGTGTAGCAAAATTGAAGTTTTCAACCACTTTGATAGACGTTTCTTGTGCTTTGTACGACAAGGCAGAACGACGTGCTAATTGGTTTACTTTTTTGTTGATTTTGAAACTGTAATCTCTTGGCACAGGACCGAATACACGACCACCACCTTTGTAAAGAGGGTTTTTGATGCTACCTTTACGGGCACCACCAGTACCTTTTTGGCGGTGTAGTTTGCGAGTAGAGCCAGAAATTTCGTTTCTTTGTTTTGCTTTGTGCGTACCTTGACGTTGGTTAGCCAAATACTGTTTTACAGCCAAATACAACACGTGGTTGTTGGGCTGTACGGCAAAGATGTCTTCGGCAAGTGTTACTGTTCTGCCTGTATCTCCACCAGCTATATTGAATACTGATAATTGCATGATAAAGTTTTGTTAAATTTTCAAAACAAACGATAACGTTTGTTACTACTATTTTTCGATATAGACAAAAGAGTTATTAGCTCCTGGTACAGAACCACTTACCAACACCAAATTCTGTTCTGCAAAAATTTTCACCACTTTGAGGTTTTTTACTTTCACTCTGTCGCTGCCCATTCTGCCCGCCATGCGAGTAAGAGGGAACACACGAGCAGGGAAAGAACAAGCACCTATCGAACCTGCGTGACGCTGACGATTGTGCTGACCGTGGGTCTGTCCACCTACACCGCTAAATCCGTGGCGTTTTACAACACCTTGAAAACCTTTACCTTTTGAAGTGCCTACTACGGCTACTTTATCTCCCTCTGCCACTACATCGGCAAGGGTAATGGTTTGTCCTAACGTCAAAGATTCTTTGAAAGACGCAGCAAATTCTGCTATTTTGCGTTTAGGTGTAGTACCTGCTTTTTTGAAGTGTCCAATCAAAGCATTAGGCGTATTTTTTTCTTTCTTTTCGCCATAAGCCAACTGAACAGCCTCGTAGCCGTCTATTTCGGTAGTTTTTACTTGTGTTACCACACAAGGACCTGCTTGAATCAGCGTACAGGCAATACTTTTGCCCTCACTGTCGAAGGTGCTGGTCATTCCGATTTTTTTTCCAATAATTGCGGACATGGTAATGTAGTTTAATGAATTACTTGGCTTCAATTCGTTGCTTTTTTGTAGTTTTTTAGCACTTACAAAACTCAACACCGAACAGCCTTACCTTTATTTTGGGCTGCAAATGTAGATACAATATTTAGGATTAGCAAATTATTTGTGGTTTTATTTGTAACTAAAACTTTGCTTTTCTCAAAAACAGGTTTATCTTTATTAGGCATTATCCAAATTTTGTAGCATAGACTTTACTCTGTACTGTTAAATCACTGAAAATCAATAAATTGTATAAAATCTAATGCTATTAAGTTAAAAAAAGAGCAAAACAACCTCGAAGAGGTTGAACAGCAATAGCCCTACGTGAAACGTAGGGACAGTAAAGTAGCTTTTTAATCCAACCCCGCAGGGGTTGAACAATGATACAATAGGTGCAAGTGAGTGTTCAACCCCTTCGGGGTTGGATGTAATGATGACAATATACCCTACGTTGCACGTAGGGCTATTGATGTTCAACCTCTTCGAGGTTGTAAATATACTTTCTTAGCTTAATGGCACAGACTGAAGTCTATGCTACAAAAAAATTCATTTGCTATGGCAACTTTATTTACCCGAATTATCAAAGGCGAAATTCCTTCGCACAAAATAGCCGAAAACGACTATTATTATGCTTTTCTGGACATTGCCCCGCAAACCGAAGGGCATACTTTAGTTGTACCCAAAATAGAGGTAGATTATATTTTCGATTTGGAGCCAACTGTATTGAGTGGTTTGATGTTGTTTAGCCAACAGGTGGCAGCAGCCATTCGTCAAGCTGTTCCTTGTCTGCGGGTGGGCGTGGCAGTGGTAGGTTTGGAAGTTCCTCACGCACACATACACCTGATACCTATGCACAGCATGGACGACATGAATCTGTCGAGGAAAAAACTAAAACCAAGTCCTGCGGAGTTGGCTGCTACGGCAGAAAAAATACGGAGTTTTTGGAAGTAAATTAATTGTAAGTTGTTGATTGTGAGTTGTTAGTTAATGTAAGTTGAGTAGTATTAAATGTAGTGTGGACTTCAGTCCACACATAACTCAATTAAGTATTTTAAAATCAATTTTGTATAAATTTTTGCAAAATATAATCTTGTATCATTAAAAATGTGTGGACTGAAGTCCACACTACAACTACGAAACTTACATTAGTTATTGCAATTTTATTTTCGTATTACCCCATTCGCCTAAAGGCGAATATACAGTTTTACCATTAACAACAAAAGACATGAATATATTTGAAAAGTCGTTAGAAACTTGCCCTGTTTTAGTGCAAGAAAATATTTGGCTCAAACCTTATTATGCCGAAATAGAACACCGCATCAGGAGATTTGAGAAACGCAAACGAGAAATAGAAGGTGTAACCAAATCAGTGTATAGCTTTGCGAGTATGCACAAGTATTTGGGCGTAAACTATGATGCCAAACAAAAAGGTTGGTGGTACAAAGAATGGGCTCCCGAAGCCGAAAGTTTGCACCTCATTGGCGACTTTAACTGGTGGGACAGAACTTCGCACCCTCTCCAATGCAACGAGTACGGATTTTGGGAAATCTTTTTGGCAGACGAAATTTATGGGCAAACTTTCAAACATGGTAGCAAATTTAAGGTCTTAGTCAAGTCTAAGGCTGGGCAGTTGGAAAGGATACCGCCTTATGCTCAACGCGTGGTGCAAGACGAAAAAACTCACGACTTTGCAGCCCAACTCTGGAATCCTGAACAGGCTTTTGATTGGGCAGGTGATACGTTTAGTGCCAAACAAATAGACCAACTGCTGATTTATGAGTGCCACGTAGGTATGGCACAGGAGGAGGAAAAAGTTGGTACTTTCAATGAATTTACCGAAAAAATATTGCCAAGAATCAAGGCGGCGGGCTATACGGCTATTCAGATGATGGCAGTGCAAGAACACCCTTATTATGGTTCTTTTGGCTATCATGTGTCGAGTTTCTTTGCCCCAAGTTCACGTTTTGGTACTCCCGAAGACCTGAAACACCTTATTAAGACTGCTCACAGCATGGGAATTGCGGTGATAATGGATTTGGTACACTCTCATGCCGTAAAAAATATATTGGAAGGTTTGGCTTATTTTGACGGCACAGACTACCAATATTTTCACGCAGGCAACAGAGGCAACCACCCTGGTTGGGATTCGAAATTATTTAACTACGGCAAGTGGGAAGTGCAACAATTTTTGCTTTCCAATATTCGGTATTGGTTGGAGGAGTTTCACTTTGACGGATTTAGGTTTGATGGCGTAACTTCTATGCTTTATCATCATCATGGCAATACATCTTTTGCAAAATTGGATAGGTATTTCGATTTAGATGTGGACACCAACGCCATTACTTATTTGCAACTTGCCAATACCTTAGCTAAACGAATTAATCCTGATTGTTTGTTGATAGCTGAAGATGTGAGTGGTATGCCAGGACTTTGTCGTCCTGTTTCAGACGGCGGTATTGGTTTTGACTACCGTTTGGCAATGGGAATACCTGATTTTTGGATTAAAACCCTCAAAACCAAACGTGACGAAGAATGGGATATTGGCGATATGTGGGCTGCCATCAGCAACAGACCTGCCAAAGAAAAAGTAATAGCCTACGCAGAGTCGCATGACCAAGCTATGGTGGGCGACAAGACCATAGCCTTTTGGCTCATGGACAAAGAAATGTATTTTGGAATGGAAGATGGCAAACCTAATTTGGTGGTAGAGAGAGGATTAGCTTTGCATAAGTTGATACGCATGTTGTCTATTTCGTTGGGTGGCGATGCTTATCTGAACTTCATGGGCAATGAATTTGGACACCCCGAATGGATAGATTTTCCGCGAGAAGGCAATCGTGGGTCTTACAAATATGCAAGGCGTATGTGGTCTTTGGCAGACAATCCTTTCTTGAGATACAAGTATTTTGCTGCTTTTGACAAGGCAATGATTAATTTTATCAACGCCAACAAGTTGCTCAACTACAAAGCCTCCGAAGTGCAGGGCATACACTACGACCACCCGAATCAGGTGCTTGCTTTTATGAAGGGCAAACATTTATTTGTGTTTTGCTTTCACCCTTCGTTTGCCCAATTTGGCTATGAATTAATGGTGCCTTATTATGGCAAATACAAGTTGGTTTTGACCTCCGATGCCAAAGAATTTGGTGGGCAGCAACGCGTGGAAGTAGGCACAGAACATTTTACTGATGCCGACACAGGTACAATTTCTATGTATTGCTTGCAACGGACTTGCTATGTATTTGAATTGACAGACGAAAAATTGCTACCAATTACAGAAAGGAGGGCAAAAAATACGAATACGGACACGCCGCCTTCGGAAACTACACCTGAAAAAGATAAAAAAACAGGGAAGAAAAAGAAGGAGGAGGAGTAAAATGTTTGTTTTTTAACCGCAAAGTACGCAAAGATTTACGCAAAGTACGCAGAGAAAAATGAACAATGTTTGTAGTTTTGTTTTTTAACCGCAAAGTACGCAAAGATTTACGCAAAGTACGCAGAGAAAAATGAACAATGTTTGTAGTTTTGTTTTTTAACCGCAGAGTACGCAAAGATTTACGCAGAGTAGGCAGAGAAAAAATATAAAGTTTATTTTTCTTTGCGTGCTTTGCGTAAACTTTTGTGTACTTTGCGGTTTAAAATAATTTTAATAATATGCTGCTAATCAACCTTTTCTTTGTAGTGTATAGCTACTTGTTTGCTTTCGGTGGAATACCTTTTCAACAAAAGCAATTTCTTTCTATCTGGCGTACAGTCCGACAAGATACATTGTTTGACGAAACGAAGTTGCAAGAAGGAGATATAGTTTTTCAAACCTCGTCATCAGCTCAATGCAAAGCTGTGCAGTTGGCTACACACTCAAAATATAGTCATTGTGGTATTGTTTTCAAACAAAAAGGGCAGTATGTAGTCTATGAAGCTGTGCAACCTGTAAAAATTACGCCTATTCAAAAATGGATTGCCAAAGGAAAAAATAAGCATTTTGTAGTCAAAAGACTAAAAAATGCAGACCAAACCCTGACTGTCAAGGTTTTGGAACAAATGAAACAAATTGGTAATAACTATCTTGGCAAAAATTACGATTTGTATTTTGGCTGGTCTGATGATAAAATTTATTGTTCTGAATTGGTTTGGAAAATTTATAATCAAACCACAGGCTTGGCAATAGGGACAACTCGCAAATTGACTGATTTTGATTTGAGTAGCCCCGAAGTGCAAAAACTAATGAAAGAAAGATATGGCAATAGTATTCCTGTAAACGAAACAGTCATTGCCCCTTCCGATATATTTGATAGTTCGTTGTTAGTTCAGATATGGTAGTTTTATTTACCTTCAGCGAAAATATCCGAACTATTGAGAGAGAAATTGTAAGAATAATTTTATATTTGCGAATCAAAATTAAAAAACTACAAAATACGTACAAAAAATAGTATGAGCAACGAAAAAACAGCTACTAAACCCGCAGTTAGCGAAAGTATATTCCAAAAAGTTATTTCTCACGCCAAAGAATATGGCTTTGTGTTCCAATCTTCCGAAATTTATGACGGATTGGCTTCTGTTTATGACTATGGACAAAACGGCGTAGAACTCAAAAACAACCTCAAAATGTGTTGGTGGAAAGCAATGACCCAACTTAATGATAATATTGTGGGTATAGATGCTGCCATTCTCATGCACCCCAAAACGTGGGTAGCTTCTGGTCACGTGGCAAGTTTTGCAGACCCTATGCTGGACAACAAAGACTCCAAAAAAAGATACAGAGCAGACCAACTCCTCGAAAAACACGCAGACGAACTGATAGCAAAAGGTGAGGCTGTCAAAGCACAACAAGTGTTGGATATCATGAATGAACACCTGAAAACGAATGATTTGAAAGCCTTGTTGGACTTGATACTTGCCGAAAAAATAAAATGCCCTCTCTCCAATACTGCCAACTGGACAGAAATTCGCCAGTTTAACCTTATGTTTTCTACGCAATTAGGGGCAATGGCAGAGGAATCAAGTGAAATTTATCTCCGCCCAGAAACTGCACAAGGTATTTTTGTGAACTACCTCAATGTGCAAAAATCTGGGCGTATGAAATTGCCTTTTGGTATTGCTCAAATTGGCAAAGCATTTAGAAATGAAATCGTAGCACGCCAATTTATTTTCCGTATGCGTGAGTTTGAGCAAATGGAAATGCAGTTTTTCATTCAACCGGGTACGCAAAAAGAATGGTACGAAAAATGGAAAGCAACACGCCTACAATGGCACAAAGCCTTGGGGTTGCCTGCCGACAAGTTGCAATATCACGACCACGTAAAATTGGCTCACTATGCTGATGCGGCGGTGGATATTGAGTTTGAGTTTCCGTTTGGGTTCAAAGAAATGGAGGGCATTCACTCCCGCACAGATTTTGATTTGACAGAACACGAAAAATTGTCTAAGAAAAAACAGCAATATTACGACAACGACATCAACAAAAACTATGTGCCTTATGTCATAGAAACCTCCGTTGGGGCAGACCGTCTGTTTTTGGCTCACCTCTGCAATGCCTACACAGAGGAGCAAGGCACAGACGCAAATGGCGAAGTGAAAGAAAGAATTTATTTGAAATTTCACCCCGCCATTGCCCCTATCAAGGCTGCTATTTTTCCGCTAACCAAAAAAGATAGTTTGCCCGAAAAAGCTATGCAAATTTTCAATGACTTGAAGTTGGATTTTAACCTCAATTATGAGGAAAAAGACTCTATTGGCAAAAGATACACCCGCCAAGATTTATTAGGCACGCCGTTTTGTATCACAGTCGACCACCAAACTTTGGAGGACAACACCGTTACAATCCGTTACCGAGATACAGCCGAGCAAAAACGTCTGCCGATTGCTGCCTTGCACAAAGAAATTGGCGATGCAGTGTCTATGAAGAGGATTTTTGAATTGTTGTAAGTTTCTGGTTTAGCCTGTTTTGTGGCAATTAAACAGGCTAAAGCCCCAATGCTTTGTTTTATAAACACTTATCTTAGTTCTCTTTTTATAAATTGGTAATATATTTGCAAGTTTGTATTTGCAAATTCTTAACCATTCTGCTCTGATATGAAAATCGTTGGTTTTCCTAGCCATTTCAAACTCTTTCGTTTTGTTATTCTTGTTAGTTGTTTGTGGAGTTGTTACCAATTTTCTGCTTTTGGACAGGAAAACCTACAACGCCCACATACTACAGCTATTATTGGAGCTGTGGACAAAGAAGTAGTACTATTGGAAAAACACCTAACCGAAAAAAGTATTCATAAAATACAGGGCTTGACTTTTGTTTTGGGCAAACTCAGGGGGCGTAATGTGGTGCTCTCGAAAACAGGTGTGGGCAAAGTAAATGCTGCCATGACTGTAACTTTGCTCATTGCCTACTTTAAACCTGAAGAAGTAGTGTTTACAGGTATTGCAGGTGCTATTAATCCCAAACTGAAATTAGGAGATATAGTCATCGCTAACCAAACAGCACAATACGACTTTGGTACGTTGCTGCCCACAGGCATACAAAATTGGGGCATGAACAATCCAATTAATGACAAACCAAACCCTGTATTTTACAAAGCCGACTCGGTGCTGCTCTTGTCGGCAGATGTTGCCATTGCCCAAATCAAATTGACCAAAATAAAAGTAGGCAAAGTATTAAAATTGCCGACTATTATTCATGGCACTGTGGTAACGGGAGATATGTTTATTGCAAGCTCTGCAAAAAACAAAGAATTAAGAGAAAAATACAAAGCAGACGCCGTAGAGATGGAAGGAGGAGCAGTAGCTCAAGTATGCTGGCAAAACAATGTGCCTTGTCTAATTATTCGCAGCCTAAGTGATGCAGCAGACGAAAAAGCCAAAGAGCATTATGACTATTTTATAGACATAGCAGCCCAAAATTCGGCAACCTTAGTTATGGCTTTGGTCGAGGATTTGGCAAAAAGAAGGTAGAAAGTAATAAATTACCAAGTCTTACTCAACAACTGTCTATTGATTTACACACTTCATTACTCCAAATAAAATGGAATATCAACAAGAAACCGAAGACACTTCTGAATTGCCTCCTTTTTTTAAAACTTGGACACAACTCTATTGGTTTGTGCTAATAGAGTTTGTATGCTGTCTGCTGTTTTTTATTTGGTTGAGTGCCTGAGCAGTTCCTATTTTGGGCTAACCTTATCCCAAACCGCCGCCCAAAAACGGAGGGAATAACGAGTGTCTGTGCTGTCGTTGGGGTTCATGTATTTTTTCTCGACAAAAACTTTGCCTCTTACGGCATCTACCTGCCCCTGTCTGTATGCCATGATGATGGCAAGTGCTAAGAGGAATAAAAAAACTCCTCCCCATATTCCGCGTGTGATGTTGATAGTCATAATTTTTCAAAGTTAAACTCTGTGATAATCTCCTTGCCACTGTTGAATTTGTCTTTTAATGGCATCAGAAGTTAAGTTATCTGAAATAGTTTTAATAACCAAAGCAGGTAATTCTTTATCAGAGGCAAAACGCAAAGCAGCAATTTGCCTCATTCTCAATTTTTTTTCCAATTCCTCAAAAGGTTGTTGGGTTAATTGATAATACCTGTACCGCATTTCTAAACGTATAATTCTGTTTTGCAAGAGCAGCCCATATTGAATACGCTGCAAAAGACTTGCTAAAATAGCCGAAAAGCCAATGAGAGTAAGAGCAACCCAAATTTTTTGTATGTCGCCATTTTTGTTAGTAACAGCCTCAAAAGCAAACCAAACTGTCAATAAAATGCTCAGAGGCAACTGCACAAAGTGGTGCAATGGTGTCCATTTTTTGTGATTTTCGTAATTCTGAACTTGCATAGATTTTTTTATTTTTTTTGCCACCGAAACTCCAAATCGTCAGTGAGTGTGGAATTAGGGTCAGGATTGTGTTGAAAAATGAGTTCGTTGGTAGTCAATTTCATAATAAAAAATGCTCTTTCTCCCTCTGGGTGTGCCAAGTTGAAAAGCACATTTCTCTCATCTTTAATCACCCAGCTATCTGTAGCCGAAAAAATTCCTGATGCAGGCTGTGCTGTATAAAGATTGTCTTTCTTGAATTGCAAAGTTTGGTTGGCTACTCCCCAAGAAGGATTAAAACCCAACAAATTGGTGCCATTCATGTAAATACCTTGCAAAACCCAAGCAGTTGCCATCAAACGAGTCTGTGTATCTTCTTTGGAAGTTAAAGGTGTAATGGCTGGCTCGCCTGGCTCATCGCGTTTGCAAGCACTTAGAATAGATAAGAAACCAACAGTCAAAACAACGGAAATATAAAAAACAAATATTTTTTTCATATACAAAAATAAAAAATATTTTTGATTTCTTTGCAAATTACCAATAAATCTAATTACGAAATTATTATTTTCTATACTTTGTCCTTCCTTTGTCAAAAACTTTTTATCTTTACATAATTTGTTGAATTTAATATATAAAAAATCATGGTCGCAATCGTTATGGGTAGTCAATCTGACTTAAATGTCATGTACGAAGCTGCCGTTGTATTAGAAGAATTGGGTGTAGAAATAAGTGTAGATATAGTTTCTGCACATCGCACACCACAAAAAATGTTCGATTTTGCACAGCAAGCCCACATCAAAGGCATTAAAGTTATCATAGCAGGAGCAGGTGGGGCAGCCCATTTACCAGGTATGGTAGCTTCACTAACTACGCTACCTGTGATTGGCGTACCTGTGAAGTCTTCTAATTCTATTGATGGTTGGGATTCTATCTTGTCTATCTTGCAGATGCCCGCAGGTGTGCCTGTGGCAACGGTAGCCCTCAATGGGGCAAAAAATGCAGGAATTTTGGCTGCCCAAATTTTGGCAACAGCAGACGAACAACTTGCCAAAAAATTACAATTTTATAAAGAAAAGTTGGCTCAAAAAGTTATAGAAAGTTCGGAAAAAATGCAAGCTGATGGTTGGCGTGGGAAAAAAATTGGGTTTTAAATAAATCCTATAATATAAGAGACTGTCCAAAGAGGCAACAAACAAAAAATTATAAGCATAACTATTTGCTTATCAAGTAGTTATATTGTATAAAATTCCAAAACTTTAACTTTTTGGACAACCATCTAATTTTTTTCTTTATGTTTTTATCTTTCTTGCTTTTATTCCAGAGTTTATTTGCCTATTTCGATGGACAAACTACTTTGGATTTGTTAAAACCAATAACTGCTAAAACGGTAAATGCTGTTGATAGAGTACACCCCATGCACCTCGCTGTAACGGAGATGAACTATAACCCTACTACGCAAACCTTTGAAATTAGTCATAAAATTTTCTTTGACGACTTAGAAAAGACTATTTCGGAGGCTACTAAACAAAAATTATTGCTCAATACACCACAAGAAAACCCCAAAACAGACTCCTATATTCAAAAATACTTGCAAATAAATTTTCAGGTTTTTTGCAATCAAAAACCTCAAAGTATAACTTTTGTGGGCAAAGAATATGAAAATGATGCTGTTTGGGTGTATTGTGAAATAGCTAATGTGCCTGCCAGTTTGCAATATTTGGAAATAAAAAATACTATTTTGCTTGCTACTTTTGACGACCAAATCAATTTTTTACACTTCAAAAAAGGTACTTTTTCCAAATCTTGGCGGTTTACAATTGATAATACTGTGCAACAGTGGGAGTTTTAGAAGTAGTTAATCTCAACGTCAGTTTCAATGCTTTAATTGGCATTGTAAAAATCTACCAACGTCATGAGGTCTTTGCGTCTGCCTAATTGTACAGAGTTTTTGATAAAATAATTTTCTATTTTGGCTTGTTTATCTTGCATAAGAGCAAATATTTCGACTTTTTTTTCGTAAAACTTTACCACTTTTTGTTCGGTTTTCACAAGAAAATAATAATTATCCGTCAAGACCGAAATATTGGCAAACGGCATACCTACCCCCATGTAGCCGTAAGTAGGTACTTGCTGCACTACTACTGTTTCTCGATTGAGCAGAGCCAACTTACCATCTGTCAAAAGTTCAAAAAAAGTAGGAGTTTCATACCCCTGCATTTTTTGGTAAGGCAAAGTAAAAAAAGTTCGTTGAATACGAACAATGGCATCTAAAAACTCAAAACTTTCCACTGTTCTTGCTCCATAACTTTTTACTACACCGTCACCAAGACGTATCTGCACATTGTCAGTTTCCAAATTATATTTGACTAAACCTGTTAAGGTTTCGCCACTAAATAAGGTAATTTCGCCCTCGTGCCACACATCTTTGGGGAAGGTTTGTGCCTTTGTTTGAATAAGACAATGTACAATTAGAAAGAATGTGTAAAATAAAATCTTTGGTAACATATCATGAAATATGAAATAACTAATTTCGCATGGTAAATTGTAAGTAATATTTTCTTTAAACACTTAATAGAGGTTATTACGATTTGTACCATACCCTTCAGGCTGCAAGGTCAATTAGCTGAAAATCAACGGGTTAATTTTCTATACAAAAATTATCGTAATAACCTCTAATTATCAAGTATTTTTTAAAATTATAACTTAAGTAGTTAGACTTAAATAATCGATAATATTTCAAGTGCTAAGTATCTGATTATCAAAATTATCCGACACCTCAAAGGTGTCGGATAATTAGGTTCAACTACTTACTAACTATTTTGTTCTGCTCTGTTCTTTTAATCCTAACATTTTTATAGCTGTAATAGCTGCCTCGTCGCCTTTGTTGCCATGTTTGCCACCTGCCCTGTCCAAGGCTTGCTGCATTGTATCAGGAGTTAAAACACCAAAAATAACAGGCTTGTTGTATTCCAGACTGACCTGTGTAATACCCATAGCAACAGCTTGACATATAAAATCAAAGTGGCGGGTTTCTCCTTGAATGACACAACCCAAAGCAATAACAGCATCTACTTCCTTTTGCTGGGCAGCAAATTGTGAGCCTAAACTTAGCTCAAAACTACCTGATACATCATACCGATTAATCAGTTCTGGGTTTGCACCATATTTGAGCAAGGTACTGCAAGCTCCTTCATATAAAGCATTAGTAACTTCGCTGTTCCACTCGGCTACTACTAGCACAAATTTTTTTTGACCAATATCAGGCAAGTTATTAGCTGAATAGACACTTAGGTTCTTATTAATAGAGGACATTTTCTAATTTTGAGTTTTGTTTTTTTTAGTTTCTTTCGGCAATTAAAAAAATAATTGTAACTATTTAGCAATATTAGTGAAATTGGTAGTACCACACAAGTAATGCTGCTTTTTTTATACAATCAACTTAGCAAAATGTTTATTTTAAATTAAACTACTATACAAAAGTTTGTAACTATTTGAAAGTGGGCAAGTTATCTATTATTTTTGTTTTGCGAACCAAAAAATAGTTGTGCCGACAATGGTTATTGTAGAAATTGGATATTTACACGAAAACAACGGACTACTTTGTCTGTTAATTTTTTGAAAAAATATTTTGAACAATACCTTTCTTTTAGAGAACAGCCTTTGACTTTGGAGGTCGTGAAAAGTGCCTTAGAAATTGTCGATATTCCCGAATTACACGACAGACTAATTACAGGAACAGCCAAATTATTAGGGGTAGAATTGATTACAAATGACCCTAAAAATAACAATAGAAATTTGCATTACATTTTTTCAGGAGTGTTTTGGAAACTTAAAAATTATTTTTTCTCTTACTTTTTCTATTGCAATATCATTAATAGATAATCTATTTTGGAAAGTATATTTTTTTGTAATCTCCTCATAATCAATTCCTTGTATTTCAAAAGGAAAAATATAATGAATAGGCAACTGCATAGAATCTGGATAGGGATTAAATCTACCAATATGCCACGTATTGTTGCTCAGGCAAATGGTAGGCACTGCCAATGTTGCTGCCAAATGCACGCCACTGCTTTCATTGGCTACCAACAAATCTGCATATTGCAATAAGCTCCATAGTTCGAGCAAATTAGTTTTACCCGCCAAATTTTGAATAGGTAAGTTGGGTTGCAAATCGCAAACTTTTTGGGCAATGGGCAGGTCGTTAGTATCTCCAATTAGATAAATTGCAGCCTTGTACGTATGGTGTAAAAAATTGGCTAAGGCTGCAAAATTTTCGGCTGCCCACCTTTTATGCACCTCCGAGCCACCAACAAAGAGCAATACTTTGACTTGCTTGGGAGGTAATTGAATAAAAGTGGGCAAGGTGGGCAATTTTGTAATTTCTACCACAGGGCGTTGCAAGACAATTTTTTGTTGGAGTAAAGCCTCAAAAAATTCTTTGTTTCTATCAAATTCAAACAAGACAGCAGGCTGTGCAGGCAAAAGTTGAGTATAATAAGTATCTGCAATTTTTTTCTCTTTGGGTATAATGTTATCTGTGTTTCCCTCATTACCAATACGTTGCGTAGCTTGACTTGCATTTACAATAGCATCATCATAGAGCAATAACCTCGAAAAAGTTGGGGCAATAGCCACAGCAAAACCAGCCTTGTAAATGGCACGTTGGATACGAAAACGGTAAAAAGGATTGGTAAAAAATTGTTTGCGATTGAGCCAAAAACTACCTGCAAAATACTCATGGTCTAAGGCATCGAACAAACTTTTCCAAACCATATTACCACAAAAAAATAATTGTTTGCCTTTATATTGGGGGCTGTTTGCAAAAACTTCTATGAAGTTTCTAAACAACAAATAATCTCCAATGGCGTCGAGGCGAATGAGCAACACTTTTTCTCCTTCGGGCTTTGGGCGTGGCAGACTCTTTGCCAATTTGTCTATCAAATGGCACATACGTACACGATAGGCTATTTGCAAACGAGTAAAAATGCTTTGGAGAAGTTCTGTCATGTAAATAGAGAGTAGAATTATTTTTTATAAGTCGAATTTTTTACGTAATCTTTTATGCAAAGGTTGTTCTACTGCATAGAAAAGCAAAACCGACAGGGCATTGAGTGCCAAAAACGTAAGAAAATAATAATTTTGTAGGCAAGGTAGCAAAAATCTTTCTAATAAACCTTTGTGCAGGAGATAAAATAGATAAGAACTTTTGCCCAAAATAACCAATAACTTACTCGACAAAATTGTTTGCACAACTGTTTTTTCGGTTAGTAAACCCCACAAAAAACAGATGATAGCAAAAGGTAGTAGCCAATTATTGATACAAATTCCTGCGGGGTGCTGCAAGCCCAATGAGTTTTGCTGCTGCAAAAGAGCCAAATTGATTAGGCAAATGGCTATCAAAATTAAGCCCAAATAAGTTTTGAAATGGTGCTTATTTGGTAGCAAAGTGGCTTGTTGTTTAAAGAAAAATGCAAACCCTACGCCTACCAAAAACTCTGCACTTCGCCCAAAAAAAGTGTGCAACCAAAGAAATTGGTAGTTGCTAAAAAAACCATAATAAATGTGTTTGGAAAAAAAAGCCACCAACGCCACGCCTATTGCAGTAAACAGCAGAAATTGCAACCAAAGTTTGATATTTTTTTGCCTGTAAAAATAAAAAATCAAGGGAGCAAGCAAATAAAAACACTCTTCTGCGGTTAAAGACCAACTTTGCGGAATGAAAACCCCACGCAAATCGTCAAAAAAGCCATGCAAAAAGAAAAGACTCAGCAAATAAGTAGCCCAAAGTTCTTGGGTTGTCCACGTTGGTAGATAAAAACCACCCGCAAAAGTCAAGGTCAGCAGCAGAAAATAAACAGGATAAATTCTTGCCCATCTGTTTTGTAAATAGCTTTTCCAATTTTTTGGGTCATTCCAATCCGCAGTGCCGTATTGGTAGGTTATCAAAAATCCACTTAACACAAAAAACAGCGTAACTCCTATGTGCAGTTCCATTGACAATTTGTGCAATCCTTCATATTTTACAATAAAAGGAGGTGCAAAATGGTGAACAAACACTGCATAAGCAGCTACGGCTCGCAGCCCTGTGAGGGCAGGAAAATAAGTGGTTTGGGTATTCAAAAATAGTTGTAAGTTTTTAATTGTGAGTTTTGCAGTATAAATATATATTCTTTTTTTGTAGTTTTGCGAAAATTTTGCTTCTATCTATGAATCTGCAAAACTCTTTGTTACCTTTGCAGCCTTAAAAGTTAGCAGTGTTTGCTGTTTTAAAAAAGTCAACTGTGTGATAAAAAGCTATGGAGTTTAACGATATTTTGTTGTATAGTACCCCAGAGGGTCAGGTAAAAATAGAAGTGATTTATGAAGGGGAAACCTTTTGGCTCAACCAAAAAAGAATGGCAGAGCTATTTGGCGTAACATTGCCTACCATAAATGAGCATTTGAAACATATTTATCAATCAAATGAATTGCAAGAATCTGCAACTATTCGGAAAATCCGAATAGTTCAATTGGAAGGTAAAAGAGAAGTAAGCAGAGAGGTTGATTTTTATAATCTTGATGCTATTATAGCTGTTGGCTACCGAGTGAATAGTAGAGAGGCTACGAAATTTAGAATTTGGGCTACTAAAACCTTAAAAGAGTTTATAGTAAAAGGTTTTGTGCTTGATGATGAAAGATTGAAACAAGGTAAAAAATTTGGTGCTGACTATTTCGAGGAACTACTTGAAAGAATAAGAGAAATTAGGGCAAGTGAAAGACGTTTTTATCAAAAAATTACAGACATTTATTCAGAGTGTAGCATAGATTATGATAAAAATTCGCAAACAACTTTGCTATTTTTTAAAACTTGCAGAGGAAGTTTACAATCAATTTAGAGTGTTGCAAGACCAGACTTATTTGTCTGATTTCGACAAAGAAATTGCAAAAATTAAAAAATAACCAAAAATGTAGCTGTTTGACTGTTTTAGAACTACCAAACAGTAAAATTATCAAAATCACAATAAAAAAATGGAAACATTACTCACTTCAAAACAAGTATCCAATCTGTTGCCTACCAAGCCCGACAACTTTAACAAATGGTGGCTGATAGGTTTGCTGGGCGTGGCTGCTCTTTTGTTTGTGCCTGTTTTCTCCTTATATTTTATCACTGCCGATGAGGAGTTGAGCAAAATGGGCTATTTGTTTCAAGATTTTTCTTGGGCAAAATTGCAAAAGGTCTATTCAGCCAATAACAACCAATACAATGTATTGAGTTTTGCCTTTTCGCACCTTCTTTTCAAGTGGTTTGCCTTGCAGCCAAAGGGTTATCACGTAGTCAGTTGGTTGTTGCATTTGGCAAATACAGGGCTGGTTTTTTACTTCGTTTGGTTGCTTACCCGCAGAAATATTGTAGCTGTGGCAAGTGCTTTGCTCTTTGCTTTGCACCCCACTCACGTAGAGTCGGTGGCGTGGATTTTGGGACAGGGAGAATTGCTGGCAACGGCTTTTAGTTTATGCAGTTTAATTGCTTACGTAAATTATGTGCAGAATCACCAAACCAAATGGTTGTATAGTAGCCTATTGGCATTTATTTTGGCTGTTTCTTTCAAATTTACAGCTTTGATTTTGCCTTTCCTCTTTTTGCTCATAGACAGAGCCACCAACCGCCACACCCAAAAAGGCTGGACAGAAAAAATACCTTTTTTGGTCATTTCCTTAGCAACTTTTGGATTGTGGGCTATGCTCCAACTCAAAACCAACGAAAAAACTTTTTTTGGTGTGCCAGATTACAATTTTATAGATAGAATTGTATTAGTTTTTTACACTTTGTCGCATTATCTCCAAAAAATTTTCTTGCCCATTGGCTTGTCGGCTTTTTATCCTTATCCCGCCAAAACAGGACTATTTTTGCCTTGGTTTTGCTATGTTTTTGCCCTCCTACCTTTGGTTTTGTTGTTTGGCTTGGCTAAGTTGCGTCAGCATACGTGGGTGTATTGGGGAGGCTTGTTTTTCTTGATAAGTTTGTTGTTAGTTTCCAATTTGTTGCCTTTGGGTGGCAGAGCATTTGCCAATGATAGACAACTTTATTTTGCCTCCATTGGTTTGTTTGTAGCTTTTGGTTATGGTGTAGATTATTGGTTTGCCAATCAATCCAACTATTTCAAACCTATTTTGTATGCGTTGTTGGCGGTGGTTGTGGTTTTTGCAGGTTTGACTTACTTCCAAATGCAAATGTGGCAAAACGGCATTACGTATTGGAACAACATAGTAGCCCAAAATCCTGAACACTATCACGGACACCACAAACGCGGAGATATACACGCCACTACCGAAGAAACCTATCGCCAATCTATGATAGACCTCAACAATGCAACCCGAATCATGCCCGAAGACCCCGATGTTTGGAACTCACGTGCCTATATTCACCTCCGCATTGGCGACTACATACACGCAGAGGAGGATTTGAAAAAAGCCCTAAGCCTCAATCCTCGTTTTGCTATGGCTTATTTTCATTTGGCTCATGTCCACAAAGGTTATTCACGTTTTGACGAAGCATTGAAAAATTACGATTTGTCCATAGAACACAACCCCAATTTTGCCCCTGCGTATGTGAACAGAGGAGGAATTTTGTACGGCAAGAAAAATTATAGGGCAGCTTTGGGAGATTATAGCAAAGCCATAGCCCTCGATGCGAATAATGTGGAGGCTTATCAAAACCGAGGCAATACTTATTACGTATTAGGAGATGCTAATAATGCCCTCAAAGACTACGACAAAGCCCTTGCCCTCTATCCGAGCAATGCCGATGTGTTGTTTAACAGGGGAATGTTGAAAATTGCAATGGGCAAGGGCATCGATGCTTGCATAGATTTTGAAATTGCTAAAAATCTGGGCAACCAACAGGCAGGGGAGATGCTGAAAAAATCTTGTCAAAAAAAATAAGTTTTTAGGTTAGATACGTTGGCAATGGCTTAGGCAGCCCCGTCCAAACCTTGACAATCGTACCTAACCCAAATAGTTACACTAAAAAATCATTTATCGGACACTTTGAAAGTGTCCGATAAATTAAATTTTCCAAATTCATTTAGGTACGATTGTCAAGGTCTGGACGGGGCTGCCTAAGTCATTGCCAACGTACCTGAAAACTCACAACTAAATACCGAAATTGAACACAGGTAAAGTCATCATCTTTTCTGCACCTTCGGGGGCAGGCAAAACCACCATAGTCAAGCACTTGTTGGCTACCTTACCCGAATTAACTTTTTCGGTGTCTGCCACCACGCGCAGCCAACGCCCTAATGAGGTGCATGGCAAAGACTATTATTTTTTGACCGTAGAGGAGTTTAAGGCAAAATTAGCAGCAGGCGAATTTTTGGAACACCAACAAGTGTATGACAATATTTTTTACGGCACACTTCGCAGCGAAGTGCAACGGATACACGCCATAGGCAAACACGCCATTTTTGATGTAGATGTGCAGGGAGGTATCAACCTCAAACGCCAATTTGGTGCTGATGCCCTGTCTATTTTTGTGAAAGTATCCTCCGTAGCGGTGCTTGCCCAGAGATTAGAAACTCGCAATACGGAAACTCCTGAAAAAAAGGCGGAAAGAATAGCAAAAGCTACCTCCGAACTGCAATATGAAGGTGCTTTTGATAAAATACTTATCAATGAAGTTTTGAATACAACTTTGGAGGAGGCTGAGGGAATGGTGAAGGAGTTTATTGGAGTTTTGTAAAATACAATACTTCGGGTTTTGAGAAACCCGAAGCACCTTGTAAATTTTCAAAAAATAACAGAAACACATGGACAAGTAAGGCAAATAAGTGGAAAATCAAGATTGGCTTTTAATCCACCCCGTCTTTATTCTGCAAATAAGGTTTCCAATTATCGTCATTTGCACCTGCAAACTCACGCAAAAATACTACAAATGAAGGTTTAAAAGGCTTGTAAGGGAGTTTTAATCCCACAGCTTCAGGTGTAAAATCTCCTTTTCTGGCATTACATTTTTTGCAGGCTGTTACTAGATTTGTCCACGAAGTTTTCCCACCCTTAGAACGAGGGATTACATGGTCGAGGGTTAAGTCGTGTTTTGCCCCACAATACACACATTTGTTGCCGTCACGTTTAAAGATATTTTGCCTACTCAACATCACCCCTTTGTAGGGAATATTGACATAGCTCAACAAACGGATAACTGAAGGCATCACTAAAACTTGGCTTACCGACCTCAAAAACTGATTCTCTACTTTGGTAAGCACCTCAGCTTTGTTTGTATAAACCAATAGAAAGGCTTTTGGCACGTTGCAAACGGTCAATGCCCGATAATCTGAATTGAGTACAAGTACTTTCCGTCCCATAAAACTTACACAGTTTAGTTGTAAAACAATTTCAAGTCATTGGATTTAACTCTGTTAGCGTAAAAAAACGAAAAAAGTTGCACAAACCTGAAAAAACATTGATTTTCAGGCTCATACAACTTTTCCTATCGTTAGTTTGCGTCTTGAAGGCTACACTTTCTTAAAAGATTTGTAATTGCTTAAAGTTAGGCAATTAGTTTCAAAAAAGCAAATAATTGGTTGTTTTTTTAGTAGAAGTAATCAACATAACTTTGGGGAAATAAATCAGGACGAATATTTAAGTTTTCTCAAATTGATTAACTTTGTTGTGTAAAAAAATAAATACCAACTAAATATATGTTGAGGCAAAACATTACAACCATACAAAACGAAATTATAGAAGAATTTGCTGTTTTTGACAACAAAAACGACATTTACGACTACATCATAGAATTAGGCAGAGAATTACCTGCTTTTCCAGAGCAACACCGCAAAGACGAAAACCTGATAAAAGGTTGTCAATCAAGGGTTTGGATTTATCCAACAGTGCAACAAGACCATTTAGTTTTGTATGGCGACAGTGATTCTACCTTAGTCAAAGGATTGGTAGCCTTGATTTTGCGTGTTTTTTCTGAACAAAAACCTGCAGATATTGCACAAGTCGAGTTGTTTTTTATGGACAAAATAGGTTTGCAGGCTTTGCTCTCCATGAACAGGGCAAACGGATTGGCAGCAATGATAAAACAAATTAAATTGTATGCAAGTGTGCTGAGTCATTAGGTAATTCATTCGCCTAAAGGTGAATATACATTACAACTGCCCCCATGCTTTTTCGTGGTCTATCTTTGCAAGTAGCACTTCGTAAAGGGCGGTGTAGTAGTTGCCTTGCGATTCGGTGTAGGCATTTTCGGCATGAACCACCTCCAAATTGGTGGCTATGCCTTCTTTGTATTTCACTTGCGTAATTTGCAACACTTCTTTTGCCAAGTCCAAGTTTTTTTGTTGAATTTGCAAAGTTGCCAAGCCGTTTTTTAGTAGCAAATTGGTCTGTTGTTGCTGCCAAGTAATAAGACGTTGTAGTTGCAAGAGGTTGTTATCTGTTTTGGTAGCTGCCAGCTTTTTTTGCTGAATTTGATAAGACTTTTGGAAACCATCAAATAGAGGAATTTCTACACGCAAACCATAATTGAAAAAACCATAAAAACCTGTATTCCACAAACTGCCAAAAGACAAACTGCCATTGTTCACACCGCCATTGGCAACCAAATAAACCGAAGGATAATATTGGGCTTTGATAGTTTGAATTTCTAAACTATTGATTTTTTTCTGTGTTTGCAAAGTTGCAAAATCATTGCGGTTGGCATGGTCAAACGAAGTAGTATTGAGATTTAAAGTATTGATTTCCAATAATTTACTTTCTATTTTTTCACTCAACGTAATGTCGTCTTCGGGATTTAAGCCCATCTGAAATTTTAGCAATGCCTTGCTCAAAACCAACAAATTTGCTAATTTTTCTCTTTCAGTTTGCAAATTATTGAGGCTTACCTCCAAACGACTAAGGTCTAATTTTTCTATTGTTCCATTTTGAAACATAGCCCTGCTTTGCAGCACCAATTCATTGAGATGAGCCAAATGCTCATCGAGCAAACGCAACCTTTCTGTATTGACCAGCACTGCATAATAGGCTCTGGACACCTGATAAGCTGTTTCGGTTTCCACTTGCTTTACATTTTTTTGTGCCAATTCGGTATAAACCTTTGCCACTTTTAAGCCTTGCAAATAAGCCCCACTAAACAATAACTGCGAAAACGCAGCGTGGGCAGTAACACCATATTGCAGTTGGAGGGCAGCAGCCTGTTGTTGATTGGCAGGGGCAGCATTGTCTATGATATTTCGGCGAAAAAAACTTTGTTGCAACGATAAATTGTCCGTAAAATTGAGTTGGGCATTGAGTTGGGGCAAAGCTATGGCTTTGGTTTCTTGCACTTTGGCGTGGGCTATTTGCTCATCTATCTTGGCATTGGCAAGGGCAGGTGCTTGGGTAAGGGCATGGGCTATACACTGTTGGCGAGTATAGTTTTGCAAGACAAGTGGCTGATTTTGAGTAGTTTGTCCTTTGCAAACCATACCAAATGAAGTACACAAAGTTGCAACAAGCAACCAACGAAACCTGAAAAGAGGAGAAAAAAGAAAATATTTCATAAGCCCTATAAATAAAAAAGTGCCTTTTCATTGCTAAAAAAGCACTTTGCAGAGAGAGGGATTCGAAAAACTCCGCCCACATTCTCCAAAAAGCCGTTTTTGTTTACAGCAAACAAATAGCTAACAAAAAAACAACTTTCAAAATTTAAGCTACTTTTTATTTTTTAGTACATATTAAATTTTTCGGCAGTCTTCACACAATCGGCAAAGATAAAATCCAATACGCCCAGCAGTTTGTTGGCATTGTCTAAACCAAGTCCCAGCGGATGCCTATAAATAATATTTCCGTCTAATTTGCCAAATTCCCATCCTTTGCCAATACTCACTACTGCATAAATTGGAATATCGGGGTTTTTGTTTAGCAATCTTGCCACAATAAGCTGCTTGTAAGCATCTACCCAGCCCAAATCATAATCGTCATGTTTTGCCTCTACCGTAACGAGCAAAGGTTTTTGAAACACATCTTCGCCTGTTCTATTTTTGGGGGCAACCACATAATCTGGCACCAAAATCAAGTCTTCATATTTTATTTGGGGGTGGCTATACAGTTTTGCTCTGGGGTTTCGTTTCCACGCCTCTTTCAAAATCGGAAAAATTAATGCTTCGCAAGCATAAGCCTCCCTATCGGTATTTCCTCTATTGGCAAGAAAAAAAATAATATCCTCTCTCAAATGGGCTGGTAAGACTATTTCGGGAGTAGCCTGAAAATTCATAAACTCTTGCTTTTCAACTGTGAGGTCAAAATATTTTAACAGTTTATCTATGGTTTCAAATTCGCTAAATTTCATTCGTTGTTCAATTTACTGCAAGATACGAAAAATTTGAAAAAAAAGATGTAGGAAATAGAAATTTAGTAGCTGATAAATCAAAAATCCCACCAAAATCCCAAAAAGCACACCATTTCGGTCAAGAATCCTATCAAAATCCTAAGTTCTCCCTATCAATCCTGACTAATTAGGGCAAACTTTGTAAAGAAAAAGGAACAAAAAGCCCCTTTATAGTCAAGTTAAGGGATTTTTGGTATAGTTCCTTGCTTTACATTTGCCTAAAATACAAAAATTATGTTAGCAAACCTGACCCCTGTGGAGTATGAAATTTTTATGCTATTGGTGCAGGAGCCTATGCTCACCAACAAGCAAATAGCCCTGATGAGAGAAAAGAACAAGCCAAGTGGGGTGAACAAACACCAAACCACTATTTCTGAACATACGGTTGCCTCCCATGTGCGAAATATTTTGGAGGAATTAGACATCACCAGCAGGTATTTGCTCCAGCAATACGCCATTCAGCAAGGGCTATATTGCCCAAAAAAAGGCTGTGCTTGTGTGCAAAAAAAGTTGTAAAAAACAAAACTTTGGCAGTGGTCGATAGACCCTGCCAATAGTTGCGTTTTTTTTAACCATCGGGGTCTATCGACCACTGCCGAGGTTAAAAAAAACAGGGCTGTATAGTCAATAGCTGTGATTTGTTGCACTTGTTTATTGCAGACCTTTGTAAAAGTGTGTGCCTATACGTTGGCAATGGCTTTGTGTGCCTATTACGTTGGCAATGGTCGCAGACCTTGACAATCGTATAGGCACACGTGTAGGGTACGATTGGCAAGGTGCAAAAGCACCATTGCCAACGTACTAACACAACAAATGTGCTTTCGGTTGCTCACAACCGAAAGTGTATTTGCGGGTTTGAGAACCCGCAAGCACGTGCTACCATTGCCAACGTACTAATACAAAAAAATTTAAACACTTAAAATTATGAAAAAACATTGCTCAAAAATTACAAAAATACTGCTCTTGCTGGCAATGCTGGCAATGACGCACACAAAGGGGTATGCACAGGCATTCATCACCCGATGGATAACCACCACAGGCACAATCACCATACCCACCACAGGCGGAGGTTATAACTATAACCTAAGTTGGACAAACCTTACCAATGCAGGCGTAGGTGATGGTAGCATAACTGCCCGAACAGGTAGCCACACCATTATGAGTTTAGAAAACGGAAGCACCTACCAAATTGCAATAACGGGGGCTTTTCCGAAAATCTTTTTCAATTTTGGGTCAGAACGAAGTAAGATACGCACTATTGAACAATGGGGAAGTATTGCTTGGACTTCTATGCAAAATGCTTTCAATGGTTGTGATAACCTGACCTATAATGCAGTAGATAACCCCGATTTGAGTGCTGTTACGGATATGTCGGGTATGTTTAGCAATACTTCAATTTTCAATGGCAATATCAATTCTTGGAATGTGAGTAATGTTACCAATATGGCGGGTATGTTTGGCGGGGCTTATGTTTTCAATCAACCTCTCAATAATTGGAACACAGGTAATGTAACAGATATGAGTGGTATGTTCATTAATTGTACTGCTTTTAATGGAAATATAAGCACTTGGGACGTAAGCAAAGTTACGAATATGACTTCTATGTTTGAAAAAGCAAGAAGTTTCAATCAAGATATTAGTGCTTGGAATGTTGGCAATGTTACCACTATGTTATCTATGTTTTGGCAAGCAGATGTATTTAATCAGCCTTTAAATAGTTGGAATGTTAGCAAAGTTACGACAATGAAACTAATGTTTTTCCTTGCACCAGCTTTTAATCAACCATTAAATAATTGGAGTACAAGTGCAGTTACTAATACAAGTGGTATGTTTAGTGGTGCATCTGCTTTCAATCAGCCATTAAATAATTGGAATGTAACCAATGTTACAGATATGAATGGTATGTTTAGTGGTGCCAATGCTTTTAATCAACCACTTAATAATTGGAATGTTGGCAACGTAACAGACATGAGTTTTATGTTTTCTAATGCAAGAAACTTTAATTCAGACATCACCACTTGGAATACAAGCAAAGTTACAAGTTTATTGAGTACATTCTTTGGGGCAATAGAATTTAATCAAAACATTAATAATTGGGATACAAGCAATGTAACCACTATGGCTTCAACTTTTTGGAAAGCTGAAAAATTTAATCAGCCTCTCAATAATTGGAATACAAGCAAAGTTACAACTATGCATGGAATGTTTGCCTTTGCTACCATTTTTAATCAACCCTTAAATAATTGGAATGTTGCGAATGTAACAACCTTGCGGGAAATGTTTGTAAGTGCGGAAGCATTTAACCAAAATTTGAATAATTGGAATACGGTCAGTGTTACGAATATGGGTTCTACTTTCTGGAATGCAAAAAGTTTCAATGGTGATGTTACTACTTGGAATACAAGTAATGTTACCACTATGGGTTTTATGTTTTCAGGTGCTACGCCTTTTAATCAAGACTTAGTGAACTGGGACACAGGAAAAGTTACAGATATGACCAATTTGTTTGCAGGTACTGCTTTTAATTATAATATCAATAATTGGAATGTAAGTAATGTAACAAGCATAGCTGCTATTTTTAATGGTGCAAAGTTCTTTAACCAACCACTTAATAATTGGAATACAAGCAATGTAACTGCAATGCGATGGGCATTTTGGGGTGCAACAGCCTTTAATCAGCCATTGAATAATTGGAATGTGAGTAAGGTAGCTAACATGGAAGCCGTATTTTATGATGCCTTAGCTTTTAACCAATCTCTTGCAAGTTGGGATATGGGCAATGTAACAAATGCAGGATTTATGCTATTGAATAGTGGGCTTTCTGTGGCAAATTATGATGCAACACTTATTAGCTGGGCAGCACAAACCTTGCAACCAAATACAGGTTTAGGGTCGCAAGGGTTAAAATATTGTGCAGTAGCAGCACGAAATACTTTATTAGCTGCACCCAAAAATTGGACTATTGCAGGTGATGCCCTAAGCCCTACTTGTGTACCTGTTTGTAACAATATCTACGTAAATGCAAGCACAGGCAACGATGCCAATGACGGACTTTCCAATGCCACTGCCAAACAAACTTTACAAGCAGCCTTTTCCACCGTAGCCGATGGCTGCACCGTAGTTCTCAATGCAGGAACTTACAACGAAAACGCAACCCTCACAGGCAAATCTATTGCTTTGCTCGGCGTGGGCAACCCCACTGTTAGGCGAATAAACATGAACGGAGCAGGAAAAACCATGACCTTGACAGGGGCAGTGCAAATTTCGGAGTTGCTCAACTTGCAAGACGGCAATGTGGTGTCTAACGGAAATCTTACTTTGCTTTCCTCCGCAGCAGGGCAGGCATACATAGTCAATAACTTGACTGCGGTAGTGATTGGAGATGTAAAAGTGCAGAGATTTGTGCCAAGTTATGCAGCAAGAACTACTACACAAGGCTACAATTATTTTTCTTCGCCTGTTTCGGGCAAAACCATTGCCGAGTTTAACGACAATGTACCTTTGGTACTCAATCCTAATTACGATTTTGTGAACACCTACGCAGGTGCTTTTCCAAATTTCTACCGATACAACGAAAACAGGGTAGTGAGTTCTCCCGCAGCCTCCAATGTTTTTGAAAAAGGTTGGGAGTCACCCGCCAGCACAGCCGAAAATATGGAAGTAGGCAGAGGCTATATTCTCAACCTCAATTCAGGCTTAACACTTGATTTTATTGGCAACTTAAATAATGGCAATATAACCACCAATATTACACGTGGAAACGCAAGCAATTCGGGCTGGAATTTGGTAGGCAATCCCTATCCTTCGGCTCTTGATTTCAATGCTGTTTATACCCTCAATAGTCCGCAAATAGATGGCTATAATTACCGCAGAATTGCCACAGGCTTGTATTCAGGCACGTGGGCATATTATGTGCAAGGCTTGCCCACAGGCACCAATGGCAGCACCAGTGATATTGCCTTAGGGCAGGGTTTCTTTGTTCGCAAAAGTAATGTTGGCATTGCCAATTTGCAATTTAACAACACGATGCGGACTATTGCCAATCCGCAATTTTTTAGAACAGAAGACGCACAAAATACTGTTAATCAAGACATTAAAGGTTTATTGAAACTCAAAATATCGGCACAGGCAGGCAAAAAACAGGCAGATGAAACCCTTGTTTATTTCCACACGCAAGCAACCGAACACACCGATAAGGCATACGACGCACCCAAAGTGCAGTGGAATACAGGTGGTTCGCCAAATCTTTATACCCGAACCAAACAGCAAAATTTTGCTATCAATGCCTTGCCAAATCTGGAAAAAGAAACCACTATTCCGCTATGTTTTATTGTGGGCGAAAAGGGAACTTACACCATAGAAACGATGGAAATGGGCAATTTTATTGGCTCGCCAAGCCTTGTGCTGGAAGACAAACAAACAGCTACTTTCCACCAAATTGCTACTAAACCTTACACCTTTGAAACTACTATAACAAATGATACCAGTCGTTTCGTCTTGCGTTTGGTGCCAGACTTTGCAGCCTTGCAGCAGCAGAAAAGGCAGACAAACGAATTGGCTCTTTACCCAAATCCTACACAAGAGGTGCTGACTCTTGCCTTAGAAAATTCGGTAAACAGCGAGGTAACAGTCCGCATCACCGACCTCACAGGCAGGGAAGTGTTCAGCCAAAATGCAGCCAAAACAACGGACAAAGTGAGCCTAAAACTGAATGTAGCCAACCTTCCGCAGGGGTTGTATATTGTAGAAGTGGCAGGGGCGGAGTATGTGATGAGCAAAAGGTTTGTGAAGGAGTAACTGTAGCTGCGGGCTTTAGCCCGCAGGATATTGTAGCATGGGCTTTAGCCTGTGCCAAAAAAATTGCAATGCTACCAATATAAAGTCCCTATCGGGACAAAAAAATATGGTGTGCTTTATTGCTACCAATATAAAGTCCCTATCGGGACAAAAAATGTAAAGTTCTTGTGCCGTTAGGCACTACATATTGGTAGAAAATAAGGAACACACCAAAATTATGTGCCGTTAGGCACTACATATTGGTAGAAAATAAGGAATACACCAAAATTATGTGCCGTTAGGCACTTCATATTGGTAGAAAATAAGGAATACACCAAAATTATGTGCCGTTAGGCACTTCATATTGGTAGAAAATAAGGAATACACCAAAATTATGTGCCGTTAGGCACTTCATATTGGTAGAAAATAAGGAACACACCAAGATAATGTGCCGTTAGGCACTGCATATTGGTAGAAAATAAGGAATACACCAAAATTATGTGCCGTTAGGCACTACATATTGGTAGTATTTTCGGTTTTAAGAAACCGAAATCACATAAAAAATTGCGGGCTAAAGTCCCGCAGCTACAGTAATTGAAAGCATTAAAAAACTGCGGGCTAAAGTCCCGCACTACAGAAAAGATAAAACTATGAAAAAATATTTGGTAATCATCGCCTTGCTCCTCCTTGTGTGGGAGGTGCAGGCACAAGGGTTAGACCCTGTTCCGCCACCCGAACCTGTAAATGGTGTGCCTGTTGATGGCGGAATTAGTGGGCTAATAGCAGCAGGACTGGCTTATGGTGCAAAAAAACTGCACGATAGACGGAAAAGAATGTAAGTTTTTTTACGTTGGCAATGGTGCATTTTCGCACCTTGACAATCGTAAAAAAAAATTTTCTACGATTGTCAAGGTGCGAAAATGCACCATTGCCAACGTAGAAAACGGAGCTACCAATATAAAGTCCCTATCGGGACAAAGTTAAAGTTGTAACATTTGTGCCTTTAGGCACTACATATTGGTAGAAAACGGAAACGTATCACGTGATTTTGTGCCGTAGGTCAATTCCATTGCGGACTATCTATTGGTAGCACTTTCGGTTTTGAGAAACCGAAAGCACAAAAAAACTAAGTACAGAAGTAAACAAAAACCGTAGGCTAAAGCCTACGATACATTCTAACGAAAAAATAAGTGCAAGAGTAAAAAACTGCGGACTGAAGTCCGCAGCTACAGTATTTTCACATTTAAACTATATACTAAAATGAAAGCATTAAAATTGATTTATCTTGTGCTATTTGTAGCACTTTTTGCGGGAGGGTGTTCTTCAACAACAAAAGAGCCAACTCCTACACCAGCAACAGGCAGTGTAGCAGTTGCTGACTTTTCGTTCAATCCTACAACAGGCACTGCACCTTTGCAAGTGAGCTTTACAAATGCTTCAAAGCAAGCAGAAAGTTACAAATGGACTTTTGAAGGAGGCAGTCCTGCAAGTTCGATAGACAAAGACCCTGTTGTAACTTATGCGAAAGATGGGACTTATAAAGTTACATTGATAGCAATAGACAAAGATAAGAAGGAAAGTCAGCCTGCTGAGAAATCAATAACAGTGAGTGCTGCACCTATTACACCTGCCCCTGTAGCCAATTTCACGTTTACGCCAACCACAGGCACTGCCCCTTTGTTGGTAACATTTGCCAATACCTCGACCAATGCTACTTCGTTTGCGTGGGATTTTGGCAACGGACAAACCTCAACCGCAGCCAGCCCTACTACTACATACGCCACCGCAGGTACGTATAACATCAGGCTGACTGCCACAGGTGCAAACGGACAAACCAACGTGAGGACTGCAAACATTACGGTTACTGCACCAGTGGTGCAAGCCTACACCATTAACGACAAGTGGATTACAGCTTTTAATGACGAACCAAAATCTTATCGCAATCACCACTATACTTTTGACTTAAACGAAGAAACCAAAGTAGATTTTAGTATTACCTCTTCGGTAGCTTGTGGTTTTATTGTCTATAATAGTTTGGATATTATAGAAATTAATGAAGTAAACTTTATTAATTCTCGCACAAGGACAGGTTCGAAAGTACTGAAAGCAGGTAAATATAGAGTAGTTGCCATAGGCATTGAAGGTGCAGATGCCAATTATGTTTTGACAGTAACAGGTAAATTGGCTGCAAGACCTGCAAAAATAGAAACACAATACCAGAGAATGGTGGGTAGTTGGACTTGGTCAAACAATGACCGCCAACAAGCTATGTCTGCCCGCAATCGTCATTATGATATTGAGGTAACACAAGATACGCAAATTGATTTGATACTTACTTCTTCTCTAAATGTAAGGCTTTATATGATTAATGCTTTGGAGTTTAGAGTAATAGACGCAGATAATACCTTTAGTAAAACCATAAGGAAGTCTGTAACTGTTCGGAAAGGTAAATACAGAATAATTGCGAGTACCTACTCAGACGGACAAGAAGCTAATTTTACCCTTGATATTTTTGGGCATTTTGCTAATGTAACAGAAATAAAATCTCTTGAGCCATTTTTCAATGGTTCGTGGACAGCTTCGGCAAATTCTCTGACTTCGCCCAATAATCCTCGCTATAATTTGGAAGTTACGCAAGAAAGTATGGTAGATATTTGGGTAAGTTCGCCAACTATAGACATTCGCTATGCCTTGCTTAACGAAAGAGGTGATGTGATAGTAGATTCAGGCACACGCAGCAGCAAAACTTGGACTGATAACGGTGTACTTCCCAAAGGTGTTTATACTATTGTCGTTGCCACCCGATTAGACAACCAACGAGGTAATTTTACTTTGGAGGTTTACGGTCATTTTATCAGCAATTTTAGGTTGAAGTAAAAAAACAAAATTTCGGCAGTTTTTTGAACTATTGGCAGGGCTGAAAAAGCCATTGCCAAAGTTCAAAAAAGCCAATGCCGAGGTTGCAGTTTTGTAACCATCAGCAGTGGTAAAACTAACGTAGGGACGAAATAGTGCAAGCTATTTTGTTCCTACGTTAGTTTTACACCAGCCTACTTAGAGAGGTTTTGCTATAAATATTTCGTGCCTAAAGGCACTAAAAGATATGATTTATAGCTATAGTAAGTCTAATACTTATTTTGTAAAGCTATTTTTTTGCGTAAATCCTGACTCTATTATTGTTTAATCTTTAAACAAAAACAGAAAAAACACTTCAAAAATTGTTTAATAAAAAAATATTTTATAACTTGCCAAGTTGCTATTGCAAACAAGCTACCACAAATATTTAACCCAACATTCGGCATTTTTTATGGATATTACCCAAAAATTTTGGTCTTTTTGCCACAAATTAAGGCATGATGGCATTGATTCGTCTGATTACATAGAACAACTTACTTATTTGTTGTTTCTGAAAATGGCAGACGAAAAGCAGTTGCCTGTGCCTGCGGACTATAATTGGCAGCAACTTATCAAAAAAACGAATGGGGAACTTATCACACAATTAGATGCAACCTTGCAGGTCTTGAAAAACGAAAAAGGGATTTTAGGGCAGATTTTTGCCGAGCCAGTTTCTCGTATCAAAAATGCGGTGTTGCTCAAAGATTTGTTGAAAGAAATAGATGCTATTCAGTGGACGAAATTAGATAGTGATGTGGTGGGGCTGGCGTTTGAGGAGTTGATAGGCAGAGTAGCCAATGAAGGCAAAAAAGGGGCAGGACAATATTTTACGCCTCGCCCACTGATTAAGGCTATGATAAATGTGATGCACCCCAACCCATTTGCAGCAAAGGACTACAAAATCGGTGACGCTGCATGTGGCACGGCGGGTTTTCTCACTCTTGCCTGTGAATGGATACACCAACACTACCCCAAAGAATCTGCCGAACAAGCCGAAAAATTAGCTTATCATACATTCTGGGGACAAGAAATAGTACAAAGACCAAGACGTTTGGCACTGATGAATATGTTTTTGCATGGCGTAGATGCCAGCGAAACCATTAAGTTTGGCGATACGATAGAAAACGACCAGCTACCAAATGACTTTGATTTGATTTTGGCTAATCCGCCTTTTGGCAACAAAGGAGCTGCCCCGCTGCACCGCAAGTTTCCTGTCAAAACAAGTGATAAACAGCTTAATTTTGTGCAGTTGATAATAGAAAAACTGAAAAAAGGGGGCAAGGCTGCGGTGGTGTTGCCCGATAGTTGTTTGACAGATGACAAAGCAAAAGAAATGTGGAAATATTATTTGGAACAAGAGGAGATTATCAACTTGCATACAATTTTGAAATTACCAAGAGGCACATTTGCTGCCTATGCAAATGGTATTAAGGCTTGTGTTTTATTTTTTGAAAAGGGAAGTAAGACCGAAAATGTATGGGTGTATGATTATAGGACTAATGTTCCTAACATGACAAAAAAGACAAGACAACTTTCAATAGAAATGTTTGAGGAGTTTGAAAAATGTTTTGTAGAAAGAAAAGAAATAGAAAGATTTAAATTATTTTCATTTAGGCAAATTCAGGAAAATTACTTTGCTTTGGATTTTAGATGGTTACAAGATGATGTTTTGTTAGATTCAGATGAATTGCAACCACCAAAAGACCTTATCAACTATGCTCTTGATAATTTGCAAGAAGCAATGACTAATTTGAGTGAAATTTTAGAATTATTGGACAAAAAATGAAGATACCAAAACATTGGCAATATATTTCTTTTACAGAAATCCTTGATATAATAGGAGGTTCTCAACCTGCTAAAGAGGAATTTATTGCCAATTTTCAGGAAGGATATATAAGGCTTTTGCAAATTCGTGATTTTGGAGATAAGCCTGTTCCTACTTTTGTAAGATTGACGAATAAACTCAGGTTTTGCGATAAAGACGATATTCTTATTGCTCGTTATGGTGTTTCTATTGGACGAATTTTAACAGGTATGTCAGGAACTTACAATGTCGCAATAGTAAAAGTTATTATTCCAAAACCTTTGAATAAAAAATTTATATTTTATTTTCTTAAATCAAATGATTTTCAACAATATATAACTGCAAATGAAAGGGCTGCAATCAATGGTTTTAATAAAGAAGACTTAAATAATTTTCAAATTCCTATTGCACCATTAATAGAACAAACAGAAATCGTATCTATTTTAGATGAAATCTTTGAGAAATTTGAAACAGCAAAAAAATCTTTGGCAAAAATTCCTCGCCTATTGGCTCGTTACCGCCAATCTGTTTTAGAAAAAGCTATTTCTGGCGAATTAACTGAGGATTGGAGAGAGGAGAATAATGTGGAGTTTGAGTGGGAGAATAAAAAATTAGGAGCTATAACTTCATTAATTACAAGTGGTTCAAGAGATTGGGCAAAATTTTATTCAAATAAAGGTGCTTTATTTATTCGCATTGGGAATTTGCAAAAGAACTCTATAAAAATAGATTTATCTCCTAATAATTTAAAATTTGTAAATCCTGATAGTGAGGAAGGAAAAAGAACATTATTAAAGCAAAATGATATTTTAATATCAATAACAGGTGATTTGGGGATTATTGGATTAGTTCAGCAGGATATTGGGGAAGCATATATCAATCAACATATAGCATTGGTAAGAGTTAAGCCTAATGATTTCAATACTACTTATATAGCCTATTATCTTTTGACTGATTATGTTAAAATCCAAATCAACAGTTTAAAATCTGGTAATGTAAAGGCAGGTTTAACACTTAAAGATGTTTTTAATATATCAATAAATCTTCCTTCTCTACCAGAACAAACCGAAATCGTCAATCGGGTAGAAAAATTATTGAAAAAAGCAGATGAAGCCGAAGCAAAATATAACCAAGCAATGCAGATGATTGATAAATTGCAGGCATCGGTTTTGGCAAAGGCTTTTAGTGGCGAACTTTCTGAACCGCAACCAAATGACGAGTCTGTTGCTGTACTTTTAGAAAAAATAAAAACCGAAAAGGCACGTTTGGAACAGGAAAGGAAGGAATTGCAAAAGGCACAAACTACTATCAAGAAAACTATGGCACAACAGGAAAAAGTAGTAAAATCTGTTTTAGATTTTCTACGTGAATCTCCAACTAAAAGTATGACAGTAGAGGAAGCTTGGCAAGTTTCCGAATACAGAAAAAACAAAGAGGTTGAACTGTTTTTAGATGTGTTGGTTCTTTTAGAAAAAGAAGGCAAAATTAAAAGAGAGTTTGCTGATGAGGCAACAAAAATTGTTACCAAAATAACCCTAATTGAAAATGCAAATTAAATCGGTATCTATCAAAGAATTTCGCAATCTGAAAGATTTTAAGATTGATTTTTCTCAATCTAAAACAGTTTTGATTGGACAAAATGCGTCAGGAAAATCTAATTTCTTGGAGGCTATTGTATTGATTTTCAAGCAGCTTGATTTTTTTGATAACGAAATTAAAAAAGAACATTGGTTTGAATATGAAATTATTTATAAAATCCGAGAACATACAATTAAAATTTCAAGAAAATTAGAAAATGGAAAAGAAAAAAATGAATATAAATTTTGCAAAAGTAAAGATTTATTAGGAAACGATGTTTGGAAAGACATCCCAAAGTTCAATGAAAAAAAAGATGAATATTTACCTAAATATGTTTTTGCCTATTATTCAGGCTTAGGTAATGGCAACCGTTTGGAGGAATATTTTGAAGAATATCAACGAAAATTTGCCGAAGATGCTATGAAAATAAAAGATGGTCGTGTGCCAAAACCACCAAGACTATTTTATGCTGAGTTAATACATAGCCAACTTTCTTTATTTTCATTTTTCATTGATAATCAGCCACTTATATTAAAATTGTTGAAAGACAACTTAAGCATTGAAGATTTGCAAACTGTGTTTTTAACCATTCAAGAACCAAACTGGTCAACTCTAGAAAAAAAGAAAAAAGACCCTAAATTTTTTGGTAGTCAAGGGGTTGTAAAAGATTTGCTTGAATACCTGCATGATAATGTAGCTTTTGCACCTTTTAGAGATAAAATAGAAAATAAAAGCAGGCTTTGGGAGAAAAAAGGAAAGAAAACCTTAGATGTTGTCTATTTATATTTTAATGATTTCGAAAAAATTAGAAAGTTTATTCGTGATAAAACATGGACTTCTTTTGATTTTTTCCACATCTTAAATACTGCAAATGTTTCTAAACTCATTACCAAAGAAGGTATTAAAATTCGTGTCAAGAAAAAGTATGCAGACCGTATTCTGTTTAAAGACCTTAGCGAAGGAGAGCAGCAATTATTGACTGTTTTGGGTTTAATGCGTTTTACTTATACAGAGGAGGCTTTATTTCTACTTGACGAACCCGACACACATCTCAATGCTCTTTGGCAGTGGCAATACATGAAGTTTATTGAAATTGTATTGCAAGATAAAGACAAGGACAAAGATAAATCAAATGTGCAAGTTATTTTGGCTTCACACTCTCCGCTGACTATGGGTAGTTTGGAGAAAGAAAATGTAAGAAGGTTTATGCAGTTAAATGATAAACTTATAGCTGTTGAGCCAGATGTAAGCCCAAGAGGAATGGGTATCATAGGTATTCTGACCGAAATATTTGGTATTCCTACTACTTTGGATATACCAACTCAACAAGATTTAGATGCCCGTAGAGAGTTGGAAAGTAGAGTATATTTTGGCGAAACACTTAATCAAGAGGATGAACAAAGCTTGCTAAAATTAAATTTAAAACTTGATAATTTAGGCTATCGTCTGATTTATCCTGACCCCTTGTATCAAAAATTTGAAATGACTTTTGCCAAAAGGAAAAAAGAAAAAGGCTTAGGGCTACCAAGCACACCAGAGGAAGTAGCAGAACTTAATAAACTCGCAGAAGATTTACTAAAAGAATTGTTTGATAACGAAAATATTTAAGCCTTTTCTGTCCATGAGATACATTGATATTTCAAAACTCACACTTCCTGCTGGTTGGTTGGTAACTGCCAATACTGCCTTAGCTACTTTGCTTACAAAGAGCAAAAGAGAAAGAAATGACTTTATAAATTCTAAACAGTCCACTACTTGGAAAGACAAAAAATTGGTTAGTGCTTTAACCGAATTAGTTAATCCTGCAATGGAAAAATGTTGGTATTCTGAAACCAAAATTAGTGATGATTTAGATATAGACCATTTTCGCCCCAAAGGACACAATGAAAGACTATCATTTAGAACTCAATTTGAGGAGCATTTAGAAAAAAGACATTTTGAGGAGATTGATACAGAGGTTAATATGGGTTGGTGGTTTTTGGCTTTTGAACCTACTAATTTTAGAGTAGCTTCGCCCCACAGGAATCAATTACGCAGAAATAATACAAATGAAAGAGCAAAAGGAAAGTCTGATTTTTTTCCTTTGAAAAAAGGTAGCCCCGTTGCCACTAATCACTATGGGGTAGCAGACGAAATAAATTGCCTTTTAGACCCTTGTAATCCTCATGATGTAGAACTTTTAATTTTTGATAGCAATGGGGACATTTTTAAAAATCATACAGATACATGGATAGAATGTAGAATTAATATTTCTATTGTGGTCTATCATTTAGACGAAGCAAAATTGAAAAATGGTCGCCAACAAGTTTGGACAAATACAGAAAAATATATCATACAGCCATTAGTTGAGTTAGTAAAAGATACTTCTTTTTCTAATGAAAAGAAGTTACAAGAGGTTAATAAATTGCAAAATCATTTTTATACTGATTTTGCAGATACAAAAAGGGAGTTTTCTGCTGTTGCCATAGACTGTCTTCGCCATCATCAAAAAAAACATCCTTGGTTGGATAGATTTCTCCCCAACTTGACAAAATAAAAACCCTCCCCCACAAGTTCCACACCTGCAAAGAAGGGTTTTATTTACTCACTTTGTTACTGCAAATTAAATCTCAACTGAATCCCAAACGAAGTATTAGTCCGTCTGAAAGAATTGGAAACATAAGGGGCATTGATAGCGTGGTCGAAATAGAACTGCAAACTTGCCCGTTGGTTAATCACGTAGTTAATCGTCGGGCGAATTTGGAGGTTGTAGTTGCCTTGTGTTACCGTACTTTCTTGAATTTCCTCGCCGCTTGCCAACGTCTTAATGCTGCGTTGGGCAGTTTTGGTATCTCTGATGGTGAAGGCACAGGCAAAAGTCAAGTCGTTTTTCAGAGTTCGATAGTTGCCCCTAATTTTAAACGGAATTTTGAAGTTTGATTTTACAAAACCAATATTCATCACAATTTCGTTGTTTCGCAATTCGGTAACTTGGGCATTCATCATGTTCATCGCAAGTCCACGATTCATATTATACCGCACATCTATCGAGATATTTTTGGCTGTTTTTATCCGCACACCCACCAAAGGTGCAAAACCTTCGGTGATTGTAACTTGATTCATCACAAAAACAGGAGTCAAACGGTTGGTATTGGCATCGAGTTTGGCGAGGGGCAAGTTCTGCAAATCTATGTTTAGTCGCAACAGCGAGGGGTCTGTAAACGCCAACGAAGATTGGTAGCCTCCTGTGCTGTACTCCGAAGTATAGGCGTGTTCTATCTGAATAGAACGGAAATAAGGTTTCAAAAACGGCAAATTCGACAAGCCGTTGTAGGTCAATTTCCAGTTTGGCAACGGAATGGCGGGAAAAGCCGACAAACTTTGGTTGCTCACACTGCTGCCACTATACGCCGCCAAAAACGAAGGAATTAACACGTCTTGGGCATTTCTGTCGTAAGTGCCTTCGGTGTTTCGACTGTCCAAACTCTGTTTTACTGTTTGGCGGTTGCGAATAAACTCATCGAACAAGGGCGAATTGTTGGCTGCATTATCTCCTGTAAACATGGTGGCTAACGAAAAATAGGTAATAGCATATTGCCCACTTCGCTGCGGTGTTTGCGTTACAAAAGCATCGGCAGTTCGGTTATAGGTAAACAATTCTTGGTAAGTTGCCATGTTGGTTCTTCGGGCATTGACCATGAGTTGCATATCTTTCACAGGCTCAATCACAGCTTCTATCCGCAAAGTTTGGTTAGTTCCTTGCCCAAACGTATTATTTTGCAAGGCACTTTTGCCCAACCATTCTCTTTTGGCTGCGGTTTCTTTTATGGTAGGGTCTTGGCTACCAAACACAAAGCCCCAACCAGGGGAGTTGAAAGCTGAACTCATACCAAAAGCCCCCGTAGGTGTGGTTAGCACCCCTGGCAAGGCTGTATTGTTGGTTTCGGTGTAAGAGAAGTTAATTTTTTGCACCATCATCATGCCTTTGAGCAAAGTACGCATAGGGCTGCTCACTGGTTTGGTAGAGTTTTGGTCAAGTCTTTCTTTGTCTGCCACTTCTGCCAATTTCTTTTCAATTTTCTCTAATCTTTTGTCAAATTTTTCGTTTTTCTTTGCAAATTTTTCACGCACTTTTTCAGACAACAGGCTGCTGTCGGCTTGGGCTTCTGCTTTCAGGCTGTCCATTTTGGCTGCCAATCTGTCTTTGCGTCCTTCTATTCGTTTTTTGCGAGCCTCCAAACGCAATTTTTTTCCTGCATATTTCGATGGCAAAGGTTCTTTTGCCTTGCGAGGGTCGGCAACAGCTGCCAAGACTCTACTTTTTTCGTAGAGTTTTTTCATGTCGAGTTGTCCGTTGATAGCCACGTTTTGGTTGTTCAGCATATTGTTGCCCAAACTATCTGCCAAACCTACTGCACCTGCCTGCCAAGTGTAACCTGCGGTGTATTTCACATCAGAGGCAACCCAATTTACAACAGGAAACTTGTCAAATGGCAATTTGTAGGTTACGCTGGTGGTCTGCACAAAGTTTTTGATACGACCCAAATTGAGCAAATTGTTTAATACCGAGTCTCTTTTGGTTCTGTTGCTAAAACGGTTGGCTTGTGTGCCGTCTATTTCTCCTGCGGGTTCGTCTATAATTGCCTGTGCCTGTGCCGTATAGTCTAAACGCAAACTTTTGGTAATAGACCAAGCTAATTGGTAACTTCTATTAAAAGTAAAGGCTTTTTCGTACAGGGGCAATACGCCCAAGGTGCTTAATTGCCCATCTCTCAGTTGAGTTTTCACAAATCTCCTTTCAAAATCTCCGCGTACTGTTACAGTATTTGGCAAAGGTGCAAAGTTAAAATCTTTGATAAATTTCAAATATTTGCCTTCCAAATTTTGGTTTTTCTTAAAGGGTTCTATCGCAGGCACTTGACTATTAAATTGGTATTGCAAACCCAGTCGGGTGTTTTCTTGCTTGTATTCGGCTGTCCGCACATTGCTACTTACCCTTTCCATATAAGCAAAATTCAATGCCCAATTTTCCACACTCCAAGGCTTAGGTTTCTTTTGCCCTACTGCATTTTTGCCCACATTCTGGAAGGCAATAGTACGCATATTCATATCTTCCCGCACCAAATCGAGGTATTCTTGCCTGTTGTCTTTTGCATCGAGGGCTTGCGTGAGGGGCATATCGGGGTCAAGGGGATTGAAGTACGGAGTCAAGAGTCGTCTTTCCATGCCCAAATACATAGGAAGTCGCCAGCCCCATTTGTTGAGTCCAAATTTTTCTAATTGGATTTGCATATTGAGGTCATATTCTAAGGTGTGGTTTCGAGTTCTTTGCGAAATTTTGTCTTGAATACCTCCAAAAAATGGCGAAACATAGCGGAAACTTGCGTTTATCCTTGCCAAATCTGCCAACTGCACCTGCAAACTTGTACGGCTTGCCCAGCCTGCTTCGGTGTTAAATTCGGCTACACGCAATTCGTTTGCCCAGATACAAACAGATTTTGGTTGCAAGTCTGCTGATTCGGGGTTTCTCACGCCAATCATTGCCGTTTGCACACTACTCAAATCGGGATTGCCAATGACTGTAATTTTAAATCTGCCTACAATCTCCGAATAAGGCACACGAACAGAAAGGCGTTGGTTGTTTCTCCTCGATTTTACATCTATTAAATCTGCCGTTGCCACGTCTATTTCGTTTTCTTGAGGCCACACCACGTTCACGTCTGTACTGCCAAAAGGTGTCATTTTCAAAGGTACTTCTATTTCATAGTAGTTTTCTTTAAAGTCTGTTCCCAAACGCAAAAATGCAACCATTTCGCCATCTTTGGCATCTCTACTTTCTGCGTGCAAAAACATTTTGACCCTTTTGTAATTGACCATATCTAAAATCAAATTTTTATAGACTGCCTTTGCATCTTTTTCGGGCAAGGCATCTACGCACATACGCAAAGACTGTTCATTCAACCTTGCTTGGGTGGCTGCACCTACCAAATTCAAATCACGAGTAAAACCCGGCGGCAACATATAAGGTGTAATAGTTCCATCGGCTTTTGGTGTGCCGTTATTGACAATATTGATAGAAGAAACACGCAAATTATTGGTTGTGGCAGGTTCAGGAGGCAAGTTTAGCCCTGGTGTTTGCAAACTTTCGGTAAAAGGTCGCCAAGGTGTGCCTACAAATTGGAAACGAGCCATACGCAAGACTACGGGCTGTTGCCAATCTGTCATATACATACGGATATAACGTATGGATTTGAAACCATCAATAGCACCAACTTTATTCGTAAAATCACGCACAGGAATACGGAACTGATACCATGTAACTCTGTCGGGATTGGTAGCCGTAGGGTCTGTTACCACCTTGTCCACCACATAAGGGCTGTTTTCTACTTGATTGGGGCGAAGGTCTATTTTGTATTCGTAATAGCCGTCGAGGTCATTCAAGGAATTATCACGATTAAGGTCTTCGTTGTCGGGCAAAGTAGAGTAAGAGGCAGTCCCTGCATTTTCAGGCGAATTGTTTTCCATACCATTAAAAAATTTATAACGGTCGAGGATTTTATAGTCTAATTGGTCTGCTTTGTTGCCCAAATAATAGCTGAAATTGTCGTTAGAAGGGTCATTTTGTATCTCACGATAGACATCAGGCGTAACTCTGCCTTGCACTGCTTGCAAATAATCTGTAAATTTTTGTCTTTCTACTTCGTCATTGATACCGTCCATGCCCACGTCTTGCAATGCCCTGGTGCCTGTGCCACCCGAAAAAGCATTGGTTAAAAACTGCTGTTCGGTTACTCTGCCCCATGCCGTTTCTTTTATCCTGTCTAAATTGTTGGCTTCGGTAGGCAAACCATTTTCGAAACCATGACGACTATCAGGAATTACATCTTCCGATACATTGCCCAAGTTAAAATACAATTCGCCACCTGTCGTGTTGTTTTCGGCTTGCACCTGTCCGTTTACCAATTTGGAAATTACCCTACCATTTGTACCTCTAATAAAAGGGTCGAGCAACCAAAATTCTACGTATTGAATGTTGATGTTATCAAAATCTACATCAGAAGTAATGCCTTTGGTAATAGCCCCAAAATTGCTGCGAGGATTTGGCAACGTACCATCAGGATTGAGCAAAGGATTGTAATTGTATTGCCCTCTTTCGTTAGGGTAGTAGGCAATGTTCATTACCTGTTCGGGCAGGTTTATCTGCATGGCATCAGGTTTTACAATTTCGTTGAACGGAATTAACCGAACATAGTGGTTTTCTTTGTCCTCTGGCGTAATATTGGGCGGCGGACTTCCACCTGAAACAGTCTGGAAAAAAGAAGTAAAATCTATGGTGTACCAAGAAGTTTTGGCACGTCTGTAACCATATTCCAAAGGTCTGTTCGGATTAAAGATGGGTCTGAATTGGTTGGGCGTAGAGCCTAAAATCCACGTGGTGGGTTGCCTTCCTAAGTCATAAGGAATTTCGGCAGCCTCGAAATCGTCTATGAACGAAGTACCGCCATCTTTGCCTATGAGTTGGTTGGTGCTGGGCAGCAAGGCAGCCACCTCCGAAGAAAAGGTATAACTCGACTTTTCTTTGGTGCTGTATAAGGGCAATTTGTCCACCAAACGAGTGAGCAAACGAGCATCATCTTTGCGGTGCTGCACCCCCAAACCGACCAAACTATTGCGTGTAGGCTCACTACCAATGTTCACCCTTGTTATCAAAGGTCTTTCGTTGAGGTGCATAGCCGTTGCGGTAAATCTTGTATTTTTCGACAAGAAATATTGGGCATCTAAACCAAAGAAATTGCGAGTTTGGAAACTAAACAAGTCGGCTCTTTCGTATTGTATCCTTATTTCTTTGCCCGAAGCCAACAACTCAGGTCTTAGGATATTGACAACTCCCGATTGGTAATCTGCACTAAAATCTGTACCTTCTCTCAACAACGTGCCACCTGCCGTTATCTGAATAGAACGAGGGGCAATGTTAATTCCTGGTAGGCGAATAGACGTGCCACTGGTGGAGGCTTGGAAACTTCCTTTGATAAAAAATTTGCTTTTACTTGTCAAAAGTTGTGCGTCCATTTGCGTTTTGCGATACAACTCATTGAACACATATTTTTGGCGAAATTGCAATTCTTCTTCGGGCAAAAACTTTTCGTCTAAGGTACGCCCAAAAGGTTCGAGAACAGGGAAAATGATACGCCCAAATTCGGGATATATGGTTACGGGTGCAGCCACGCCTGATGTACCCGCCAAGTTGCTTTGGTTAGCCGCCGCACCTGTGTTGCCTACCTGCGTAGTGGGGAAAGGATTGGTATTTGCCCCGCCTGTGGTGCTGGGTATGTTGTTGAAACTCGAAGGCGTAAAACTATTGGCTACACTTTGCGAACTTACCCCTGCAATAAAGTCAAAATTGCCATCGGGCTGCGGGTCGTTGTTTTGGTTGAGCCTGTCCACACCAAAAACTTGCACCAACGGCACATTTTTGAGGTTTCTGCCCTCTTGCAAGTTCGGATTGTCTATGCCTGTGAGGTCATCACGATAAATAATGCGTAATTGGAAATTATCTCTACTAACTTGATTGGTATTTAAGCTATAAATATTTTTCATCATCAAATCCCAAGTCGGCAAATCTAAACGAATGGTCGAGGGTTTGAGCATTTTCATCATAATCACGTCAGTAGCACCCAAACTTTGGTATTTTTCGGTCAATTCGCCTACCGTATAGCGTTGTCCTTTGTAGGTATATTCGTAAGAAACCGCCACAATTTCGTCATTGCGGACAGGAGTTTGCAAACTGATATAGCCCAGCGTAGGGTGAAACGTAAATTCATTGGGTGCTAAACGGCGTGCTGCCCGCAATACTTCGTAATCTGTACCTTTTTCGAGGGTAAATTGTCCGTTTAAGATATTGCTAATGTCGTCTATTCCTCTGATGCCTGTGGTCTGGTCTAATCTTTTATAAAGCAAATTGGCATCATTGGAAGCAGCCTCAAAAGTGGGGTTGCCCTGCCCTATGTTGGGGTTGTTGCGGTTAAAAGGTTTGTGATTGCCCAAATCTAAGAAAGCAGCCACATTTCGCAAACTTTGCGTATTGGCAACTCTGTTGGTAACATACACCTCCACCCGCGTAACCTGTACGCCACTTGTAATCATAGGAATAGTCCGCAAAGAAGCCTCGTAGTTATTGCGGAAAAAATCGGCAAGGAAAAAGTGTCTGTTAAAATCGTATTGGTCTGCACGCAACTCAAATTCACGTTGTTGTCCGCCGCCACGCAATACCATGACCTCCTGCGTACCTCTTTGGTTGGCAGCAGCCATATTCACTATCAATTTGCCAAATTGCAACTTGGTTTGAATACCCAACAAATTTTGGGCACCTGTTATCAAACTATTGCTGGATTGCATATTGACGTTGCCCACGTTTAGCTCTTTTATAATGCCTGCTTCGCCACTGGTAAGGTCTGGCACGCCACTATTCAACCCTGGTACGGTGGGCAAACTGTAACTAATCCGAAAGACGTTATCGAATTGGAAAGTGCTGCGGGTGTCCCAGTTGATGTTTACACGCAACCTTTCGCCAATAGACCCCGCCAAACTCAACCGAATTTGTTGGTCGAAAAACAAACCGCCATTGGTCTGTTGCTGCACAGGAATTTGCGGATTTTCTATGCTCTGCCACCTTCCTCCAACGTCTAACAACACCTGCCCCATGGGTTTGATGTCTATGTTGTCGCCACCAAACAATTTAGCTGCCAAAGGTGGCAATTTGTAGATAGGGACTAACCTGTTTTTGTCTTTTCCACTCAAATTGGTAGCCCCTGTAATCACATCTTTGTTTGCCCAATAACGGCGGCGTGCCGAATCGTATTTATAGCGTTGGTACTCTTGAAAAGACAGAGAACTTGGTGTTTTGTAGGGCAAAGTAGCAATTTTTTCGTTTACTTGGTAGCCTTTGCCTGTGGAGTCTAAGGTTACAGTTGTTTTTTGGGAAGGAAACGGCAAATTGAGCAAAGGCGACGACCTGCGGCGGGCAGGTGTACTAAAACCCGAATACGGAGAACCTTGTCTATCTTGCTGATAAACAGGCAACTGATTAGAAGTAGGAGGATTTTGGGGAAGGGGCAAGATAGGTGGGGGCGGAGAATCAAGAGCCACCATAGCCAGCCTTCGGTTAATTCTCTCTGGTTCAAAAGGTTTTTTTTCTACCCATTTTGCATAAGAAATACCATACACACACACGCCACAGCAGGCAAAGAGGGCAAACCACAATTTTTTATTGAGCATACGACACGAAAAATAGAAAGTTAGGAAGTCTGTTTTCTAAGCCACAAATGTACGAAAAAAATTATGGTAAAATGCAAAACATTTTACCAAAGTGCTTTTTTGCGTGCTTTTAACAGTTTTGCAACTTGTTTTGACCTAAAAACAACTTAGTAACGTAAAATTTCTATCATTCAACTGGTTCGTATGAAAATGTGCAAAAAATAGGAAAGCTGCATTTTACGCAACCTTCCTATCCAAAATGAAAAACCTTTGCAAAGATGAATAATAAAAACAAAACAAACAAATAGAAGAGTATTTTTTTTGGAGAGAAAGTACAATAGAGTTTATGAATAATTTTCGAGAGATGAGGCTGTCCGAAAAGGCAAAAAAATGAAAAAATTTAAAATATAACTACTTGATTATCAATTAGTTATATTTTGTAATATTCCAAAATTTTGCCTTTTCGGACAGCCTCATCTTTTTTCAAACCTCATAACAAAAATTTATTCATAAACTCTAATGAGTTGTTTACTCAAACCTTACGGCAGCCTCATATTCTTGTTGAAACAGGGCTATTTGGTTTAGACGACTTTCCTCTGTCCAATGAAAATATTTTTGCAACTCTTTTGAAATAGGGTCTATCAATTTTTCTATGGTTTTGCGGCGAAAATAAAGTCGTCCTGTGCGGCGTGTAAAAAAGTCGGACAAAGTAGAGCAAAGCTCATGCTGCACACAATACCAGAGTTCTCCTTTGACTATTGCTACTTCTTTGTCATTTTCGAGTTGCATAATTTCCACTATTTTGTCCATAATCATAGGCGTATTGGTGCCATAGTTATAAACCAAATATTCCAACACTTTTTTGTTTAGCCCTTTGTTGTAAGCATCTTCTATCCTTTCGTAAATGTAATCTTTCACGCCATCGGGCTTGTCGAATCTGCCACCTGTGAGGGCTATTTCTTCGGTGATGCACTCTTTCAATGGATAGTCATATTTTTTGTTAAGACTTCGCAATACTTTGTCCACAATCCGTTGAGCCATTTTTCGGTAGCCTGTGAGTTTGCCCCCTGCTATGGAAATTAAACCCGACTCAGACACAAAAATCTCGTCTTTGCGTGATAATTCTGAAGGAGATTTGCCTTCCTCGTGTATCAAAGGGCGGAGTCCTGCCCAGCTTGAGGTAATGTCTTGTGCGGTAAGTTGCAAAGAAGGAAACATAAAATTGATAGATTGCAAGATATAACTCACATCTGTAGCTGCGGTTTGCGGGTTGTTTATGTCCTCGTGGTAGTTGGTGTCCGTTGTGCCTATGTAGGTGCTTGTGCCACGCGGAATGGCAAATAACATTCTGCCACCAGGCACATCGAAGTAAACCGACTGTTTGAGTGGGGCTTTTTCATAAGGCACGACTATATGCACACCTTTGGTGAGGTGCAATCTTTTGTTTTCTCTGGGCTTGCCTTTGTCTATTTTTCGCACCTCGTCCACCCAAGGTCCTGTGGCATTGACTATTCTTTTTGCCCTGACCTCAAAAGTTTGATTAGTCAAAGTATCTAAGGCAACGATGCCACAAACTTTTTGCTTGGGAGTGTAAAGAAAATCTGTAACTTGGCTGTAATTCAGGCAAATAGCCCCGTATTCGTAAGCTGTTTTCATTACCTCTATGGTCAGCCTTGCGTCATCAGTCCTGTATTCTATGTAGAGTCCGCCACCTTCTAAAATATCTGTGCGGAGGAGTGGCTCTTGCATAGCTGTCGACTCGGCATCTAACATGATTCGTTGTTCGGCTTCTTTTACCCCTGCCAATTTATCGTAAACCCACAAGCCCACCGAAGTAGCCAACGACCCATAAGTGCCATCTTTGACCAAAGGCAACAGCATTTTTTCGGGAATTACCAAATGTGGGCAATTTTTATAGACTATTTCTCTTTCTCTGCCTACTTCCATCACCAATTTCACCTCCAACTGTTTGAGGTAACGCAGCCCACCGTGAATGAGCTTAGTAGAACGGCTGCTGGTGCCTGCTGCAAAGTCTTGTTTGTCTAACAAAGCCGTTTTTAGCCCACGCGAGGCTGCATCGAGGGCTATGCCTACGCCTGTAATGCCCCCGCCAATGACTAATACATCATATTCTTGGGTGGTCAGTTTTTCTTTAATGGCAATTCTTTCTGTATTGGTGGCTAACATGAAGGAAAATTTTTGGAGTTAAGGTATTAGAGTTTATGAATAATTTTCGAAAGATGTCATTTTTCAAAAAAATGACATCTTTTTTCAAACCTCATAACAAAAATTTATTCATAAACTCTATTTTTTGTTAAAAATTTAATGCAAATATAAAACCTCTGCACCTTATTCGTTACTAACCCTATGATTAGTTAGTATTTTTTTTATGAAAATAGGCATCAAATTTGATTTTCTCCCTACCTATTCTGAAAAGCCCTTGTATATTCCAAAATCAAACATTGGAGGGCGGTGCGAATAGCTGTTTTTTCCGAAAAATCGGCAGGCAGGGCTTTGCTCACCACTTGCAGGGCAGGATATCCATGACCTTTATCTACGGCAGCCGCCATGTTTCCACCTACGGCAAGGGCTGTAACTGTGTGTTCGTGTTTTTTGTAAAGCACCCGCAAAAAGTCGGTTTCCTTTGCCACCCAATTATATTTTTGGTAAGACGCAAAATAAACCTGTACAGTATATTCTCCTTTGTGATGCTCAAAAACTCGCAAATACGATTGGTAAGCCATAGAAGATTTTTCGCTGGCAATAGCTTGAATGGTAACTTCATACTTATCTGTACCCGATTGTTTGACTACGGTGTAGGCAAAAGTGGTGCTGTTGCGTTGAATTTTGCCTGTAAACCAATTTTTGCTGTCCGAAGTATATTGAAACCACTTTTGCCTTCCTTCGGGCTGCAACCACGTTTCGTTTTCCACTGTTTTTTGCAAGGTTAAGATTTGCTCTTTGCTGGGTGCTTCGCCAATTACATCTTGTATTACTTTTTCTTTGATATAACTTGCAATTTTTGCCCTATAAAAAGGGTCTGCAATGCGAGTTTGGAGGTTATACAAATAGTTTTTGCCCTCTTGCAAGGTCTTAAACTTGGTTTCGTCTGCTACCAATAGTTCATAATAAAAGTTGATATTGCTGTCGTTTATCTCAAAATCTTGCAAACGGCAGTTCACTAAGGTATCAAATTCGTTTTTGAAATAAGAAAGCCACACTTCGTTGTCGTAGTTGCGTTTAAACTCTATCATTTCTTTGCTGGTGTCTATCTTATCAAAAACAGGACGTACTTGGCGGTTGAGTTCTGCCATATAATTGGCAAAGTTCTTTTCGCCCACCAAAGCCAACACTTCGGGTTTTTGTATGTCTTTGTAGAGTTTGACTAAGGGCTTAACCGAGCCACCAAAATTTTGGAGATATGCCTGCTCATCGAGGTCAAACACTTTAATATCAGGACTTTCTTGCATTTCCTCTGCTAAGTCTTGTATGGTAGCCAAACTGCTATCAAAAGCTACAAACTCTTGCAAAGCTGCCTTGCCAAAAGTAAGCGTAGTAGAATCAACTTTGTGTGCAAGGGCAAGCAAGTGTCGCAAAGTTACGTATCGAGGCACACCTTTTTGGTATTTTTGCAAAATAACCTGCATTTTAAACTGCATTTCGGGGTCTTTTTCGGTGTAGGTATGCAATAATTTTTGCATTTCTTCGGGTTTCAGGGCAAAACGACTGCCTTGTGTGGCTTTGGTAGCCAAATATGCCCATTCAGACCTTGCCAAGTTGCTGCCCATCAGCACGTGCTTTTCTATGAGGTTGTAGTAAGTTTCATCAGAAAGTTGCATACTGCCTGTGTTGTAATAGGCTTTGGCTTCGGTCTGCCATTTCTCATCGAGATACAAGGCATCAGGCACATCTGCCAAATGTGCTACGGAGTCTAAGGCTGCTGCGGGATTTAAACCAAACTCCCAATAAAAACGTGCTAATTTTAGTCGCAACAGTTTGTTGCCTGTTGTTCTTGCCGAGTCGTAAGTAGTAAAAAACTCACGCAAATCGAGGTGTTTTTTGTCGTGATAAATCTTAACCAAAGAAGAAACTACGGCTTGTTTCGATAATTTTTGGTGAAGTTGGCGGGCTTGCCCAAAATCTTTGTTTACGCCATAACCTCCTGTGAGGTAAATTTCGAGCAACCCACGCAAGGCTTCGCCTGTGGTGTCGGCAGGATTGGCAAGGGCTTTTTGATACCATTCTACGGCTTTTTGGTAGTCTTTTACCAAACCCGACTCCAACGGATTTGCCTTGCAAACTTGGGCTATGAACAAAGCAGCTTTTTTGTCGCCGTCTTTTGCCTTTTTCAAGGTTTCCTTGTGAGGTTTCAAATTAGGTTCTCCTCTTTTGCTTTGGGCTGCGAGAGAAAAAGTTATCAAAAGTTGCAACAAGCAACAAAATAGAAAGCAATAACGAAACATAAAAGTTGTTTGTGGATTTTTCTGTAAGTTCAAAGATAGAAATTTTCTTTTGGTTACTGAATATTTTTTATAAATTCGTGCCTATCTTTCTTATCATTTTTGTAATTATGACAAATAAACACCTATGGATAGTTAGCATTTTACTTTTTGCTTTCTTATCCCACTTTTGGCAACCAAGCTAAAATATTAGCTAACCATAGTTTTGAAGTTTTTTATTTGGGTGATATTGCTACCAACAAATTGCAAAAAAAATTAAAAATGCCACTTACTGTTTTGCGAGATAGTATTAAATCCCAAAATCCTGAATCCCAAACAAAGAAAAAGTTAGAAACTAATTCACTATTGTCTGCTATTTTTGGCTTCTATACCCTGTACGCTAAGTTTTTGGTAAAATACGAAGCACTAACTCTGCCTGATTATACAGATTACGAGTTAGAGTACAAGGTGTGTTGCTTGCTTGCAACTCAAAAGACCTAAACTCTAATTTTCTTTTCGGACAGTTTCTTTTTGCTTTTGCTTGTGAGGAAAGTCTTGTCATACAATTCCCTGATAATCAATACTTAAAAAAACAAAAAAGAGTTAATTAATTGATTTTCAATTAATTAACTCTTTTTTGTTTTGCAAAAAGCTAAGTGATTGATTGAATGAAAGTTAAATAAAAATTGTAAAGTATTTAAAAATAAATTTTAAATTGATTTGTTTATTCAATAATTATTTAACTATATTTGTATCACAAAGTTACTCACAACCCCAAATAAGCCGTAAGCCATGAACCGTTTTTATTTTCAACTCAAAGAAAATCTCGGACTCAGTTTGATACTATTTATCGGACTTGGAGTAGAGTTTAGCAACTTTCAAGCCATGTTCTTTCGGTTTATGTCTATGTATAGACCAGATTGGGGGGCATTTAATCACTTACCAGCTATTTTTCTAAGTGCTTTTTTGTTGCTGTGTATCGTCATTTTTGGCATTCGCCGCCAGACTACTTTGTCTTGGTTTTTGGCATTGCTTACTTGTGTCATTTCGTTTTCGGTTTACAGTCGCATGAAACTGTCGTGGGAGTGGGAAAATATGCACGAAATTCATTTTGTAGTCATTATTTTGAGTGGAATGTTGCCCTTATTGGTTGCCTATACCACACACCAGTTGGCACGCAGCGAAGAAACGGAATATTATGCTTCGGAGGAGCAAGAAAAATTGGAAGGTTTTATCAGGGAGATTAGGCAGTTGCAAATGCAAAAACAATACAAACAACCTACACCCAAACCTCACTACGAACAGCATTTTGCTACGCCGCCTCATGCACACGCACATACGCACCCGCATACACAGGCTACGCACCACGCTGCTCATCAGGAAACAGCCCAACATGGGCATACAGGTCATACGGTCAATTTTTCTAACGAAGAGGTTTATGGCAAACGCAAGGTAAATTACGAGGTCAATCAAATGATTAAACCTGAAAAAATGGGTGCAGACCAAGAAGAATCGCAAGTTTGCGAGGAGTGCCAAACTTCTTTGGAAGGCAAAAGAAAAGGAGCAAAATATTGTTCGAAAGAATGTAGTTCGGTTGCTCAAAAACGCCGCAAAAACATAGCAGCCCAACAAGCAATGCCTCCCAAACAGACCGAAAAACCTGTGATAATACGCCCAATGGCAAAAGAAGTAGCAAATGAAATGAGCAATATACCTTTTGTTCCTTCGCACTTGCAAACAACGACTACTCAAAAAACTGCAACGCAGTATGGCAGAGTACCAGAATGGAAAGGAATTTTTGAGAGTGAAAAGCACTTGCAAAATACAGCCAATTCGCCTATTTCATCAGCTAATTTGGAAGCAAATTTAGAAACCGAATGGGTCATTGCAAACAAACAAACAACGACAAAAAATGCTGAAAAACAGATAACTAAACCAACAAACCAAACTACAAACCAAACCAAAGAGAGGTTGAATGAAAATGTGCAACCTCTTGGCAATGACTTTTCTTTTTCTTGCGACTACTGCGGAAAAGAAACCCCAAAAACCAACACCCATAGCCGTTATTGCTCAGAGGTGTGTAGAATTGGGGCTTTAAAAACCAAACAAAGGTCGGATTTTTATGTCCAACAAGATGAATTTGAAACGGCAGGCTTTATAGAGTGGAAAAATCCTGCCCGTATCGCCGTTTAGCTTACTGATTTGACAGACTTAGCCCTACCAATTTTTGGTAGGGCTATTTTATTTCTCGGCAATTTAAATCTGTGTACTAAGTCGGCTGATTGAAGGCAACTAAACAAGTCCATCTATTGCTTGCTAACATTGGTTAAAATTTATTTTAAATTTTTATTTACTTCTTACATAGTTTATGGTCTGCTTTATTAATTTTGGTATATTAAAGTAAATAAAAAACTACTTTTCATTCTAAAAACAGCAACCATTATGATTCTCCAAAAAGAAGAGGTTTTTAAATCATTTCATGCACTCTTGGCTGAATATGAACGAAACAAATTGCGTGTAGCCACCAAAGACGAATTGGCAGCCAAAGCCAAAAGCAAACAACTTGTGCAAACTGTGGCAAACTATACAGCAGACAATATCCTGAAAGGATTGACCGACTTGCAAATTAATTTCTCCGATACCATAGGCAAATGGGCAAATACTTTGCAAAGCGAAGCCCAAAAACAGGAGGAATTGCAAAAAGCTATTGAGATAGAAAAACAACGCCTAAAAGATTTCCAATCGGTGCGAACAGCAGCAGGAGCTTTGTATCTACTCAAACAAGAACACGAGGCAAAAACCGAAGCCCTTACCAAACTACACGCCGACAGACTTGCCAATTTTGAGGAGTTTACAACCAAAGAAAGGGCAAACCGCCAAACTGAACAAGCTACTTTTGAGCAAAATGTGCTTGAATTTGCTAAAAAATTGGCAAAAGAAAGGCAAAATGAAAAAGAGGAATTTCTTTATAATGCAGACAAGCAACAACAAGTGGAGAAAGACCAATATGAGGAAGCTAAAAAAATGACTAATCGAGGATTAGTAGAGGAAGAAGAACGGAAAAACCGCAACTGGACAGAAAGAGAACAATTAATAGACAAAAACAAAGCTGAACATGAACAGAATCGAAAAAAATTGGACGAATTTCCCGCTAAATTGGAGGAAGAGGTCAAGAAAGAACGTGAAGAAGCTGCCAAAGAAGCTGCGAGAGAAACCAGAGTACAAGCTGAACTCACCGAAAAAGAAGAAACTGCCAACAAGCAAGTTGCGGAGCAAAGAATCGAGGCTCTTGAAAGAATGGTGGTTCACAATGACCTCGAAATCTCCAAATTGACCGAACAACTCAACGAGGCTCACCGAAAAGTGCAAGACTTGTCGTTAAAGGCTTTGGAAAATAACCAAAAGTAGTTAGAAAAGAAGTAATGTAAGTTTTTGGATAGTGCCATACAAGTGATGCTATCTCCTTAGAAGAGAGTGTCCGAAGGTCAAAAATTTGGAATTTTATAAAATATAACTTATTGAAAATCAATTATTTATATTTTTTATTTTTTCATTTTTTTAAATTTTCGGACAGTTTCTTCTGAGCATTATAGCGGTGGTACTACCAGCTTTTGTATATGAAAAAGCCTAAATTTGTAATTATTCACACTCTAATATTTTGCTTTTTTGAGAGATTTTACCAATAAAGAATTGTATTGAAATATAGTATTGCAGAATAAAAAAAATGTATAATTTTACAACAAATAAAATCACACACTAAGGTGGATTCTACAAAAAGTTGTAACTCATAATTTATAATTAAAAATGTCTGTATCACTCAAAAAAGGGGCTTCGGTCAATTTATCTAAAAAAGAACCCAGCCTGAAAAAAATCTTAATTGGCTTAGGTTGGGAAATCAAAGCAGGCAATCAATTAGACCTCGATGCCTCTGTTTTCATGGTCAATGCACAGAGCAAAACTCCGCAAGAAGACTATTTTGTTTTTTATAACAACCTCAAATCTCCTGACGGGTCGGTACAACACACAGGTGACAATCGCAGTGGGGCAGGTGATGATGATGACGAAATGATTTTAGCAAACTTGCCTATTATAGACGAGCAAGTTACCGATGTCATTGTTACAGTCAGTATCCATGAGGCAACAGTGCGCAGGCACCATTTTGGGTTACTCTCAGAGGCTTATATTCGGATTGTAGATGTAGAAAAAAATAGAGAAATCTTGCGTTATGACCTCGACGCCGAATTTGGAGGTTACGCAGATGTGGAGTTTGGCAGACTGCAACGCATAGCAGGCGAATGGCACTTCAAAGCTACAGGGATAGGAGCAAAAGAAGGCTTGCAAGGCTATGTGGACAAATATGTGATGTAATGGGCTGTTTTTTTAACCTATTAAGGTTTTTTAGAATCTTAGTAGGTTTTATTACAAAATAGTTTTTACCTTTGCCAGCAAAGTTTGCTATATGGCAAATATACAGTTTAAAAACTATTCGCCTGAAAACGAATGTACAATCAAACAAAATTATGGTATTATTACAAACAAGTGGTATTAATCCACAAATTATTAATCTGCTGTTCATTGGCGGTATGGTCATCGTGTTTTATTTTTTTATGATTCGCCCCCAGCAAAAAAAACAAAAAGACCAAAAAGCATTTGCAGATAACCTACAGCAGGGTGATACGGTCATCACAATTGGTGGCATTCATGGCAAAATAGTGGCAACTGAAGGCACTACAGTAGTTTTAGAGGTGGACAGAGGCGTAAAAATGAAAATAGAAAAGTCCGCTATTTCTTACGATTTGAGCAAAGAAGTACAGAAAAAAGCATAGCTTATATAACCTCTGTAAAGATTTCAAGGTAGGTCAAGGTATGTGCTTTTGGTTTTGAGAAACCGAAAGCACATAGTTCCTAAACAATTAGGTAATTTTTTTAGATAATTTTTATTTTTTCATTCTTTTATATTTTTTGATAATTTCTTTATACTAAATTGTAGTTGTTTGGTTGCCAATTTGCTAATCTCCACATTAAACTTCTTAGTGGCTTTTGCTATTCCCCTCCCTTAACTAAAAAAGCTTACAACTAAAATTATGTTTCGTTTGGTCTTTTTGTTGGTACTTTCAACTTGTTTTGCAAACAGCCTACATTCGCAAGAGGTGAAAAGTATGCAACCCAATTGGGCAATCAAACTGCCCTTAGATACGTTGCAAGCAAGATTTGATTTTTACCAAGCTCAACATCGTGATTCTGCTTCGTTGTATGCTTTTGCCTTCCTCAAAGTGGCACAGACCCAAAAAAACGAGTTGCTTATGATACAGGCTTATCAGAACTTAGCTACTTTTATGGAGATTACGGGCAAAAATGAGGAGGCAATTTTGTATAGCCAAAAAGGATTAGAAAAATTGGCAAATTTAAAAGGACAAGAGAAAAAAATAATTGCTTTTTATTGCTTGTTGAGTATTGCTTATACCAAACAAGTATTGCCCAAACAAGCCATAAAATATGCTTATGAGGGTCATAATTTAGCAAAAAAAATAAAAGACCCTGCAAGCATAGCCGAAACAGCCGAAATTATTGGCAATATTTATTATTTTACCTTAAAAGACTATGACAAAGCCATAGCTTTTTATACTATCACAGCCGACTATCTTCTGAACTATGACTTCAAAAAAGCCGCAGGTGTTTCGAGCAACATAGGCAATAATTATTACCAAAAAAAAGATTACGACCAAGCCCTGAAATACTATCGCCAAAGTTTTAGAATAGCCAAAATGACCAATGATGCACAGGGTATGGGCTATTCGTCTGACAATATGGGGCTGGCTTATCGGCGGAAAAAGGATTTTCAAAAGGCTTATTACTACTTTTACGAGGGCTACCAATATCGCAAGGTGAATAACAATATTTACGAAGTAATCAATAGCCTCAACCATTTGGCACTGATAGAGGCACAGCTAAACAATTATGCCAAAGCGGAGGACTATGCAAAAGAAAATTTGCAGTTGAGCCAGACTACCAAAAACTACGACCTCATAGCCGAAGCCTTAGAAACCCTGAGCAAAATAACCGAACAGCAGAGCAAATGGGCAGTAGCTTTGAAGTGGCAGAAACAACTGTTGGCAGCCAAAGATTGTTTGGCTATTCAACAAAACACAGTGCAGTTGCACCAGTTAGCAGCCAATCACGATTTTATGCAGCAAATTAAAGAAAATGAATTGCTTAAAAAAGACAACAAACTCCAAGAAGAAATTGTAAATGCCCAAAAACGGACTATTTGGGTCATTACACTTACAGGGTTTGCTATTTCGTTTTTGCTCTTGTTTATGTGGTATGCCAAGCAACGTGAAACACAAGCCAAACAAAATTTATTGCGTAAAAACTTAGAAATTGAGCAAAAAAACGGGCAAATAGAAAAAACAACGCAACTTTTATCTGAACAAAATCAAGAGTTGGCACAGCTAACCGAAGTGCAAAACAAATTGTTCAACATCATTGGACACGACCTAAAAAATCCAATAGATAACTTGTCGGGGCTATTGGATTTGACAGTGAGCAAAGATATTTCGCAAGAGGATTTTTGGATTTTAGCTGCTGATTTGAAAAAAAGCACCAGTAATGTAAAAAAATTATTAGACAATTTATTGCTTTGGTCGCAAGCCCAAAAGAAAGGCAATGTGCTTGATATCAAAGAGTTAAACTTATATGAAATGGTAGAGGAAAAACAACAATTATTCAGTTTGCAACTTTCCCAAAAACAAATCACTTTGCTCAATCAAGTGCCACCAAAGCTGAAAGTATGGGCAGACGCAAATCATTTGCGTTTTATTTTGCGAAACCTCCTTGCCAATGCCATTAAATTTACACACCCGCAAGGCACTGTAACCATAAAAGCCAAAAACCTTGCAAACGAAGTCGAAATTACTATTACAGACACAGGCGTGGGCATGAGTGCAAAACAGATTGAAAATATTTTGTACTTTTCTAAAAATATTTCGACCAAAGGCACGCAAGGCGAAAAAGGTACAGGTTTGGGGCTGTTGTTTTGCAAAGATTTTATAGAACTCAACGGAGGAAAATTAGCCATAACAAGTGAACTTAACAAAGGCACTACATTTTTGATAACTTTGCCAAGTATTTAGCATAAAGAATTTGTTTGATTACTCAGAATAACAAATTTAAAAGGTTTGTATCTAATTAGAACTACATCACAAGATGCCCATTTTTCTTTATTGTTCCCTTGCCCTGCCCTTGCTTTGCTTTGCAGGTTTGTTGGTAGGCGAAAAATATTTGCAAACTCCTGTTATTCAGCGTATTGTGGTGGTGGCAAGTCTGCTTACCCTATGCTGTTGGTTGCCTGTGGCGGGCGAGGTTTTGCTAACAAAACAAGTGTGGCAACAACCTTTTGTTTGGTTTTCAGTAGGAGATTTTGCGGTGCATGGCTTTTGGTTTATAGACCAATTCAATGCGTGGCTTTTGTTGATAACAGCTTTGGTTTTTACTTTGGTGTGTTTCTATGCAGCCTATACAATGCAAACCGAAAAGCACCTCAACCGTTTTTTTGCGTTTTTATTTCTTTTTGTGAGTGCCATGTACGGGCTGTTGCTTACCGATAATTTGCTGGTCATTTATGTTTGTTGGGAGTTGGTAGGCTTGTGTTCCTATTTGCTCATTGGTTTTTGGTACGAAAAACCTTTGGCTGTGCAAGCTGCAAAAAAAGCATTTTTGCTCAACAGAATAGGAGATTTGGGCTTTTTGGCTGCTCTATCGGGCGTATGGGCTGCGTGCCACACGTGGAGTTTGCAAACCATAGCCCAGCACTTTCCCAACGCAGTTGCCCTGCCTTATTGGGAATTTATTTGTTTTGGGTTGGTGGTGGCTGCCTGTGCAAAATCTGCCCAATTTCCTTTTTCTACGTGGTTGCCCGATGCCATGCAAGCCCCTACGCCTGTGTCTGCCTTGTTGCACGCAGCTACTATGGTGGTGGCAGGGGCGTATTTGCTCATCAGAATTGAATTTCTATTACCCATTTCTTTGCATCATTTGGTTTTAGGCATAGGTGCAATTTCGGCTCTTTGGGCTACTTGGTGTGCTTGTCACCAAACCGAAATGAAACGGATTTTGGCTTTCTCTACCATTTCGCAAATAGGTTTGGTCTTTGTAGCCTTAGGTTTGGGTGCAGTGCAGGCGGCTTGGTTTCATTTGCTTACTCACGCATTTTTTAAGGCAAACTTATTTTTAATAGTGGGTTGGTTGGTTACAAATACCAAACAAAATAATTTATCCGACTTCTCAAGGGTGTCGGATAAATATTTTTTTGTTCCTTATTGCTTATCGGCAGCAGCTTTAATTGGTGTGCCTCTTACTTCGGGTTTCTTGTCAAAAGAGCAAATTTTATTGGCATTGTTCGCAAAACTTGCTACTACACCTACATTTTATTTGGGTTTCATAGCTTTTTTGGTGGTTTGTACCCTTGTTCTCACCACTTTTTACACCTTGCGACAATTTTTTTTGCTATTTGGTCAGGAAGTTTACCCCCACAAGGCAGGCTCGATTGTTTCTTACCCCACCCCCCACTCCTCCTCTTCTGGGAGGGGAGAAAATCTACCCCTTTGGGGTAAAAATGACCTCGAAGAGGTCAAAAATTCCCCTCCCAGAAGGGGTGGGGCAGGGGGTGGGGTTGTTTTGGTAATCAATAGTTTAGCTATAGGCACGTTGTTTTTGCCTTTTTCTCTCAATCCTTTGGCTGCTCCTTATTTTGTAACTACACCAATAATCACTACCACCTTGCAATTATTTACGTTGTTCATTTCACTTTTTTGCATTGGTTTAGGTTCTTGGCTTGCCTACCAAAATAGGAAACCTTCCAATCTAAAAAAGAAACTTTTGCTTTGGACAGTGCAGTGGACAAACTTCGACAACAAGTATATAGAAAAAACAGCTACTCAACTACTTTTTTCTCCTCGTCTTGCCTTGTTCGAGCAGCAAATAGTCCACCGCTTAACAGATTCCGTAGCCATTGCGGGTATTGTGCAAGCCCATGTGTTGGCGTGGGCAGACCGTCAGTTGTTAGACGGCGTGGTGCGTGGCGTGGTCTTGTTGTTAGGCAAAATAGCAACCAGCATAAGAAGTTTGCAAAACGGCAACCTCCAACAGTCCATTGCTTGGGCTTTAGTGGGATTAATTTTATTAGGGACTGGGTTATTTTTTTTATAATTGCAAACAGAGTAAGAGACTTATTTATTTCTTCCTTTTCATTTCTTGCAACACCTCGCCTATTAATTGACTTTCGTAGCCTTTACTTAGCAAAAATTGGTAAATTTTCTGGCTATTGGTTTCCGTTTCGGCTTTTTTGGATGCTAACTGCATCAAGGTTTCATAATACAATTCATCGTTTATTTCAGCTAAGGCTTTGCGGATACAAGTTTCTGGAACTTCTTTTTGCTGCAATTCATAGCGAATTTTCAACTTGCCCCACTGTTTTACCCTAAATTTTCCTCCCGCAAAGGCAATGGCAAATCGTTGTTCGTTCAAAAAATTTTCCTCTATCAATTTGGCTATGACCTCCTCTCTTTCATCTGCGGTCAGCTCGAAGGTTTGCAATTTTTCCCTTACTTCTGCATGGCATCTTTCTTGATAAGCACAAAAAGAAGCTAATTTTACGTAGGCTTGTTGAATAGTGTAAATCATTGGTAAGCTGTTTAGGTGGCTTATTTTTATACGATTGTCAAGGTCTGCGACCATTGCCAACGTATAAAAATAATCAATAAAAATAAATGTAAGATTTTTAGGAAATTTTTATTTTTTTTTATTCCTTGCAACAGAAATTTTTGAGGTTTTACCACAATTATTTCTTTTCATAGCTGGTTGAAAGAACTTGGGGACGTAGTTTTGTCCCCAAGTATGCTATGGCTGTTTTTGTATGTTGGCAAGGGTTTGGGCAACCTTAGCTTATATTTTTTGTCATTCTTCGCTACACTCAGAATGACAAAATACACTTTTATTTTGTGGCATCACTTACCATTTTCCACCTCGATAAGACCTTTCCTTTTTCGTCTATAAATTCTAAGATTGCCTCGCTGTTTTCGTAAAATCTCAATACGGCAAAACCTTTGCAGTTGGCTACAAACAAGGCTTTGTGCCGTTTGGGTACTGCCCTTAATTTGCTACCAGCCCCCGAAACTACAAAATATTGCTTATTTTTCTTGTGCAGTTGGAGGTTGTGGTCGTGTCCTGCCACGTAGAGCAAAGGCACATTGCCAAAAGCACTTAACAAACCTTTGTGCAAGTTTTTGGCGTTGCGGTGCATGAGGTCGTGGCGACTTAGCCCCAATTTTCGGTAGCCCACATACAAAGAACCCAACACAGGCAAGGGCAACCACCAACGAGGATTGAAGTCGGTAAGGGGAAACAAGTGAGATTTCCACGTAAAATATTTGCTGTTGCTAATAATGGGGTGGTGGGCAGCCACCAAAATCCTTTTGTTTTGGTGTTGGGCAAGTTGGCATTGCAAATTGCTGAAAAACTCCGCTTTATTTTTGCTTGGGCAAGGACTTTGGTTGCCTTGTGGTTTTTCGTGTTCGTGAAACCACCATTCGGTGTCTAAGGGAACAACCACCAAACTGTCGTGCAGCAAAAGAGGTGCAGCATCAGGACAAGCCGAGTCGGGCAAAAAAGTGTTTCCTCTGCCGAGATATTTCTCTACATACTGCTCTTGTCGTTTGACTGCTGCCTGTCCACCTTGCCGACTCATGTTCCAATCGTGGTTGCCCGCAATGAAAAGCACAGTGCCTTCATAGTTTTTCACTGTTTGCAGTTGCCTATTCAGGTAAGTTACAGCCTCTTGATAACTTGGGTGCAAGCTATCGGGCAAACCCGCAGGATAAATATTGTCGCCCAAAAACAACACTGCACTCTGTTTGCCACTGTTTTGCAATTCTTTTTGCAAGGTCTGCAAAGTAGGTTCATTGGCACTTGCTTTGCCTGCATCGCCTATCAAAAATACGCTGTAAACAGGTTTTTGGGTGGGTACAGACAAGGAAATGTTGCTTTTGCTGCGATACAATTTGCTCTGTTGGCAACTTGCTAACAGAAAGAAACTTGCAATGACAAGTAAAGAAGAAGAAAAATGAGGCATGGTTTCTGTATATCCGCCTTTAGGCAAATAGTTAGTTGTCAAAAATTATTTTAACCGCAAAGTACGCTAAGTTTTACGCAGTGTACACAAAGAAAAATGAGCTTTGGCGTGTTTTTATGCACAAAAAAGTCGTTAGCTTTTGCAGCCAACGACTTTTTGTTATCAGTGTAAACTTTACAGCTTATTTGCCACCAATAGGGAAACCTAAACCAACTTGGAAACTAAATTGTGAGGTTGATAAACGTGGAGCATATTGCATTAATCTACCACCAGCATCTGCAAAACCACTACTACCTTGAAGTACACCTGAGTTTTGCTGAATGTCATTCAAACCATGACGGTAACGAGCATCAAGAGTTAAGACTGCAAAACGCAAGTTGAAATCAACACCTACACCAGCTAACAAGCCTAAATCTAAACTACTTGCAAGGTCGTTATTTATTTCTGAAAAACGACCTTTAAATTGTTGTTCGTGTGCATTGATATTGAATGAAGGACCTACAAAAGCATAAGGCTCATAAACAGACAATACAGGCAATTTGAAATGCAACAATGGATTGATTTGGATGTTGTTCATAGTCCAGTCCATAGTGGTAGAGCCAGCAGAAAGATAACTTACTCTACTTGCACCACTTTGAGAGAAAGCAGCCTCCAAAGATACAGCTACCCAATCGTTAAAGCTGTATTTGGCAAACAAACCAGCTTGTAAACCTGGCGTAAAATCATTGGCTGCCCCGTTGTTTACTCTGATTCGGCTTACGTTCAGACCTGTACGTACACCTATCATAAATTTGCTTTTGCCTGTGCTGTCGGCTTTTGCTGCATCTTGTGCTTGAGCTGTGTTTACTCCCAAAAAGAATAGAGCAGCCAAAGCCACCATTAGACTAAATGTTTTAAGAATTTTTTTCATGGATTGTAAGAGTTTTTCTTAGGTTTATTAATTCTAAATGCAAAATTAAGTATTAAAACGAGAATTTAAAAAAAAAAGGCAACAAAATAACTCCAAGAGTCATTTTGTATGTTACTTTCTTTGGTTTGCCGTAAAATTACAACTTTTTTTTAATTACAAAACCTCAAAAACAAAAATTTACAAAGTTTTTTTATTTTGTTGGTCTAAAAGTCCAATTTAATAGGATTTGTAATCATTTAGGTACGTTGGCAATGGCTTAGGTAGCCCCGTCAAGACCTTGACAATCGTACCACTATACGATTGTCAAGGTCTGCGACCATTGCCAACGTATAAACTTCAGCCGTTGTTTGTGTCCCCACAAACAAAATAATTTAATTTACTTCTCCTCTGCCACCAAACTCACATTGACCTTTACCAATTTGCCTTTTTTGTCTTTTTCTACTTTGTCTATTTTATATTTATACAAAGAAGTTTCGGAAACCTCTACGCTGATGTCTTTGTTTTTAGACTCTTCGGGCAATGTTTTTTTCACATTGCTATAATCAGCATAAAAAATCACGTTGGTATTTGCCCCTGTGATTTGGAAAGTACAAGGCTTGTTGTCTTGAATACCCATAAACTCTATGGCTACGTGGTCTTCTACTACGCCTCTGAACACAAAAGTAACCTTGTTGTTGTTCTTTTCCAAATCTGTTACGTTAAAACGGTTTTCGTGCATATTGGTACAGTTGGTTACAGTAACCTCAAAATAGTCTGCATTGGGATAAATCGGAATGGTTTTGGTAATGCTGCCTGTGGTAAATCGAGGAGTTTTGGATATGTCCACCTTAAATTCTTGGCTGGTGTTGAGCAAAATATCGCCATTTTTGTCGTAATAGCGGATAAATGCCACATGGTATTGCCTATCACTGTTGAGAATGGCAATGGTAACAGTGGCTACTCTGTCGGTTTCTTGGGGTTTTTCGTCTTGGGCGTTGGCTTGCGTGCTTACGCCAACCCAAAGGCAGAGGGCAACCCAAAGTGAAGTGAATAAATTTTTCATGATTGCTTGAACAGTTATTAGTTAGCAGTTAGCAGTGGACAGTGAACAGTTACTTTTTTCACTGATAACTGATGACTGTTCACTGATAACTGTTTTTTTTATTTGCTATTATTGTGCCAATTTGTATATTTACTACCAACAACATAAACCAAACTAAATGACTCCTCAAATTCAATCGAAACTACCCAAAGTAGGCACTACTATTTTTACTGTGATGTCGGGGTTAGCTGCTCATTATCAAGCAGTTAATCTATCGCAAGGTTTTCCAGACTTTGCTTGTTCGCCTGAATTATTGGAGTTGGTAGCCCAAGCCCTACGCAATGGACAAAACCAATATGCTCCCATGATAGGCGTAGGTGTGTTGCGTGAGCAAATTGCTATCAAAACACAAAAACTTTACCACAAAACAGTCAATCCTGATACAGAAATTACGGTTACTTCGGGGGCTACGGAGGCTTTGTTTGCTGCCATAGCTGCTGTGGTTCGCCAAGATGACGAGGTTATTATCTTCGAACCTGCTTACGATAGTTATTTACCTGCCATAGAACTCAACGGTGGCAAAGCTGTTCCTATTTCTTTGAAGGCAGAGGATTATAGCATAGATTGGCAGGCTGTTAAGAAAAGAGTGAACCATAGAACGAAGCTAATTATTATCAATTCGCCACACAATCCGACGGGTAGTATTTTGCAAGCCACTGATATAGACGAATTGACAAGGTTGGTGCGTGATACCAATATTTTGCTCATTGGCGATGAAGTATATGAACACATTATCTTTGACAACCAAACTCACCAAAGTTTGTTGCTATACGAAGAATTGGCTACACGCAGTTTTGTGATTTCGTCTTTTGGCAAAACTTTTCACGTAACAGGCTGGAAAATAGGCTATTGCATAGCCCCGCCTACACTGACTACGGAGTTTCGCAAGGTACATCAGTACCTTACGTTTAGTTCGGCTACACCTTTGCAATATGCCATAGCTGCTTATCTCCAAAATCCTGAACATTATGTCAATTTGTCTGCTTTTTATGAGAAAAAACGCAACCAATTTGTAGAGTTAATCAAAGAAACAAGGTTTAAGATTTTGCCAACGGCAGGCACATATTTTCAACTACTTGATTATGAAAGCATTACACAAGAAGATGATACAGATTTTGCTATTAGACTAACCAAAGAATTTGGTGTAGCTGCTATTCCTATTTCGGTTTTTTATAGCCAAGATGACGAGGCAAAACACCGCAAAGTTCTCCGTTTTTGCTTTGCCAAAACAGATGAAACCTTAGCTTTGGCTGCCGAAAGACTGCAAAAAGTCTAATAGTAAGTTGCTCTAAAATTTCATAAAAATTATACACAAATGACACAAACCTTCAAAGAGGAAATAGCCAATGCAGTTACACATGGCATTCCTGCTCTGCTAAGTATCTGGGGAACTATTCTATTGGTGCAATATGCCCAATTTCTTGGAAACACAAAACTTTTAATAGGTTTCCTAATTTATGGGGTTGGCATTTTTTTCTTGTTTACTGCTTCCACTTTGTATCATAGTGTGCAGGAAATAAACCTCAAAACCAAACTACGTGTATTCGACCATATTGGGATTTACCTCATGATAGCTGGCACTTATACGCCTTTGACTTTGGTTACTATTCAGAATATTTGGGGGACTGTATTATTAGTTGCTGTTTGGAGTATTGCTATTTTTGGCGTTGTCTTCAAGATATTTTTTACAGGCAAATATCCAAAACTTTCCTTAGCAAGTTATTTGGCTATGGGCTGGTTGGTGGTGTTAGGAGCAAAGCCCATGTTTGAGTTTGTAGAAACTAACGGTTTGTGGTTAATTTTGGCAGGAGGTATCAGTTTTACTATAGGCACTATCTTTTATAGGTGGCACAAACTGCCCTACCAGCACGCCATTTGGCACGTATTTGTGTTTATTGGTGGACTTTTTCATTATTTTGCCATTCTGTATTATACCGTACCAATGAAAAAATAAAATGTGAATTGCAATAGTTTCATTTGATAAGGTTGTTTGCAATACTCCATAACTAATTTAAAAACACCATTGTTAGTCTATATTTTGTAGTTTGTTACATTCTACTTATTTTGCAATAAATTACCAACTTTCAATCCCAGTCGATGCCCGATATTTTTATTTCTTACGGAAGAAAAGAGAGCAAAACCTTTGCCACCCGTCTGCACGACAGGCTGCTGGCAATGGGTTATGATGTATGGTTCGACCAAAACGACATTCCCTTAGCCGTAGATTTTCAGGAACAGATAGACGAGGGCATCCGCACCACGCCCAATTTTGTTTATATCATTTCGCCACACGCCATTATTTCGCCTTATTGTGCCAAAGAGTTGCAACTTGCCTACAAATATAGCAAAAGGATTATTCCTGTGATGCACGTGGACTCGGAGTACGACAGAATACCTGTGGTTATTCAAAAACTGAATTGGATTTTGGCAAGGGAAAAAGCCGATTTTGCCCTACCACAAGCCGAATGGGAGGCAATAGACGACTTCGAAAAAGCCTTGCTGGGCTTGGTGGCTACGGTGGAAAGCCAAAAAGAATATGTTACCAAGCATACAGTTTTGTTGCAAAAAGCCTTAGAATGGGAGAAAAATAGAAAGCAAACAGCCTATTTGTTGGTGGGCGAAGAACGAAAAGATGCCGAAAAGTGGCTACTCACCAAAGATTTTTTCGATTATGTGCAAGACGATTTAGACAAGACCAAAACCAAAGAAGTGCGGGTTTTGCCACCTTGTCGTCCTTCGGATTTGCACGCTGAATTTGTGTGCGAAAGTCGCAAAAATGCCGAAAATTTGCTTTGCGATGTCTTTATTTCTCATGCTCAAACCGAAAAAGAATTACGCAATCAGATTGTGCGAACTTTGTCGCAATACAACATTACTTGTTGGAGTCCGCAAACCGACATCAAAACAGGGCAAGATTGGGACAAAAGTGTGGAGGAAAGCATAGAGCAAGCCGACAATTTTGTGTTTTTTATTACGCCTTACACTGTCAAAAACCAATTCTTTTTGCGGTGTTTGGCTCACGCCACTTTTTACCAAAAAAGAGTTATTCCTTTGTTGGTTTTGCCCACGCCTTTTGCCGATTTTCCAACAGAAATTAGCAAATTGACCTACATAGACATCACAGACAACCAAAGTACAGACGACTTGCGTGATGATTTGGATAGTTTATTGACCGAAGTAAACAAAGATTCTGTTTATTATTACCAACACAAGGTTTTGTTGGTGCAAGCCCTGAAATGGAAACGCCAAAACCAAAACCCAAGTATTTTGTTGCGAGGCTATAACTTGCAAACTGCCGAAGATTGGTTGAAATTGGGCAACAAAAGAAACCAACACCGCCCACATGGTTTGCACGAGGAATATATCAATGAAAGCATAGCCAAAAGAGGGCAATTAGCCACCGAAGTTTTTATTTCTTACTCACGCAACGATGGCGACCTTGCCCGCAAACTGAACAATGAATTGCAACTTTACGGCAAAACCACGTGGTTTGACCAAGAAAGTATAGTAGAAGGTGTAGATTTTGGCGATGAAATACGCAAAGGCATAGACAGTGCCGACAATTTTTTGTTTATCATTTCGCCCAAATCCATTGCCTCGCCTTATTGTGATACGGAGGTGAGTCATGCAGTCAGGTCGGGCAAACGAATTATTACCGTATTGGCAGAGCCTTTGCCTGTTGCGGTGGCAGACGATTCTAACAAATTTCCTATTTTGCACCCCGCTTTGGCAAGGGTGCAGTGGATTGACTTCAAAAAAAGTTTTTCTACGGGCATGGGGCAGCTGCTCCGCACCTTAGAAACCGACAGAGAATATGTGCAGCAGCATACCAAATGGGGCAAATCTGCAAACGAATGGTATGAAAAAGAAAAAAGTGCAGACTTGCTTTTGCGGGGCAACGAATATGCCTTAGCCGAAGCTTGGTTGAGCAAGGTGGCAGAGGCAGAGGAAAAAGGGCAAAAAAAACAACCTCACGTTACAGATTTACAGAAAGAGTACATAGCCGAAAGTCGCAAATTGATAGCAGCCGAAAGATTGGCAAAATTGCAAACCATTACCCGTTTGCGGTTCTTGTTAGGTATGGCAGCTTTGGGTTTATTGGTGGCGGTGGCAAGCACCATTTATGCTTTCAGGCAACGAAACGAAGCCCACAACAAAGCCGTTATTGCCGAAATCAATCAATTAGTTTCGTTGGCAAGACAAGTGCAAAACGACAATCCTGCCTTAGCCTTGCGAATAGCCGAAAGAGCCTATAAAAAAGACTCTACGGCAAGTGTGCGGGGTGTGATACGTGATATTTTGAGTGATAACATTTTTTACCTCAACCTCGAAGGGCATGAAGGCAGTATTTTAAGCATTGCAGGTTCTCCCGATAGCAAACTCATAGCCACAGGTGGGCAAGACAATACGTTGCGACTTTGGAATCAATACGGCAAGGCTTTGCACACCCTCCAACTACACGAAAAACCTGTTACCAGCATAGAATTTGCCCACAATGGCAACTTTTTAGTTAGTGGTAGCGAAGATGGAACAGTGAAGTTTTGGGATACCGATGGCGTATTGTTTGGCAATATAGATTTGGGAGATGAGCAAAGAATATCCAATATCGATGTTTCGCCCAACGATACGCAAATTTTGATTTGCACGCCTTTTGTGCAGGTGCAACCAGATACCATTAGGCTTTATAGTAGCAAAGGAGAATTGGTAAAAAACATTGGCGGACACATCGGCGGCACGTGGAAAGCTATTTTTTCGCCTTCGGGCAAATATATTTTGACTTGTGGCTTGGCAGACAGCACCGCAAAGTTGCTCGACCACGAAGGCAATTTGTTGCGAACTATCAAAGGACACACAGGCATTGTGTTGGATATTGCTTTTTCGCCTGATGAAAATTATTTGGTTACAGCAGGGCAAGATTTTTTTGCAAAAGTATGGGACAGACGAAGTGGCAAAGAAATAAGCACCTTGCGAGGACACGCAGGCACTATTTTTTCGGTGGCTTTCTCTCCCGATAACAAAAACATAGCCACGGCAAGTGCAGACAAAACTGCAAAAATCTGGAACTTAAAGGGAGAAGTCATCGAATCTTTTATGATTCACTCCAAAGTTGTTACTAGCCTTACTTTCTCCGCAAACGGCTACTACCTCTTTACAGCCAGCGAAGACGGCAAAGCTGCTTTGATAGATTTGAGAGGAAATGGCAAACAAACTTTCAAAGAAAATGGCGTAAACATAGAAGGAGCTTTGTTTTACCCAACGGCAAACGAAAGCTCTACCAAAGATTCTATTGGAAATTCTACTAAAAATATTGCCAATCAATCTACTTTTTTGGTTTCTTATTCGCCACTTTCAGGCTTGCATTGGTGGGATTCTACGGGCAAAGTTCACCAAAATCTCAATAACTTCGAAACAGTTTCTTTGCTCAAATTGTCGCCTGATAAAAAAATGTTGCTCCTTTCCGATTTGCACAACCTTATCAAAATCACCGATTTGGAGGGGAAAATTATACAAAATTTGGAAATACCAGCCCAAGAAGCAAGTGCTATTAGTTCGGTAGTTTTTTCGCCTGATAGCAAATACGTGGCGGCGGCTAACTCCGAAAAAACCATAAGAATTTGGCAAACCAACGGCAAAGGGCTAAAATTCATACGTTTACAGGAAGACGATATGCTTTCTTGCATAGAATTTATGCCCGATGGCAAACATTTATTGATTGGAGGCTTAGACAATGTAATTCGGCTGATAGACCTCGATGGCAAGATAATTAAGCAATGGAAAGGACACGACGAAAGAATTTTATCTTTGGCAGTTTCGCCCAATGGTCGTTATTTTTTGAGTGGCAGCAGAGATGCTACGGTCAGGTTGTGGGCAGTCAATGGCGGTTTGGTCGAGTTGCTCAAAGGACACAGCAGCCCCATTACTTCGGTTGCTTTTTCCTCAAACGGCAAAAAAATATTGACAGCCTCAACGGACAACACCGCCCGAATTTGGGAGTTCAACGGACAGCAAACTCAAGTTTTTAAGCATGATGACGTGGTAAATTCGGCTGTTTTTTCTCCCGATGACAAAACTGTTTTGACAGTGGCAAACAACGAGGCAAAACTTTGGTATGCAGATTGGCGTGAGTTTTTGTCTGCCGACAGGGTAGCCAATTTTTCTTTGGCAGAATTAGCAAAAGCTGGGGTAGTGGTTGATTTTGAGGAGTTTAACGACCAAGAAAATGCAAAAGATTTGGTGGACGCAGCCGAATATTACACAGGAGATTATGAAAGTAACGAAAAATTAGACGAAAAAATAAAGTCTAAACACGCCAAAACTTTGTTTCAAGAAGGATTGCGAATTTTGCTCGACACTGCCCAAACTAAAATAGAAGACCAAAATACGCAACTATTGAGCAGAGCCAAAATAGGTTTTGCAGAAGCCCAAGCCAAATTGGGTGAGCCTGTAAGTATGCAGCACTTCTTGAAGGCAAAAAATGCCGAAGAGGTTACGGCTTACATCAACTTTTTTGCCGTAAAACTCGAAAAAGCTACTTCCAAGCAAGACTCCGCCTTGCAAACCAACAACTTGAATGCAATGTATGAGGTGCTAATTAAAAAAACTGAAACCTCCGAAGACCTTTACAAATTTGCCCAGCAGTTTGAAAGACAGAGTGATGATGCCAACAACGCCGAAGCAGTGATGCGAAACGGAGAAATTGCGATTAAACTCTACGAAAAACTGTATGAAATGGACAAAGACGACAACACCCGACTCTCCGTAGCCAAACTCTGTACTTCGGTGGCGGGCTACAAACTCTTAGACAAAAACTTTATAGCAGCCCAGCAGTTTGCAGAAAGGGCTTTGACTTACGACAAAAGCAGGTTATTGGCTTACACTTATTTGGCTACTTCGTCCCTGTATTTGGGTCAATTTGCAAGGGCAAAACAAATTTATTTGCAATACAAAGATACAACTTACAACGGTGCCTTGCTCAAAGAGGTTTTTCTAAACAGCATAGAGGCAATGACTGCCAAAGGTGTGGTTTTTTCAGATATAGAAAAGGCAAGGGAGTTGTTGAGGTAAATAGGTTATTAAACTGTTCGAGATTGTATATTAAATACAAGTATTTAAAATTAAACATTCAAAATTATCACGTGCTTTTTTCAGAAATCTTAGGCTTAGACGACCTCAAAACTACGCTGGTGCAGGCGGTGCAAAACAACCACGTAGCCCACGCCCAACTTTTTTTGGGTAGAGAGGGCACTGGCAATTTGTCCCTTGCCTTAGCTTATGCCACATATCTGAATTGCCAAAATCCTACGGAAACAGACTCTTGTGGAAAATGTCCCTCGTGTAGCCGAATAAAAAAGCAGATAGACCCCGATTTGCATTTTGTGTTCCCGACTGCCAACGTGAAACCTCCCAGCCAAAAAGGGAAAGGAAAAGGCAAAACAGAAGACGAGGAAGAGGAAAGTAGCAATAAAAGGTATTTGAGTGATGATTTTCTCCCTGAATGGCGTAGTTTTTTGGCTACCAACCCCTATGGCAACCTCAATGATTGGGGCAAATCTTTTGGTTTGGCAGAAAATAAACAGTCTATTATTCCCGTAGATGAAGGGCGTAAAATTATTTCCAAACTCATGCTAAGTTCGTTTAGCGGCGGTTATAAAGTGTTGATTTTATGGTTGCCCGAACTGATGAACAGCAGTGCTGCCAATGCCATTTTGAAAATATTGGAAGAACCACCTGCAAAAACTATTTTTTTGTTGGTTTCAAACAATATCAACCTCATGTTGCCCACTATTTTATCTCGTACCCAAATTGTAGCCATTCGGCAATTTACAGACCAAGAAATTGAAACTTATCTCAAACAAAAATATCCTGCCCTTACCCAACAGGTACTACTCGAAACTTCTCTCATTGCCGATGGCAATTTGGCGGAAGCACTTCGAAAAATAGAGCAAGGACAAGGCACACAGCAAGCATTTTTGGAAAAATGGTTGCGTGCCAGCTATACCATTTACAAAGATTTTGGGGCAATACAAAAACTAACCGAAGAGTTTAGTGAATTGAATAAAGATGAGCAAAAAAATATGTTGCTTTATGCGTTGAGTATTTTTAGGCAAGGTTTAGTAGTCAAATATGGAGATGCCAACATGATAAGATTGTCGGCAGAAACCCTCGATTTTGTGAAAAAATTTGCCAATGCCTCTATCAACGAACACAATATACAACCTCTCCATCTTGCATTAAGCGAAGCCATGCAGCACATAGACCGCAATGCAAGTGCAAAAATTATGTTTACCGACTTGTCTTTTCAGCTGGCAAGGCTGTTTCGAATAAATGTTTAGTTTTGAATATTTAATTTTGAGTGCAGCAGATGCTTTAGCGTGTGATTTTTACGCAATTTTGAATATTTAGTTTTGAATGTAGTAATTTGATAAAGACCCTCTAAATTTGTATTTTCGTTTTGTCATTCTTTGCTACACTTAACATAACAAATACACAAAAAACTTATAAATAAACACTAAAAACTAACCACTACCACCTATGTTTTCAGAATTTTCAGCCCAGCAAACTGCCAATAAAACTGCGTGGTTGGCACATGTAAGCAAAGAACTCAAAGGAGCAGACCCAACGGCTTATCTCCACTGGGAGGTAGAGGCTGGCGTAACAGCCGAAGCCTTTTTGGTGGCTGACGAAGTGCAGCATTTGGCTTATCAGCAACTTTTGATACAGCCTTCGCCTACGCAAGAGGGTGCAAATGCGGGTGCAGACATAGGTGTAAACGCAGGGGCAAGTTGGCGAAATTGTATGCAAATCAATTTGGCAACTACGCCACTTGCCCTTGCCAACCAAAAAGCCTTGTTTGCCCTTAATCAAGGTGTAGAGGAACTTTGTTTTGCTGTACCTGCCCAATTAGCTGCCAATTTTGATTTTGCAACTTTGCTCAAAGACATCTTATTACCCTATTGTGCCGTAAGTTTTGAGTTGGAAACAGCCAAAGAAACTACCAATTTTTTAACGGCTTATCTTGCCTATTGTCAAAGCCAACAGCTTGATTTACAGACTTTAACAGGTAGCATCAGTTGCAAAAACGAAGTTAGCAATTTGAGTTTTGGTACAACAAATTTGCCCACAACTTTTAAATTATTTGTAGTTGCACCGCCCAGCACTGCCCAAACTGCCACTGCCCAACTAACTTCCGTTTTGCAACAAATAGACCACTGTTTGACAAACCAACAGAGCCAAAATAAAGATTTTTCAGCCCAATATTTTTTCGAGCATTTGCAAATAGAAATCCCTATTGGGCAATATTATTTTGTAGAAATTTCCAAATTGCGTGCTTTGCGACTTTTAGTAACCCAAGTGGCATGGTTGCATGGCGTAGCCAATTTTGAGCCTTATCAGGTGTATTTGCACGCCAAAACCACACAAAAACAGCCAAAACCAGACGAAAAACCTAATCCAAACCACTATTTGCTGAGCAATACGACCCAAGCTATGGCTGCTGTGTTGGGTGGTTGCAATAGTTTAACCATTGTGCCACACACCACCGAAGCACCCGAATTTGGCGAAAGAATAGCACGCAATGTTTCTAACTTGCTGAGAGAGGAAAGTTATTTAGACAAAGTAACAGACGTGGGCAACGGGGCTTACTACGTCATGAACTTAACTGACAAAATAGCTGAAAAAGCATGGCAGTTGTATGCAGGAAATTAAAAAAATTGCGTAATTTTGCGGTAAGAACCTAATTATTTTCAATTATTTTGTATCTTTGTGGCAACAAAATTCAACGAGATAAAATTATGCTTGGTAACTTAGATAATGAAGTAATCTTCAAAAAAGCCTTTACAGACCCAACAGTTTTTAAGGCTTTTGTACGTGATATTTTGGGCATTGAGGTAGAAATTGACAAAATTGAAACTGAAAAAAAGTTTGAGCCTAAGATTGGCTACGTTGATTTTGAACTTGACATATTTGCAGAAACAACTGATAAAAGAATTTGCATAGAAATTCAACGTGTAGAATACGACCATCATTTTGATAGGTTCTTGCATTATTTTTTGATGTTAATTGCAGAACAACAAAAAAGTAGCAAAGAATACAACATAGAAAGGACTGTTTATGTCATTGTAGTTTTAACAGCACCCTACAAAATTAGTGAAAAAAATGGTAAACCTATTCTTGATGAGGTTTTGCTTTTGACACTTAATCCGCAAACTCTACAGGGGAAAATAAGAAATTTATACGGACATCAATTTGTTTGCTTAAACCCTAACCATCCTAACGAAGAAACCCCACAATCAATAAGAGATTGGTTAGATTTGATTTATCAGTCCATTCATAGCCCTGAAAGACCTGTATTAAATACTGATAATGAAGGAATTAGGAAAGCAGTGGAGTTAATCACTTTTGAAAATTTAACCGAAAAAGAACGAACAGAAGCAAAAAATAAAGAGGCAGCAAAAATTGTTTTAACCAAAGAAAGAATGGCAGAAAAAACGGAAATTGCTAAAAATGCAATTTTAGAAGGTGCAAGTGATAACTTTATAGCAAAAATAACAGGGCTAACCATTGAGCAAATACAAGATTTACGCATCAAGTTAAGCCAATAACAAAATCCTCATGCACACCACCATTGGTTATATTGGACATTTGGCAGTCTTGACCTCGTTTGTCATGGCTGCGTTGTCGGCTTTTGCGTATTTTAAGGCAAGCCCCCTACAAGCCCCCCTGCCCCCGAAGGGGGAGTTTGACGAAATGGGTGTAACTCCCCCTTCGGGGGTTGGGGGGCTTGTTCCCCCTTTGGGGGCTGGGGGGCTTGGCAGTTGGGGGACTTTTGCCCGACTTACCTTCAATTTGCACGCCTTTGCAGTGTTTGTGGTCATTGCAAGTTTGTTTTTTATCATATACCAACATTATTATGAGTACCACTATGCGTGGAGTCACTCCTCTAATAATTTGCCTGTTTATTATATGATTTCTTGCTTTTGGGAAGGGCAGGAAGGCAGTTTTTTGTTGTGGATTTTTTGGCACGTCTGTTTAGGGCTGGTTCTCATGCGGACAGCCAAAACGTGGGAAGCACCTGTGATGGCGGTTTTTGCTGCTGTGCAGGCTTTTTTGACCTCTATGTTGCTCGGCATTGTGCTGTTTGGGGAGTTAAAAATAGGCAGTTCGCCGTTTTTGTTGCTCAAAGAGGCAATGGCAGACTTGCCCGTTTTCAAATTGCAACCTGATTTTGTGCCAAAAGATGGCAATGGTCTAAATCCGTTGTTGCAAAATTATTGGATGGTTATTCACCCGCCGACCTTGTTTTTGGGTTTTGCCCTAACCTTAGTGCCTTTTGCTTATTGCATTGCGGGCTTGCAACAAAAAAAATACAAAGAATGGACAAAACCTGCTTTGGCGTGGGTGCTGTTGGGGGGTGTGGTCTTGGGCGTGGGCATCATGATGGGTGCGTATTGGGCGTATGAAACCCTAAATTTTGGTGGTTATTGGAATTGGGACCCTGTTGAAAATGCTGTTTATGTGCCTTGGTTGCTGTTAGTGGCTACTTTTCACGTCATTGTGAACTACCAAACCAACAAAACAGGACTAAAAGCTGCTATGTTGCTCACTATTTCTACGTTTTTGTCTATTCTCTACGCCACTTTCCTTACCCGCAGCGGCGTGTTGGGCAATGCTTCTGTCCATTCGTTTACAGATTTGGGCTTGTCGGGACAATTATTGATTTATTTGTTTGCTTTTTTGGGCATTGCAAGCTTGTATTTGGCAATAAATTGGAAACAAATACCAACAACCGACAAAGAATTGAGTGTCTATTCCAAAGAGTTTTGGGTCTTTATTGGGGCTACAACCCTCTGTTTGGCAGGTTTTCAGGTCTTAATTCCAACCTCCATTCCTGTTTACAACGCATTTTTAGGATTTATTGGTATCAAATCTAACCTTGCTCCGCCGTCTGACCAAATTGCTTTTTATACCAAATTCCAATTATGGTTTGCAGTGGCTGTTACTGCAATTTCGGCAACGGCACAGCTTTTTTGGTGGCAAGCCCCCCCGACCCCCAAAGGGGGAGTTACGCCAAGCCCCCTAACCCCCAAAGGGGGGGTAGCCCCACCCCAGCCCTCCCCAAAGGGGAGGGAGTTTGACTTTACTCCCCCTTTGGGGGTTGGGGGGCTTGGCATGGGGGCTGGTCTTGGCTCTTGGGCTAACGTCCTCACCCTCACGATGTTACTCTCTGCTGCTTTAATTTTAGTCGCAAAAATTCATAATTGGCAGTACATTATTCTCACCACTTTTTCGGTTTATGCTATTGTTTCCAATGGTTTTGTACTCTATCGGTTGGCAAAAAGCAAGGCTGCAAATGGCAAAACCAACCCAATTTTGAACCTATCGGGTGGGGCAGTGGCACATATAGGCATTGCGTTGATGCTGCTGGGTATTTTGTTTTCGGCGGGTTACTCTACTACCATTTCGCAAAACACGACGGGCTTGTTATATAATCGGGAGTTTACAGACGAGATGAACAAGGAAAACTTGCTGCTTTTTCGCAACCAACCGCAATATATGAAGGCTGTCCGTACAGATGCAGGGAGTAAATATGAATATACGCTGACTTACAAGGGCTTGCGGGTGAAATCTGCCGACTTTCCGACCTACATAGACAAGGATATTTTGCAGGAAACCGCCAATCCTTACCGCATGACGACAACAGAGGATTTGGTTTACAAGGGCAAAACTTACTTTACCAAAGGCGACACCTTGCAGGTTTATCACGAAAATACTTACTATGAAATTGAGTATGAAAAGGCGAATAAGGAGAAGTTTCTGCTCTATCCACGTATCCAAATGAATGACAAAATGGGCAATGGCGTTGTGCCAAGCCCTGATGTGTCCATGTCTTGGAAATCAGACCTTTATACGCACATCACGAATATTCCTGACCCTGAAAAAGAGAAAAAATGGGCAAATCCCGAAACCTATAATCTGACGGTTGGCGATACGTTTGTGATAAACGACTACATTGCAATTTTTGAGAGTATGGGGGCGGGCAACAAAGTTGATGACGAAGATGTAAATGCTACTGCCACAGTTCGGCTGTTGGGCAACAACAAAACTTTTACCCTAAAACCTGCTTATTTGATTAAGGGCAACATGGTTCGCAAAATTGCAGATGCAAACGAAAGTTTGGGCGTAAAACTAACCTTAGAGGCAATTAACCCGCAGGAGGGCAAAATCACTTTCATTGCCCAAACTACCCAAAAAGATTGGATAATTTTGAAGGCTGTTGAGTTTCCTTTGATTGGTTTGTTGTGGATTGGTACGTTGATAATGGCAATGGGAATGACGATGGCAATGTGGAGGAGGTATATGGAGGCGAAGGAGGCAGAAGGGAAAAAGGTTTTGGGGTAGAATGAAACCTTTAACAATTTAATTAATTTACTCATTTTTTTATACAAAACTTATGCAAAGTGCTATTAACTCTCCATTTCGATACGCAGGTGGAAAATTTTATGCAAGGAATTTAATTTTAGAGCAAATAAAGCCACACACAACCTATATAGAACCATTTGCAGGTGGTGCTTCTATCTTTTTTGCAAAACCAAAAGTAAAATCAAATTGGTTGAATGATGCTGATTTTGAGTTAGTTAATACTTATCTTACTATACGTGATAAACCAAATGAACTAATTGAAGCCTTATTTGGTGAACAAGCTACAAAAGAAAGACACACTTTTTATAAAAATGAGTTTAAACCTACGAATGATTTAGAAAAAGCATTGCGTTGGTTTTATCTTAATCGTACTTCTTATTCGGGAATTATGAATATGAAAAATTGTTATTGGGGTTATGGTGATAAATATAGTATGCGACCTGAAAATTGGGGAAATAATATTTTGCGTACTTCTCAAAAACTACAAGATGTAGCAATAACAAATCTTGATTTTGAAATTTTGATAGATAACATAGAGCCTAATCAAAATATATTTTTGTTTCTTGACCCACCATATTTTAATGCAGACCAAGACAAATTTTATACACATTCGTTTTCAAAACACGACCACATTCGTTTAGCAAATACTTTACAAAGAAATTCACATAAGTTTAATTTTATGATAACTTATGACAATTCTCCCGAAATAAGAGAGTTATATAGTTGGGCAAGTTGCATTTTAGAAAAAGAATGGAATTACACCATTAGCAGAACAGACGACCAAAAAAAAGATAATACAGAAAAGAAAAAAGGAGAAAGGTCAAAAGGTCGTGAAATATTTATCCTTAATTATCAAGGAGTTACAAAATTTATGCCTGCTTTGGAATTAGCTTTTAGTAGTTTTTAGTTTTGTTTTATTTGCTTTTTTCTATCATAGACTTAAATAATAATTCGCAGTTTTCAATTTCAAACCAAGCATTGTTAGGTTTTTTATTGCCATTTTCAAAGGTTATTAATGGGTAATTTGGAATAAAGCCACAGTTTTGGAGTTTTGTGCAACCTTTTCGAGTACAAGTAATATTATTATTCTCTTTTATAGCCAAACTTTCAGAACTTGCTACATACATTTTATTGTAAGCAAAATGTTGCAAATCTTCTGAATTTGTAAGTTCTGAAATATTTTGTAAAAATGTTATTGCTTTTTCAGTAGGTTGCCATTCAAATAAATCAGTTTCTGCGTCTGTTTCATAAAAAGCATTTGCAATACTTGTGATAACAATATCAAAATCGGAAGTTACATATTGGTCATTATGGACTTGCAATAAACTTTCAGGAATATTAAGTTTTGGTGCTAATTCTTTAACTTTACTTTCGCCTAATGTACGAGACCGCATACATTTCACTTTAATTTGACTATTTCCATTTTTCAAAACCCGAAAAGTTCCTTTTCCTGCCAATTTACATTCAATACTTATCACTTTTTGGGTTGCTATGTGCATTACTTTCACGTCCATATCGTGTATGCCAAATTGTGCATTCATAAAAGGCTTACTTACGAGCCACTCTGAGCTTGGTAAAATTTGTTGCAAACGTAAAAAAACAGAAAACTCAAAAGCCTTACCTCTAACCATAGGTATAACTTTTGGGTCACTAATAATTTCAGGCAAATACTCAACAGGAATATTATATTTTATGCAATATTGCCGCACTTTGTTAATCCATTCTAAATTTTCCATTAGCTTATAATTCTACTCCTTCAAAAAAGTAGTCGACAGGCACTTGATAGAGTTTTGAAAATTGTAATAACTCAATTGCATCTACTTTCCTATCTCCATTTTCACATTTGGCAACAAAAGATTGAGGTTTATCAAGTAGTTTAGAAACTTCCACTTGTGTTAAACCTGCTTGCTCTCTTGCAGAATTTAGCCTAACAAGAAATTGTTTGTAAGATTTTGTATGTATTGAACTCACACAACAAATAAAAAGAATAGTTTTAATTATACCATTTTAGGATATTTTCTTTGTATTATATTTTATATTCCTTGGAATCAAGTTTGAAATGAAATTTGGGGAAAATTAAAAAAGGTTAAATACTGTCATATTTTATGTTTATTTTTGAATTGCGAAATAAAAAATCAAAATAAAACTATGGCACATTTAACCCTAAAACAAAGATATGAAATTTCTGCACTTTTTGCAAGGAATATATCACAAAAAGAAATTGCTTTGCAAGTTGGAACTAGCGAAAGTACGATT